>NZ_JBIAVN010000024.1:0-26646 GCF_042894285.1 Streptomyces sp. NPDC001544 | reverse complement strand
TCGACCGGCCTCCTGCGTCGTGTTGAGGATGTTGACGCCCCTGAACAGGGCGGAGGGGCAGCCGTGCGACACGGCGGCCACCTGTCCCGGCTGGGCCTTGCCGCAGTTGAAGGCGCCGCCCAGGACGTACGTCTGCGGGCCGCCGACGGCCGTCATGGAACCCCAGAAGTCAGTGGTCGTCGCCTGGTAGGCGACATCCCGCAGCTGTCCGGTGATCCGCCCGTTCTCGATCCTGAAGAACCGTTGCCCGGTGAACTGGAAGTTGTAGCGCTGCATGTCGATGGACCAGGACCGGTCCCCGACGACGTAGATACCGCGCTCGACGCCCCCGATCAGGTCCTCCGTGGACAGCCCCGCCGGATCCGGCTGGAGCGACACGTTGGCCATGCGCTGCACCGGAACGTGCCCGGGGGAGTCGGCGAAGGCACACCCGTTGGACCGCCCCAGCCCGGTGAGCTTCGCGATCCGCCGGTCGAGCTGGTAGCCGACCAGCGTGCCGTCCTTCACCAGGTCCCAGGACTGCCCCTTGACGCCTTCGTCGTCGTACCCGACGGTCGCCAGTCCGTGCTCGGCGGTGCGGTCGCCGGTGACGTTCATCAGCTCCGAGCCGTACCTCAGCTTGCCGAGCTGGTCGAACGTGGCGAAGGAGGTGCCCGCGTAGGCGGCCTCGTACCCGAGCGCCCGGTCCAGTTCGGTGGCGTGCCCGATGGACTCGTGGATCGTCAGCCACAGGTTGGACGGATCGACGACCAGGTCGTACAGCCCCGGCTCGACGCTCGGCGCCCGCATCTTCTCGGCGAGCAGCTCGGGAATCCGCTCCAGCTCCGCGTCCCAGTCCCAGCCGGTGCCGGTGAGGTACTCCCAGCCGCGCCCGACCGGCGGCGCGATGGTCCGCATCGAGTCGAACTCGCCGCTGGACTCGTCCACCGACACGGCGGTGAGCTGCGGGTGCAGTCGGACCCGCTGCTGTGTGGTCACGGTGCCCGCGGTGTCGGCGTAGAACTTGTTCTCGTGGACGGTGAGCAGCGAGGCGTCGACGTGGTTGATCCCGTCCGCCGCCAGCAGCCGCGCGCTCCAGTCCGCGAGCAGCGCCGGCTTCTCCTCGTCGGGCACGGTGAACGGGTCGATCTCGTACGACGACACCCACGTCTTGTCGGCGTGCACCGGCTCGTCGGCGAGCTCCACCCGCTCGTCCGACCCCGCCGCCCTGATCACCTGCGCGGACAGCTTCGCCATCGCCACGGCCTGCGAGGCCACCTTGGCGGCGGCGTCGAGGGTCAGGTCCACCCCCGACGCGAAGCCCCACGTCCCGCCGTGCACGACCCGCACCGCGTACCCCAGGTCGGTGGTGTCCGACGACCCGGCGGGCTTGGCGTCCCTGAGCCGCCAGGACGCACTGCGCACCCGCTCGAACCGGAAGTCCGCGTGCTCGGCCCCCAGCGCCCGCGCGCGGGCGAGCGCGGCGTCGGCCAGGGCCTGTAGGGGCAGTGCCAGAAACGCTTGGTCGATTTCATGGGGCACGGGTGCGATCCCTTCGAACTGCTCGCCAGTGAGCTCCGTCGCGAGCAGTGAACCACGCAAGTCCCGTGCGGTGCCGACTCAGCCGGCCGCGAGCGCCATGAACGCCGCCCAGGCGCTCCGCGTGACGACGAGGGGGCGGATCTCCTTGTCCTTGGAGTCGCGGATGTGGACCGCCTCGGGGCGCAGGGCGATCTCGACGCAGTTGTCACCCTCGCTGCCGCTGTAGCTGCTCTTGAACCAGCTCAGCTCATCGGTCCTCATAGCGCTCCTCGCATCTGTTCCAGAAGCTTCACGGTAGCCCGGCAATCCAGGGCCTGTGAACGCAGCTTGCCATAGCGTTGGAGCAGGACGCTGACGTCTTTGGCAGCGGAGATCAGAGTGCTCGACCGTTGTCCCTCTGTGTAACCGACCCACTGGTGAGTGGGCGTCTCCGCCAGGTACATCTGACCGTCGATGCCGCAGTGGTCCTCCTGCCTGGTCGGCATGAGCTGGATCTCGACGTTGCGCCGTGTACCCACCTCAAGGAGATGGTCGATGACCTGCCTGGTGACAGCGCCGCCTCCCACGCGCCGCTCCAGGATGCTCTGTTCGATGACAAAGCTGAACGCAGTGTTCTGCAGGGTCGAGATGAGCTGCTGGCGACCCAGTCGAGCTGCTACCTCGCGCTCGATCTGCTCCTCGGCCACTGGAGGTAGCCGTCGGTCGAAGACTGCCCGGATGTAACCCTCCGGCTGCAACAACCCCGGAACCGCCCGGCACTCATACGCGTACAGCGAGATCGCCTCCTCCTCGATCCCCGCCCACTGCCGGAACCACGAGGCCAGCCCCGCCCTCCGCGTCAGACTCCGCGCCGCCGCAGCGAGCACCTTGACCCCGACCGGCCCCAGCACCTCCTCCGCCCGCCCCGGCAGGTCCCCCGGAGGGAACCGCTTCCCCTGTTCGATCTTGGCCACGTACGCGGGGGAGTACTGCACACGCGCCGCGAACTCCTCCTGGGTCAGGCCGGATTCCTCCCGCAGCGCCTTCAGGACCGCGCCGAAGGTCTTGAGGCTGTCGGAGAGTTCTCCGCCGTGGTCTGCCGTCATGGCCGCCGCACCTCCCGTGCTCACATCACGCCGACCTGCTCAACCCGCACAACCCGGCCACCGTCACGAGCGTGCACTGGTACAAGCGCGTCTGTATGGGTTTCGTGCCTGTCGACGGGCCCAGGGGAACCGGAACCTGGGCTTCATGTCAGCACCGCACGCCCAAGAGGCCGTTTCCGTAAGTGTGTTCGCCCAGCGGTTCTCCGCCACCCGGCGCGGAGCGCGTCTCGCTCGCCGGCTGGCGACCCACCGGCTCGATCTGTGGGGCGTGCCCTATGACAGCCCGGCGTCCGAAACCGTGGCCCTCGTCGTCGCCGAGCTCGCCGCCAACGCCGTCCTGCACGGCCGCGTCCCGGGGCGGGACTTCGAACTGCGCCTCCGCTGCGACCGCACCGCCGGCGTCGTACGCGTAGAGGTGGCCGACACCCACCCGGGACGTCCGCAGCCCCCGCAGCCCGGCCAGGACCCCGCGGACGCGGAAGGCGGCAGGGGCCTGCTCCTGGTGGACGCCGTCGCCACGCGCTGGGGTGTGGACGAGCGCAGGGGGCCGGGCAAGACGGTGTGGGCGGAGTGCGCGCTGCCCACGGCTCCGCGTTCAGAGATCCCGCGTTCGAGTGAATGACTGAGAGGGACAGAGCGAGTGTACGTACAATTGCATGAGTGTAGGGACAGTGCCTGCCTCCATGCCAAGGGAGCCCGCCATGAGCGCCATCTCCGTCCGCGAGTTCTCCCACAACCCCAGCGCCGTCTTCGCCCGTGTGGAGAAAGGGGAGACCGTCGAGGTCACCCGGCACGGGAATGTAATCGCGATACTGGTTCCGAGCGGCGGCCCGATGGAGCGGTACGCGCACCTGGTGGCCCAGGGAAGGATCAAGCTCAAGGCCGCGACCGTGGCAGACCTCGCGGACTTCCCCCGGTATGAAGTTGCCGATGACGCTGCGGACCCACTGCAGTCCCTGCTCGCCGAGCGCGAGGAGTACTACCGGTGATCTACATGGACTCCTCGGCTCTGATCACGTTGCTGACCGGGCGGACGAACGCCTCGGCGCTCGAGTCCTTCCTCGTGAACTTTCCGCAGGCGCCCTTGGCCACATGCACCGTCGGCTTCGTGGAAACGGTGCGGCACCTGGACCGCGCGGGAAGCTTCCCGCAAGCCCTGGCGGATCTCGACCAGCGGGTAACGGAAATCCTCCTCAGCCGCGAGCTTCGTGACCTGGCCACCCGCGTCGATCCCGGCCTGCGCGCACTGGACGCCCTCCATGTGGCGAGCGCCCTCTCGGTGGAGCGGGAGCTGGCGGCATTCGTGACGTACGACCGCAGGATGCTCGACGCGGCACGCAAGGAAGGCCTGTCCGCCCACGCGCCCGGAATGGCCGACTGACCCGGCGGCCGACTGTAGAAACCCGACAGTCACCCGCGCGAGCCACTGTCGGTGCCCGCTTCACCGCGCGTGCGGCCGGACCGATAGGTTTTCGGTGAAGCCGCCTGTCATCCAGGTGTTCGGGCGGTGTCTCAGACCGCTATCGAAAGGGTGATCCGTTGAGCCGCTCGGTTCTTGTCACCGGAGGCAACCGGGGCATCGGCCTCGCCATCGCCCGCGCTTTCGCCGACGCCGGCGACAAGGTCGCGATAACGTACCGTTCGGGTGAGCCACCGGCCGGCTTCCTGGCCGTGAAGTGCGACATCACCGACTCCGAGCAGGTGGAGCAGGCCTACAAGGAGATCGAGGACCAGCACGGCCCGGTCGAGGTTCTGATCGCCAACGCCGGCATCACCAGGGACCAGCTGCTGATGCGGATGTCCGAGGAGGACTTCAGCTCGGTCGTCGACACCAACCTCACCGGCACCTTCCGCGTCGTCAAGCGTGCCAACCGCGGCATGCTCCGCGCCAAGAAGGGCCGTGTCGTCCTCATCTCCTCGGTCGTCGGCCTGCTCGGCGCCGCGGGGCAGGCGAACTACGCCGCCTCCAAGGCCGCCATGGTCGGCTTCGCGCGCTCCCTCGCCCGTGAGCTCGGCTCGCGCAACATCACTTTCAACGTCGTCGCGCCCGGCTTCGTGGACACCGACATGACCAAGGCGCTCACCGACGAGCAGCGCTCCAACATCCTGTCGCAGGTGCCGCTCGGCCGTTACGCGCAGCCGGAGGAGGTCGCCGCGACGGTGCGGTTCCTCGCCTCGGACGACGCCTCGTACATCACTGGAGCCGTCATTCCCGTTGACGGCGGACTGGGAATGGGTCACTGATCACCATGAGCGGAATCCTCGACGGCAAGCGCATCCTGATCACCGGTGTGCTGACGGAGGCCTCCATCGCCTTCCACGCCGCGAAGCTGGCCCAGGAGCAGGGCGCCGAGGTCATCCTCACCGCGTTCCCGCGGCCCACGCTGACCGAGCGCATCGCCAAGAAGCTGCCGAAGCCCACCAAGGTCATCGAGCTCGACGTCACCAACGACGAGCACCTGCGTCGGCTGGCCGACGTCGTCGGCGAGGAGCTGGGCGGCCTCGACGGTGTCGTGCACTCCATCGGCTTCGCGCCGCAGGACGCGCTCGGCGGCAACTTCCTCAACACGCCGTTCGAGTCCGTGGCCACCGCCATGCACGTCTCGGCGTTCTCGCTGAAGTCCCTGACCATGGCCTGCCTGCCGCTGATGCAGAACGGCGGCTCGGTCGTCGGCCTCACCTTCGACGCCCAGTACGCCTGGCCGCAGTACGACTGGATGGGCCCGGCCAAGGCCGCCCTGGAGGCGACCAGCCGCTACATGGCGCGCGACCTGGGCAAGCAGAACATCCGTTGCAACCTCGTCTCCGCGGGTCCGCTCGGCTCCATGGCCGCCAAGTCCATCCCGGGCTTCAGCGAGCTGGCGTCCGTGTGGGACAGCCGCGCCCCCCTGGAGTGGGACCTGAAGGACCCGGAGCCGGCCGGCCGCGGCATCGTCGCCCTGCTGAGCGACTGGTTCCCCAAGACCACCGGCGAGATCATCCACGTGGACGGCGGTCTGCACGCCATCGGCGCCTGACCGCTGCCGCTGGGCTCGACCGCGTCCGAGGCCCGCACCCCTTCGGGGGTGCGGGCCTCGGTTGTCGGTGGCTTCGGTGCCGGGCTGTCCGGTGGCCCGGCGGCCCGGTGATACGGGGCGTCGGCGCGGGCGGGGGCGGGGTTGCACGGGTGGGCCGGCCCGGCCATGGACTCGGGCCTGCTCCACCGGTCATCGCTGTCGGCCGTACCAGCAGGTCACGGGCCTGATCGATGCGAGGGGGCGACGAAGGCCGACGCGAGGAACAGTGGGAGCCGGCGTCTCGGGCTGATCCACCGGACGGCCCGCGCGTCACCCGTTCGGCACACCGGCCGGGCGTGGACGTGCGGTGACGGGGACCCTGGAGTACGCGTACACCACGCGATTCCCTCCCCCGTACGGCCGAGGAGGTCCCGTTGTGCGTCTGTCCCGCGGTCTGGCCTCGTTGACCGTAGCCGTCGCCCTCGTGCTGTCCCTGCCGTACGAGGCGATGCCGCACGCGCGCGTGAAGCACGGCGATCCACCGCTCCCGCCGCTGTTCGGGACGGAGTGCCGTACGGCCGTCACCGGCTCCCACGTGGTGGTGTACTGCCACAACCCCTACGTCGCCACCGACCGCGTGCGTCTGCACATCGAGTGCGCCCGATGGTGGGACATCGACACCGACGGCGATCCCGTCGACGTCGGGCCGGCGCTCACCGTCCGGCTGACCGGCCGGTGCTGGAAGGAGGTCCGCTCGGTGTGGATCAGCCACCAGAAGGTGAGCTGAACCGCCCCGGACGGCACATGACGGGATAGCTCGCGGCCTCGGTGGCGGCCGTCTCCGCGTCACCGGCGCGCACGGCGTCCACGAGCCGGGTGTGGTCCATGTGCGTCCCGGGCGTCAGCTCGGCGCCCACGTCCGCACGCAGCCAGTCCCGCAGCACCTCGCCCAGGTCGGCGTACATCGCCGTCATGACGTCGTTGTGCGAGGCCGCCACCACAGCCAGGTGGAACGTCGCGTCCGCCGTGACGAACGCCTCCGCGTCGCCCGACTCCCAGGCCTCCTCGCGCCGTACCAGGAGCGCGTCGAGCTGCTTGAGGTCCTTCTCGGTGCGCCGCTCGGCGGCCAGCCTGGCGGCCGCCGACTCCAGGGCGGAGCGCAGCTCGGCGATGTGCCGCGGGTCGGCGCCGGCGAAGCGGCGGTGCATCACGCCCGCCAGCTCGCTCGTGGCCACGACGTAGGTGCCCGAGCCCTGCCGGATGTCCAGCAGCCCGTTGTGCGCGAGCGCGCGGACGGCCTCGCGGACCGTGTTGCGGGCGACCCCGAGCTGCTCGACCAGTTCCGGCTCCGTCGGGATGCGCGAGCCGACCGGCCACTCGCCGGAGGTGATCTGGTGCCGCAGCTCGGCGATGACCTGCTCGGACAGCGCCGAACGACGCGGATGGCTCAGAGGCATGGCACACCTTCGCATGCGAGGGACGGCGGCCGGGAACCCGGAAGTGGACAACCAATCATCCTATGATTCTATGATGGCCGGCATGGCTAGCGAGGAGACACGCACGGCGACCCGGAACAGCGTCACCGTCGGAGAACCCCGGACGACCGCACCCGCCACGCGCGCGTGGGCGGCGCGGCTCGTCGTCGCCGGCATCGTGCTGTCCGCGCTGAACCTCCGCCCGGCCATCACCAGCCTGGGCGCCCTCCTGAAGGAGGTCCGCGACGGCCTCGGGATGAGCGGCAGCGTCGCCGGACTGCTCACCTCCGTCCCCCCGCTGTGCTTCGCCGTCTTCGGCGCCGCCGCCCCGCGCCTCGCCCGCCGCTTCGGTCCCGCGGCCGTGGTCTGCGCCGGCATGGTCGCCATCGCGGGCGGCCTGCTGATCCGGCCGTACGCCGGGAGCATCGGGGGATTCCTGGCCGGCAGCGCGCTGGCCCTCATGGGGATCGCGGTCAGCAACGTCCTCATGCCGGTCATCGTCAAGCGCTGGTTCCCCGACCGCGTGGGCTCCATGACCGGCCTCTACTCGATGGCCCTCGCCGCCGGCACCTCGGTCGCCGCCGCGGTGACCGTGCCCCTGACCGACGCGCTGGGCGGCGGCTGGCAGTCCGGGCTCGCCGTGTGGGCGGCCCTCGCCGCCGCGGCGATACTGCCCTGGCTGCCGCTGGTACGGGACCCGGGGCCGGCGCCCGCCGACCGGCACCCCGCACGGCAGCCCCTTCAGGAACCGCAGGAACTGCACGAGCAGCAGGCGCCGCAGGAGCGGCCGGAGCCGGCACTGCGGATCACCCGGAGCCGTACGGCCTGGGCGCTGGCCGTCTTCTTCGGGCTCCAGGCCACCGCCGCCTACATCACGATGGGCTGGATGGCGCAGATCTTCCGGGACGCGGGTGTCCCCGCGGGCACGGCCGGACTCCTGCTCGCCCTCACCATGGTGATGGGCGTGCCGCTGGCCTTCGTCATCCCGCGCCTGGCCACCCGGCTGCCCCACCAGGGACCGATCGTGCTGGCGCTCGGCGTCTGCGGCCTCGCCGGGTACGCCGGCCTGTACCTCGCGCCGGCCGCCGGCGCCTGGGCCTGGGCCGTCCTGCTCGGCGTCGCCAACTGCGCCTTCCCGCTGGCCCTGACGATGGTGGGCATGCGGGCCCGGACCGGCGCGGGCGTCGCCCAGCTCTCCGCCTTCGCACAGAGCACCGGCTACCTGATCTCCATCCCCGGGCCGCTCCTGGTCGGCGTGCTCTACCAGAGCAGCGGCGGCTGGGGCCTGCCGATCGCGCTCATGGCCGCGCTGATGCTGCCGCAGATGGCGGTGGGCGTCCTCGCGGGCCGCGACCGGACGGTGGAGGACGAGGCGGCGCGCTGACCCCACCCCGACCGGCCCGGTGGGCGCGGAGGGTGGGAAACTGGCCGCATGCCTGTGCTCGATCCGAACCCCCAGAACGGCCAGAAGAAGATGCTGATCGTCTTCGGCTCGTTCTTCGCCATCTTCATCGTCATCGCGATCATCGCCACCATCGCCTCTCCGTGAGCCCGCCGTGAGCCCGTCCCCTGGGGGATGGTGGGGCCAGCCCCCCCATCCCCTAGGGGGCCAGGGTCAGGGTCAAGTGGGTGGATCGCCGGATGGGGCGGCGGGCGTGGATTCCGTAGCTTCGAGATGTGGCCGCGAGTGGCGGACCACGAACCACTCGGAGACCCGCGGAGGCGAACATGTCGGCCCGTACGCACACCCGGCCACACCCGGCGACCTCGGGCGGCGTCGAAATCCGGCTGCGCTGGTGGGCCCTCGCGCTGCCCGCGCTCGCCTTCCTCTCCCTGCTGGTGCTGATACTCAACCCGGCCAACGCGCAGGCGGCCACCGGCGACCCGGCGCTCACCCACCTTCTCGAACGGGTGCTGCGGCTGGTCACCGGCTAGCGGCGGGGAGTCCGCCATGCGCCTCCCGTCGGTAAATCCGCATGTCAACTCCCTGCGCCCCATGGCCTGTTTCATGCGAAGCTGGGTGCCATGAGCGTCGCAGAACCCCGCAGGATTGTCCTCTTCCGGCATGCGAAAGCCGACTGGCCACAGGTGAACGACCACGAGCGGCCGCTCGCCGAGCGGGGCCGCAAGGACGCCCCAGTCGCCGGCCGCAAGCTGGCCGACTCCGGCATCCACCTCGACCTGGCCCTGTGCTCCACCGCCGTCCGCACCCGCGAGACCTGGAAGCTCGCCGTCCACGAGCTCCCAGAGCGGCCGAAAACCATCTATGAGGAGCGGGTCTACGAGGCCTCACCCGGCGAACTGATCACTCTGTTCAACGAGATCGACGACGAGACACAGAGCGTGATCCTGATCGGTCACAACCCGGGTGTGCACGGGCTCGCCGACATCCTCGCCGCCTCCGCCGAGGGCGACGCCCGCGAGCGGATGAACCGCCGGGGCTTCCCCGCCGCCGCCTTCGCGGTCCTGACCTTCACCGGGTCCTGGAAGAGCCTGGAGCCGGGCACGGCCACGCTGGTCGACTACTGGGCCCCGTCGGAGTGACGGCGACAGGGCCCGCCACCGGGCGGTGGCGGGCCCTCTCCGGCCCGGGTGCGCGGGCCGGGTGCGTGACCCGGCCACGCGGGCCGTCAGCCCTCGTCGTGCGTGTCCGCCGCCTCGACCTCTTCGCGGGTGACCCCCAGCAGATACAGGACGGTGTCCAGGAAGGGCACGTTCACCGCGGCGTGCGCCGCCTCACGGACGACCGGCTTGGCGTTGAAGGCCACACCCAGCCCCGCCGCGTTCAGCATGTCCAGGTCGTTGGCGCCGTCGCCGATCGCCACGGTCTGCGACAGCGGAACACCGGCCTCGGCGGCGAACCGGCGCAGCAGCCGCGCCTTGCCCGCCCGGTCCACGATCTCGCCGGTGACCCGGCCGGTCAGCTTCCCGTCGACGATCTCCAGCGTGTTGGCCTGGGCGAAGTCCAGCCCGAGCCGCTCCTTCAGATCGTCGGTGACCTGCGTGAAACCACCCGAGACCACACCGACCTGGTAGCCGAGCCGCTTCAGCGTCCGGATCAGGGTCCGGGCCCCCGGAGTCAGCCGTACCTCGCCCCGGACCTTCTGCACCACCGAGGCGTCCAGACCCTCCAGCAGGGCCACGCGCGCGTGCAGCGACTGCTCGAAGTCCAGCTCACCGCGCATCGCGGCCGCCGTCACCTCGGCGACCTTGTCCTCGCAGCCGGCGTGCGCGGCGAAGAGTTCGATCACCTCGTCCTGGATCAGCGTGGAGTCCACGTCCATCACCACCAGGCGCTGCGCCCGCCGGTGCAGGCCCGCCGACACGACCGCGACGTCCACGCCGAGCGCCGCCGCGTCCGTCACCAGGGCGGTGCGCAGCGGCTCGGTCTCCACACCGGACACCGCGAACTCCACCGCCGTGACGGGGTACTTGGCGAGCCGGAAGATACGGTCGATGTTGCCGCCGGTCTTGGCGATCCGGGACGCGATCGCGGCGGTCGCCTCGGCGGTGAGGGGATGCCCGAGGACGGTCACCAGGGAGCGCCCGAGACCGCGCGGACGGTTGTCGCCCCGGCCGGA
This sequence comes from Streptomyces sp. NPDC001544, assembly GCF_042894285.1. Taxonomy (NCBI): domain Bacteria; kingdom Bacillati; phylum Actinomycetota; class Actinomycetes; order Kitasatosporales; family Streptomycetaceae; genus Streptomyces; species Streptomyces sp. NPDC001544. The sequence goes on along the minus strand of NZ_JBIAVN010000024.1, from coordinate 15,988 downwards.
GATGATCTCCGCCTGCATCTTCATCGACTCGGCCCAGCTGTGCACGGTGGCCCGCAGATCGCCCTCCAGCCCGGCGGGCGGGTGCGTCACCAGTGCGCAGAGCACCAGGCGGCCACGAGTGACGACCTGCTCGATGTCGACCACGTCCACGCGGAAGGCGGCAAGCGTGTCGAAGAGGCCGGCCGTGATGCCCGGACTGTCCTTGCCGAAGATCTTGACGAGGAGAGTGGGAACCTCGGGGCTCACTGAGGCGGGGGTCTGCGAAGCGCTCATGGTGTGTCCACCGTATCCGGCACCGAGTGCCTTCCGCCCGCGCGGTCCGTCTAGCGGACAGGGAACAGTGGGTGTCGCTCCGGTTGCGAAACCCCGACGACCCGACCTCGTCCGCGTCACCCGGCGGACGCCGCGCCGCCACGGGGCTTCGCGCCGCGCCCCGTCCCGGCGCTCGCAGCGCCGCCGAGGCCGGCTTCCCTGCGCGGGTCTCACTCCGGGGGTGCCCCGCCGTGTCTCAGCGTCGCCCCTCCTGGTTCCCGGGCGGAGGCGGTGGGGGCGGCGGGGGAGGGCCGTCGTCCCGCGGGCTCGCTGACCGGTCGCGCGAGCGAGGCGCCGGCCTCCGGGGGGAGCGCGGGGGCGGACCGATCGGCCGGGCCACTGTCGGAGCACCGTACACGTCCCCGGGCGCTGGCGGCGCCTCCGGCGCGGGCCCGGCGGTCCGCCCGCCATCCCGGGGCCACGTGGCGTCGTACGGCCCCGAGCCGACGGCAGGGGGCGCGTCACCCGGGGCGGGTGACCCGGCCTCCCGGTCCCGCAGTTCCTCCGGCAGCCGCAGGTACGGGTTCGTAGCGGGGTTCGGCGGGCGGTACGGCGTGCTCGGGGCGTAAGGTCCCGCGTGCTCCGGGTCCCCGTACCCACGCGCCCTCCCCACGTCACCCAGTGCCAACGCGGCCGCTCCCCGCCCCGCGCCCCCGAACGCCCACGCCAGCAGCGCCCCCGCGGCCCCCGCCCCGGCACCCCACGCGGCCCCGAGCAGCAGGGCCGTGCCCAGATGCCCGTGCAGGTCGATCCCGGCGCCGAACGCGTCGAAGCCCAGCACGGACAGCGAGGCGTCCACCGAGACGTCGGCCAGCCAGACCAGCAACGGCAGCGTCAGCGCCGTGGCGAGCCCCAGCCGCAGCGCACACCGCCCCGCGAAACGGACCGCGCCCTGCCCGGCGCTCGGCGCCCCGGCCGCACCCCGTCCGTCCCCGGCGAAACCGACCGCGCCCTGCCCGGCGCTCGGCGCCCCGGCCGCACCCCGTCCGTCCCCGGCGAAACCGACCGCACCCTGCCCGGCGCTCGGCGCCCCGGCCGCACCCCGTCCGTCCCCCGCGGAACCGACCGCACCCCGCCCGCCCCCCGGAGGGGTCCGCACCGCTGTCAGCACCCCGGCAGACAGCATCAACAGCGCCGCCGCCACCCCGAGCAGCCACACCCGCCCGTCCAGTTCGGCGAGTCGGCCCAAGGTCACCGGCCGGCCCGACCCCCCGCCGAGGAACCTGTCCAGCGGGTCGGGCAGGAGCCCCGCCAGTACGCCCGTCGCCTTGCCGTCCCACGGCACGAAGAGGCCGGTCGGCACACCGAGCCACACGCCGTTCGGCGCGCCGAGGAGCGCCGCGCCCACGATCCGTCCCGGACGGTCGTCACCGACCGCCGCGTACGCCGCCGCCGCGAGGCCCGCCGCCACGGCCAGGAGCAGCACGGTCACGAGGGACGAAGCCGCCGGCCGGACCACCCGGTGCACCATCTCCCAGCCGCCCGGCAGCGGAGTGCGGCGCGAGGCGAGCAGCGCGATCAGCAGGGTCCCGGCGGACCAGCCGAGACCGCCGAGCAGGGTGGGCGCGGTGTCCACGGTGAAGCCGACCGCCGCCTTGGCGTGGATCAGGTCGCCGAGCCGGTCGGGCAGCAGCCCGCCGATGTCCCCGAGGTCGCCGACGCCGGGAATCCGCACTCCACCGCCGCCTCCGCCGGCACCGGGCAGTTCGCCCAGCCCGAGCGAACCGCCGTCGATGGTGATGACGTCGTGCCCCGCCCAGGCCAGCCCCCCGAGCATCGCCACGAACAGCGCCACCACCGAGCCCGCACGCGCGAGGAGTTCGGCAGGGGAGACGACAACTCCGGCCGTGCGCAGGGACCGTAGGAAGAGCCACGACAACAGCAGCGCACCGACCAGGCTCACCCCGAGTGGCGTGATCTCGATGGCCGTGTGGGCCTGAGCGCCTTTCAGACCGAACGCGGACACGTCACCGGACGGGGAGACCGAACCACCCGCGCCCAGCGCCACCACCGCCGCCGTCATCGGCCCCAGCGAGCCCGCGGTGTCCGCCCTCAAGAGGTGCAGTCCGAGCGCGGCCGTACCCGCCATCCCGATCAACGCCCAACTCACGGCGGCGATCGCCGACAACAGGATGTCACCCCACGGCAGCCCGCTGCCGCGCCGCGCGGTCCCGACTCCCGTGGCAGTACCCATGGCAGACCCCCCGATCCGCTGCGCGGCCGGCGGCCGCGCATGTCCCCCTCGCGGGGGATTACCACTCTCCGGCCCGATTTCAACCCCGTCAACGGGATGAGTCGAAGCGTCCACGGGCGCCCTTGGCAAGGCCCGACTTTCGGTCAGAGGGCGGAGCCTGGAATAGTTCCCCACGATGTTCGACATCCCTAGACTCCCTGTGTTGGGGGTAATTCGGGGGACAACTCAGTGGGGCGCGGAGTGCGGGAACTCGTACTGGAATCAAACGGACGGACCTGGACGCTCGATGCGTCCAGGACCTACACCCTCGGACGCGATCCGCAGGGGGACATCGTGTTCGACGACGCCAGGGTCTCCTGGCGGCACGCCACGGTCAGCTTCAACGGCCGTAGCTGGGTCATCGAGGACCACGGCAGCACCAACGGCACGTTCGCGCAGGGTCAGCGGATCCCGCAGCAGATGGAGATCGGCCCCGGCTCGGCCGTGTACCTCGGCAACGCCACCGACGGACCGCGCCTGAACCTCTCCGCCGCCGCGGCGGCGGTCGCCCAGCCCCAGCAGCAGCCGTACGCCGCCCAGGGCGCGGGCGCCGGCTGGGCCCAGCAGGCCCCGCCGCAGCAGGCGCCCCAGCCGCAGGCCGCGCGGCCGCAGGCCGGCTGGCAGCAGCCGCAGCAGCCCGCGCCGGTTCCGCAAGCGATCCCCCAGCAGCAGAGCGGCCCGCACGAGGCCTACGCGCAGAAGGTGCCCGGCGGCGACGCGGGGACGCCGCCCGTGCACGGCGACCGCAGCCCGACCACGTTCCACCAGTTCTCCCTCGGCCTCGTGATGCGCATCGGCCGTTCCCTGGAGAACGACCTGGTCGTCTCCGACCTGCAGGTCTCCCGCCACCACGCGGAGTTCCACGCCACGCCCGACGGCCGGTTCGAGATCCGCGACCTCGGCTCGCACAACGGCACGTACGTCAACGGCCAGCCGATCGCCAAGGGCGGCACACAACTGCTCGGCCCGACCGACATCGTCGGCGTCGGCCACTCCACGTTCCGCATCGTCGGTGACCGCCTCGAGGAGTTCGTCGACACCGGTGAGGTCTCCTTCTCCGCACGCCACCTGACCGTCACGGTCGACGGCGGCAAGCAGATCCTGAAGGACGTCTCCTTCGGTGTCCCGGAGAAGTCCCTGATCGCGGTCATCGGCCCGTCCGGCTCCGGCAAGTCCACCCTGCTCAAGGCGCTCACCGGCTACCGGCCCGCCAACCAGGGCGAGGTCCTGTACGACAACCGGAACCTGTACAAGCAGTTCGCCGAGCTGCGCCAGCGCATCGGCCTGGTCCCGCAGGACGACATCCTGCACAAGGAGCTGAGCGTCAAGAAGGCCCTCAAGTACGCGGCGAAGCTGCGCTTCCCGGCCGACACCACGGCCGCCGAGCGCAACGCCCGTATCGAGGAGGTGCTGCGCGAGCTCAAGCTCGACATCCACAAGGACAAGAAGGTCACCTCCCTCTCCGGCGGTCAGCGCAAGCGCGTCTCGGTGGCCCTGGAGCTGCTCACCAAGCCGTCGCTGATCTTCCTGGACGAGCCGACCTCCGGCCTGGACCCGGGCATGGACCGCGACGTCATGCAGCTCCTGCGCGGCCTCGCCGACGACGGCCGTACGGTCCTCGTCGTCACCCACTCGGTGGCCGAGCTGGCGCTGTGCGACAAGCTGCTGGTGATGGCGCCGGGCGGCGCGGTCGCCTACTTCGGGCCGCCCGAGGAAGCGCTGAACTTCTTCGGCTACGACACCTGGGCCGACGTCTTCTCCGCCTTCGAGAACTACCGCGACTACGACTGGGCCGGCCGCTGGAAGGGCTCGCAGCACTACCAGATGTACGCCGCGGACATCGACGCCGTAGCCCCACAGGCCGTACCCATGCCCCCGCCACAGGCGATGAAGCCGCCCAAGCCGCAGGGCTGGGGCTCACAGCTGCTGACCCTGATCCGGCGGTACGTGGCGGTCATCGCCTCCGACAAGGGCTTCCTGGCACTGACGGTGATCCTGCCCGCGGTGCTCGGCGCGGTCAGCCTGCTCATCGACTCGGACAAGGGTCTGCTGGTCAACCCCATCAACCCGAAGACGCACGTGCCCGTCCCGAACGGCACGGCGACCACGGTCCTGCTGATCCTCGCCGTCGGCGCGTGCTTCGCGGGCGCCGCGAACTCCGTGCGTGAGCTGATCAAGGAACGGGTCATCTACGAGCGGGAACGGGCGACCGGCCTGTCCCGCTCGGCGTACCTGATGTCCAAGGTGGTCGTCCTCGGCGCGGTCACCGTGCTGCAGGGCCTGATGGTCGGCCTCATCGGCTTCTCCAGCCGGGAGATCCCCGACCGGGGCCTCGTCCTGGGCGGCTCCACGCTGTTCGAGCTGTGCCTGCCGATCATGGCGCTGGGCTTCACCTCGATGATGGTGGGCCTGGTCATCTCCTCGCTGGTGAAGACCGCGGAGAAGACCATGCCGCTGCTGGTCATGTTCGCGATCATCCAGGTCGTCTTCACCGGCTGCCTGTTCACCCTGAACGGCGCCGTCGGCGTGAACCAGGTCTCGTACCTGATGCCGTCGCGCTGGGCGGTGGCCGCCGCCGGCACCACGCTGGACTTCAACAACATCGCCCCGAACACCGACGACCCGGGCAACACCGACCCGCTCTGGAACCACCAGGCCTCCGTCTGGACCATGGACATGGTCGCGCTGATCGTCCTCGGCGTGATCTGCGGCTTCCTCGTGGCCCGCTTCCTGCGCCGCCACGAGCCCGAGGTCATGCGCAAGTAAGGGAGCCGGTGGAACGACGCAGGGCGGCACCCCGCAACGGGGTGCCGCCCTTCCGCGTGTGTCGAAAGGTCCGCGCCGACCTCAGTACGCGCTGTTGACGTTGTCGATGGAGCCGTACCGGTGGGCCGCGTAGTTGGCCGCGGCGGTGATGTTGGCGACCGGGTCGTAGATGTTCCACGACGTGCCGGCGACGTGGTACGCGGCGAAGGTCGGCGGGATGACCTGGAGCAGGCCCTTCGACGGGATGCCGTTGACGGCGTTGATGTCCCAGTCGTTGATGGCCTGGGGGTTGCCGGAGGACTCCCGCATGATGTTGCGGTGCAGGCCGCTGTAGCTGCCCGGGATGCCCTTGGACCGCATGATGTCCAGGGAGTGCCGGATCCAGCCGTCCAGGTTGTTGGCGTAGCTCTTCGCGGCGGCCGGCTTCACGGCGGTGCGCGTCGTGGACCGGCTCACGGCGGCCGTGGCGGCGTGTGCCTGGGTGGCGTGTGCCTGGGTGGCGCGCTCCTGGGCGGCGCGTTCCTGGGCGGCCTTCTTGACGGCGGCAGCGGCGGCGGCCTTCTTCGTCGCGGCGTCCGCGGCGGCCTTCTGCTTCGCCGCGATGGCCTCGACCTTCACCGTCTCGGTGGCGAGCTGGTCGGTCACGGTGCCCTTGATCTCCGGTATCCGCTGGGAGCCGTAGACCGCCTGGGGCGCGGCCGCGGGGGTACCCGTCGTGACCGTCTGCGCGCTGCTGGGAACCGCCGAGAAGGCGAGGGCGGCGGCACCGAGGGTGGAGACGCCGGCGATCGCGATCTTGTTGTGCTTGGTCAGGGCCGGACGGAGCTGCTTGGTCAGGGCCGGACTGAGACGACGGATGTGAAGGTTCTTGAGCATGGGTGATGGACCTCTTCGAATCGCGCGGAGGTCGCTCTCGTGCCGCGGGAGTCGGTTCCTTCCCGCACGAACGCCGCGGGCTGAAACCCACGGCGCCGAGCGACGGAGGCAATTCTTAGCGGCCGCAAAATGAGCAGGCAAAGGTGTGACGTACGAAGCCACATAGTGGATCAGGGACGGGCAAATCGGGACAGATTGGAGCATCCGTCCCGTTCAGGGAGGACACTCCCTCTCCTATGTCCGTTCGTACGTGATGTGCGCCCTATGTGCGGGCTCACATCGACGTCACAGCGTCTTCACCGGACGTTGCTGACGCAATGCTCTGCGTGAGGGCATTCGCCCCTTCCTGCCCCCGCTCGCCCCTTTCCGCCTCCGCGCCCTACGCCACGGGACCTAGTCCCACCGGCCCGGCCGATGCCGCCGCCGGTCCCATCCGCGCCCCTACGCCCCGCCGGTACCGTGAGGGCATGAGTCAAGGCCCCAGGTCCGGCCTCGCCGCGGTGAGTGCCGCGCTACTGGCCATGAGCAGGCATCTGGAGGTGCGGGACGTCCTCAAGACGATCGTCGCCTCGGCCCGCGAGCTGCTCGACGCGCAGTACGCCGCCCTAGGGGTCCCGGACGACCACGGCGGCTTCGCCCAGTTCGTCGTCGACGGCGTCAGTGACGCCCAGTGGAAGGCCATCGGCCCGCTCCCGCGCCGGCACGGCATCCTCGCCGCGATGCTCGACGAGGCCCGCCCCGTGCGCCTCGCCGACGTGCGCAAGGACACCCGTTTCGAGGGCTGGCCGTCCGCCCACCCCGAGATGTCCGACTTCCTGGGCCTGCCGATCAAGGACGGCGACGAGGTCATCGGTGCCCTCTTCCTGGCCAACAAGGACTGCGCCAAACCGCAGGGAGGCTGCGGCTTCACCGAGGAGGACGCGGAACTGCTCGGCATCCTGGCCCAGCACGCCGCCATCGCCCTCACCAACGCCCGCCTCTACGAACGCAGCCGCGAACTGACCATCGCGGAGGAACGCTCCCGCCTCGCGCACGAGCTGCACGACGCGGTCAGTCAGAAGCTGTTCTCGCTGCGCCTGACCGCACAGGCGGCAGCCGCACTGGTCGACCGCGACCCGGCCCGCGCCAAGGGCGAACTGCAACAGGTGGCGGCGCTGGCCGCCGAAGCCGCCGACGAGCTGCGCGCGGCCGTCGTGGAGTTGAGGCCCGCGGCGCTCGACGAGGACGGGCTGGTCGCCACCCTGCGCACCCAGATACAGGTCCTCGACCGCGCCCACACCGCGCGCGTGGCGTTCGCCGCCCACAGCTTCCGCGCCCTGCCCGCCGCCCAGGAGGAGGCCATGCTGCGGGTCGCCCAGGAAGCCCTGCACAACGCCCTGCGGCACTCCGGCGCCGAGCACGTCGACGTGACCGTGGCCCGGCGCGGCCACGGAGCCGTGCTGCGCGTCACCGACGACGGCCGCGGCTTCGACCCGCAGACCGTCCGCCGAGCGGGCCGCCACCTGGGGCTGGTCTCCATGCGGGACCGGGCGAGCGGGGCCGGCGGCCGACTCACCGTGGAATCGGCGCCCGGCAAGGGCACCACGATCGAGATGGAGGTCCCCGGTGGCTGACGCAATCAGGGTGCTGCTCGTCGACGACCACCAGGTCGTCCGCCGGGGACTGCGCACCTTCCTGGAGGTGCAGGACGACATCGAGGTCGTGGGCGAGGCGGCCGACGGCGCCGAAGGTGTCGCCCGCGCCGAGGAACTGAAGCCGGACATCGTCCTGATGGACGTCAGGATGCCGGGCATGGACGGCATCGACGCCCTGCGCCGGCTCCGAGAGCTCGACAATCCCGCGCGCGTGGTGATCGTCACCAGCTTCACCGAACAGCGCACGGTGGTCCCGGCCCTGCGCGCGGGCGCCGCAGGGTACGTGTACAAGGACGTGGACCCCGACGCCCTCGCCGGCGCCATCCGCTCCGTCCACGCCGGACACGTCCTGCTCCAGCCGGAGGTCGCCGGCGCGCTGTTGTCCCAGGAGGACGCCAACTCGGGCCAGGGCAGGCCCGGTTCGCTGACCGAGCGGGAGCGCGAGGTGCTCGGGCTCATAGCCGACGGCCGCTCCAACCGGGAGATCGCCCGTGCTCTCGTCCTCTCCGAGAAGACCGTCAAGACGCACGTCTCGAACATCCTGATGAAACTCGACCTGGCGGACCGCACACAGGCGGCGTTGTGGGCGGTACGTCATGGTGTGACGGGCTGAGATTCATACCGTCGTGGGAATGTCATCCGGACGGCGCATCCCCCGCCGATCTCCGGCGTTCTCCAGTGCGTGCCGCGGCGAGTGCCGCGGTGACCGCAAGGAGGGGACACAGAAGTGAAGAACCTGAAGAAGGCGGCGGCCGTGACGATGGTGGCCGGTGGACTGATCGCCGCCGGCACCGGAATGGCCTCCGCCACCACCGGCGGCGCGTGGGCGAACGGCGAGGCCGTGCACTCCCCGGGTGTCCTCTCGGGCAACGTCGTCCAGGCCCCGGTGCACGTCCCGGTGAACGCGGTGGGCAACACCGTGAACGTCATCGGCGCCCTGAACCCGGCCTTCGGCAACCTGGGCGTCAACCACTGACCCCCGCCACCCGGAACCCAGGCCTCCCGTGTGCACCGGGGGGCCTGTCGGGTTTTCGGGTCGTGGTCATTGGGGGCGTACGACTGGTGCCGGTCCAGGTGGCCCCAGCCCGTCCGGGGGTGCCCCCTCCGGGGGAGTTTGAGGACGAGGCCGTTCAGGCCGAAGCGGGGACCTGGGGGCGGCAGCCCCCAGCCGGCGTTCACATAATCCCGGTGAAGACAGCGGCCAGCGTCACCGCACCCCCCGCTCCCGCTCCTCCACGACGGAGTTGTACGCCGCGACCTGCGCCCGCCGAGCCGTCCGCTCGACAGGCCGCAACGCCTCCCCCCGAGCCGCCATCTCGGCGGAGCTCACCGCACCGCCGTGCCCGTTGTCGTACGCCAGCGACACCAGCAGCCCCACCCGCTGAGCCAGCTCCAGCACCCGCACCGCCCGCGGCGGATACCCCGGCGCCAGCACCTCCCGCCCTGGCTCGGCACGAGCCCGGTACGCGTCGATCGCCGCCTCCGCCACCGGCCCCGACCCGGCGACGTCCAGCCGCGAGAGCACCTCCGTCGCCTCCCGCAACGCCTCCGCCAGCTCCCGCTCGGCCTCCCCGAGCGACGGCACGTCGGCCGGCGGAGCCTCCCGCACGGGAAGCACATGCCAGACCACCTCGACGTGCACATCCCCGGCGGGACCCGCCTCGTCTGCGAAGCACTGGCGGTAGCCAGACACCTCCGGCACCAGCCCCAGCGAGGCGCCGTGACCGACCACCGCCTCCTCGGCCTCCAGCGCCCGCGCGTTGAACTCCGGCGGCCCGCTCAGCCCCAGCGGGTGTCCCGGCCGGGGCAGCGCGACGCACAGCCCGCTCACCCCGAGCGCCCGCAGCCGCCCCAGCGCGAGCGTGAGACCGACGGGCGCGGACTCGCCCGGCAGCCCCTCCACCCGGTGCACCGCATCGTCGCCGACGATGGCGGCCACCGCGTCGTCCGGAGAGACAAGTCCGCCCAAAAGGGCATTTCCCCAAGCTGCGAGGCGTCCTGAACGTGGTTCCGAGAGCATGCCCCCACCCTAAGGACCGGACCGATGGAATGGGCCGCCGCACTCGTGGCGTAGATTTCATAAGGGCTGCGCCCACCGGCGCGGCGGACCGAGCCACAGGCGTACGCGAGAGCCGAGACCGGCCACACTGCAAGGGGAGACAACGCGCTCATGAGCGATGTTCTGGAGCTTCAGGACGTATCCGTGGTCCGCGAGGGCCGGGCTCTGGTGGACCAGGTCTCCTGGTCGGTCAAGGAGGGCGAGCGCTGGGTCATCCTCGGCCCGAACGGCGCCGGCAAGACCACCCTCCTGAACGTCGCCTCCAGCTACCTCTTCCCCAGCCAGGGCACCGCCACCATCCTCGGCGACACCCTCGGCAAGGTCGACGTCTTCGACCTGCGCCCCCGCATCGGCATGGCCGGCATCGCCATGGCGGAGAAGCTCCCCAAGCGCCAGACCGTCCTGCAGACCGTGCTGACCGCCGCGTACGGCATGACGGCCGGCTGGCAGGAGGAGTACGACGAGATCGACGAGCAGCGTGCCCGCGCCTTCCTCGACCGCCTCGGCATGAGCGACTACCTCGAGCGCCGTTTCGGCACCCTCTCCGAGGGCGAGCGCAAGCGCACCCTGATCGCCCGCGCCCTGATGACCGACCCGGAACTGCTGCTCCTCGACGAGCCCGCCGCCGGCCTCGACCTCGGCGGCCGTGAGGACCTGGTCCGCCGCCTCGGCCGCCTCGCCCGCGACCCGATCGCCCCCTCGATGATCATGGTCACCCACCATGTCGAGGAGATCGCCCCCGGCTTCACCCACGTCCTCATGATCCGTCAGGGCAAGGTCCTCGCCGCGGGCCCGCTGGAGCTCGAACTCACCTCCCGCAACCTCTCCCTCTGCTTCGGACTCCCGCTCGTCGTCGAGCAGGTCGGCGACCGCTGGACCGCGCACGGACTGCCCCTGTCCTGACCCCCTTTGCGCCCTGTGCGCCGCAGACCCGCGGCCCTACCATGACCGTGTGAACGACATCGACGCATGGGTGTGGTGGCTCGTCGGCGCGGCAGCGCTCGGAATCCCGCTCGTGGTCACCGCGATGCCGGAGTTCGGCATGCTCGCGGTGGGAGCCGTGGCGGCCGCGGTCGCGGCCGGCCTGGGCCTCGACGTCGTGGTCCAGGTACTCGCCTTCGTCGTCGTCTCGGTCGCCCTGATCGCCGTCGTACGGCCCATAGCCGCCCGGCACGGCAGCCAGCTCCCCCAACTCGTCACCGGCGTCGACGCGTTGAAGGGCAAGCAGGCCGTCGTACTGGAACGGGTCGACGGCTCCGACGGCCGGATCAAGCTCGCCGGGGAAGTGTGGTCCGCGCGCTCCCTCCACCCCGACCGCGCCTACGAGGTGGGTCAGGAGGTGGACGTCGTGGAGATCGAAGGAGCCACCGCGATCGTCATCTGACCTCGCAGGACTCAACTGGGGTGAACACCTCACGAGTTCCACTACGGTCTGTCAGACTCGACCAGCAAGATCTTCAACAGCCATAAGATCTTCCGAGGCGCCGAGGCGGAGAAGGGTACGGGGAACACGATGGAACCGGTCATCATCGTCCTGATCATTCTGGTGGTGTTGGTCTTCATCGCCCTGATCAAGACCATCCAGGTCATCCCACAGGCCAGCGCCGCCATCGTGGAGCGCTTCGGCCGCTACACGCGGACACTGAACGCGGGCCTGAACATCGTCGTCCCGTTCATCGACACCATCCGCAACCGCATCGACCTGCGCGAACAGGTCGTGCCGTTCCCGCCCCAGCCGGTGATCACCCAGGACAACCTGGTCGTCAACATCGACACCGTCATCTACTACCAGGTGACCGACGCCCGGGCCGCGACCTACGAGGTCGCCAGCTACATCCAGGCCATCGAGCAGCTCACCGTCACCACGCTGCGCAACATCATCGGCGGCATGGACCTGGAGCGGACCCTGACGTCCCGCGAGGAGATCAACGCGGCCCTGCGCGGCGTCCTCGACGAGGCCACCGGCAAGTGGGGCATCCGCGTCAACCGCGTGGAGCTCAAGGCCATCGAACCGCCCACCTCCATCCAGGACTCGATGGAGAAGCAGATGCGCGCCGACCGTGACAAGCGCGCCGCGATCCTCACCGCCGAAGGTACGCGCCAGGCCGCCATCCTCACCGCCGAGGGCGAGAAGCAGTCCCAGATCCTGCGCGCCGAGGGTGAGGCCAAGGCCGCGGCCCTGCGCGCCGAGGGCGAGGCGCAGGCCGTCCGTACGGTCTTCGAGGCGATCCATGCCGGAGACCCGGACCAGAAGCTCCTCTCCTACCAGTACCTCCAGATGCTCCCGAAGATCGCCGAAGGCGACGCCAACAAGCTCTGGATCGTCCCCAGCGAAATCGGCGACGCCCTGAAGGGACTGTCCGGCGCGATGGGCAACTTCGGCCCCCTGTCGGGCGGCTCCGGCGGCAACGGCGGCGGCAACGGCAACGCGTCCGGTAGCGTCCCGGACCAGCGCCGCGAGAAGCCGTCGATCGACTGACTCCGGTCATGTGACGGGGCCCGCCTTCACCAGGAAGGCGGGCCCCCGTCACCTACCGCCGCGGCGGCCTACGCAGCCGACGCGCTGGGCGCCAGCCACTCGGCCAGCGCCCCCAAGTCCTCCTGCCCCAGGGCCAACAGCATCGCGTCGGCCGGTGTCGGCTCGAACGGCTGCCGGAGCAGGGTCATGCCCGCCTCCTCCGGCGTCCGGTTGGCCTTGCGGTGATTGTCCTCCGCGCACGCGGCGACCGTGTTCAGCCACGTGTCCTGCCCACCCTGCGCCCGCGGCACCACGTGGTCCACGGTCGTCGCCCGCCGGCCGCAGTACGCGCAGCGGTGCCGGTCCCGGACCAGCACGCCCCGCCTCGACCACGGGGCTTGTCTTCGGAACGGCACCCGTACGTACCTGCACAGCCGGATCACCCGGGGCGCGGGTATGTCCACATCGGCGCCGCGCATACGCAGTTCGGGGTGGGCCTGCTCGACGACGGCCTTGGCCGTCAGAACCAGCACGACGGCCCGGTTCAACGTCACCGTCGACAGCGGCTCGAAGCTCGCGTTCAGCACCAGCGTGTCACGCATCCAGCCCACCTCCCATGTGCACCGGCCCACCCCCCGGCGGGCTTGGATCAACTCTGGACGGGCGCGCCGAGATGGACAACGCAATAAAAACTGCCCGCCTCTGATCAATTCCAAGACCAGAGGCGGGCAAACGTTCCATGAACGCTGAGCTCGATCAGCCCTTTCCGGGGATCTCGTACTCACCGATGAGCTGAGCCCGCGCGATCGTGTGGAAACGCAGGTTGAAACCGACGGCCGCCGGCGAGGTGTCGGAATCCGGGCCGAGCTTCTCCTGGTCCACCGCGTACACGGTGAAGACGTACCGGTGCGGTCCGTCGCCGGGTGGCGGCGCGGCACCGCCGAAGTCCTTCGTCCCGTAGTCGTTCCGCGCGTGCACGGCACCCTCGGGCAGCCCCTCGAACTTGCCACCGCCCGCCCCGGCAGGCAGCTCGGTGACGGAGGCCGGGATGTCGAACAGCACCCAGTGCCAGAACCCGCTGCCCGTGGGAGCGTCCGGGTCGTAGCAGGTCACGGCGAAGCTCTTGGTCTCCGGCGGAAAACCCTCCCACCGCAGCTGCGGCGAGGTGTTGCCGACCGCGTGTACCTGAGCGTCCTTGAGGGTCGCCCCCTCCTGGACGTCCTCACTCGTGACCGTGAACGAGGGCACGGGCGGGTGGAAGTCGTGGGGGAGCGGCCGCCTCTTGAGCTCGGTCACCTCGGTACCTCCTGAACGGTTCTGAAGTCAGTGCACTCCGAGCTTAGGCCCTGTCGTTTGGATCAGGCTGGTTGAGATCGACGGTGCCTTCTGACCGGCCCGAGCGGGGACGATGGGGGAGCGTGTAGCTGCAAGGTGGGGGAGTGCGTGCCAGGGCCCGCGACGCCGGGATGATCCACACGACAGGGCCTAAGCCCCCACGGGGCGTACGTGCCGCCCGAGGCCGTCCGTGGGCTCACCCGACCAGTCCGCGTTCCCAGGCCCAGGCGGCGATCTCCACCCGGTTACGGGCGGCCGGCCCGCCGCGCGGCCCGGGTCAGCCCGATGACGGCACTGTCGGCGGACGGCTGAGACACCGCCACATCGCGGCAGCCCCGGCCGACCGGCCGGGGCTGTCCAGTCGCTCTAGAACCAGTTGCGCTTGCTGCCCACCTCGGACAGCCACTGGTTGAGGTAGGCCGCCCAGTCGGTCCCCTGGTAGTCGTGCAGCCCCACCTGGAACGACCGGAAGGTGTCGCTGCCCTCGCTGAACAGCCCCGCCTTCTTGTCCATCTCCAGCACCACGTCCATGGCGTGCTCGTCGGCCACGAAGCTCAGCTCGACCTGGTTCAGACCGCGGTACTGCGACGGCGGGTAGAACTCGATCTCCTGGTAGAAGGGCAGCCGCTGACGCGTACCCCGGATGTGACCGCGCTCCATGTCCGCGCTCTTGAAGCGGAAGCCGAGCTGGATGAACCCGTCCAGGATCGCCTTCTGCGCCGGCAGCGGGTGCACGTTGATGGGGTCGAGGTCACCGGAGTCCACGGCCCGCGCGATCTCCAGCTCGGTCTTCACCCCGATGTGCATCCCGCGCAGCGCCTGCCCGTCGATCATCGTGACCGGCGTCTCCCAAGGGATCTCCAGCCCGAACGGCACCGCGTGCACGGCACCGGCCTGCAGCTCGAAGGCCCCGCCGAGCCGGAGCTTGGTGAACTCGATGTTCTGCTTGTATTCCTCGTCGCCGCTCTCCACCTCGACCTGCGCCTGCAGGCCGACGGCCAGACCCTCGATGTTCTGGTTGACGGACCCGCCCTGGATCCGCACCTCACCCTGGACGACGCCACCGGGCACCACGTTGACCTCGGCCAGCACCGTCTCGACCGAAGCCCCGCCGGCCCCCAGGCTCGCGAGCAGCTTCTTGAACGCCATTGACTCTCCCTTTGGATACGGATCCTTGATCCCTAGAAACGCGATCCACGTACGACCGGTTCCGCGCCCACACCCTGACAAGCGGACGGATCCTTGACCAGTCCTTGGAATCCACCCGTCTGGACTACGCTCGTACGCCATGATCGCGCCCTCGGACCGTACGCCCCTGCCCAGGAAGTTCTTCGACCGGCCCGTGCTCGAGGTCGCGCCCGACCTGCTGGGCCGAGTCCTCGTCCGCACGACCCCGGAGGGCACGATCGCGGTGCGCCTGACGGAGGTCGAGGCGTACGACGGCATGAACGACCCCGGCTCCCACGCCTACCGTGGGCGCACGCCCCGCAACGAGGTGATGTTCGGCCCTCCCGGACACGTATACGTGTACTTCACCTACGGCATGTGGTTCTGCATGAACCTGGTGTGCGGCCCCGAGGGCATCGCGAGCGCGGTCCTGCTGCGCGCCGGCGAGATCGTCGAGGGGGAGGAGCTCGCCCGTAAACGTCGACTCTCGGCCCGCAACGACAAGGAACTGGCCAAGGGGCCGGCCCGCCTCGCCACGGCCCTGGGCGTCGACCGGGCCCTCGACGGAACGGACGCCTGCGCCACCGGCGAGACGCCCCTGCGCATCCTGACCGGAACCCCCGTCCCCTCCGACCAGGTGCGGAACGGTCCGCGCACCGGGGTCGCGGGCGAGGGTGGCAACGGGGACGTCCATCCCTGGCGCTTCTGGATCGACGGCGACCCGACGGTCAGCCCCTACCGGGCCCATGTGCCACGGCGCCGCCGAAGTTGACTCAGGCGGGCGAGGTGCGTAATGTGGCCCGAGCCGCTGAACCGGGTACGGCAATCGCCAGCAGCCGGAGCGGCCAACCCACTACCTACGACTCCCTCTCTGCAGGGACGTTTTCGGCGTGCCCGCATGCCCGAATTCGAAGCTGCGGAACTCGATTATGAGTTCGCGAGGGAATCGGCTAACGTAGTGAATGTCGAAAGGCCGACGAGCGAAAGCGAGAAGGCCTGCGGCAAGCCCGCCGACCGGGAATCGGAGCCGAAAGGATCTGATAAAGTCGGAAGCGCCGGAAAGGGAAACCGCGAGAGCGGGAAACCTGGAAAGCACCGAGGAAATCGGATCGAGAAAAGATCTGATAGAGTCGGAAACGCAAGACCGA
>NZ_JBIAVN010000023.1:0-109297 GCF_042894285.1 Streptomyces sp. NPDC001544 | reverse complement strand
GAGCTCGCGCGGGGGCACCCCCATTCGCCCCGCTCACCAGCGCCGATGAGGCACCGCCCGTGCCCTGCGACCTGATCCGCCGGACAGGCCCTGGCCGCGGCCCTGTTCCCCGGCGGCGATGTTGAGACGCCACAGGCCGGAGCGGAAACACCGTGCCGTCGCCGTGCCAGTCGATGTCGAGGAAGGCCATCAGAAAGCCGACCGGGCGGTCCTCGTCGAGGATCAGACGGGGCCAGGCGACCCTGGCCGGATGGACGTAAGCCTCGGCCGGCGACTGCATCACCGGTGACACCGCGTCCTCCTGGTCCGGGCGGACGCGAATGCCGGTCGCGGCGTCGAAATTCCTCGGGGTCACTTCTTCCAACGGGGCGTCATACCGGCACGGTAGAGCGGCAGTTCACAAAACCACCACGAATTCATTCCCCGGCGGCGATTACCCCAACTGCCGGTACCTGCCCCGGAAATAGAGGAGCGGGCCGCCCTCCGTGCCCGGCAGCCGGGCGGTCAGCACCCGGCCGATCACCAGGGTGTGGTCCCCGGCCGCCACCCGCTGCTCGGTGCGGCACTCCAATGCCGCCAGGGCGCCACCGACCAGCGGCGCACCGGTGACCTCGCCGCGGGTGACGGGGAGGTCGGCGAAGAGCAGGCGGTCGCTGACCCGGCCCTTCATGGCGAAGCGGCCGGCGGTCTGGCGCTGGTGGTCGGCGAGGACGGATACGGCCCACAGCGGCTGCTCGGCGAGCAGGTCGTCCATGCGGGACCCCTCGCGCAGGCTGACCAGGACCAGCGGCGGTTCGAGGGAGACCGACATGAAGGCGGTGGCGGTCATGCCGACGTCCTCGCCGGGCGGCGCCCCGGGGTCGTCCGGGTCGAGCGGCGGCTCCTGCGCGGTCACCAGGACCACGCCCGCGGCCAGCCGGGACATCGCGGCCCGGAACTCGTCGTTACTCACCCCCACAGCATGCCCGGAGGCGGTGGGGGCGATGGGCACAGTGAGGGCAGAGGGATTGTTCGGCACACCGGAAACGCTAATCTCCGCCCGGCGCGAGTCGCATCGGGCCTCCGGCCGAGAGGCCCCCGGGACAAGGTCCTACGACCCCGAGTCCGGCTCTTCGTGCATCATGTCCGCACACTCGCAAAGACTGCGTTCGGTAAACACACAGGGAAAACGCAGAAACTCCACTCAATTGTTCACGTTCTCCTGTGACTTGAGTCACAAGGGGCGGGAATTGTTGACCCTGTGTACCGAGTGGGCAGCGCGCTGTGATTCAGTGGCGGGGAACCTGTAAGAGCACCACAAGGGCACCACCGGAAAAGAAACGCCGACGACAACCCTTGATTCGCTACGAGGTCTCGGGGGGAGGGCGAGCATGGAGACCGAGTCGGAGCCGTATGTCCGCCTTGCGTCCCTGCGGCAGCTGCACCAGGTCATGGCCGACATGAACACGGCGCGCAGCCTGGCGGACACACTGCAGACCGTCGCGGACGGGGTCGTGAACGCCCTCGGCTACGAGATGGCGGCCGTGAACCTGGTACGGCCCGACGGCGATCTCGTGGTCGCCGCCTTCTCCGGCAACTCGGCCGCGGAGGCCCTCATCACCGGCCGCGTCGGCTCCCGTGCGTCCTGGGACCGCCGTCTGAGCATGGGCGAGGACTGGGGCGACCTGCGTTTCATACCCCACACCGAGGGCTGGGTGCTCGACGACGACGACGTCCCCCAGTGGTTCACCGACGGCCCCGACCCCCGCTTCGAGGACGAGTGGCACCCCTCCGACCGGCTCTTCGCGCCGATGTACACGCCCGGCGGGCCGGCCGGGTCCAGCGGCGAGCTGCTCGGTGTGATCTCCGTGGACCGGCCGCGCAACGGCCGCCGGCCCGGCGCCTGGGGCCGCGAGGCGCTGCAGATGTACGCGTTCCAGGCCGCGATCGCGATCAGCAACGCGCGTCTACGTGCCAACATGCAGCGCGCCCTGGTCCGCCTGGAGCGGGAGCAGCAGGCCCTGCGGGCCAGTGAGGAAAGCTTCCGGCAGGCCTTCGAGTACGCCCCCTCGGGCATGGCGATCGCCGAGATGGGCGGCGACCAGCACGGCCGGATCCTGCGCACCAACGACGCCCTGTGCCGGCTGCTGGGCCGGCCCGCCTCCGCGATGCGCCGCTACTCCTTCTCCGACCTGGTCCACCCCGAGGACATAGGCACCCTGCTGCGCACCTCCGCGGAAGGCGGACGCGCGGAGCTCCGGCTCGGCCGCCGGGACGGTACGTACGTATGGGTGTCGCTGCGCAACAGCGTCGTCGCGGACGCCGCCGACGGACCCCGTTTCCTGCTCACCCACGTCGAGGACATCGAGGAGCGCAAGCGTCGCGAGCTCCAGCTCGCCCACCGCGCCTCCCACGACTCCCTCACCGGGCTGCCGAACTCCGCCGAGCTGCGCTCGCGCCTGTCGTCCCGGCTCTGTCAGCGGCCCACCCAGTCCGGCGCGCTGGAGTCGCTGGACGCGGCCTACGGCCACCCCGCCTTCGACCCGCCCGGCCACGACTTCGACTTCACGCCGCCGGGCGCTCAGCCGTTCGAGGGCTACGACCACCATGTGCACACCATCGCCCCCGAGGGGGAGCGGGACGACGGCACCAAGGGTCTCGCGGTCCTCTTCTGCGACCTCGACGGCTTCAAGTCGATCAACGACCGGTTCGGCCACAACGCGGGCGACGCCGTCCTCATCGAGGTCGCCCGGCGGCTCAGCAACGGTGTGCGGGACGGCGACACGGTGGCCCGGCTCGGCGGCGACGAGTTCGTGATCCTCGCCGACGGCCTCGGCAAGGCCGACGCCCAGGACCTCGCCGTACGCCTGCGCAACGAGATCATCCAGCCGATCCGGGCCGAGGGCCGGGCCGTGCGGGTGGGCGCCAGCTTCGGTATCGGGTGGGCACACTGTGGAATGACTGCGGACGAAGTGTTGAAGTCCGCTGACGAACGCATGTACGTAGAGAAACGATCTCGTCCCAAACAGCACCGACGGGCCGGTTGATCTCCAGGTCAGCGGGTCGATGCGACGGGAGTCACCCGTTTGGGCCACACGAAGCGGGTAGGCTCGCCATTCTCACCACTACCGCATCCACCCGCACCTGTTGAGGAGTACCTAGGGATGAGCCCCGGCGAAAACGGCCCGAGCACGCCCGAGGACGACGACCCGTTCGGCTATCTGTACGCAGACGGTCAGGCCAGGGGCGCCCAGCCGCCGTCCGGCGGTTACGGCTACCCGGGCTCGGTCAACAGGGTGCGGGCGGTCGGCGAGCGCACGTACGGCGGTCAGCAGGCGCAGTACGGCCAGACCGTCCAGCAGCAGGGTGCCGCCTACGGCCAGCCGAACGCCGCCTACCAGGCGCCGGAGACCTTCCCGGGCGGCGCGCCGACCACCCAGCAGCCGATGCCCGGCAGCGGCGGCGGTGGCGGCAGGGGGCGCGGCCCGAACACCAAGGGCCTGCTGATCGGCGCCGTCGCGGTGGTCGCCGCGGTCGTCGTCGGCATCGGCGTGGCCATGATGAACGGCGACGACGACAAGAAGACCGACAACCAGGCCTCCGGCGCCCCGGCCCAGTCCCAGAAGGCCTCGCCGACGCCGTCCGGCAGCAGCTCGGCGGCGTCGGGGGAACTGCCCAAGGCCGACGCGAAGACGCTGACGCTGGGTGGGGGAGCGGGCACGGCGTCGGACGTCAAGGGCGCGAAAGCCGACGGCGGCACCTACGTCACGAACTTCAACCAGGTCGGCTCGTCCCTCACCTGGAACCTGAGCGACATCCCCAAGGCGGGCAAGTACACGCTGCACGTCACCTACGGCGTGCCCGGCAAGGACGCCAACGCCACACTCACGGTGAACGGCACCCCCCAGACCCGCCCGTTCAACCTGGCGAACTTCGCCCACGCCCCGGCGGGCGACTACCAAAAGGGCTGGACCAACACCTTCGGGAACATCATCCTCAACAAGGGCCCCAACACCATCAAGCTCTCCTGTGAGCAGAGCAACCAGTGCGACGCCAACTTCGACCAGCTCTGGTTGGAGCCGGGGTGGAAGAACTCGTAGTCACGCCGCGGTGACCTCCCCCGTCACCGCCACCCGCCCCACCAGCTCCTCGTAAGCGGCCCGGTCGAACTCCCCCGCCACCGGCGCCACTACGCTCGCCGCCGACAGGGCGACCGCGCGGGTCAGCCGGTCCGGCCAGGGCAGGCCCTCCACCAGGCCCGACAGCAGGCCCGCGACCGTCGAGTCGCCGGCGCCGGTCGGGTTGCCGTGGAGGCGGGTGGGTGGGGCGGCGCGCCAGCGGCCCTCCGGGGTGACGGCCAGCAGACCCTCCGCGCCGAGGGAGGCGACGACCGCGTGGGCGCCCCGGCGGCGGGCGTCCTGGGTGGCTCGCAGCGGGTCGTGGGAGCCGGTCAGCTCGGCGAGTTCCTCGGCGTTCGGCTTGACGACGTCCGGGCGGGCCGCCACCCCGCGGCGCAGGGGTTCGCCGCTGGTGTCCAGCAGGACGGGGACGCCCGCGGCCCGGGCGGTGCGTATCAGTCCCGCGTACGCACCCACCGGTACTCCCGGCGGGAGGCTGCCGCACAGGGCGACCGCGGACGCCGAGCCGAGCAGCCGCCCGTACGCGTCCTGGAAGGCGGCCCACTCGGCGTGGGTGATCTGCGGGCCGGGCTCGTTCAGCTGGGTGGTGTCGCCGCCCAGCTCGTCGACGACGGCGATGGTGCGCCGGGTCGCCCCGCCGACCGGCACCAGTGCGTCCACCACGCCGGGGGTGTCCGCCAGCCGCTCCCGGACCACGCGCCCCGTGGCGCCGCCGGCGAACCCGGTGGCCGTCACCTCGTGCCCGAGGGCCGCGAGCACCCGGGCGACGTTCACGCCCTTGCCGCCCGGCCGTTCGACGACCTCCCGCACGCGGTGGGAGGCGTGCGGGCGCAGGGACCGTACGCGATAGGTGATGTCGAGAGCGGTGTTCAGTGTGACCGTGAGGATCACTCGGGCCGGCCTCCCCTCGGGCGTGACATGCGGCTTCTTCGGTTCCGGAAGCCAGATCATGCCAAAGAGAGGGCGACCGGCCCAGTCCACGGAATCGGCCACCGACTCCCGACTCGGGGACGGATCAGCCCAGTTGGGGATCGACCACCCATTCACCCCGGCGCATCACGCCCTTGAGCGCGAAGTCCGCGTCGAGGAGCACCAGGTCGGCGTCCTTGCCGGGCTCCAGGGAGCCGATGCGGTCGTCCAGGCCCAGCAGCCGGGCCGGGTTGGCGGACAGGGCGGCCACCACGTCCTCCACCGGCAGCCGGTCGACGGTCACCGCCCGTTTGAAGGCGCGGTCCAGGGTGAGCGTCGAGCCCGCGATGGAGCCGCCCTCCACCAGCCGGGCCACGCCGTCGTTGACCTCGACCTCGAGCGGGCCCAGCAGGTAGCGGCCGTCGCCGATGCCGGCCGCGTCCATCGCGTCCGTGATGAACGCCACCCGCGCGGCACCCGCACGGTTGAACGCCAGTTCGAGCGCGGCCGGGTGCAGGTGCGTGCCGTCGTTGATCAGCTCGACCGTGACCCGTTCGTCCTCCAGCAGGGCGGCGACCGGGCCGGGCGCGCGGTGTCCGAGGGCGGGCATGGCGTTGAAGAGGTGGGTGGCGACCGTGGCGCCCGCGTCGATCGCCTCGACCGTCTGCTCGTACGTCGCGTCCGTGTGCCCGACCGCCGCGATCACGCCGTGCTCGGCCAGCAGCCGTACGGAGTCGAGGCCGCCCGGCAGCTCGGTGGCGAGGGTGACCATCCTCGCCCGACCGCGCGCCGCGTCGAGGAGCTTGCGGACCTCGGCCGGGTCCGGGTCGCGCAGCAGTTCCACGGAGTGCGCGCCCTTGCGGCACGGGGAGATGAACGGGCCCTCGAAGTGGATGCCCGCGATGTCGCCCTGTTCGGCCAGCTCGCTGAGCAGGCCCGCCTGCCGGGCCAGGACGTCCGTCTCGTCGGTGACGGTGGAGGCGACCAGGGTGGTCGTGCCGTGCCGGCGGTGGGTGTCGACGGCCTTCAGCACGTCGTCCACCGGGCCGGCGAAGGAGGCTCCGCCGCCGCCGTGGTTGTGCAGGTCGACGAAGCCGGGGACCAGCCAGTGGCCGCTGACGTCGATGCGTTCCGCGTCCGGGCGTGCGGTGGCCGCGATCCTCGTGCCCTCGACGATCACACGCCCGTCGGGCACGGTCCCGGAGGGCAGCACCACAGAAGCGCCGGCGAGAACCTTGGTGGGGGGCATCAGGCGGTTACCTCCGAGGGGTCAGTGGTTTCGAGGAGATCCCGGGCGAGCAGCCCCGCCCCCAGGCACCCGGCGGCGTCCCCGAGGGCGGCGGGGACGACGGACGGCAGCTTCTGGAAGGTGACGCGCCGCCGGACGGCCACCCTGAGCGGGGTGAACAGGGTTTCCCCCGCCTCGGCGAGCCCGCCGCCGATGATCAGCGTGCGCGGGTCCAGCAGGGTGAGGGCGGTGACCAGGCCGTCGGCCAGCGCGTCCACCGCCTCCTGCCAGACCCGGACGGCGTTCGGGTCGCCGGACACGACGGCCTTCGCGCAGTCGGCGGCGTCCGCGCCCGGGCTGCCGGAGACGGCCGCCCACGCCTCGCCGACCGCCGCCGCGGACGCGTACCGCTCCAGGCAGCCGCGCTGCCCGCAGGGGCAGGCGATGCCGCCGGGGCGGACGACGATGTGACCGATCTCGCCCGCGAAGCCGTGCGCGCCCGCCTCCACCCGGCCGTCCAGGCCGATGGCGCCGGCGATCCCGGTGCCCAGCGCCACGAACAGGAACCGGTCGGTGCCCTTGCCCGCGCCGGTGCGGCCCTCGGCGAGCCCGCCGGTGCGCACGTCGTGGCCGAGGGCGACCGGGATGCCGAGCCGCTCGGCGAGCAGGTCGCGCAGGGGGACGTCACGCCAGCCCAGGTTGGCCGCGTAGACGGCGACCCCGCGGTCCTCGTCCACGATGCCGGGGACGGCGAGTCCGGCCGCGGCGGCCGGTTCGCCGAAGTGCTCCGCGCCGTGGGCGTACAGGGCGGCCGCGAGGCCGAGGATGTCCTCGACCACCGCGTCGGGCCCGCGCTCGCGGCCCGTGGCCCGGCGGTCCTGGTGCAGCAGCTCGCCGTCCGGCCCGATCAGGGCGGCCTTCGTCCCGGTGCCGCCCACGTCGATGGCGATGACATGTCTCACGGGAACAGTGTGGCCCGCGAACCCGCAAGAGGTCTAGTCCACTAGATGGTGTAGACCTTATGGTGCACATATCGAATGACGAGTCAGTAGGGTTTGGGGCAATAACAGTGGGGCGTCGTACGGCAGGAACGATCGCGGCGGTCGCCGCACTGGGTATGACCGCGGTCCTCGGGGGCTGCGGGAGCACCGGATCGTCCGACGTGACCCTGAGACTGGTCGCGGCCGACTACGGCGACTCGGCGGCCAACAGCTCGAAGAAGTACTGGGACGAGCTGGTCAAGGAGTACGAGGCCAAGCACTCCGGCGTCAAGATCGACGTCACCGTCTACTCCTGGAACGACGTCGACCGCAAGGTGAAGGACATGGTCGCCGCCGGCAAGGCGCCCGACATGGCGCAGATCGGCGCGTACGCCGACTACGCCGCCGAGGGCAAGCTGTACGACGTCTCCGACCTGCTGTCCATCCCCGTCCAAGCGGACTTCGTCTCCCAGCTCGCCGAGGCCGGCCAGTGGAACCACACCCAGTACGGCATGCCCTTCGCGGCCTCCACCCGGGTGCTCTTCTACAACAAGACCCTCTTCGCCAAGGCATCCCTCACCCCGCCCACCACCTGGAGCGAACTCGCCGGCGACGCCGAGAAACTGAAGGCCATGGGCGTGAAGTACCCCTACGCGCTGCCCCTCGGCCCGGAGGAGGCGCAGGCGGAGACCATGCAGTGGCTGCTCAGCGGAGGCGGCGGCTACACCGACCAGATCGGCGGTTACGAACTCGCCTCCAGGCAGAACGTCGACACCCTCACCTGGCTCAAGGACAACCTCGTCGGCAAGGGGCTCACGGGCCCCGTCGCCCCGGGCAGGCTCAACCGGGCCCAGGCGTTCGCCGCCTTCACCGACGGGCAGGTGGGCATGCTCAACGGGCACCCGACGCTGATCCAGCAGGCGAAGAAGAAGGGCGTGAAGTTCGGCACGGTGCCGATGCCCGGGCGGACGGCCCAGTCCAGGGCGTCCATGGGCGTCGCGGACTGGATGATGGCGTTCAGGCAGAACGGCCACGCCGAACAGGTCGGCGACTTCCTCGACTTCGTCTACAGCCAGAAGAACGTCCTCGACTTCTCCCGCCGCTACGGGCTGCTGCCGGTCACCACCTCCGCGTCCGACGTCATGAGCGACTCCGCCCGGGACAAGCCCCTGCGGCCCTTCCTGCAGGAACTCCCCACCTCCGAGCTGTACCCCGTCGGCAAGACGTCCTGGGCGTCGGTCAGCGCGGGCCTGAAGAAGACCATCGGCCAGGCGGTCACCCCCGACGGCAGCCCTCTCGGCGTCCTCAGCCGCCTCGAGGCGACGGCCGACGCCGCGGACAGCAGCGCCTCGAACTGAGCGCGCTGTCAGTGCCCCGCGTTACCGTTTCGGACATGGAACGGGACGAGCTCGGCCGACGCGAACAGGGCATCCTCGCGCTGGAGCGCCGGGGCTTCACCGGCCCGGGCGCCAAGGAGCGCGCGATACGCGAGGAACTCGGCCTGGCCCCGGTCCGCTACTACCAGCTCCTCAACGCCCTCCTCGACGACGAGCGGGCCCTGGCCCACGACCCGGTCACGGTCAACCGCCTGCGCCGGGTCCGGGAGTCCCGGCGGGCCGAGCGGTAGCCGCTGCGCGGGGCTCGGCCGGGGTTCGGTGCCCCGGAGGCTTGCCCTGCCCTGGGGCTCCGCCCCGGACCCCGGCGTTTCCCACCCACCCACCCGTGACGGTCGGCTGGAAAGTCCCCCACCCCGGGGCTCCGCCCCAGACCCCGGCGGGGACTCCGTCCCCCGCGCCCCTCGCGGGAGCGGGGAAGCTCCCAGGAGTGCATCCGCGGTTGCGTGGATAGGGTCGATCCATGGGCACCCACACGACGGACTCCACGGACCCGCTGCCGACCCCCGTCACCCAGGCCGGGCGGGACGGGCTGAACGCGCTGCTCGCCAGGCCCCGCTCCGCGGTGGTCGGGCTCGACTTCGACGGGACGCTGGCGCCGATCGTCGCGGACCCCGACCAGGCCCGCGCCCACGCGCAGGCGGTCCCGGCGCTCGCCGCCCTCGCCCCCAAGGTGGCCGCCGTCGCCGTGGTCACCGGCCGCCCGGCCGGGGTCGCGGTGCGCTACGGCGGCTTCGCGGGCGTACCCGGACTGGAGCACCTCGTCGTCCTCGGCCACTACGGCGCCGAACGCTGGGACGCCGTCACCGGCACCGTCAACGCCCCCGCCCCGCACCCCGGCGTCACCGCCGTCCGCGCCGAGCTGCCCGGCTTCCTCGACCGCATCGGCGCCTGGCGCGGCACCTGGATCGAGGAGAAGGGCCGGGCCGTCGCCGTGCACACCCGCCGCGCGGACGACCCGCAGGCCGCCTTCGAGGCCCTGCGCGAACCCCTCACCGACCTCGCCGCCCGCAACGGCCTGATCGTCGAGCCCGGCCGCATGGTCCTCGAACTCCGCCCGCCCGGCATGGACAAGGGCGTCGCCCTGCTGGAGTACGTCCGCGAGGCCGGCGCCGAGGCCGTCCTCTACGCGGGCGACGACCTGGGTGACCTCCCCGCCTTCGCCGCCGTCGACAAACTCCGCTCCGACGGCGTCCCCGGTCTCCTCGTCTGCAGCGGCAGCACAGAGGTGACGGAACTCGCGGAACGCGCGGACCTGGTGGTGAACGGCCCCGAGGGCGTCGTGTCCCTGCTACGCGGGCTCGCCGCGGCGCTGGCCTGAGCGGACGTCGGGGCGACCGGTTGCGCCGGCCACCCGCCGACCGTCGACGTCCCGCTGCCGTTCGCCGCCCCGCTTCGGCGGACACTGACACGGCGGGCCGGCCGCCCGGCGGCGGACTTCAGCCGCCGGTTGACGGGCCCCCGCCACCGGTTCATGGGCCGCAGCCGCCGGTTCACGTGCCCCTGCCGCCGGTTCACGTGCCCCTGCTGCCCGGTCCACGGGCTTCTGCTGCCCGGTCCACGGGCTTCTGCTGCCCGGTCCACGGGCTTCTGCCGCCCGGCCGCGGGCTTCAGCGGCTGGTTGACGGGCCTGAGCCGCCTGGCGACCGGGCTTCATCTGCTGGTGACGGCTCATCCGCGGCTTGATGGGCCTCAGCCGCCTGGCGGCGGGCTTCAGCCGCCGGTTGACGGGTCTCTGCCGCCCGGCCGCGGGCTTCAGCGGCTGGATGACGATCCTGAAGCCGCCCGGCGACTGGGCTTCAGCCGCTGGTGATGGGTCATCCGCCGGTTCACGGGTCTCTGCCGCCTGGCGACGGGTACCTGCCGCCCGGCCAGGGGCTTCTGCCGCCCCGCGGGCCTCAGCGCCTGACTGACGGGTCTCCGCCGTCCGGCGACGGGCTTCAGCCGCCGGTTCATGGGTCTGAGCCGCCTGGCGACGGGCTTCAGCCGCTGGTGCACGGGTCTCAGCCGCCCGGCGACGGGCGTCCGCGGGGTCCTGGCGCCGACGGGTCGTCGCCGGTGGTGGGGTGGGGTCAGTCCTCCAGGGCGTGCAGCTGGTCCAGGAACCACTGGGCCGGAGGCAAGGCCGTGGCCGCCGCCGTGAGGCGCTTGGTGCGCTCGGCGCGTTCGCCGGCGGGCAGGGTGAGTGCCTGGTGGAGGGCGTGCGCCGTGCCGGTGATGTCGTACGGGTTCACCGTCACCGCGTCCTCGCCCAGCTCCTCGTACGCGCCGGCCTCCCGGGACAGCACCAGGGCGCAGCCCTCGTCGGAGACGACGGGGACCTCCTTGGCGACCAGGTTCATGCCGTCCCGGATGGGGTTGACCAGGGCGACGTCGGCCAGCCGGTACGCGGCCAGGGAGCGGGCGAAGTCGTCCTTGACGTGGAGGACGACCGGGGTCCAGCCCGGGGTGCCGTACGCGGAGTTGATCTCCTGCGCGACCCGTTGCACCTCGGCGGTGTAGTCGCGGTACACCGCGAGGTCCTGCCGGGAGGGGTAGGCGAACGCCACGTGCACCACCCGCTCGCGCCACTCCGGGTGGTCGTCGAGGAGCTGACGGTAGGCCAGCAGCCCGCGCACGATGTTCTTCGACAGCTCCGTGCGGTCGACCCGGACGATCGTCCTGCGGGCCTTGCCGTCCGGCGCCGTACCGATCTCCGTCCGCAGCGCCGTCATCCGCTCGTCCACGTCCGGCCGGTGCGCCCGCTGCCGCAGGAAGTCCGCGTCCGCGCCCAGACCGTGCACCCCGATCCGGGTGCCGGACACGGCGTCGGCCCCGAGGACGGCTTCGCAGCAGGCGGTGAACGCGTCCGCCCAGCGCTGGGTGAGGAAGCCCGCCCGGTCGGCGCCCAGGATCCCGCCGAGGAGCTCGGCCGCGATGTCGTCGGGGAGCAGCCGGAAGTAGTCCGGCGGCGCCCACGGGGTGTGCGAGAAGTGGCCGATGCGCAGGTCGGGGCGGAGTTCCCGGAGCATCCGGGGAGCCAGCGCCAGGTGGTAGTCCTGGACGACCACCGCCGCGCCCTGCGCCGCCTCCTCGGCCAGGGCTTCGGCGAACGCCCGGTTGTAGGCCTCGTAGGACGCCCACTGGCGCCGGAACTCCGCGTCCAGGACGGGCTCCAGCGGGGTCTGGTACAGCATGTGGTGGACGAACCACAGCACCGAGTTGGCGATGCCGTTGTACGCGTCGGAGAACACCGTCGCGTCGATGTCGATCATCCGGACCTGCTGACCGCCGGTCGCGTCCTCGGACAGCCGCCGGCCGCCGCGGCGCACCGCCTCCCGGTCGGCGTCGCTCAGCGCGGCGCACACCCAGAGCGCGTTCGCGTCCGGCCCGATGGCCGACAGCCCGGACACCAGTCCGCCGCCACCCCGCTTGGCGTGCAGCGAACCGTCCTCGCGGAGTTCGTACGAAACCGGGCCGCGATTGGACGCGACCAGCACCTCAGCACCGTGCGTGGAAGCCATGAGTCTCAACCTAGCCCGGCCCGGAAACGCTCAAACGTACGTTCCCTCCCCGGTGGTGTGACACGGCCGGGCTCAGGCCACCCGGCGCGCGGCGTACTCCGCGATCTCCGCCATCGGCGGCCGTTCCTCCGTGTCCACGGAGTAGGTGCGCGGCTCGAAGCCCTCCTCGCCCCGCTCGAACTGGGTGAGCGAGGGCCGGACGAGGTGGCCGCGGGCCAGGCGGAGCTGGGCGGTGCGGTAGATGGCGGCGGCCATCCGGCCGAGCGCCTGCCCGTCCTGGTGGCGGTGCTTGCGCACCCCGACGTCCACCTGGGCCAGGGCGTCCAGGCCCACCAGGTGCAGGGCGTCGACCAGCATGCCCAGCTCCACCCCGTACCCGACGGGGAAGGGCAGCTGCTCCAGGAGCGAGCGGCGGGCCGCGTACTCACCGCCGAGCGGCTGCACGAACCCCGCGAGCTGCGGCCAGTGCATGTTGAGCAGCGGGCGGGCCATCAGCTCGGTGACCCGGCCGCCCTGGCCGGAGGCCCCGGCGAGCGGACGGTCGTACATGCCCTTGACCAGGTCCACGTCCGGGTCGGTCAGCAGCGGGCCGACGATCCCCGAGACGAAGTCGGAGGAGAATTCCTTCAGGTCGGCGTCGATGAAGCAGACGATGTCCCCCTCGGTGACGAGGAGGGAGCGCCACAGCACCTCGCCCTTGCCGGGCACGGCCGGTATCCGGGGCAGGACGTCGTCGCGGTGGACGACCCGGGCCCCCGCCGCGGCGGCCACCTCGGAGGTGCGGTCGGTGGACCCCGAGTCGACGACCACGATCTCGTCGACGAGCGGGACCTGCTGCATCAGGTCGTGGCGGATGATCGCGACGATGTCGCCGACCGTCTCCTCCTCGTTCAGCGCGGGCAGCACGACACTGACCGACTGGCCCGTGCGCTGCTTCGCGGCCAGGATCTGGTGGAGCGGGCGATCGGTCACGGACCAGGAGCGGGTGCTCAGCCAGCGCTCGACTTCTTCCAGCACGGTGGGCGGCTCCTCACTGTTTGTCTCGCGGTTCGGACGACTATCTCAACTGTCCCGGCCTTCGGTTACAGTCTTGAACAACGCGGATGACCATCGCATGTCCGAGGCCACCGCTGTTCACAACCGCACACACAACCGCATACCGCTCATCCAGAGGGGCAGAGGGACACGGCCCGATGAAGCCCCGGCAACCCTCCAGTCGGTTCTCGTAGATCAGTCGGATCAGTTGGATCAGTCCTGATCGCTCCGCGAGGCTCCCGGCTAGGGAAGGTGCCAAATCCGTCTCACGGCGAGATGCGTCGTGAGGAAGATGAGGAGAAAGGGCCTCGCCTCCATGGCTGTGCAGACTGCTGCAAGCACCACCGACTCCACCGTAGACCTCGGGCCCGCCGCCGCTCTGAGCTGCCGCGAGTGCGGCCACCGGGTGCCGCTCGGACCGGTCTTCGCCTGTGAGGAGTGTTTCGGCCCGCTGGAGATCGCCTACGACTTCTCGGCCTACGAAACCGAGGAGCTCAGGAAGCGGATCGAGGCGGGACCCGCGAACATCTGGCGCTACGCACCCCTGCTGCCCGTCCCGGCGGACGTGGCGACGAAGCCCAACATCAACCCCGGCTGGACCCAGCTCGTCCAGGCCGACAACCTCGCCCGTGAGCTCGGCATCGAGGCGTCGCGCCTGTATGTGAAGGACGACTCCGGCAACCCGACGCACTCCTTCAAGGACCGTGTGGTCGCGCAGGCACTGGAGGCGGCGCGCGCCTTCGGGTTCACCACCCTCTCCTGCTCCTCCACCGGCAACCTGGCCGGCGCGGTGGGCGCCGCGGCGGCCCGGGCCGGCTTCCGTTCCTGCGTGTTCATCCCGCACGACCTGGAGCAGGGCAAGGTCGTCATGGCCGCGGTCTACGGCGGCGAGCTCGTCGGCATCGAGGGCAACTACGACGACGTGAACCGCTTCTGCTCCGAGCTGATCGGCGACCCGGCCGGCGAGGGCTGGGGCTTCGTCAACGTCAACCTGCGGCCGTACTACGCGGAGGGGTCCAAGACGCTGGCGTACGAGATCTGCGAGCAGCTCGGCTGGCGGCTCCCGGACCAGATCGTCGTCCCGATCGCCTCCGGCTCCCAGCTCACCAAGATCGACAAGGGGCTGCAGGAGCTGATCAAGCTCGGTCTCGTCGAGGACCGGCCGTACAAGATCTTCGGCGCCCAGGCCAAGGGCTGCTCGCCGGTGTCGACCGCCTTCAAGGCGGGCCACGACGTGGTGCGCCCGCAGAAGCCCGACACCATCGCCAAGTCCCTCGCCATCGGCAACCCGGCGGACGGGCCGTACGTCCTCGACATCGCGCGCCGCACCGGCGGGGCGGTGGAGGACGTGACCGACGAGCAGGTGGTCGACGCGATCAAGCTGCTCGCCCGCACGGAGGGCATCTTCGCGGAGACGGCGGGCGGTGTGACGGTGGGCGTCACGCGCAAGCTGCTGGAGAACGGCGTCCTCGACCCGACCAAGACGACCGTCGTCCTCAACACGGGCGACGGCCTGAAGACCCTGGACGCGGTGGCGGGCACCGGCCTGACCGCCACGATCCGACCGAACCTCGACTCGTTCCGAGAGGCTGGCCTGGCATGAGCGTGACCGTCCGCATCCCCACCATCCTGCGCACCTACACGGGCGGCCAGGCAGAGGTCCAGGCCGAGGGCGCGACCCTCGGCGAGGTCATCGCCGACCTGGAGAAGAACCACACCGGGATCGCCGCCCGCGTCCTGGACGACCAGGGCAAGCTGCGCCGGTTCGTCAACGTGTACGTCAACGACGACGACGTGCGCTTCGAGCAGGGGCTGGAGACCACGACTCCGGACGGCGCGGGCGTCTCCATCATTCCGGCCGTCGCCGGCGGCTGACCGAATGACTGATCATTACCGTCGGTAACAGTGGTTACCGAGAGTTCATCGAATTGCCCCCGCCGTGAGAGAAACGGAGGGGGCAATTCTGTGTGGTTGAGCGCGGTAGAGTTGGGGAACGCGCTCCCGGAACGCGGGCCGGGGGCCCTGGAATCGTGCCGCACATCCGACAAGAAGTAGCCAAAGTGTGCGAACGTTTTGCGCCTTATGTGCCCTTTGTGGGGCCCGACTTGCCCCGGATTCAGCCGAATTTTTGGCAGATTCCCGACCGGCGTCGTCCAGATTTCTCGTCCGATTGACCTGTTGCAGACGGCAGTTGGACAGATACATTCAGCCGCGGTCGACGCGTTCCGGCGCACGCCCCCAATCCATGGGGGGTGAGGTCTGACCCGGATCCGCGAAGTGTGGATCTGTGCAAGGGCCAGTAATAGGGGAGTTAGGCATGGCTCAGGGCACCGTCAAGTGGTTCAACGCGGAGAAGGGGTACGGCTTCATCGCGGTCGACGGTGGTGCGGATGTTTTCGTCCACTACAGCGCGATCCAGATGGACGGTTACCGCACCCTGGAAGAGGGTCAGCGGGTCGATTTCGAGATCTCGCAGGGCCAGAAGGGGCCGCAGGCGGACATGGTTCGGCTCGCGACCAGCTGAAGCACGCGCCGACCCGCACGACGTTCTTCTGTACATCTTCGAAGGGCCCGCACCCCCCGGGGTGCGGGCCCTTCGGCCTGCCCGGACACCCGCGGAGCCCGCTGTTCACCTGCCTATCCGCTCGAGCCGCTTGCACTCGGCATGGGCGAGTGCTAATCATTGGCGTTAGCACTCTGAAGGTGAGAGTGACAACGAAGGACCGGGTCGGTGAGGCCCGCAGGCCAAGTGGGGCAAGGAACCACGCGGCCCGCGAGCCGTCCGTCGCGGGCGCGGGCGCGGTCCGAAGGAATCACCCCCAGTCCTGGAGGGACCACTTCACATGGCCAAGATCATCGCGTTCGACGAGGAGGCGCGGCGCGGCCTCGAGCGCGGCATGAACCAGCTCGCGGACGCCGTGAAGGTGACGCTCGGCCCCAAGGGCCGCAACGTCGTCCTCGAGAAGAAGTGGGGCGCGCCCACGATCACCAACGACGGTGTCTCCATCGCCAAGGAGATCGAGCTCGAGGACCCGTACGAGAAGATCGGCGCCGAGCTGGTCAAGGAAGTCGCCAAGAAGACGGACGACGTCGCCGGTGACGGTACGACCACGGCGACCGTCCTGGCCCAGGCGCTGGTCCGCGAGGGTCTGCGCAACGTGGCCGCCGGTGCCAACCCGATGGCCCTGAAGCGCGGTATCGAGAAGGCCGTCGAGGCCGTCTCCGCCGCCCTGCTGGAGCAGGCGAAGGACGTCGAGACCAAGGAGCAGATCGCCTCCACGGCCTCCATCTCCGCCGCCGACACCCAGATCGGCGAGCTCATCGCCGAGGCCATGGACAAGGTCGGCAAGGAAGGCGTCATCACCGTCGAGGAGTCCCAGACCTTCGGTCTGGAGCTGGAGCTCACCGAGGGTATGCGCTTCGACAAGGGCTACATCTCGGCGTACTTCGCCACCGACATGGAGCGTATGGAGGCCGTCCTCGACGACCCGTACATCCTGATCGCCAACTCCAAGATCTCCGCGGTCAAGGACCTGCTCCCGCTGCTGGAGAAGGTCATGCAGTCGGGCAAGCCGCTGCTGATCATCGCCGAGGACGTCGAGGGCGAGGCCCTGTCGACCCTGGTCGTCAACAAGATCCGCGGCACCTTCAAGTCCGTCGCCGTCAAGGCCCCGGGCTTCGGCGACCGCCGCAAGGCCATGCTCGGCGACATCGCCATCCTCACGGGCGGCGAGGTCATCTCCGAGGAGGTCGGCCTCAAGCTGGAGAACGCCACCCTCGACCTGCTGGGCAAGGCCCGCAAGGTGGTCATCACCAAGGACGAGACCACCATCGTCGACGGTGCCGGCTCCTCCGACCAGGTCAACGGCCGGGTGAACCAGATCCGCGCCGAGATCGAGAACAGCGACTCCGACTACGACCGCGAGAAGCTCCAGGAGCGCCTGGCCAAGCTCGCGGGCGGCGTGGCCGTCATCAAGGCCGGTGCCGCCACCGAGGTCGAGCTCAAGGAGCGCAAGCACCGCATCGAGGACGCCGTCCGCAACGCCAAGGCGGCCGTCGAGGAGGGCATCGTCGCCGGTGGTGGCGTGGCCCTGCTGCAGGCCTCCCAGGTCTTCGAGAAGCTGGAGCTCGAGGGTGACGAGGCGACCGGCGCCAACGCCGTGAAGCTCGCCCTGGAGGCCCCGCTCAAGCAGATCGCCGTCAACGGTGGTCTCGAGGGCGGCGTCGTGGTCGAGAAGGTGCGCAACCTGACGGTCGGCCACGGCCTGAACGCCGCGACCGGCGAGTACGTCGACATGATCGCCGAGGGCATCATCGACCCGGCGAAGGTGACCCGTTCCGCGCTGCAGAACGCCGCCTCCATCGCCGCGCTGTTCCTCACCACCGAGGCCGTCATCGCCGACAAGCCGGAGAAGGCCGCCGCGCCCGCCGGCGGCGGCATGCCGGGCGGTGACATGGACTTCTGATCGACCGGTTCCGGTTGATCCGCGTCCTTACCGAGGGCGGCACCCCCTGTCTTGTTGACAGGGGGTGCCGCCCTCGGGCTTTTCGCTGTGCGACGAAGGCCGAGGGCCACAGTGGTCCGGATCACACGGTGGCGGGCCCAGGGGCAGGAATGCGTGACACGGCTCGGGGAGTTCCCTTAAGCAGCTGCAACAATGCGCGTGCACATACCTGCCGGTTAACCCCGTACATGCATGAGGAGCCCCACGTGACCGTCACGCCCCCCGCCTCCCGCGCGGCCCAGATCCTCTCCCGGCCGACGACGATCAACGGACTGACCGTTCCGAACCGCATCGCGATGGCGCCGATGACCCGTGAGTTCTCCCCGGGCGGGATCCCCGGCGAGGACGTGGTCTCGTACTACGCCCGCCGCGCGGCCGCCGGTGTCGGGCTGATCGTGACCGAGGGTACGTACGTCGGGCACGAGTCCGCCGGGTACAGCGACCGCGTCCCGCGGTTCCACGGCGAGGAGCAGCTCGCGGGCTGGTCGAAGGTCGTCGAGGCGGTGCACGCGGCCGGCGGCACCATCGTGCCGCAGCTCTGGCACATCGGCATGGTGCGCGAGCAGGGCCAGCCGCCGTTCCCCGAGGCCCCGGCCGTCGGCCCCTCCGGGCTGCGCACCGCCGGCGCCGAGGTCACCGGCAAGGCCATGACCCAGGCCGACATCGACGCGGTGATCGGCGCGTTCGCCCAGGCCGCCGCGGACGCCGAGCGGCTCGGCTTCGACGGCGTGGAGATCCACGGCGCCCACGGCTACCTCATCGACCAGTTCCTGTGGGCCGGCACCAACCGCCGCACCGACGCCTACGGCGGCGACCCGGTCGCCCGCACCAAGTTCGCCGCCGAGATCGTCGCCGCGGTCCGCGAGAAGGTCTCCGCCGAGTTCCCCGTCATCTTCCGCTACTCGCAGTGGAAGCAGCAGGACTTCACCGCCCGCCTCGCCGAGACCCCCGAGGAGCTGGAGGCCATCCTCACCCCGCTCGCCGCGGCCGGTGTCGACGCCTTCCACGCCTCCACCCGCCGCTACTGGCTCCCGGAGTTCGAGGGCTCGGACCTCAACCTGGCGGGCTGGACGAAGAAGCTCACCGGCAAGCCCGCCATCAGCGTCGGCTCGGTCGGCCTCGACGGCGAGTTCCTCAAGGCCTTCCAGGGCGAGGGCTCCCCGGTGAAGAGCATCGACGACCTCCTCGACCGCCTGGAGTCCGACGAGTTCGACCTGGTCGCCGTCGGCCGTGCCGTGCTGCAGGACCCGGAGTGGGCCGCGAAGGTCCTGGCGGGCCGCTTCGACGAGCTGAAGCCGTACGACGCCGCTTCGCTGAAGACCCTCAGCTGACGACCGTCCGCCGTCCGGCTGCCCCCTACAGGTTGCCCAGGGGCTCGATGTCCGCCTGCACCGGCGTGCCCCACACCCGCAGCACCTCGTAGTCGGTGAACTCGTGCACCAGCCGGTACGCCATGGCGGGCCGCGAGCCGCGTCGCTGGGCGGCGAGGTAGAGCTCGGCCTCGCGGCGGTCCCGCCTCGGCGTCCCGCACAACTGCCACTCCCGGCCGTTCCACAGCTCCGGCAGCCAGCGCTGCTGGGGCTGGGGGCGGTCGCCCCGGACCCCGTAACGGGAGGGGGCGGAGGGGACGGGCTCGGCCGGCGGCCGGCCGCCGCCGTACTCGGCACGCCGGGCCGCCCGGCGGCGGGTCTCGCACAGCAGACACAGGTCCGGGGCGCTCTTGTCGACGGGCCCGGTCGGGTGCTCGGCGCACCGGGTGGTCGTGGCCGCCCCCGTGACGCTCTCGTCCAGCAGGTCCAGCGCCCGCCGCAGATCGGCCTTGACCTCGTGCAGCTTCGCATCCGGTGTGTCGGCGGTGAGTGCCTCGCCGTGCTCGCCGAGGACGCGCAGGGCACGGCCCAGGGCGGTGAGTTGGGCGTGGTTCATGATCTTTCCACGTGGTCCTTCCGCGGCGCGCTGTCACTTGCGCCCTCCATGGTGCCCCGGGACGGCCGGGCAGCGCCCACGGGGCCGAGGTCCGAGGCCCCGGGCCTGAGGATCACGTACGTCGCCAGGAAACCCACCCCGTACCCGGTCAGCAGACCCCCCGCGTAGATCGCCGCCGTCAGGGCCGGGCTCCTGTTCCCCGCCAGCAGCGGGAACAGGGCCCAGCCCGACGGTCCG
The DNA here is from genome assembly GCF_042894285.1 of Streptomyces sp. NPDC001544. Taxonomy (NCBI): domain Bacteria; kingdom Bacillati; phylum Actinomycetota; class Actinomycetes; order Kitasatosporales; family Streptomycetaceae; genus Streptomyces; species Streptomyces sp. NPDC001544. The sequence goes on along the minus strand of NZ_JBIAVN010000023.1, from coordinate 89,462 downwards.
ATCGCCGTCGCCCCGACCCGGTCGCCCAGCATCGCGAAGAACCCGACGAAGGCCCCGCCCGCCGCGCCGCCCGTACAGGCGGTCAGGAACGGCCGGCCCAGCGGGAGGGAGACGCCGTAGATGAGGGGCTCGCCCACCCCGAGCAGTCCCGCGGGCAGCGCCGACCTGATCGTCGTACGCAGCGAGGTGTCGTGGCGGAGGCGGACGTACACCGCGAGGGCCGCGCCCACCTGGCCGGCGCCCGCCATGGCGAGGACGGGGAGCAGCACCGTGTAGCCCTGCTGTTCGATCAGCGTGGTGTGGATGGGGATCAGCGCCTGGTGCAGGCCCAGCATCACCAGCGGCAGGAACAGGCCGCCGAGGACCAGCCCGGCGAAGGCGCCGGTCGTCGTCAGCAACCAGTCGGCCGCCGTGCCGATCGCCGACGACACCGCCCCGGCCGCGTACATCAGGCCGTACAGCGTCACCATCCCGGCGACCAGCACGGTCACCGCCGGGGTCAGCAGGACGTCGAGGGCGCCCGGCAGCCGGCCCCGGCACCACCGCTCCACGTACGTCCCCAGCAGCGCCGCCGCCAGCGCGCCGAGCACCCCGCCCTGACCGGGGGCCAGGTGCACACCGAACGCGGTCACCTTCGCCACGCCCGGATACACGACCACGGCCGCCACCGCCCCGCCGAGCACCGGTGTGCCCCCGAACTCCTTCGCCGTCTGGTACCCGACGAACACCGCCATGAGCGCCATGAAGCCGGAGGACACGGCGGCCAGGGCGGGGGTCAGGCCCGGCAGCCAGCCGGCGTTCACCAGCAGCCCGCCCAGACCCGCGAGGACACCGCAGCCGATCAGCGCGGGAATGAGCGGCACGAAGACGTTCGCGATCCGGCGCAGGGCGTTCTTCACCGGAGTGGCGTTGCGCTGCCGCCGCCGCTCCCGCAACTCGGTACCCAGCGACGCCAGTTCCTCCGCGGCGCTGCGGGGCGCCAGCAGTGCCTCCACCCGCGCCGCGACCTCTCCCACCACCCCCGGGCCCAGCACGATCTGGTACGTGTCGTCGTCGACCACGCCGAGGACGCCGGGCAGGGCCCGCAGCGCCTGAGCGTCCACGAGCGACCGGTCGGCCAGCCCGAGCCGCAGCCGGGTCACGCAGTGGGCGACGGAGGTGACGTTCGCGGGGCCGCCGACCAGCGGGAGCAGGGCGGCGGCGGTGTCGTTCGAGGTCTGCACACCCCGAGCGTGCGGTCAGCCGGCCGCCGCCGCCAGCGCGGCGCGCAGATGGCCGCCGGACTCCTCCAGAAGGCGGGCGGCCGTCGGGCCGTCGACGCCGGCCAGGACGACCAGGATCGCGTTCTTCACCTCACCACCGGTCTGGGCGAGCGCCTTCTCGATCTCCTCGTCCCCCGCCCCCGTGGCCAGCGCGACGATACGGCGGGAACGGGCCCGCAGCTTGTCGTTGGAGGCCCGCACGTCGACCATCAGGTTCCCGTACGTCTTGCCCAGCCGGATCATCGTGATCGTCGACAGCATGTTCAGGACCAGCTTCTGCGCGGTGCCCGCCTTCAGCCGGGTGGACCCGGTGAGCAGCTCCGGGCCGACGACGACCTCGATGCCGTGGTCGGCGGCCGCCGCGAGCGCGCTGTCCCTGTTGCAGGACAGACCGATGGTCAGGGCCCCTTGGGCGCGCGCGTGTTCGACCGCGCCGATCGCGTAGGGGGTGCGGCCGGAGGCGGAGACACCCACCACCGTGTCCTCGGGGGTCAGTTTCAGCGCGTCCAGGTCCCGGTGCGCCAGCTCCTCGGAGTCCTCCGCGCCCTCCACGGACGTGACCAGGGCGTCCGGGCCGCCCGCGATCAGGCCGACGACCTGCTCGGGGTCGGTGTTGAAGGTCGGCGGGCACTCGGAGGCGTCCAGCACACCGAGCCGTCCGGCGGTGCCCGCGCCCGCGTACACCAGCCGGCCGCCGCGCCGCATGCGCTCGGCGACGGCGTCGATCGCGGCCGCGATCCGGGGCAGCTGCTCGGCGACGGCGGCGGGTACGGCGCTGTCCTCGCCGTTCATCAGCCGGGCGATCTCCAGCGTGGGCAGCCGGTCGATCCCGGCGAGCTCCGGCCGGAAGGCCTCGGTGGTCAGGGTCGCCAAGTGGGCGTCGAGGGCGCGCGAGTCGGACGGGGAGGTCATCGGGGCAGCTCTTTCCGGGGTCCGTCGGTCCGTTTTCGGTCAGCAGACGCAGCCATACCCAGGTCTACCGCGAACCGCTCCGATGCCGATGCGCCAACGCCTCGTAAGAAGCGGCCAGCGCCGGCGCCGCCGTCTCATAGGTCCGCTGGGCGACTCCGACGAACAGGCAGTCCACCACCAGCAGTTGACTCGTGCGGGAGGACATGGCGGCCGGCCGCAGCTCGCTCTCCCGCGCGGTCGACGTGGTCAGGACGTGGTCGGCGTACTGGGTGACCGCGCTGTCCGGCCGCCCCGTGACCGCCACTGTCGTCGCCCCGCGTTCGAAGGCGACCCGCAGCGGCTCTATCACGTCGCCCGTCGCCCCGGAGTGGGTGATCGCGATCGCCACGTCACCCGTGCGCAGCTGCACGGCGTTCGTCACGGCGAGGTGCGGATCGCTGTGCGCGTGGGCTATCAGCCCGATGCGCAGCAGCTTCTGGGTGAGGTCCTGCGCGACCAGGCCCGAGGCCCCTATCCCGTACACGTCGGTCCGCCGGGCCCCGGCGAGCGCGGCGACGGCGGCGTCCAGTTGCGCGGTGTCGAGGCCCGCGGCGGTGTCGGCGAGGGTCTGCTGCTCGTCGTAGGCGAGCTTGGCGACGACGTCGGCGATGGGGTCGTCCACCGCTATGTCGGTGGTGATGGCGGGCGCGCGCCCGGACTGCTGCTGGGCGGCGAGACCGGCGAGGGCGAGACGCAGGTCCCGGTAGCCGGGGTAGCCGAGCAGCCGGGCCGTGCGCACGACGGTCGCCTCACTGGTGCCGGTGCGCGCGGCGAGGCCGGTGACGGTGAGGGCCGCGCAGCCCGCCGGGTCGCTCGCGACGGCCTCCGCGACACGCTGCATGGAGCGGGTCATCGACGGGGCGAGCGTGCGGACCTTGGCGGCCAGGGCACCGCCGAAAATTTCCTTCACATCCCGCGTCACCTCTGAAAGGTATTTTCGGTTCGGTGTCCCGGTCAAGAGTGCGCACAATGGGTGCATGGACCCCATCAGCCCCCTGGAGCAGGTTCTGCACGCCGCCCGCGCCCTCGTGCTGGCCGATCTCGTCGCGGGAGACGTCGCCGAGGCGGACGTCGTCTCGCTGGTCGAGGAGTCCGTCGTGCAGCGGCGGTGGTGGGTGGAGCAGTGGCCGGAGGGGGCGAGCTACGTCGCCGGGCTGGTCGCGCAGGACGTGCAGGACGCGCTGCTGGAGCGGTACGGGCGCTGGCCGCTGTGCCCGGTGTGCGGCTCCGGCGACCCGCACGCCCTGGACGTCGAGCCGGCGCTCGGTCCCGACCCGCAGTGGGTGTGCCACAAGGCGGGCGTGAGGGTCGCGGCGGTGGGGGCGCTGGGGTCGGCGACGGGCGGGGAGCCCGCCTCGTGAGGCGCCCGTGACGGTCTACATCGACCCGCCGGCCTGGCCCGGGCACGGAACGCTGTGGTCGCACCTGGTGAGCGACGTCTCGTACGACGAACTGCACGCCTTCGCCGCGGAACTGGGCGTGCCGCGGCGGGCCTTCGAACGCGACCACTACGACATCCCGTCGCACCGTTACGCGGATGTCGTACGGTCCGGAGCGGTGGAGGTCAGCAGCCGCGAGGTGGTGCGGCTGCTGCACCAGGCGGGGCTGCGCAGACGAAAGGGCGGTCAGGCCCGGCGGAGGTAGAGCTGGAGCACGCCGTCCATGTCGTGCTCCTCGTGGGCCGTCCGTTCCTCCTCCACGGTCGCCCTGATGTAGCCGGACCGGGTCACCACGCCCTGCGACGGCAGGTTCTCCCGGTCGACGGCGGCCATCAGGACCTGTACGTCGTCCCGGGCGAGGGCCCACTCCGACAGCGTCCGCAGGGCCTCGGTGGCGTAGCCCTGGCCGCGGGCGCCCTCGACGAGGTCGTACCCCACCTCGGCGCGGCCCTCCTCGTCCGGTGCGCCGTGGAAGCCCATGCCGCCGACCGCGAGGCCGTCCTCCCGGCGGACCAGCACGAACAGCCCGAACTCCGGCCGGTGCACGCCCTCCTCGTACGCCTTCACCACCATCCCGGCGGCGTCCCGCGTGCCCTCGAACGGCCCGCCGTCGATCCACTCGAAGCCGCCGTCACCGCCGAGGCGCAGGTCGCGGGCGGCGGCCGGGCGGACACCGACCAGGGTGAGGCGTTCGGTGGGGATGACCAGGTTGTTGCGCCAGCGCCACTCGGTGACCGGGGCGCGGCCGGGCAGTTCGCCGCGGCCGGTGGCCCACAGCAGCGTCGGCCAGGCGGCCGGACCGGGCTGGACGTGCGGGAACAGCCAGGTCAGCACGGCGTCGGCGAGCTCCTCGGACGGCTCGTACGCGAGTCCCAGCGCCTGCGCGATGTCATGCGTGTGCAGCAGCACCTCCGCGATGCCCATCGCGGCGAAGCCCTCACGGTCGGCGCTGCGGAAGGGGTAGGGGTGGAAGCCGCGGGCGTCGCGGGGGGCGGTGCGGACGGCGGCGGCGAGCAGGGCGCCGGTCGTCGTGATGACGTGCAGCAGGCCCGCGTTGTCCGTGCCGTCCTCGAGGGTGATCTCGAAGGGGACGTAGGCGTCCTGGGCGCGGCCCGCGAGCTGGCCGGCGTACGCGATCAGGTCCTCGGCGACGTGGAACGCCGTCTCGTGGCAACTCCACTCCAACCCTTGGGCCTTCACCCCTTTCCAGTCCCGTTCCACGGCCGGCCGCAGCGCCGCCACGCAGCCCGCGACGGCCTCTTCCACCTGATCCCCACCCATGGCACGCATGGGTCGCAGACTAGGCGGGCGGGGGCACTCAGGTCGACAGCATTTCCAGCTCGCCGGCGAGGTTGTAGCGGGCCGTCGCCTCCCACTTCTCCTGCCCGTAGGGGGTCCTGAACAGCCGGGGAAGCCCGATGAGTTGGCGCAGGACCGCGGCCCGCCCGGAGCGGAAGGCGTCGTTCGGCACGAAGTGGTACTCCTCGCGGACGGCGGCGGTGTAGGCGGCGTACGCGGACGGCGGCGCGGCGAGGATCGCCAGGTCGGCGTCGCACAGCACCTGGCCGTCGCGGTCGTCGTCGGCGGGGTCGTGCGTGACGGTCAGCCGGACCAGCCGGGCGACCTCGGCGGTCCTCGCCTCCGGGACCCCGGCCTCGGCCAGCGCCCGCTCGGCGAGCCGCGCCGACCGTTCCTCGTTCTCCGACCGCTCGGGCAGGTAGACGGCGTCGTGGAACCAGGCGGCCAGGCGTACGACGTCCGGGTCGCCGGCGTACTCCTCCAGCGCGTCGACGTGGTCGAGGACCGCGGTGAGGTGCGTGAGGGTGTGGTAGTGCCGCTGCGGCTCCTGCCAGCGGGCCAGCAGGTTCTCGGCGTACGGCACCGGGTCGGGGCCGCCACCGGGGCCGCGGGCTCCCTCCAGGGCACGGACGAAACGGGCACGCAGGGCTTCGAGGTCGGGCATGCCCTTCATTGTCCCGCGCCGGGGGTGCCCGTGGCGCCTGGTCATCGCCCTAAGTGTGGGGGTCTCCCCAACGCCCTCAAGGCGGCACGCTGGGGGCCGTCTCGCGGGGCGGCCCCTTTCCGACGTACTCTGAGATTGGACTAGACCTGTAGTCGCTCAGGGTGCGCCGACGGAAGGGGCCCGATGAGTATCAGCACGCGTGCTGTCCTGGAGGTGATCGCCCTCGACCCCGAGGACGCGGTCGCCGCCCAGGCCGGAGGCGCGGACCGCCTGGAGCTGGTCACCGACATGGCGGCCGACGGGCTCACCCCGTCGCCCCGCACCTTCGCCGGTGTCCGCGCCGCCGTCGACCTCGACCTGCGCGTGATGCTGCGGCTCGCGGACGGCTTCGCGGCGGGCGACGTGGACGGCCTGGTACGGGTCGCGGAGGAACTGCGGGCCGCGGGGGCCGACCAGTTCGTGCTCGGCTTCCTCGGCCCGGACGGCGGGGCGGACCTCGACGCCGTGGAGCGGGTCGCCGCCGAACTGGACGGCTGCCGCTGGACCTTCCACCGGGCGATCGACCGGGCCGCCGACCGCGACGCCCTGCGCAAACAGCTGGCCGACCTGCCCGGCCTGGACACCTACCTCACCGCCGGCTCGGCCGCCGGCGTGGACGACGGCCTGCCCACGCTGCTCGCCGAGGCCCGGCGGCGCGGCGAACCCGGTTACGCGCAGCGCCTGCTGGTCGGCGGCGGACTCCGCCTCGACCATGTGCCGACGCTGCGCGCGGCGGGCGTCGACGGGTTTCACATCGGCGGGGCGGCGAGGCCCGGGGGCTGGGACGAGCCCGTGTCGGCGGCGGCCGTGGCTCAGTGGCGGGCGGCGCTGGACGGCGCGTGAGCCGGGTGCGGCGTGTGCTCCGGTTCCGGGGCGACGCGCTGCTCCCGTGTCGTCACCGCCGCCACCCCGGTGGCGACCAGCGCCACTCCCGCCCCCACCAGCAGGAACCACCGGTCCCCGAACAGAGCGAGGGCCAGGCTGCCCGTACCGCCTGCCGCCGCCATGCCGAGGTAGATCGCGCTGCTGTTGAGGGAGACGAGGACCGGAGCGTTCGCGGGGCCCAGTGAGGCGACGCGGGTGAGGAGGGCGACGGCGAGGGACCAGCCGACCACGGGGGTGAGGGCGGAGGCGGCCAGGGCGGTCGGCATGGTGCGCAGGGTCCAGGGCGCGGCCGCCGCGATCACGGTGTAGGCCGCGCTCGCCGACACGATCACCGCCCGCGGGCCCCACTTGTCGACCAGGCGTCCACCCGCCGAGGAGCCGGCGACCGAGGCGATGCCGCTCACCAGGAGCAGCAGGGTGAGCCGGTCCTGGGAGCCACCCGTCGCCGGCCGGGTGGCGACGCTGAAGTAGATCAATGTCGTCTGGAAGGCGAGGAAGACCAGGAAGGTCGTGAGCGCGGCACCGAGCACGCGCGGCTGGGCGAGCGGCGCCAGTCGGTCGCGCAGGCTCGGTGCGGTGGTCTGCCCCGGCAGTTCGCGCAGCAGCAGGGAGAGACCCGCCAGGGCGGCGACACCCAGCCCGGTCACCAGCCACATCGTCAGCCGCCAGTCCGTGCGGCCGATCCAGGTGCCCAGCGGCACGCCGAGCGCGGTGGCGACGGTGAGGCCGCCCATCACCACGGCGATCGCCCGCCCGCGCCGCTCCGGTGGGACGAGCGAGGTGGCGACGGCGTTGGCGGTGGGCGTGTACAGGGCGGCGCCCACGGCGGCGAGCACCCGGGTGGCGAGCAGGGTGCCGTACGACGGTGCGAGCGCCGTCAGCGCGTTGGCGGCGCTGAAGACGGCGAGCGCGGTGAGCAGGGCCCGGCGGCGGGGCCAGCGGGCGGTGGCCGTGGCCAGTAACGGCGCGAGTACGCCGTACGCGAGGGCGAAGACGGTGACCATCTGGCCCGCGACCGAGATGGAGACGTCCAGATCGCGGGCGACGAGCGGCAGGATGCCGGCCGTCACCATGCCGTCGGTTCCGACGGCGAAGGTACCGAGGGCGAGCAGGAGCAGACGTAGGCGCACGGGTCCCCCAGGTGCGTCCGATGCGAGAGCGCGCATGACGGTTTGACGTTGGTCAAACAATAGAGACTGTTGGATGATTGTCAAACGATCAGGAGGAGGGGTGAGGGGGAGTGCCCGTGAACGACGACGAGGGTGAGTGGCTGCCACAGCCCGGCACGGAGGACATCGAGCTGGTCAGGGTGCTGCACGCACTCGGGGACCCGGTGCGGCTGCAGCTGCTGAAGAGGTATGCGACGGGGGAGCAGGTCAGCTGCGCACCCGACGCGCTCGGCGTCGGCCACCTGCACAAGTCGACCGTCTCCCACCACATGAAGATCATGCGAGAGGCCGGGATCACCTCGACCCGGGTGGTCGGCCGCAACCGCTACGTACAGCTGCGCCGCCCCGACCTGGACGCGAGATTCCCCGGCCTCCTGGACGCGATCCTCCAAGCCCTGCCGGGCTAGGCCAGCTGCGGCGGCAGCGGCGCCGCGTGGGTGATGATCAGGCCGGAGACGGCCCGGGTCAGGGCCACGTACAACCGTCGCAACCCGGTCCGCTCGTCGGGCTCCCCGTCGACCACGGCCTGCGGCTCGTCGAGGACCACGTAGTCGTACTCCAGGCCCTTGGCGAGCGAGGCCGGGACCAGGGTCAGCCGGGTCGCCTCGGTGGTCTCCTCGCCGGGGGACAGGTAGGTGATCCCGGCCGCGGTGAGTACCTCAGCCAGCGCCGGGATGCGGGCGTCCGCGGCGATCAGGCCGGTGGACCCCTCGTTGCGCAGCAGCTCCTCGCACGCGGCGACGACTTCCGCGGTGTCGTCGACGGTGCGTACCTCGAAGAAGCCCGGGTTCTCGCGGACCGACGCGACCGGGGTCAGGCCCGGTGCGATGTGCGGCAGCAGCCGTGAGGCGTAGGTGATGACGTCCGTGGGCACGCGGAAACCGGCGGTGAGCTCCTCCACCACCCCGTCCGTCTTCCCGAGGTGGGTCAGCGCCTCGTCCCAACTCCTGGTGGCCCAGGGCGTGGTGCCCTGCGCCAGGTCGCCGAGGACGGTCGCGGAGCCGGTCGTGCAGCGGCGGCCGACGGCCCGGTACTGCATGGGGGAGAGGTCCTGCGCCTCGTCGAGGACGACGTGCCCGAGCGAGTGCGTGCGCTGGATCAGGTCGGTGGCCTCGTCGACCAGCACCGCGTCCGCCGCCGACCATCTGGCCGACTTCACGCTGCGTGCCGGCTTCGCCCACAGGATCGTCTTCTGCTCGTCCTCGTCGAGGATCCCCTCGGCGTGTTCGGCGAGGAAGTCGGCGTCGGTCAGCAGGCGCAGGACGAGTTTCGCCGGGTCGACGACCGGCCAGACCTGCTTCACCGCCGCCTTCACCGCGCTGCCCCGGGCCACGGCGTCCTGCACCCGGTCGTCCGGGGCCTCGCCGGAGCGCTCCATCTGCACCAGCACCGCGTGCGCGATGCGCTGCGGCAGGGCCTCGCGGGCGGCGCCGTAGCGGATGTCCCGGTCCAGCAACTGGCGGACGATGTCCTCGACTTCGTACGCCGGGACACGCCAGCGCCGTGATCCGCGCACCACGACCACGGGCTCCGTGGGCATCGTGACGTGCGAGTACAGGGCCCTGCGCAGCACCTGGGCCATCCGCGCGTCGCCCTTGACGATCGCGGCCGCCGCGTCGTCGGTGCCGCGCACCTCGACGTGGCCCACGAGGTCGTCGACGGTCGCCTGCCGGACGGTCAACTCGCCCAGCGCGGGCAGCACCTGCTCGATGTAGTGCAGGAAGGACCGGTTCGGCCCGATGACCAGGGTGCCGGTACGGGCCAGCCGCTCACGGTGGGCGTAGAGGAGATAGGCGACCCGGTGCAGGCCCACGGCCGTCTTCCCGGTGCCCGGGCCGCCCTGCACACAGACCGTGCCGCCCAGCCCGCTGCGGACGATCTCGTCCTGCTCCGGCTGGATCGTGGCGACGATGTCACGCATCGGACCCACGCGCGGACGCTCGATCTCCTGCTGCAGCAGCTTGCTGGTGGTCGCAGCCCCCGACGGATCGGCGGGGTCGGAGAGGTGCTCGTCCTCGTAGGCGGTCAGAGCGCCGCCGGTGTAGCCGAAGCGGCGGCGCAGCCCGACGTCCATCGGGTCCTTCTTCGACGCCCGGTAGAACGGCTGAGAGACCGGCGCCCGCCAGTCGATGACCATCGGGTCGCCGTCGGCGTCGTGCACATGCCGCCGCCCGATGTAGAAGCGCCCACCCGTCTCCCACCGCCGCCCTTCCGAGGAAGGCGCTGCGCGCCCCTTTGATTCCTCGGCGCCTTCCGCCTGTTCGGCGCCGGGGGCGTGCAGGTAGTCGAGGCGGCCGAAGAACAGCGGGGTGTCGCTGAGGTCGGCCAGGGCCTTGATGCGCTCGTCGATCTGACGGGCCAGCACCTCGGCGTTCACCCAGTTCGCGGTGACGTCTTTGATGTCGAGCGACTCCACGTCCTCGCGCATGGCGCGCAGCGCGGCACGGGAGGCGGCGAGGTGGGAGCGTTCCCGGGTGAGTGGGTCGTCGGTGGGCGTGGACAAGGGGATGCCTCCGGAAGGCCTGCGGGAGGGGCGGCTGCGGGTGCCGACCGGTTTCCGTCCGGTCGGCGGCTCTCCCGGAGGGAGGCGGGCAAGAGCGGAGATTGTAGTGAGGGAGCGCGAGCGGAAGCCAACGGTTTTCACCCGTCCGCGAGCCGCCCCCTAGGGGGTGTCTCGTGGATCAGGCCGGTTGAGACCGACGGCGCCTTCCAGCCGACCCGAGCGGGGTCTGGTGCGTGCAGCTGCAAGGCGGAGGAGGGAGTCGACGCGGAGCGTCGGGGACCGACGACAACGCCGCAGATGTGCGTGCCAGACCCCGCGACCCCGGCGTGATCCACAAGCCACCCCCTAGGGGACGGAAGCCGACCGGCGTAGGGGACGCGGTCCCTCCAGAGGGGTACGTGGAGGGTGAGGAGGTTGGCTCTGCAGACCGATGCCGACCATGTCTTGCGAGAGTGACGATGGAGTCATGAGCGCAGCAACCATCCCTCCGTCTCCTGCCCGGCCGGCCGGCGCCACGGCCTTCCAGGGCAACCACCATCACTGGCTGGGCGACGCCCTGCGTGCCGTCAAGGTCTTCGCGGAGGCCGCGATCAGCGTCGCCGTCCTCGGCGAGTACGGCGAGGAAGCGGGCATACGCCGCAAGTAGGCGCCGACCGCGCCCGCCTCGGTTCCCCTCGTCCGCTCAGCTCGTCCGCTCAGCCTCCGGCCAGGATCTCGTCCGCGTCGACGATCCGGTACGCGTATCCCTGCTCCGCCAGGAACCGCTGGCGGTGGGCGGCGAAGTCCTGGTCGATGGTGTCGCGGGCGACGACGGAGTAGAAGTGGGCCTGGTGGCCGTCGGCCTTCGGACGCAGGACGCGCCCCAGCCGCTGGGCCTCCTCCTGCCGCGACCCGAACGTTCCCGACACCTGGATGGCGACGGTCGCCTCCGGCAGGTCGATGGAGAAGTTCGCCACCTTCGACACGACCAGCACGCTGATCTCGCCCTCCCGGAAGGCGTCGAACAGCTTCTCCCGCTGGGCGTTCGACGTCTCACCCTTGATCACCGGGGCGTCCAGGTGCTCGCCCAGCTCGTCGAGCTGGTCGATGTACTGGCCGATGACCAGGATCTGCTGCCCGGCGAACCGCCGTACGAGCGCCTCCGTCACCTTCCGCTTGGTCGCGGTGGTGGCGCAGAAGCGGTACTTCTCCTCCGTCTCGGCGGTCGCGTACGCCAGCCGCTCGGAGTCCGTCAGGTTGACCCGGACCTCGACGCAGTCGGCGGGCGCGATGTAGCCCTGCGCCTCGATCTCCTTCCACGGCGCGTCGAACCGCTTGGGCCCGATCAGGGAGAACACGTCCGACTCCCGGCCGTCCTCGCGCACCAGCGTCGCCGTCAGTCCGAGCCGCCGCCGCGCCTGCAGATCTGCGGTGAACTTGAAGACGGGGGCGGGCAGCAGGTGCACCTCGTCGTAGACGATCAGCCCCCAGTCCCGGGAGTCGAACAGCTCAAGGTGCGGGTAGACGCCCTTCCGCCTGGTGGTCAGCACCTGGTAGGTGGCGATGGTGACCGGCCGGATCTCCTTGCGCGTACCGCTGTACTCGCCGATCTCCTCCTCGGTCAGCGAGGTCCGCTTCACCAGCTCGTGCTTCCACTGCCGGGCGGAGACGGTGTTCGTGACCAGGATCAGCGTCGTCGACTTGGCCTCGGCCATCGCCCCGGCCCCGACCAGCGTCTTCCCCGCACCACAGGGCAGGACGACCACACCACTGCCGCCGTGCCAGAAGTTCTCCACCGCCTGCTTCTGGTAGGGCCTGAGCGCCCAGCCGTCCTCGGCCAGCTCGATCGGGTGCGCCTCGCCGTCCACGTATCCCGCGAGGTCCTCGGCCGGCCAGCCCAGCTTCAGCAGCGTCTGCTTGATCTGCCCCCGCTCGGAGGGGTGCACGACGACGGTGTCCGGGTCGATCCGTGCGCCGACGAGGGGAGCGATCCGCTTGGACTTCAGAACCTCCTCCAGCACCGGCCGGTCGGTGGTGCTGAGGACGAGGCCGTGCGCCGGGTGCTTGGTGAGGGTCAGCCGCCCGTACCGGTCCATCGTCTCTGCGACGTCGACGAGCAGCGCGTGCGGCACCGGGTAGCGGCTGTACTGGACGAGCGCGTCCACGACCTGCTCGGCGTCGTGCCCCGCGGCCCGCGCGTTCCACAGGCCCAGCGGTGTCACCCGGTAGGTGTGGATGTGTTCCGGCGCCCGCTCCAGTTCCGCGAACGGCGCGATGGCCCGACGGCAGTCGTCGGCCCGCTCGTGGTCGACTTCCAGGAGCAGGGTCTTGTCGGACTGGACGATCAGCGGACCATTCACGCGCGGCACACCCTTTCCACACGGCCATTCCATACGGCCAAACGTCCAGTGTGCCCTATTCGCCGACGATCGCGGGGGCCGCCGGTGGTCGGCAGGCGCAGCCGGGTCCGGTCTCATCGGCGGACGACACGTTCCACGGCGCTGCACAACCGGGCGAACACACGGTAGGCGTCCGCGCGCTGCCGGGGATTGGGGCTGAGGCAGGCAATGAGGACGGCGATCAGGACCGGTAGCAGGACGGCGAGGATCACGATCTGGGCGCTCATGCGGCCAACGTACGGCGGCGAGCGGGAAGTCGCCGGGCCCGAATGTCCACAGGCGGATCTTGCGCCCAGGGCCGGTCGGCGGTAGTGATTCAAGAGTATCCGGACAGGCGGCGGCCACGGCCCGGGGCACGGTCAACTCGGCCGAAAACGATCGCAGATCGACGCTCGGCGAGCGGACCGATCAGCCCTCGTCGTCCGCCAGCTCCGCCACGCCCGTCACCCGGTGCAGCGGATACGTCCGGACCTCGTCCGCCGTGTGGTCGTACGCCGTCACGAAGCCGCCCTCGACGCGGATCGGGGCGATGACGCGCTGGCTGGCGGTGCCCTCGGCGTTGACGTAGCCGATCCACAGGGTCTCGCCGGTGAGGACGGCGGCCTGCATGGTGGCGAGGGTCTCGGCGGAGCTGGTGCGCGGCAGGTCCCCGTCCGGCACCGGGCCGCCGCCCGCGGCGGGCTTGCGCGGGGCGGTGGCGGCGAGGTCGCCCGCCCGGATGGCCCGGATCGCGGCCGACAGCAAAGTGGCGTCGGGCGGCGGCGGGCCGTCCGGGACCGGTTCGGGCGCGGTACGCGGCGGGGTGCGGTGGGCATGGGCGCGGGTGATCAGCACGTCGCCCTCGGCGGACTCGGCGGCCGGGGCGTACCCCATGCCGCGCAGGCCCTCCAGGAGCGCGGCCGGGTCGGCCTGGGCCGCCAGCACGGTCGGCGCCAGCCGGCGCAGCCGCAGGGCCGCCGCCCGCCGGTCGGCGAGGATCTCGTTCAGCATCGCGTCGTCGTCGCAGCGCACATACGCCGACGCGGCCCCCACCCGCAGCCGGCCGTGCTTACGGGCCACGTCGTCGATCAGGTACGCGAGCGGCTGCGGCACCGGCGTACGCGAGTGCGCCGCCAGGAAGGCGTGCAGATCGGAGGCGGCCCGCCCGGAGTCCAGGGCACGGCGTACGGAGCCGGGCGTGAACCGGTAGACCGTGGCACCCCCCTTGGACTCCACGTCCGCGAGCACGCCCAGCATGTCGGCGAGCGGCCGCTCCAGCGGACCCGGGGCCACCGCCGTCAGATCGGCCTGGAGCAGCACGTGGTCCAGCGGCTCGGGAAGCAGCGGGGCGAGCAGCCGGGCGGCGGCGGCCGTGGCGGCGGCCTGCTCGGCGGACGACAGGGACTCCCGGACGGCGGGCTCGTGGTGCCGGTGATGCACCGGCAGCTTGTCACCCGGCCCGGCGGGCGCCTCCTCGGCCGGCCGCGGTGCCGGCGCCCCGAGCAGGGCACGCCCGTGCGCGGACAACGCGCCCCGGCCGGTCACCCCCAGCAGCTCCGCCTCCGACAGGGTCCACCGGGCGAGCCGCGAGCGCAGGTCGTCGTCCTGCTGGGGCCCGCGCAGCGGACGCTCCCAGCGCAGCCGCGCCAGCACGGAATCGGCGGCCGGGGCACCGCCCGCGGGCAGCCCGGCCAGCAGGACGAGCACCCGGTGGCGCACCTCCGGCGCGGCGGACCGGTCCAGCCCCGGCCCGAGCGCCGACAACGTACGCTCCTTCGCGTCCCGCCCGCCGACCAGCCCCGGCGTCCGGGTGGCCGCCAGCCACGCCCCGGCCAGCCGCGCCCAGCGCTCGGCGGCGGGCTGCTCCAGCCACTCGTCGTAGGCGGGCGTGGGCGCGTACCGCTCGTCCGCCTCGCCGTCGGAGGCCAGCAGCCCGGCCGCGTAGGCCAGCTCCACCCAGAACGCGGCGACCGGCTCGGCCACATCGAGGGCGACGGCCGTCCGCTTCAGGTCCCGCACGCTCAGCCCACCGGCCCGCAGCACCGCGGGCCCGCCCCCGTCCCAGTCCTTCAGCAGCTCCTCGACGGTGGCCAGCGCCGTGTACGCCTGCCCCGCGGCCGTCGAGTCCACCAGCTCCGGCCGGTGCGCCGAGGCCGGCTCCACCGCGGGCGGCACCGGCTCCGGCTTCCGGTGGGCGCGGCCCGCGCGCAGATGCAGGGCGACCTCCCGGGGCAGCACGACCGTGCCGGGCGCCGTGGGCAGCAGCAGGCCACGGTCGAGCAGCCAGCGCAGCCGGGGCGCCGGATCGGCGGTGACCTGCCCGTACGGCGGCCCCCAGACCAGCCGTTCGAGCACCTCCAGCGACTCCCCGGGCGCCTGACGCAGCAGTGCCGCCATCCGCTTCCGGTTCGTGAACAGGGCGGTCAGCGCGGTCATGGCGGACACCGAGTCATGGGTGGACGGCAGCCCGGCGGTGGTGACGATCTCCTGGATCCGCCCCGGCGACATCCCCGCCGTCGCCTCCTGCACGGTCGGCCCCAGTCCCGTCGGCGACGGGTGCTGCGGCGACGGCGCGAGCAGCTCGCGGGCGGTGCGGACCAGCCGCAGCCGGTCGTCGCCGCCCCACACCAGCGCCTGCTCGCGCAGGGTGGCCACGGCGCGGGGCAGCGCCGCCGAGACCGCCGGATCACCGGCGTCCCCGGCCATCAGCCCCAGCACCTCGTCGTACGTCGCCGGATCCCCCGCCACGGCCAGCGCCTCCGCCGTCTGCAACGCGAACCGGTCCAGCCGCTCCAGCGCCCGCAGCACCGAGGCCCGGGTCCCCGCACGCGTCGCCAACTGCGTCAGGTCGGTGGGCACCGGCGTGACGAGATCCGGACGGGCGCGCAGCAGCGCGCCAAGGGACGCCTCGTCACGTACGCGAAGCGCTTCCGCGAGCGAGCGCGGCGCCGGGCGGTCCTCGGTGCTCATCTGCCCCACGTTAGCGGGTGGGTATGACGGTGACCCCGGTCCGCTTCACTCAGCCCGTCTGGGGGTGCCCCCTCCGGGGGAGTTCGAGGACGAGGCCGTTCAGGCCGAAGCGGGGGTCTGGGGGCGGCAGCCCCCAGCGGGCGGCCACACCGGCACCGGCACCCTCCGACAAGCGGTACGGTCGACCCGGGGAAATAACGGCCAAACCCCCGGAGGGACTTCGTGGGGATCGAGAGCGACCAGGTCGTCTACGAATACCTGAGCCGCGTCGGCGACGTGGCCCAGCAGCACCAGTTGCCGTCGTCCACGCGGATGCGCCTCGTCACGGAGCTGCGCAACGAGATCGACCGGCACCGGGCGAGGACACCGGTGGACAGTCCCGCCGCGGTCCGCCGCATCCTGGACCGCCTCGGCACCCCGGACGAGGTCGTCGCGGCGGCGGGCGGCACCGCCGCGGCCCCTCAGGTCCCGCCCGCCGTGGTGCCCGAGCAGCCGGGCGGCGAGGGGAACACCCGGCCGAAGGGACTGCGCCGGGTCGTACCGCGCCCGCGTCCGGCCGAGCCGGACCCCGCTCCGCCCTCCCGCGCCCCGTCCCCGCCGCACCTGGCGGGGACGGACGAACTCGGTGACAGCGCCCTGCAGCCGGACTGGTGGCGGGTGGACAGCGGCCCCTTCGGGGCGGGCGACAGCGTGCCCGGGTTCGTCGGCGGCGTGGAGATCCCCGAGCTGCTCAGGCAGCCGCCGAAGCTGGAGAAGACACCGGCGCAGGAGACCGTGCCCGTCGTGGCGGAAGCCGGGGACGCGGGTGACGCCGCGGCCGTCGCGGACCCGGCCGCTCCCGCCCGGCGCCGCGGCTTCCCGTTGCCCCGCCCCGCCGCCGGCTGGACCAACCCCCTCCTGCTGCTGGCCGCCGCCGCGCTGGTCGCCGGCGCGGTCATGGGCAACTGGTTCGCGCTGGTCCTCGGCTGGGTCATCGCGTACGGCTCGCGTCGGCTCACCCCCACGGAGTCCAAATGGGCGGTCATGGGCATGCCCGGCCTGGCGGTGGCGGCCGGGGTGCTGTGGATCTGGGGACGCAGCGAGGGCCGCTGGGGCACGCCCATCGCGCAGGGCCATATGAACGACGCCTTCGCCGAGACCTGGCCGTGGATGGTGCGCGGCGCGGCCGTGGCCTCGGCGCTGTTCCTGGTGTGGCGCTCGCAGAGACGGTGACGGGTCGACGGGTCGCCCGGATCACAGACCCGGCGGGCCTGGGTGCCGTACCGCCTGGGCACAATGGCCGATATGACCTCGCGCCCGCTGACCGTCGGCTTCGACCTCGACATGACCCTGATCGACTCCCGCCCCGGCATCCGCGCCTGCTACCGGGCGCTGTCGGAGCGGACGGGGACGTACATCGACGCCGACCTGGCGGTCACCCGGCTGGGGCCGCCGCTGGCCGATGAGCTGGTCAACTGGTTCCCGGCCGAGCAGGTGGCGCCGATGAGCGAGCTGTACCGGGAGATGTACCCGACGATCGCCATCACCGCGACGCCCGCGCTGCCGGGCGCCCGCGAGGCGATCGACGCGGTACGGGAGACCGGCGGACGGACGGTCGTCGTCACCGCCAAGTACGAGCCGAACGCCAAGCTGCACCTCAGCCACCTGGGCATCGAACCCGACGCGGTCGTCGGCGACCTGTGGGCCGAACAGAAGGCGCGGGCGCTGCGCGAGCACGGCGCGGGCGTCTATGTCGGCGACCATGTGGGTGATGTACGCGGGGCACGCGCGGCCGGCGCCCTGTCCGTGGCCGTGGCGACCGGCCCGTGCAGCGCGGAGGAACTGCGCACGGCGGGCGCGGACGTGGTCCTCACCGACCTGACGCAACTCCCGGCCTGGCTCACGGAGTACCGCCGGGCCGCCTGAGACCCGGCCGCCTGAGACGAGGCCGCCCGAACCGGCGCCTGAGACCCGGCCACCCGGGCCGGGCCCGGGACCGCGCCTAACGCGAGGCCGCTTCCCGCCCCTGCCGCCGCCCCGCCGCGACCGACCGCAGCACCCCCGCGCCCGCGACGAGGAAGCCGACGCCCATCAGCATGCACAGGCCGTACATGAACGCCGGAAATGGCTTCGTGCCGAGGAACAGCGGGGCCACGGTGACGAGAGTGGCCACGGCACCGATGAAGAACACGACGGCACCGGCACGGATCAGTCCGTCACCGGGTGCGGCGGAATTCGTTTGGGTTTTGTCACGCACCCGACCAGGGTAGTTCCCAGCGCGAAGGAACAACCGGGCGACGTCTTGTCAGCCGCTCCAAGACCATTAGCCTTGGTAGCGGCGGGTCATGGTCGACCCGCCCCAGTGCTATCAAGAGCCGTTCCAGGCTGTTTTCCGAAGCAGTTTTCCGACGAGTACGAGGACGAGGACAAAGGTGCCTACCGGCAAGGTCAAGTGGTTCAACGGTGAGAAGGGCTTCGGCTTTCTCTCCCGCGACGACGGCGGTGACGTCTTCGTCCATTCCTCGGTCCTCCCCGCCGGAGTCGACGCACTCAAGCCGGGGCAGCGCGTGGAGTTCGGCGTTGTCGCCGGTCAGCGCGGTGACCAGGCACTTTCCGTGGTCCTGCTGGACCCCACCCCCTCGGTCGCGGCCGCCACCCGCAAGAAGCCGGACGAGCTGGCCTCCATCGTGCAGGATCTGACGACCCTCCTGGAGAACATCACCCCGATGCTCGAGAAGGGCCGTTACCCCGAGAAGGCCTCCGGCAAGAAGATCGCCGGTCTGCTGCGGGCGGTCGCCGACCAGCTGGACGTGTGACCCGGCCCGGTCAGGGAAACCCCAGCGCGTTGGGCCCGAGGGGTGGCACCAGCCCCTCGGCCGCCGCGCGGGGCGCCTCCTTCTGCCGTCCTCGCGCCGCTTCGCGGGCTGCGGACGGCTGTGCCGGACTCCGTCCGGCGGCCGGCTTCGGCGCACGCCGGTTCAGGGGAACGACAGAGCATCGGGCCCGAGGGCCGGCACCAGCCCCTCGGCCGCCGCGCGGGTGAGCAGCCCCCGTACCGCGGCATATCCGTCCACCCCGAGCTCCGACGTGAACTCGTTGACGTACAGCCCGATGTGCTGGTCGGCGACGGACGGGTCCATCTCCTGGGCGTGTTCCATGACGTACGGGCGGGAGGCCTCGGGGTCGTCCCAGGCCGCGTGCACGGACGTACGGATCGACTCGGCGAGCAGCCGCAGCGTGTCCCCGCCCAGCGACCGCTTCGCGATGATCGCGCCCAGCGGGATCGGCAGCCCGGTGGTGTCCTCCCAGTGCTCGCCCATGTCGGCGAGCTTGTGCAGCCCGTAGTTCTGGTACGTGAAGCGCGCCTCGTGGATGACGAGCCCGGCGTCGACCTTCCCGTCCCGCACGGCCGGCATGATCTCGTGGAACGGCATGACCACGATCTCGCCGACCCCGCCGGGCAGCGTGTCCGCCGCCCAGAGCCGGAACAGCAGATAGGCGGTCGACTTCTCGCTCGGCACGGCGACAGTACGGCCCGTCAGGTCGGCTCCCGCCTCCCGGGTCAGCACCAGCGGCCCGCAGCCCCGGCCCAGCGCGCCCCCGCAGGGCAGCAGCGCGTACTCGTCGAGGACGTACGGCAGCACGGCGTACGACACCTTCAGCACGTCGAACTCGCCGCGCTCGGCCATGCCGTTGGTGACGTCGATGTCCGCGAAGGTGACGTCGAGCGCGGGCGCGCCGGGGACGCGGCCGTGGGCGAGGGCGTCGAAGACGAAGGTGTCGTTGGGGCAGGGCGAGTAAGCGATCCGCAGCGACCCGGATCCACGACGGTCAGTCATACCTGTTTCCAACTCTCCAGTACGGGCGCCAGCTTCCCGAACCCCTCGGCCAGGGCCGCGAGGGCCTCGCCGATGCGCCAGGCGGCGCGGTCGCGCGGGCCGACGGGGTTGGAGACCGCGCGGATCTCCAGCACGGGCGTGCCGTGCGCGGCGGCCGCCTCGGCGACCCCGAAGCCCTCCATGGCCTCGGCCAGGGCACGGGGGTGGCGGGCGCGCAGCTCGGCGGCGCGGGCGGCGGTTCCGGTCACGGTCGAGACGGTGAGGACGGTTCCGGCGGGCGCACCCGTCGCCGCGGTCACCTCTCGTACGAGTGATTCCGGCGGACGGTGGGTGACGGTCCCGAAGCCCAGCTCGGTGACCGGGACGAACCCTGCCGGTGTGTCGGCGCCCAGGTCGGCGACGGTGATCTCGTCGGCGACGACGAGGGAGCCGAGGGGCGCCCCGGGCAGGAAGCCCCCGCCGATCCCGGCCGACACGACCAGGCCGTAGGGGGCGCCGCGCAGGGCGGCGGTGGTGAGGGCGGTCGCGGTGGAGGCGGCGGCGAGCGCGGGACCCACCCCGGCGGCGACGACATCCGCGCCGGGAAACGCCCGAGCCACCGCGTCCCGTTCTGCGGGTACCGCGGTGGCCACCAGGACCCGCAGGTCAGGCACGGACGACGTGGTCAGGAGTCCTTCTTCAGCTTGAAGGACCACAGACCCTTGGCCGTCTTGTCGCCCTCCTTGATGGACACCAGGCTTCCGCTGGCCGACCCACCGTACTGCTCGTTGAAGAACACGCTGCCCGGGATGGTGCGGTACGTCTTCTTGCTGGAGTCGGTCAGCGGCTGACCGTTCAGCATGATCGTCCAGCCGTTGTCCGCGATCTCCGGGTCGACACCGAAGCGCACGGTCTCGTCCGGGTCCACCTTGATGGACTTGATGTCGGTGTTCTTCAGGCACTTCGTCAGCGACGCCGTGTCCAGGGCGTTGCCGTCGTTGTAGCAGGTGGCCTCGGAGTTGACCGAGCTCGTGCCGACGGTGACCGTCGACATCGGCGTCGGCTTGTCGCAGGCCGACAACAGAAGCAGTCCGGCGGAAACGGCGCAGGCGGCGGCGACGGCGCGGCGGCGTCGCACAACAACGCGTTGTACATCAGCGGCTTCGCCGCGGGGCAGCGTGGTCATGCCCGAAGGCTATCTGGCGTGTCCCGGCCCCTCCCCACGCGGGGTGCGGCGTGCCCGGTTCGTTACGCCACCAGGGCCTGTCCGGCGGATCAGGTCGCAGGGAGCGGGCGGTGCCTCATCGGCGCCGGTGAGCGGGGCGTGCCAAGCCCCGCGTCTGCTGCATGATCCGCCGGACAGGCGCCGGCGGTCCACGTCATTCACCGCCCACGCCGAATCCGCCTACGCCACCCGCGGCCGCGTCCGTCCGCCGTGCCGGGCCGAGGCCAGCAGCCCGCGTGCCGTGCCCAGCCAGCCCGCGGCGACGAAGGCGGCGCCCACCGCCAGGCCCAGCGTGCCGTTGAGCGGCATGACGATGCCGACCGCGCCGCCGAACACCCAGGCCATCTGCAGCAGCGTCTCCGACCGGGCGAACGCCGACGTACGCACCAGCTCCGGCACGTCCCGCTGGATCAGCGCGTCCAGCGACAGCTTGCCCAGCGCCTGCCCGAACCCGGCCACCGCGGCCAGGCACGCCACCAGGAACGCCCCGAAGAACACCGCGGCGACCACGGCCGTCCCCGCCACCACGGCCACCACGGTCACGATGAGCATCTCCGGCGCCCGGGACCTCAGCCACGCCCCGACCGCCGTACCCAGTGCGTTGCCCACCCCGGCCGACACGCCCACTATCCCCATCGACACCGCGGCGCTCTCGCCGGTCAGCGGATGCTCCCGCAGCAGGAAGGCCAGGAAGAAGATCAGGAAGCCGGACAGACAGCGCAGCGAGGCGTTGGCGCCGAGCGCGTTCGTGACGGCCGGGCCGACCGTGCGCAGCCCCGGCCGTTTCGACTGCTCCTGCTGCTTCGACGGCTCCTTGCGGCGCGATCCGTGCAGATGCCGTTCGTCGGAGGCGAGCAGCGCGATGTCCTCGCCCTTGGCCGAGTCGACCTTGGCGGGCAGCGAGAAGGACAGGAACGTTCCCGCCGTGAAGATCACGAAGGCGCCGTAGAGCGGCCACGGGGACCCGATCGCCTGCAGCCCCGCCCCGATCGGCGCGGCGATCCCGGTGGCCAGCAGCCCGCCCAGGGTCACCCGCGAGTTCGCCTTCACCAGCGAGAACGCCGGCGGCAGCAGCCGGGGCACCACGGCGCTTCTGACGACCCCGTAGGCCTTCGAGGCGACCAGCACCCCCAGCGCCGCCGGATACAGCTCCAGGCTGCCGCTGGCCGCGGCCCCGGAGATGATCAGCGCGAGCAGGGCACGGGCGAGCATGGTCCCGGCCATGGCGGCCCGGCGGCCGTGCGGCAGCTTGTCGAGGAGCGGGCCGATCACCGGCGCGAGAACCGTGAACGGGGCCATCGTGATGGCGAGGTAGAGCGCGACCCGCCCCCGGGCCTCGTCGGTGGGCACCGAGAAGAACACCGTGGAGGCGAGCGCCACGGTGATCATGACATCGCCCGCGCCATTGACCGCGTGCAGCTCGATCAGCTTGCCGAGCCCGGACTCCCCTGCCCCGTGCGCGTGCGTCGCCCTGCGGATGCCGCGGGCGGTTTTCGTGACGGGGAAGTGCAGGGCACGACCGACCGCGCGGGCGGCCCCGCGCACCGGACCCGCACCGCCACCTCGACTGCTTCCCCCGGTTCCACCGGTCCCGGTGACACCCTGGGGCGGCCTCGTGGTCGCCACGACGTTCATAGTGCCCCGAGACAGGCGCTGATAGTGCGGTTTGCAGCCAAGCGAGTCGAGTGGGACCGTCGGACACGGTCGAGCGGGACGGCAGGAACGGTCGAGCCGGACGGTGGGAAACGGTCGAGCGGGACGGTGGGAAACACAGGTCGCGCACCCGATACCGTCCGTCGGTGTAGGCCCAGAGCCGGTGACCGGGTAGCGTGCCTATCTCAGCCATCCCGCAGAATGGATGGCAGAGGTGCGCCCGAGTGCGATCGGACGCGGACGTCGATGCGGCCCACAGGTCCGCTCCGTCCGTTCCACCGCCTTCAGGCCCGCGCACCCGTGAGACGGCGTAGGAGAGAAGCGATACCTGTGAGCGCAGCGACCACGCGAAGCCGCACCCCCGACCGCCTGTGCGCCGAGGCCGTCGACCTCGCCCGCGCCGCAGCCGAGGAGGCCGCCGCGCCAGGCGTCGTCGGCGAGCACGCGGGCATGATCGCCGAGGGCGACCGCGTCGTCACGCACTTCTTCGAGTGCAAGGAACTCGGCTACCGAGGCTGGCGCTGGGCCGCCACGGTGGCCCGCGCGTCCCGCGCCAAGATCGTGACGCTGGACGAGGTCGTCCTCCTCCCCGGCCCCGACGCCCTCCTCGCCCCCGAGTGGGTGCCGTGGAGCGAACGCCTCCGCCCCGGCGACATGGGCCCCGGCGACCTGCTGCCCACCGACGCCGAGGACCTCCGCCTCGAACCCGGCTACGCCGGCGTGGAAGAACCGCCGGTGAACTCCCCGGTCTCCGAGGAGATGGCGGAACTGGCGGAAGCCGAGGACGCCGAGGTCACCCCCGGCGCCCCCGCAGCGCAGCCGGTGACCCCCGCCCGCGGCACGATCGCCGCGGTGGCGGAGGAACTCGGGATGCGCCGCGCCCGCGTCCTGTCCCGCTACGGCCTCCACATCGCCGCCGACCGCTGGGACGAGGCCTTCGGCGCCCAGACCCCCATGGCCCAGGCGGCCCCCGCCTCCTGCGCGAGCTGCGGCTTCCTGGTTCCCATGGGTGGCTCCCTCGGCCAGGCCTTCGGTGTCTGCGCCAACGAGTTCTCCCCGGCCGACGGCCGCGTCGTCTCCCTCTCCTACGGCTGCGGCGGCCACTCCGAGGCCGCGGTCATGCCCAAGCCGCCGCAGCCGGCACCGCCGGTCATCGACGAGACGAAGGTCGACCCGTTCCCGCTCCGCCCGGCGGCGGACTCCGGGTCGGTACCGGTGCTGGGGGACGAGGAGACGGCGGAACTGGGGCACTCTTAGCGCCGCCGACCGCGGCGGGCCGCCTGCGCGTGCGGGCGGCTCCTGCTCACTCGCGAACTGTCTTCATGGCTTCGTCCAGGACGGTGCTGAGGCTGCGCAGAGCTTCCTGGGCGACAGCCGGATCCGGGTGTTCCAGATCGTTCTTCGCCCGGGTGTAGCGGGCGGACAGATCGGGCCGACGGGCGATCTCGATGTCCCTGGCCCAGATCAGGACCCAGCTCTGTACCGGGCTCAGAGACTGCCACTCGACCGCCTTGGCAAAGGCTTCGTCTTTCTTGGCCTGCATTTCGTCCAGGCGACCCGGGGCGACGACGGCGAGGGCGGCCCGGAGAGCCTCGGGGGTGAGCTCCGGCCGGGGGATCAGCTCGTGCCCGTGGTCTTGTAGAGCGGCAGGTTCTCCGTCGAGATCGTCCAGTCGGCGATGGTGACGTCCTCGCCGTACACGAAATCCTTGCGCGTGGCGTACCGCGGCCCGTCAGGAGTGGAGTGGATGTCGGTGAGGACGGCGCCGGTGCCGGTGCGGGGATCGAAGACCGCGTAGACGGGGATGCCGATGAGCGGGTAGTCGCGCATCTTGTCCTCCCAGTCGTTCTCCGGGTTGGACCGTGAGACGACCTCGACGGCGGCGATCACCGTACGGGGATCGAAGGAACCGGGAACATCCATGTCCGCCAGGGCGATCACCATCACGTCGGGGCGGCGCATGATGCCTTCTGCCTCGTCCTCGACGTCGGGTTCCCCCGTGTGGGCCACGATCTCTTCCGGCATGATCTTCTCGAGCCGTTTCCGCAGGTGCAGAGTGGTCAGCTCATGCGGGCCGATCGGCGCCATCATGTCGTGGACGATCCCTTTCTTGGTGATCTCGAATTTGCCCGGAATGGTGTCGTCCATGGACTGAACGAGGTCCCGCATGGCCCGGTAGACGTGGTCCGATGCGATGGTCATGGCGCTCGCTCCTCGTCGTACGTGCCCCGGGGCAAGGATCGTCACGTTCATGCTAGGCGGCCCCCGAGGAATCGGATCGGCAGTCACGGCAGCGACCGCCGGGCGTTGGGGAGCGGAAGCCGCGGTCGCAGCCGTCGCAGTTCTCCATGGGGTACCGGACGGTCGGCGGCGGCTCCGGAGCGCGGAACGGGGGCGGTGGGGGCAACTGGGCGGCGAGCCGGTGCGCCAGGAGGGCGGCCGGGCGGCGTACCCCCTCGGGCGGCAGGTCGGCGGTCAGGGCGCGGCGTACGACGCCGGGGCTGACGTCGCGCTCCAGCCAGGCGGCGACACCCGGGGCCAGGTGGGCCGTGTCGCAGGCGGAGAGGAGCAGCCGGGAGTCGTGGGTGCGGAGGTCCGCGAGGAGGTCGACGGCGGCCTGGAGGAGCGCGGGCGCCGGGAAGGCCGGACTCGGGACGGGCGGGAGGGGCTTGCGGGGCGTCCGCTTCTTCGGGGCGGCAGCCGGGCGCTCGGACTCCGGACACGCGCCCTCACCCTCGCGACGCCGTCCGGGCTGGTTGCAGGAGATCGTCCGGGTGACGATACGGCCGCCGGGGACGCGCTCACGGACGCGGCGCAGGTAGCCGTGGGTCTCCAGCTCGCGCAGCGCGGAGGCGATCCGCTCGCGCCCTTCCGGGAAGCGCTCGGCGAGAGTCCTGATGTCCACGCGGGCGCCGGCCGGGAGCGACTGGATGTGCACGCCGAGCCCGATGGCGAGCCCCGAGAGCTCCGGGTGCTGGGCGAGGTGGTTGCCGATCACCGTGAACCGGGTGGTGTGGCGGGTGTGGTCGTGGATCAGTCCACCGGAGTGGTGCCCGGACCGCCGGTTCGGGTGTTTGTTGCCGCCAACCCGGGACTGGGCGTGCGGGGGCGCGCTAGGGTTCTGGGTACCCATCGGGAAGCTCCTACTTCCTCGGTGGTCAGGCCCTCGCACTGGGATCGCTAGTCCCGGCGGGGGCCGTCGCATGTCTGCGGTTGTGCGTCGTGCCGTGTCGCGCTGAGCGTAGGACAGGGAACCGGTCCGGAATCCAGCCGAGTTGGCGATGTTCACCCGCGGGAGTGAGTTTGCGCGGCGGGCGGGAGGGGTGGGGCTTGGACGGGTTCTTTCTCCCTCGAGTTCTTTGACTGGGGACCGCCTGCGGCACCGCAGCCCGAACGGGCGGGCTCCGGCCGTGAGCAGCGCAGTTCGGCCCAGACGGTCTTGCGCGGGAAGTACTCTTCGACCACTCCCCAGCGGTCCGCGAGCGCGTCCACGAGGAGCAGCCCCCGGCCGGACTCGGCGTCGGCGGAGGGCGGTTGCACCTCGGGGAGTCGCTCACCGCGGGTGTCCGTCACCTCGATACGGATGATGTCGCCGCCGACCACGCACAGCGACAGGCGGAAGTCCCGCCCAGGCACACGGCCGTGCGTCGCCGCGTTGGCCGCCAGCTCGGCCACGATGAGGCTCGCGCTCTCCGTCGGCAGCCCCCAGCGGCGCAGTTGCTCGTCGGCGAGCAGACGAGCCAGACGGGCGCCTCGCGGCGTGGACGACAGCAGCACGCTGAAGTTCGCGGTGGTTTTCTGATTCACGTCACTCAGAGTGGCCGGTCACGCCTACCGTGGTGGGTGACGGGACGGTTGCGTACGGTGACTGTCCGGAGCTTGTCCGGTGCTGTCTTGCCTGTACGCACGGTTGGTACGAGCAGGACGGCACGGTACGACGGAGGGGCGCGCGGATGTCGGTGGACGGCGAGGCGGTACGGCTCAGGGACGAGGCGGACGAGCCGGGGTGGGAGGTGGACCCCGACGACGAGTGGGGTGTCGCCGTCATCACCACGGTGGGGCGGCAGTTGAAACTGCGGCGCGAGGCCGTGGGGATGCGGGCCGCCGAGTTCGGCAAGGCCGTGGGCTATGGCGAGGACATGGTCTACAAGATCGAGGGCGGGAAGCGGATCCCCCGCGAGGACTACCTGAACACGGCAGACGAGGTGCTGCGAGCCGGCGGGCTCATCGCGGCGACGTGGGAGGACGTGAAGAAGGTCCGGTACCCGAAGAAGGTCCGGGAACTGGGGAAGCTGGAGGCCAAGGCGGTCGAGATCGGGGTGTACGAGTGCAACAGTGTCCATGGGCTGTTGCAGACACCGGAGCACGCCCGCGCCTTGATGGAGGCGGCGCAACCGCCGTACTCCCCGGATGACGTGGAACGTATGGTGGCCGCTCGTCTCGCGCGACAGTCGGTCTTCGAACGTGACCCCGCCCCGTCGATCCACTTCGTGCTGGAAGAAGCACCGCTGCGCCGACGGGTCGGCGGCACAATGGTCTGGCGACGGCAGCTCGAACGCCTGCTGGAGGTGGGGCAATTGAACAGCGTCAACTTGCAGGTCATGCCGACGAACACTGATGCCCACCCAGGAGTCGACGGCAAGATCGAGTTGCTGAAGTTCCCGGACGGTACGGCAGTGGGGCGCTCCGACGGAGCGTTCAACGGGCGGCCTGTCGCCGATCCGAAGTACCTTCGCATCCTTGAGCTGCGGTATGGCACGATCCGGGCGCAGGCTCTCCCACCGAGGGAGTCACTGGCCTTTATCGAACAACTGCTGGGGGAAACATGATCCGCAAGGCCTCTGCCGGAGACGCCTCCGAGCTGGCATGGTTCAAGAGCAGCTACAGCAGCGGAACAGACGGCAACTCCTGCGTCGAGCTTGCCGTCACCCCCGGCACCATCCACGTCCGCGACTCCAAGAACACCGCAGGCCCCCGGCTCGCGTTCACCCCGGACACTTGGACGCGCTTCGTCCCGTACGCGTCCGAGAACTGATCGCACTCGCCTGACTGGCCAGGGAGTCGCTGACCTTTATCGAGTAACTGCTGGGGGAAACATGATCCGCAAGGCCTCTGCCGGAGACGCCTCCGAGCTGGCATGGTTCAAGAGCAGCTACAGCAGCGGCACAGACGGCAACTCCTGCGTCGAGCTTGCCGTCACCCCCGGCACCGTCCACGTCCGCGACTCCAAGAACACCGCAGGCCCCCGGCTCGCGTTCACCCAGGACACGTGGGCGCGCTTCGTGCCGTACGTCTCCGAGGACTGATCGCAGGGACGTGTACGGAAGCGTCGACGGGCCCGACGAGGTGGTGTCCAGGTCTGGCCCGTCCCTTCGCGGCTAGAGGTCGAGCTGGTGCTGGTGGGTCGTGTGCGTGGGGGTGTAGCCGAGGCTGTCGTTGATCCGCCTCATGTGGGTGTTGCTCTCGGCGATGTCGGTCAGGAGGCCACCGAGGTCCGGATAGCGCCCATGGGCATGTCTGATCGACTCGGCCTTCATCCATCGGCCGAGGCCGCGTCCACGGTGCTCGGGCAGCACGCCCGTGCCGTAGTGCTGGCCGTCGCCCGTGCCGTCGCCGGGGACGACGAGTTCGGT
This sequence comes from Streptomyces sp. NPDC001544, assembly GCF_042894285.1. Taxonomy (NCBI): domain Bacteria; kingdom Bacillati; phylum Actinomycetota; class Actinomycetes; order Kitasatosporales; family Streptomycetaceae; genus Streptomyces; species Streptomyces sp. NPDC001544. The sequence continues at coordinate 61,616 of NZ_JBIAVN010000023.1, read as the reverse complement.
GAACCCGGCGATCGAGCCGGTGGAGGCGTCGACGGCGGCGACGGTGTGCAAGTGGTCGCCGCGCTGTTCGACGGCCTTCGCCGCGGCCCGCACGCGGTTCACGTCCCAGGTGACGGTGCCGTAGTCGGTGTCGTCCATGGGCATGTCGTCCATGGCGCGCCGTGAGGCGGCGAAGGTCTCGGCGAGGTCGTCGGGAACGGTTCCCCGCCATGACGCCAGCCGGTAGCCGGGGTGCGGACGCTCGATGATCTCGGCGAGGAGGCTGGTGTCCACATCGGGCAGGGCCAAGCGGGCGTACCTCAGGGTGAGGACCTTGCGGAAACCGCGAGCCGCCAGGAAGTGATCGCCGGGCGACGCGGCCTCTGCCTGGGCGATGACGCAGCGTCGGGCATGGTCCCGGGCGGCGGTAACGGCGGCGTCCAGGAGCCGGGAGCCGACGAGCTTGCGTCGCTCCGCGGGATGGACGCCGAGGGTCAGTTCGGCCAGGTGATCCTGTCCATGATCGGTGAACAGCCGCAGAAAGGCCGACCCGAGAGGAATGGAATCGGCGTCGGACGCCAGCCATGCGAGGCGCCGGCTGTGCGGTCCGTGAGCGGGGTCGGTCAGTGAGGTGATGTGAAGCGACAAGATGTCTCCGTCGTGAGGAGGCGGCGAAGGTCAGTACGCGGGCTCGACTGCTCGGCACTCCTGCGCATGTGCTCCACACCTCCTCGTCGACAGAACCGGCCGGGACGACGCGGACGGCTCGAAGAATCTAGTTGGCCCATCGCTTCCCGATCAAAGGGTTATCGAAGCGCTCATGTGATGCTCGTCCGGGCTGGTCCCGCCCCGGCTGGTGTTCAGGGCACGAGACCTTATCCACGCCTATGCCCAGATGTCTTCGTCATCGACAGGGGTGGGTTCTCGGTTGTAGGCGAGATCCAGAACGTAGCGTTCGGTGACGGGGCAGTTGTCCCAAGCCTCAATCAACGAGCCCTCGGGGGCATCATCGGTGATCCCGTCGAGGGTGCTGTCGTAGTAGTCGGAGACAGCCTGTCGGTTGGCCCACCAGGCGTGGCCTTCGTAGACGCCGGGGCGCGGCAGGGTCATCTCGCCTGCAGGGCCGAGGCCTAGTTGGTTGACGACGAGGATGCCGGTCTCGGATTCGATGGCGATGTCAATGTGGCCTTCGGCGTCGGCGGGCGGAGTGGGCGGGTTGTCCCAGATGCGGATGGTCACCTCGACGTCGATGTCCGGCTGGAGGCTGCGCAGGTACAGGTGGTAGCCGTTGCCAGCTACCACCTGCCTACGGGCGGCTGCCATGGCGTCGTCGTCGCCGAGGTACGCGTCTGCGTCATAGACCTCTACGACGCGGCGGCCCGGGGTGGCCTCGCAGGTGTACTCGGCAAGGAGCGCCATGGTGGGAGTGCCTTCCTGCTAGTTGGTGATCTTCACGTAGAAGGCGTCGCCGTCCAGGATCCGGTTGAGGGTATACATCTGGTCGAGCTTGCGGCCGCCAGCCTCATTGTCGTCGCCCTCGATCAGGCGGACGGAGAACCGGTTGTCTCCCTTGGTGGACCCTTCTTTGGTGGAGGCGAACGGGTACTCGTCACACTGAAGGTCGGTGCCCTTGTAGTCGCCCCATACCTTTTCGCATTCCTTGATCGAGCGGTCGCGGTTCTTCTTCTGCTTTTCCTTGTCGATCAGCCGGTGCAGAGGTTCCTTCGCTCCCGGCACAGACTTCCCGGCCCAGGAGGGGAAGGTGCGCTCGGGCCGGTTGAGGGCGTCATAGATGTGCAGGGCACTCTCGTTCACGGCTGGATCCTTCTGGCTCATGACGAGTTCGACCCTGGCGGTGGTGAAGACGGTGCCCTTGTGCTTGCCTGCCGGCTTTCCGGCGTAGTCGTAGCGGACGTTGGAGTGGTAGTTGTCGACCCCTCCGGTGAATGGGGCGGCGTTGGGAGAGCTGACGGTCAGGTCCATGACCACGGTGGACTGCACACGCTGCTGGTTGCCCTGATCGAACAGGGGGCCCTTGTCCGGAGAGGTGTAGGTGAGCGACCACTGCGGCGTGCGGTCCCACTCGCCGAGCAGCTCGTCGCGTTCCTTGGTCTGCGGCTCGGTCACCTGGGGGTCCGGGTCGCTGCTGGATACGTCGATGTCGGAGCGGAAATGCTGGCCGATGCGCCATTTGGTGGCGTCTTCGGTGGGCAGGGGCTGGACGCGTATGTTTTCGACGCTGGCGACGTAGTCGACGCGGCGGCTGCCGTCGTAGGAGAAGCCGAGGATCCACTGGTCGAACCAGAGACGGCCGATGGAGGTCGTGCCTCGGGTGTCGCGCAGGATCAGGTCGTAGGGGCGTTTCTGGCAGCTTTCGAAGCGGGATTTGGTCCAGCCGGCGACTGTCTTGGCCTGGGCCGCGTGGCTGGCGCACTGTTGCCTGAGGTCCTGGTCGGGGGGAGTCGGATTGCCGGCCGTCGGCCGGGGAGTGCTGCTCGAGCCGTGCTTGCGCAGGTAGTCGGCGAACGGGATGGGCTGGTCGAACCCACGCAGCTGCTCTGCGGGAACAGAGGCGGCTGTGACGAACTGGGTCGGCCCCGTGCTCGAGCCGTGTGCGCGCAGGTAGTCGGCGAACGGCATGGGCTGGTCGAACCCGCGGAGCTGCTCTGCGGGAACGGAAGCGGCGTCGACGAACATGACCGAGCCCTTGCCCGCTTCATTTGCGGTCGGGGCTGGGTGGGCTGCTGTGGTGACTGTGGTGAGCAGGGCCAGGGCGGTGGCTGTGATGGCACCGCGGGTCAGACGGGCCAGAGTGCTACGGGTGTTCACCGGGAGGCTCCTTGCGTGCGAGCGAGGGCGAGGGGGCGTCCGCAGATGCGGGTGGCGGCGTTCATGAGGCGTCGCACAGGTCGCCCCAGCAGGCCTCCAGGAGTTCGCCGGTGCGTGCGGAGTAGCGGGCGGTGAAGCCGTCGAAGCGCTGGTCGGTCGGCTGCAGCCCGGGAGTGGAGTGGGTGGAGGTCACCGTCCATACGGCCGCACTGCTGCCACCGGCAACCGGGCGGTTGATCGGTCGCCCGGTCGGCAAGGCCGGAGGATCGACGGCAAGTGCGTCGGCGGGGACGTCGAAGGCGGCAGCCGCTTGATCGCGGATGTCGGCGGCCGACACCTCCGCGTCGGTCGTGCTGTCGTCGGTGTTGCCGTCGGCAGGCAGAGCGGCTGCGTTGCAGACCCGCACGGTGGTGACGCACTCGGCCAGGCCGGGCACGCTGGTCAGACAGGTGTCGGGGTCGTTGTCCATGCAGGCTTGCAGGGCCTGCTGGTCCACTCCGTTGAACGTGCCGGGCCGGTCGGTGCTCGCGACGGCCGGTGAAGGAAGGGCGGCGGTCTGCCGACGGGGTTTGCTCACCGTCCACTGGGTGAAGGTCGTACTGTCGGCGAGCTTGGTGGTGAAGCAGTTCGGAGGCTTGTCCCTGGTGCTGCACGCGGGGAGCGTGACGGACTTGGCCACGTTGCGTGTGGCCACCTTTTCCCAGACCTGGTTGCCGGTCATGTACTGCATGCGGTCCGCGACCGGCGGAACGTCGACGTACTTGGGGCCGGTCACCTCGAGCCCGACGTCGATGCGGTTGGTGGCACCGCCGATCACCTTGAGCTGGCTGGTGGTGGAACCGACCTTGTTGAAGTCGTACAGAACGTCCCACTGGTTGCCGTGGTCCTGGCGCACCGTCATGTAGGTGTGATTGCGCTTGTCCGGCTTGCTCGGGTTGACCCCGGCCGTGATGACCTTCGTGTGGCCGCCACTGGTGGTCAGCTCCGACCAGCGCGGCCCGTAGCTGTGGGTGGTCCTCCCGGTCTTCTTGGCGTACAGCCCGATCTCGATGTTGGGCGCCACTGGGCTGTCCGAGGTGTTCGGAGTTACTCGCAGGTAGTTGGCCGCCTGCACGGTTGCGGAGCCGGTGTCCGTTTGATCGAAGGTGATCGGCACGTTCCGCCAGGTGGCGAAGCCGCCGATCATCGGTTGGCCCGGCTCGCTGCAGGTCATCGCCCAGAAGGTGATGCGGGCGCTGTACAGGATGCTGCACACGTCGCTGGGCGGGTTGGCACTGGCGGGCGGGGCGACACCGACAACGGTGAGTGTGGCCGCTCCGGCGCATGCCAGGGCCAGGAGTCTCGCGCGTGAACGCGACAAGGTTCCCCCTAGGAACAGTCAAGAGTGGTCACAGGGGAACCTATATTCGAATTACCCGAACTTTGTTGACGTCAGGGGAAGTTGACTCGAACACACGCCATGACCTAGGCCACACCGACGTACTGCGGGGGCGCGACCGGCGACCGCTTCGTCAACCGGCGGGCCATGGCCGTACTGCGCGCGAACAGCCTCGCGCGCACGGGCCAGGGGACCGTTTACGCGTGAGCCGAGAGTGCCCGACGCGGAAACACGGCCGGTGACCAGGCGCACCACGGATGTGCACGCGCTGTCGCGCGCCCGCTGCGGGCCGCGAGGGGGGTACAGAGCACGCCACCCCCGGCGAGCGGTACCTTCGTCACCACGGCGACGATGAAGAGGTGAACGTGAGCATGTTCGTCCGGCCCGCGACCGAGGGCGCCGACCCCTTCGGTACCGCCCGTCTCCGGCGCGGGGTCATCGACGCCTGGGCCACCAGTCCCGCCCGGTTCCGGGAGGACGCCAACGCCGAGGAGGACCTGGTCCTCGGCGGGTACCGGGACCGTCTCGTCGTCGAGCTGGCGCAGAACGCCGCCGACGCCGCCGCCCGCGCCCACGTGCCCGGCCGTCTCCGTCTCACCCTCCGCGACGGTGTCCTGGTCGCCGCGAACACCGGCGCCCCCCTGGACGCGGCCGGCGTCGAGTCGCTCTCCACCCTCCGTGCCTCCGCCAAACGCGAGGGCGACGAGGGCCGGGCCACCGTCGGCCGCTTCGGTGTGGGCTTCGCCGCCGTACTGGCCGTCACCGACGAACCCGCGGTCGTGGGCCGGCACGGCGGCATCCGCTGGTCCCTCCCCGAGGCCCGGGAACTCGCCGCCGACACCGCCCGGCACAGCCCCGGCCTGGGCGACGAGATCCGCCGCCGCGACGGACACGTACCGCTGCTGCGCCTGCCGTTCCCCGCCGAGGGCTCCGCCCCGGACCCGTACGACACGGTCGTCATCCTCCCGCTGCGCGACACGGCCGCCACCGACCTCGCCGAACGCCTCCTGCACGCCGTCGACGACGCTCTCCTCCTCGCCCTGCCCGGCCTGGAGGAAGTCGTCGTCGAGGTCAATGACGACGCGCCCCGCACCCTGCGCCGCCGCACCGAGGGCGCCCACACGGTCATCACCGACTCCCGCGACGGCACGACCCGCTGGCGCACGGTCTCCGCGCACGGTCCGCTCACCCCGGACCTGCTCGCGGACCGCCCGGTCGAGGAGCGGCTGCGCCCGCACTGGTCGGTCACCTGGGCCGTGCCCGACCCCGACGGCACCCCCGCCCGCCCCCGCACCACCCCCGTCGTGCACGCCCCCACCCCCAGTGACGAGCCCCTCGGCGTCCCCGCCCTGCTCATCGCCTCCTTCCCGCTGGACACCACCCGCCGGCACGCGGCCCCCGGCCCGCTCACCGACTTCCTGGTGCAGCGCGCGGCGGACGCCTACGCCGGACTCCTCGCCGACTGGCGGCCGGTGACCGAGGGCATCATCGACCTCGTGCCCGGCCCGCTCGGCAAGGGCGAACTCGACGGTGCCCTGCGCCAGGCGATCCTGGCCCGTCTCCCGCGTACGGCCTTCCTGCCCCCGGCCGTCCCCCCGAAGCCCCAGGCGGACGAGGAGATCCCCGAAGCCGGCGACCTGCCCGAGGTCCTGCGTCCCCGCGACGCGGAGATCGCCGAGGGTGCCGGCGCCGACACCGTCCGGGTCCTCGCCGAGGTCCTGCCCACGCTGCTGCCCGCCGGCCTGGAACGCCGTGTGGAGCTGCGCACGCTCGGCGTGGCCCGGCTGCCGCTCGCCGACGCCGTCGACCGGCTGGCCGGTCTGGAGAAGAGCCCCGACTGGTGGTGGCGGCTCTACGACAGCCTCGCCGGCGTCGACCCCGACCGGCTCTCCGGGCTGCCGGTCCCCCTGGCCGACGGCCGGACGACCATCGGCCCCCGCCAGGTCCTGCTGCCCACCCCGGACGCCGCCGCCATCGACCCGGAGGTGCTCGCCCGGCTCGGCCTGAAGGTCGCCCACCCGGACGCCGCGCACCCGCTCCTGGAGAAGCTCGGCGCCCTGCCCGCGACCCCGCGTGCCGTCTTGACCACCCCGCAGGTGCGGGCCGCCGTCGCCGCCTCCCTGGACGACGACGGCGCCGTGGCCTGGGAGGAGGACGCCCTCGACGCCGAGGAACTCGCCGACACCGTCCTCGCCCTGGTCCGCGACGCGGGCCTCGAACCGGGGGACGAGCCCTGGCTGGGCGCCCTCGCCCTGCCCGACGAGGACGGCGAACTCGCGCCCGCAGGGGAGCTCGTCTTCCCCGGCAGCCCCTTCGCCCAGGTCATCCGCGAGGACGAACTCCCCGCTGTGACAGCCGAGTTGGCCGAGAAGTGGGGCGAGCAGCCGCTGGCCGCCTGTGGCGTGCTCGCCGACTTCGCCCTCGTACGGGCCGCGGACGTCGTCCTCGACCCGGACGAACTCGAGCCCCGCGAGGGCGACTTCGCCGAACCGGACGACGCGGGACTGCTGGACGCCGTCGACGTGTGGTGCGAGGACATCCTCGACCGCTTCCCCGACACCCCCGTGCCCCCGGTCGCCACCGAACTCGTCGCCGTCCGCGACCTCGACCTCGTCGACGACGACCACTGGCCGCAGGCCCTCGCCCTGCTGGCCCGCCCGCCGCTGCGCGACGCGCTCACCCAGCCGGTGCGCATCCTGCTTCCGGACGGCACCCACGAGGTCGTACGGCCGTACACCGCGTGGTGGCTGCGCGGACACCCGGTCCTCGACGGCCGTCGCCCGGCGGGTCTCCTCGCCGCCGGCGGCGACCCGCTCCTGCACGGCCTGTACGACCAGGCCGACGCCACCGGCTTCGAGGACGAGCAGGTCCTCAAGGCCCTCGGGGTGCGCACCTCCGTCGCCGCCCTGCTCGACGAACCGGGCGGCGCCGCCGAACTCCTCGACCGCCTCGCCGACCCGGAGCGCCCGGTCACGCCGGCCCAACTGCACGGCCTGTACAGCGCGCTGGCCGACCTCGACCCCGAGCAGGTGACCCTGCCGGACGAGCTGAGGGCCGTCGTGGACGGGCGGGTGACGGTGGTGGACGCCGCGGAAGCCGTCGTCGTCGACTCACCCGACCTGCTGCCGTTCACCTCCGGGGTGCCGCTGCTGCCGGTGCGCCCCGCCCGGGCCGCGGAGTTGGCCGAGCTGTTCCAGGTGCGGCGGCTGAGCGAGTCCGTGACGGGGACGGTGGACTCGGAGGGCGCCGAACACGACGTACCGGAGCCGGTGCACGTGCTGCTGGGCCCGCGCACCCCCGACACCTACGTCGAGCACGACGAACTCGTGGTCGACGGCGTGGAGATCGACTGGCGCCTGACCGACGACGGCGTCCTGCACGCCGCCACCCTCGAAGGCGTCGCCGCGGGGCTGGCCTGGGCGGCGGGCCAGTGGCCCCGTCGGTTCGAGGTGGCGGCACTGCTGGAGGACCCGTCGCGGACGGAGGAACTGGCCCGGGACCGCTGGTTCGACTGACCAAGAGGGCGAAGTCGGCCCCGAGGTTCCCAAGTCCCTCACTTTTCCTTCAACTCCCGTACAACCATTCCCGGCGGCCACGGATCTGATCATCCGAGCCAACAGGCTCCAAGATCACCTGGGCCCTGTGCCCACCCTTCTCCATCAGGGGAACGCATGCGCATTCGTGCCACCGTGGCCGCCGTCTCCGGCGCCCTGGCCCTCTCCGCCTTCGTCGCGCCGGCCGCTCACGCCGCCGACGGGGGTTCGTCCTACCGTGCCGAGATCGCGAAGGTCTTCGCACAGCACGCCTCCGGCAAGGCCGGCATCCGTGCCACCCCGGCGACGGAAGGCGACCTGGACGTCACCTTCTCCGACTTCAGGATCGCCAAGGCGATCAAGGTCGGTACGACCAACCATGTCGGCACCGCGGTCACCTACACGTTGACCCACGGCGCCGATGTCGACATCAACTCGGACTCGTTCGTCACCATCCCGCTCATCTACCACGGCTCGTCCACCACGCCGGACAACGCCCAGGGCCCCGACCTGCCGGCGACCTGCGTCGAGACGTCGGCGACCACTGCCAACTGCTACGGCGCGATCGACATCTACCCGACCGAGACCGACCCGGACCTGAAGCTGCTCAACTCCCAGGCCGGCACCTGGCACGGCGCGGCCATCGCCATGGACATCGACACCGACGAGACCGCGCTCCAGGTCGACGGCCTCGGCTCGACCCTGGTCCAGCGCTACTCCAAGCTGACGGTCAACGCCTCGCCGGAGCCGGTGAAGAAGGGCAAGACCATCACGGTCACGGGCAAGCTGTCCCGCGCCAACTGGGAGACGCACAAGTACGCGGGCTACACCAACCAGTCCGTCAAGCTGCAGTTCCGCAAGAAGGGCTCCAGCACCTACACCACGCTGAAGACCATCAAGTCGAACTCCACCGGTGACCTGAAGACCACGACCACCGCGACGGGCGACGGTTACTTCCGCTACTCCTTCGCGGGCACCACGACCACCCCGGCGGTCAACGCCACGGGTGACTTCGTCGACGTGCAGTAGGTAACAGGCAGGACTCTCTCGGCCCCAGGACGCAGCCGGCCTCCTGGGGTCGAAACGTTTCCCCTTCCTCTCCTTCCGGCCATCGGATGGTAATGACCACACAAAGAATGGCCGGATCCGGCTTTGGGTGTACAACCAGTTGCATGTGCCAATGATCAGAGCTGCCGAGTCAAGAGACTCACCGATCACTTCTCCCACATGGGGAACGCAATGCGCATACGAGCCACCGTGGCCGCCGTCTCCGGCGCCCTGGCCCTCTCCGCCCTCGCCGTGCCGGCCGCGCACGCCACCGGGTCCAGCGGTACGCCGTACACGATGAACGTCGGCTTCTCCAACCTCAAGATCGCCTCCGCGATCAAGGTCGGCACCACCAACAAGGTCAGCACCACGTACTCGTACACGCTGACGCACGGCGCGGACGTGGACGTCACCGCGTCCGACTTCTACAGCGACGCCTATCTCTACCGCGGCACCATGGACGACCAGACCAAGACGCTGGAGGGCGACGACTTCGCCACCTGCACGGTCGTCTCGTCCACCACCGAGACCTGCACGGGCACCGTCGACATCTACCCGGGTGACGGCGACCTGACGAACGCCGACGCCGGCAGCTGGTCGGTCGCCGCCGAGGCCACCGCCTTCAACGGCCAGGACCCGAACAACCCCGACCTGAGCAAGGTCGGCTTCAAGGACCAGGGAAGCCTCGCCACCACCAACGTGCAGCGCTACTCCAAGCTCACGGCCGACGCGGGCCCGGAGCCGGTGAAGAAGGGCGCGACGCTCACCACCACGGGCAAGCTCTCCCGCGCCAACTGGGAGGACCACCTGTACCACGGCTACACCGGCCAGCCGGTCAAGCTGCAGTTCCGCAAGGCGGGCACCACCACGTACACCACCGTCAAGACGGTGACCTCGGACTCGTCGGGCAACGTGAAGGCCACGGCCACCGCGCAGTACGACGGTTACTGGCGTTTCTCCTTCGCGGGGACCACGACCACCCCGGCGGTCAGTGCGACGGGTGACTACGTCGACGTGCAGTAACGCCGGCGGCAGCGACTAAAGGTCCCCCGGGAGCTTTCCCGGGGGGCCTTGCCCTTTCCGCCCCCTGGGGCTCCGCCCCAGACCCCGCCAGGGGCCGCGCCCCTGGACCCCGTTTCCCACCCACCCACCCACCCACCGGTGACGGTCGGCTGAGAAGTCCCCCGACAGGGCCCGGCTGCAGCGCGCGGGACTATTCGGCCGGCCCCGGCCGAACACCCGCCGCCCGCTTCAGCGCAGCGTCCCGTCGGCGGACGTACCACACGCCGATGAGGCCGAGCCCACCCCCGGCGAGGCAGGTCCAGATCCACCAGGTGTGGCCGTGGTCGGCGTACCAGCCGTAGAAGGGGAGCTGGGCGAGGAAGAGGACGAACCAGAGGATCGTGCCGCCGGTGATGGTGGCGACCACCGGGCCTTCCAGGGGCTCCGGCGCCTCGTGCGTGGGGGTCCACTTCGTCATGCGGACAGCTTACGAGGCGATCAGGTCTACGCGCGGAGATAGCGATCTGAACGTTATATGTTCATACTGAATCCGTTTGTCTTTGGCCGCTTCTGTTCGTAGGAAACACCAAACGGGCTGGGGGAATGCCCACTGGTGATGAAAGGTCCCGCATGTCCACCTCGGCCCCCGCCAAGGTTCCCGTCCCGCAGCAGCCGGGCAAGGGAACCGGGCACGGCGCGCTCGACCGCTTCTTCCGGATCTCCGAGCGGGGCAGCACGCTGCCGCGCGAGATCCGCGGCGGTTTCGCCACCTTCTTCGCGATGGCGTACATCATCGTGCTGAACCCGATCATCCTCGGCAGCGCCAAGGACATGTATGGGCACCAGCTCGACCACGGCCAGCTGGTCACGGCCACCGCCCTGACCGCCGCGTTCACCACGCTGCTGATGGGCGTCATCGGCAACGTGCCGATCGCGCTCGCGGCCGGCCTCGGCGTCAACTCCGTCGTCGCGCTGCAGCTCGCGCCCCGTATGTCCTGGCCGGACGCGATGGGCATGGTCGTGCTCGCCGGGTTCGTCGTGATGCTGCTCGTCGCCACGGGGCTCCGGGAGCGCGTCATGAACGCGGTGCCCTACAGCCTGCGCAAGGCCATCTCCATCGGCATCGGCCTGTTCATCATGCTGATCGGCCTGGTCGACTCCGGCTTCGTCACCCGTATCCCGGACGTCGCCCAGACCACCGTCCCGCTGCAGCTCGGCGGCGACGGCCACCTCACCGGCTGGCCGGTGCTGGTCTTCGTCCTCGGCACCCTGCTCACCCTCGCGCTGATCGTGCGCAAGGTCTCCGGGGCGATCCTGATCTCGATCGTGTCGATGACCGTGCTGAGCCTGGTCATCAACGCGGTCACGCACGTACCCAGCTGGGGCCTCACCACCCCGAAGTGGCCCGGCAACCCGGTCGCCCCTCCGGACTTCGGGCTCATCGGTCAGGTCAGCCTCTTCGGCGGCTTCGGCAAGGTCGGTGCCCTGACCGGCATCCTCTTCGTCTTCACCGTGCTGCTGTCCTGCTTCTTCGACGCCATGGGCACGATCATGGGCGTCAGCGACGAGGCCAAGCTCACCGACGCCCAGGGGCAGATGCCCGGCATCAACAAGGTCCTCTTCGTGGACGGCATCGCCGTCGCCGCCGGTGGTGCCAGCTCCTCCTCGGCCACCACCTGCTTCGTGGAGTCCACCGCCGGAGTCGGCGAGGGCGCCCGCACCGGCTTCGCCAACGTCGTCACCGGCACGCTGTTCGCCCTCGCCCTGTTCCTGACCCCGGTCGCCACGATGGTCCCCTCCCAGGCGGCCACCCCCGCGCTGATCGCGGTCGGCTTCCTGATCCTGGCCGGCTCCGTCAAGGAGATCGACTGGACCGACCCCACCCTCGCCATGCCGGCCTTCGTGACGATGGTGATGATGCCGTTCACCTACTCGATCACCAACGGCATCGGCATGGGCTTCATCACCTTCGTGGTGCTGCGCCTGGCGGCCGGCCGCGCCAAGGAGATCCCCGTACCGATGTACGTCGTCTCCGCGGTGTTCGCCTTCTACTACCTGATGCCGGCCCTGGGACTCACGTGACCCCGTAGAACCTCTCCGTCTCCTCGACGGCGGCCTGGAACCGCTCGTCGAAGTCGTCGCGAATGAGCGTCCGGACCACGTAGTCCTGGACGCTCATTCCTCTTTTGGCGGCATGGTGGCGGAGCCGTTCGAGCAGCTCGCGGTCCATGCGCAGGCTGAGCACGCTGGTCCCCATGCGTACGAGGGTCGCGGCACTCTTCGGTGCCCTGCGTCACGTTCCGCACAGGGATCACCCAAAAGAGTGATATTGCGCCCCAGTGGCCAGGGTCACGGCCAACTGGCGTCCCCTCGGTGTTCTTTAGCGAGAGTAATGAGTTACGCTAAAGAACATGTCGGACCTTACCCATGGCGACAACGCTGCCGCCGTGAACTCACTGCGCTCCGCCGTGATGCGACTGTCCCGTCGCCTCAAGCACCAGCGCGTCGACGAGTCGCTGAGTCCCACCGAGATGTCGGTGCTGGGCACCCTGTCCCGTTGCGGCAGCGCGACCCCGGGCGAACTCGCCCGCAAGGAGCACGTGCAGCCGCCGTCGATGACCCGCATCGTGGCGCTGCTCGAGGCCAAGGGACTGGTCCGTCTGGAACCGCACCCCGAGGACCGGCGCCAGAAGGTCGTCACCCAGACCGAGCAGGCCGAGGCGATGCTCGAGGAGAGCCGCCGCAAACGCAACGCGTTCCTGGCCGGCCTGGTCGAGGGCCTCGACGAGGACGAGTGGGCGAAACTGCGCGCCGCCGCTCCCGTGCTGGAAAAACTCGCACACCTCTAAGCACCCGCGTGCCATCGCAAGGAGGCGAACCCTTTTGAGTTCGGGACCCGGAGCAGCTTCCGCCCCCGCGCCGACCACCCACGACTCCCCACCCGCCCCCGGGCGCAAGTCCTCGATGTTCAGCTCCCTGAAGATCCGGAACTACCGCCTCTTCTTCATCGGCCAGGTCGTCTCCAACACCGGCACCTGGATGCAGCGCATCGCCCAGGACTGGCTCGTCCTCAGCCTCACCGGCTCCTCCGCCGCCGTCGGCATCACCACGGCCCTGCAGTTCCTGCCGATGCTGCTGTTCGGCCTGTACGGCGGTGTCCTCGTCGACCGGCTGCCCAAGCGCCCCACGCTGCTGGTCACCCAGTCCGCGATGGCCGTGACCGGCCTCGCGCTCGCCGCGCTCACCCTCACCGGACACGTCCAGGTCTGGCACGTCTACGTCGCCGCCTTCGCCGTCGGTCTCGCCACGGTCGTCGACAACCCGGCCCGCCAGTCCTTCGTCTCCGAGATGGTCGGCCCCGAGCAGCTCCAGAACGCGGTCAGCCTCAACTCGGCCAACTTCCAGTCCGCCCGCCTGGTCGGCCCCGCCGTCGCGGGCGTCATGATCACCGGCGTCGGCACCGGCTGGGCGTTCCTCTTCAACGGCCTGTCCTTCGTCGCGCCCATCGGCGGCCTGCTGCTGATGCGCGCCCGCGAGCTGCACGTCGCCCAGCGGGCGCCGAGGGGCAAGGGCCAGCTCCGCGAGGGTCTGCGCTACGTCGCCGGCCGCCCGGACCTCATCTGGCCGATCGTCCTCGTCGGCTTCATCGGCACCTTCGGCTTCAACTTCCCGGTGTGGCTGTCCGCCTACGCCGACGACGTCTTCCACGCGGGCGCCGGCGCCTACAGCCTCTTCAACACCCTCATGGCGGTCGGCTCCCTGGTCGGCGCCCTGCTCGCCGCCCGGCGCGGCACGGCCCGGCTGCGCCTGCTGATCGCGGCCGCCGCGGTCTTCGGCACCCTGGAGATCGTGGCCGCGCTGGCACCGTCGTACTGGCTGTTCGCGCTGCTCATGACCCCGATCGGGATCGCCGGTCTGACGGTCAACGTCACCGCGAACACCGCCGTGCAGATGGCCACCGACCCGGCCATGCGCGGCCGGGTGATGGCCCTGTTCATGATGGTCTTCATGGGTGGTACGCCGCTGGGCGCGCCGGTCGTCGGCTGGATCACCGACACCTACGGCCCCCGCGTCGGCTTCGCCCTCGGCGGTGTCGTCTCGGCCGCCGCCGCCGTCACCATCGGCCTGGTCCTGGCCCGCATCGGCGGCCTGCGCCTGTCGGTGGGCTGGTACCACGGCCACCCGACGGTCCGGTTCGTGCCGCGCGAGCGCGAGCAGCTGGCGACCGCGGCCTGAGGGCAGCCCGGGCCCGGGGGGGCTACACCCTCCGGGCCAGCACCTGCCCCGGCCACTCGTCCTCGCCGTAGGTGAAGGCCTCCGTCGGCGTGAAGCCGTTGCTCTCGTAGTAGGCGACCAGCTTGCGGTCGTCGCCCGCGTAGCAGTCCACGCGCAGCAGCGACACCCCCGCCCGGCGGGTCTCCTCGACGGCGTGGGCCAGCAGCGCGGCGCCGGCGCCGTGGCCCTTGAAGCGGCGGTCCGAGGCGAGCAGGTGGATGTACCGTTCGGGCTCGTCGGCGGGCTCCAGGTACGGGCCGGGCGCCTTGCCGAGTGTGAGGGTGGCCGCCGGAACGCCGTCGAGTTCGGCGATGAAGGGCGAGCCTTCCGCGACGTACCGGTGGACCATGTCCACCGCCCGGGGATTCTCCGACCAGGGCTCGGTCCCCCACTGCCGGGTCCGCCCCTGTGCGACGAGCCACTCCACCGAGCTGTCGAGCATGCCGAGTATCAAGGGGACGTCGTTGGGGCCGCCTTCTCTGACTCTGATCTCCATCACCTCATCATGGCAGCCCCCCGATGACACCCTGGTGCCCATGAGACTCTTCGCCGCCGTGCTGCCCCCGCCGGACGTCACCGAGCAACTCGCCGCCGAAGTGGCCCAGTTGAAGAAGCTCCCCGGTGCGGACGCGCTGCGCTGGACCGGCCGCCCCGGCTGGCACTTCACCCTCGCCTTCTACGGCGAGGTCGGCGAGGAGCTCGTACCCGACCTGTCCGCCCGTCTGCGGCGCGCGGCCGCCCGTACCCCGCCCTTCCCGCTGGCCCTGCGCGGCGGCGGCCAGTTCGGTCACGGCCGCGCCCTGTGGACGGGGGCCGAGGGCGACCTGCCAGCCCTGCGGCTGCTGGCCGAACGCGCGGAGGCGGCGGCGCGGAAGGCGGGCGTGCCGATGGGGGAGCACCGCCGGTACAAGGCCCACCTGACGGTGGCCAGGAGCCGGGACGCCGTGGACGTACGCCCGTACGTCGACTCCCTCACCGGATTCACCGGCAGCACCTGGACGGTACGGGAGCTGGTGCTGGTGCGCAGCCACCTGCCGCGGTCAGGGGTGCCCGGGGAACAACCGCGGTACGAGGCCGTCGACCGCTGGCCACTCGGAACCGTCGCCGGCGGGGCCGGTTAGGCTCGGACGCGTGGACCCGAAAACCCGGAACCGGATCATGGCCGTTGCGCTCGTGCTGATGTTCGTGGCGGTGGCGGTGGCGGCGGCGGTCGGAAAGTAGACCGCCGCCGCCTCGCCCGCTACCAGGCGAAGGCCTCCGGCGACGGTCCCGGACCCGGGAAGATCTCGTCCAGCCCGGTCAGGACCTCCTCCGACAGCTCCAGCTCCACGGCCCGCACCGCGGACGCGAGCTGCTCGGCCGTGCGCGGGCCCACGATCGGACCGGTCACCCCGGGCCGGGTGAGCAGCCACGCGAGCGCGACCTCACCGGGCGCGAGCCCGTGCTTGTCGAGCAGATCCTCGTAAGCCTGGATCTGGTCGCGGACAGCGGCGTTGGCCAGGGAGTCCGCGGCCCGCCCGCCGGCCCGGCGCCCGCCCTCCACCTCCTTCTTGAGGACCCCGCCCAGCAGCCCGCCGTGCAGCGGCGACCACGGGATCACCCCGAGCCCGTAGTCCTGCGCGGCCGGGATCACCTCCATCTCGGCACGGCGCTCCGCGAGGTTGTACAGGCACTGCTCGCTGACCAGCCCGATCGTCCCGCCGCGCCGGGCGGCGACCTCGTTGGCCTGGGCGATCTTGTAGCCGGGGAAGTTGGAGGAACCGACGTACAGCACCTTGCCCTGCTGGACCAGGACGTCGATCGCCTGCCAGATCTCCTCGAACGGCGTGTTCCGGTCGACGTGGTGGAACTGGTAGACGTCGATGTGGTCGGTCTGCAGCCGCTTCAGGCTGGCGTCCACCGCCCGGCGGATGTTCAGCGCGGAGAGCTTGTCGTGGTTGGGCCAGGCCGGGCCGTCGGCGCCCATGTTGCCGTAGACCTTCGTGGCGAGGACGACCCTGTCACGGCGGTCGCCGCCCTTGGCGAACCAGTTACCGATGATCGTCTCGGTACGGCCCTTGTTCTCACCCCACCCGTACACGTTGGCGGTGTCGAAGAAGTTGATACCCGCGTCCAGCGCCGCGTCCATGATCGAGTGACTGTCGGCCTCATCGGTCTGCGGGCCGAAGTTCATGGTACCGAGGACGAGTCGGCTGACCTTGAGTCCGGTACGTCCGAGCTGCGTGTACTCCATGAGGCACAAGCCAACGGCTTGGAGTGCGCTCTACGCAAGGGACCACATGAACGCGCACGTACCGTCACCGCCCCACCTGCGTCCGCACCGCCCCCATGCTGGCCGCGATCACCAGGGCGACGGCGAGGGTCTGCAGGAGGGAGAGGGTCTGGCCGAGGATCAGGAAACCGGCCGTCGCCGCGATGGCCGGCTCCAGGCTCATGAGGATGGCGAAGGTGGGGGCGGGCAGGCGGCGGAGGGCGAGCAGTTCGAGCGTGTAGGGCAGGACGGAGGACAGCAGCGCCACTGCCGAGCCCAGGGCGATCGTCACCGGGTCGAGGAGCCTGCCGCCCGACCCCGCGATGCCCAGGGGAAGGAACAGCACCGCCGCCACCGCCATCGCCAGTGCCAGCCCGTCCGCCTGCGGGAAGCGGCGGCCCGTACGGGCGCTGAAGACGATGTAGGCCGCCCACATGGCCCCCGCGCCCAGTGCGAAGGCCGTGCCCGGCAGGTCGAGGTCGCCGAACCCCCCGCCGCCCAGCAGGAAGACGCCGAGGAGGGCCAGCCCCGCCCACAGCGCGTTGACCGCGCGGCGGGAGGCCAGCACCGAGAGGGAGAGGGGGCCCAGGACCTCCAGGGTGACCGCCGCTCCCAGGGGGATGCGGGCCACCGCCTCGTAGAAGAGGCCGTTCATCGCGCCCATCGTGATGCCGAAGACGACCACCGTGCCCCAGTCGGTGCGCGAGTGGCCGCGCAGCCGGGGGCGGCAGACGGCCAGCAGGACCAGCGCCGCCGCCAGCAGCCGCAGCGTCACCACCCCGAGCGCGCCGGCCCGGGGCATCAGGGTCACGGCGAGGGCACCGCCGAACTGCACCGAGACACCGCCGGCGAACACCAGCCCCACCGGCCCGAGCGAACCGAACCGGCGGGGCGCGCGGCCACCGTCACCGGAGGCGAGGGGCGGGGACGAGGGCGGGGCGGTGGGGGAGGGGCTCACGGGGCGGTCCTGATGCTGGGGGCTGGTGGGTCAGCAATCGTGCATCACGATGCACTTCCCGGTCCAGTGTAATAAACCGTTTCGTCGCGGAACAGGGGGCGGCCGTCGTAGTGGGAGTGGCTCGGGACGCCGGGGCCGTAGGTCTGGGCGGCGGGATCGGGCCAGCCCCCGGGGGAGTGGGCGTAGCCGCCGTACCCTCCGTACCCGTTTCCGTCGTCGTGCGCCTGCCCGTACCCCTGCACCACCCGCGCGTCCCCCTCGGCCTGGACGTACATCCCCTGCCCGGTCTCGAACGACAGCGGCAGCCGTAGCTCGCCGGTGTCCATCACGGCGCCGGCGCTGTTCTGCGAGCGGTGCAGTCGTGCGTACGCCCCGCCGTGTGCGAGGAGCTCCTCGTGGCGGCCCGTCTCCACGATGCGGCCCCGGTCCACGACCAGGATGCGGTCGGCGTCGGGGGCGAGGTTCAGATCATGGGTGATCATGATGGTCGCGCGGCCGCTCATCAGACGGCGCAGGGGCTTGACGACACGGCGGGCGGCCATCGCGTCGAGGCCCGTCGTGGGCTCGTCCAGCACCAGGACCGGCGCGTCGCGCAGGATCGCGCGGGCGATCGCCAGGCGCTGGAGCTGGCCGCCGGACAGGCGGGCCGAGCCCGGGTCGACCTTGGTGTCGTAGCCGTCGGGGAGCCGGACGATGAAGTCGTGGGCGTCGGCCGCCCGCGCTGCCTCCTCGATCGCCTGGTCGCTGGCGCCGGGCCGGCCGCAGGCGATGTTCGCGCGGACGGTGTCGTGCAGGACCAGGGTCTCCTGGGGGAGCAGGGTGATGTACTCGCGCAGGCGGGCCAGGGGGAAGTCCCGCAGGGGCACGCCGTCGAGGAGCAGGTCGCCCGCGTCCGGGTCGTAGAAGCGCAGGAGGAGCTTGGAGACCGTGGACTTGCCCGCGCCGCTCGGGCCGGTGACGATCACGAGCTCGCCGGGGCTCACCGTGAAGGAGAGGTCCTTGAGCGCGGGCTTCTGCGTGCCGGGGTAGCCGAAGTACACGTTCCGCACCTCCACCGTGCCGTCGGGACGGCCGGTCTGCGTGCCGCCGCGGTCGGGGTCGGTGACCGAGGGCCGCACGTCCAGGATCTCGATGAGCCGCTCGGCGCCCGCGGTGGCCGCCGTGACCGTGAGACCGAGCTGGGCCAGGCCGCGTACGGGCGGGTAGAGGTAGCCGAGGAAGGCGGCGAAGGCGAGGAGCTGGCCGAGGCTCATACGGCCGGTGGAGATCTCCCAGGCGCCGATGCCGATCACGGCGAGGACACAGACCGTCTCGATGACCTGCACCAGTTGCTCGTACGCCTCGTTCAGGCGGGTCGAGCGCACCGAGGCGCGGAACCAGGCGGTCGCCTCCTCGTTCAGGCGGCGCCGCTCCGCGTCCCGGCGGTCGTAGGCCTGGGTGAGCACGATGTTGCCGAGGGACTCCTCGACGACCGAGGTGATCGCACCGTCGGCGACCCGGCCCTCGCGGGAGACGTCCTTGATGGCGCCGGAGAAGCGGCGGGCCGCCAGCCAGAACAGGGGGGCGAGGACGAAGGTGGCGGCGGCCAGGTCCCAGCGCAGCCAGAACGCGGCGGCCGCGTAGAACAGCGCGCTGAAGGCGGCGGACGCCGCTCCCACGAGCCCCGACACGACCATCGTCTCGATCGCCTCGACGTCACCGGTCAGACGTGAGAGCAGGTCGCCCTGACGGTGGCGCTGGAAGAAGTGCGGCGGCAGTTGTTGCACATGGTCGAAGACGTGCTCGCGCAGCCGCATCACGAAGCGTTCGGTCGCCCAGGCGGCCAGCGAGTTGCCCGCGTACGCGACGGCCGCGCCGACCACTGCGACGCCCAGCCACTTGACCGCGGGAGACCAGAACGCGCCGAGGGAGCCCTTCTCCAGGGCGTTGTCGGTGAGGTCGCCGAACAGCAGGATGGCCTCGGTCTCGGCCAGTGCGGCGAGCACGGTGCAGATCCAGACGGCCAGGAGCCAGCGGCGCAGTCCTTTGGTCAGCGGCCAGAAACGACGGAACGCGGTGCGGGCGGGAATGGTGGGCGTGTCCTCGTGTTCGAGCTCGCCGCCCTCGCCGTCGTCCATATCCATTTCAGACTCCCTCCGCTTTCCGTCCCCCGGGCATATGGAATTCAGGAATGCGCAAAGGGGGTCGACGGTGCACCATCGACCCCCTTTTGCTCAGCGTCGGATCAGTGGTCCTGGCCGGGCAGCGGCTTGGGAAGCGGCTTGTGGGCGTGCTTCTTCGGCTTCGGCTTCGGCGGCGGGGGGAGCTGCTTCGACTTGGGCTTCGGGGGCAGCGGGGCAAGCTTCTTGAAGCTCATTACCGACTCCTGGTGTTTCGAAGTTCCATGGTCCGCGGAATTCCGTTTCCGGATTCCGACACCAGGAAACTTACACACTTCCCCTGCTCTCGAACGGCAAAAATGGCAAAGGAGCGCTGTGAACTCCCTGTCATTACCTGGGAGTTGCTTGGGGAGCTGGGTGGTTCCTTTGCGAGGCGGGGGTTTCTTTGAGAAACCTGAGAACGCGGCCTCAGCGCCGGGCCATGTAGACGTCCAGCGCCTTGTGCAGCAGCCGGTTCAGCGGGAAGTCCCACTCGCCGAGGTACTCGACGGCCTCACCGCCCGCGCCGACCTTGAAGCGGAGCAGGCCGAGGAGGTGGTCGGACTCCTCCAGGGTGTCGGTGATGCCCCGGAAGTCGTAGACGGCGGCGCCGAGTTCGTGGGCGTCGGCCATCATGCGCCACTGCATGGCGTTGTTGGGCTGCACCTCGCGCTTGCGGCTGGTGGAGGCACCGTAGGAGTACCAGACGTGTTTGCCCACGGTGATCATCGTGGCGGCGGCGAGCACGTCACCCTCGTGGTGGGCGAGGTACAGCCGCATACGGTCGGGGTGTTCGGCGGTGAGCGCGGTCCACATGCGCTGGAAGTAGGGCAGCGGGCGCGGCATGAAACGGTCGCGTTCGGCGGTCTCCGTGTACAGCGTGTAGAAGGCGGGCAGGTCCTCGTGGCCGCCGCGCACGACCTTCACGCCCGCCTTGTCGGCCTTCTTGATGTTGCGCCGCCACTGCTGGTTGAGGCCCTGGTGGATGTCCGCCAAGGAGCGTCCCGCGTAGGGGACCTGGCACACGTAGCGGGGTTGTCCGGCGGCGAAGCCGTCCTCGCCGCCCGGCTCGGTCCGCTGCCAGCCCATGCGCCGCAGCCGGTCGGCGAGTTCGAAGGCGGCCGGCTCGACCGTCGTCGCCTCCGCGTCAAGCAGCCGCCGCGCGCCCGGGTCGGCGATGGCCGCCTTCACCGCCTCCGCGCTCCAGCGGCGTACGACGACGGGCGGCCCCATCTTCACGGAGAAGGCGCCGCGCCCCTTCAGGTACGCCGGCAGCGGGTCCAGCCAGCGCTCCAGGTCGGGAGCGTGCCAGTCGATGGCCGGGCCCTCCGGCAGGTACGCCAGGTACCGCTTCAGCTTGGGCAGCGGTCTCAGCAGCACCAGCCCCGCCCCGACGAGCCGCCCACCCCCGTCGAACCAGCCCAGGCTCTCCGCCCGCCAGTCGGGCTTCACGTCCCCCCAGGACGGCAGTTGCATATGGCTCACCGAGGGGCGGGCGGCGACGAACGCCAGATGCTCCGCACGGGTGATGGGCCGGAGGGTCAGGGGCACGGGCATGGGAGTGGCTCCTTTCGCAGGGTGGCTGATCATGAGCTGATCACGCCCCAGGCGGCTGACCAAGGGCATCCGCCAGCACCTCCGCCAGATGCCGCCCCCGCACCCCGCCGAGCTGCTCCAGCTGCGTACGGCAGGAGAACCCGTCCGCCAGGACCACCGCCCCCCGCGGTGCCGCCCGGACCGAGGGCAGCAGCTGTTCCTCCGCGCAGGCCCGCGACACCTCGAAGTGGCCCCGCTCGAAGCCGAAGTTGCCCGCCAGCCCGCAGCAGCCGCCGCTCAGCTCGCCGGTCAGGCCCGCCGCCGCGCGCAGCCGGCGGTCGGGGTCGTCACCGAGGACGGCGTGCTGGTGGCAGTGGGTCTGGCCGACGGCGGGCCGGTTCACGGGCGGCGGGGTCCAGTCGGGGGCGTACCGCTGGAGCGCCTCCGCGAAGGTGACCACCGCCGCCGCCAGCCGTGCCGCGCGCGGGTCGTCGTGCAGCAGCTCCGGGAGGTCGGTGCGCAGCGCGGCGGCGCAGCTCGGCTCCAGGACGACCACCGGGGTCGCCGCCTCCAGGACCGGGTCCATCAGGTCGAGGGTGCGGCGCATCACCTTGCGGGCGTGGTCGAGCTGGCCCGTGGAGACGTACGTCAGCCCGCAGCAGACCCCGCCCGCGGGCACCGCGACACCGAGCCCGGCCGCCTCCAGCACCCGGACGGCCGCCCGGCCCACGGAGGGCGAGAGGTGCTCGGTGAAGGTGTCCGGCCAGAGGGCGACGAGGGGCCGCCTCCCCTCGGCCGTGCCCCCCTGCCGTCGCCACCACCGGCTGAACGTCTCCTCCGCCACCCGCGGAATCTCCCGCTCGGCCGCGATCCCGCCCAGCCGCCGGGCCACCCCGGCGAGGGGCCGTACGCGCGCGAGGGCGCCCAGCAGCCGCGCGGTGCGGGTGCGGGCGACCCAGCGCAGCCACAGCGGCAGCCGGCCCATCGCGTAGTGGGCGGCCGGGCGGCGCCGCCCCCGGTAGTGGTGGTGCAGGAACTCCGCCTTGTACGTGGCCATGTCGACCCCGACCGGGCAGTCGGAGCGGCAGCCCTTGCAGGACAGGCACAGGTCCAGCGCGTCCCGGACCTCGGTGGAGCGCCAGCCGTCGGTGACCAGCCCGCCCGCGAGCATCTCGTGCAGCAGCCGGGCCCGCCCGCGCGTGGAATGCTCCTCCTCGCCGGTCGCCCGGAACGACGGGCACATGACGGCGGGGCCCGCCGACACCGTCGTACGGCACTTCGCCACCCCGACGCACCGGCGCACGGCGGCCCGGAAGTCGCCGCCGTCGGCCGGGTAGCCGAAGGCCACGTCGACGGGTTCGCGCGGCAGCACGGAGAAGCGGAGGCCGACGTCCAGCGGGGCCGGGCGGACCAGCATGCCCGGGTTGAGCAGGTCGTCCGGGTCCCACACGGCCTTGGCGCGTGCGAACAGGGCCACCAGTTCGTCGCCGTACATCCGGGGCAGCAGTTCGGCGCGGGCCTGTCCGTCGCCGTGCTCCCCGGACAGCGAGCCGCCGTGGGCCACGACCAGGTCGGCGAGGTCCTCGGAGAAGCGGCGGAAGCGGCCGACGCCCGCCTCGGTGAGCAGGTCGAAGTCGATGCGGACGTGGATGCAGCCGTCCCCGAAGTGGCCGTACGGGGTACCGCGCAGGCCGTGGGAGGACAGCAGCGCCCGGAAGTCGCGCAGGTAGGCGCCGAGCCGGGCGGGCGGCACCGCGCAGTCCTCCCAGCCGGGCCAGGCCTCACAACCGTCGGGCATCCGGGTCGCCGTGCCGGAGGCGTCCTCGCGGATGCGCCACAGGGCGCGCTGCTCACCCGGGTCGGCGACCACGGAGGCGCCCACGACGTCGGCCGCCCGCACGATCGCCTCCGCACGCGCGCGTGCCTCGGCCTCCGTGTCCCCGCCGGTCTCCACGAACAGCCACGCGGCACCCCTGGGCAGCCCGGCCGGGGAGCGCACCAGGTCGGCCGCCATGCCCTCCACGGTGAGCGGGCTGTACGGGAGCAGCCCGGCGGCGGCATCGGCGGCCGCGCTCTCGTCGGCGTAACCCAGCACGGCCAGGGCACGCGCGCGTGGCGCCTCGACCAGTCCCACGACCGCCTCCGTCAGCACGCCCAGCGTCCCCTCGGAGCCGCAGAAGGCACGGGCGACGTCGGCGCCCTTCTCGGGGAGCAGGGCGTCCAGCGCGTACCCGGAGATACGGCGGGGCAGCTCCGGGAAGCCGGTGCGCAGCCGGGCCAGCTCGCCCTCCACCAGCACGCGCAGACCGTCCGGGGCACCGGACCAGCCCTTGCCGAGCCGCAGCCGCCGCCCGCGCGCGGTGATGACGTCCAGCTCCCGGACGCTGTCCGCCGTCGTCCCCCAGGCCACCGAGTGCGAGCCGCACGCGTTGTTGCCGATCATCCCGCCGAGCGTGCACCGGCTGTGCGTGGACGGATCCGGGCCGAACCGCAGACCGTGAGGGCCGGCGGCCTCCTGGAGCCGGTCCAGTACGAGCCCCGGCTGGACGACCGCCGTCCGGGAGCCGGGGTCGAGCTCCAGCAGCCGGTTCATGTGCCGGGTGAAGTCCAGCACCACACCCGTGCCCGTCGCCTGCCCGGCGATCGACGTGCCCCCGCCCCGGGCCACCACCGGCACCCCCTGCGCCCGGCACACCTCCAGCACCGCCGCCACGTCCTCGGCGTCCCGGGGGGCCACCACCCCCAGCGGGACCCGCCGGTAGTTGGACGCGTCCATGGTGACCAGGGCGCGTGCGGTGACGTCGAAGGCGACCTCGCCCCGGACGGCGGCCCGCAGCTCCGCTTCGAGATCCCTCATGCGTCCAGCAAACCAGCCCCTCGTCCACCTCGGGAGAAACGCCGTCTCACCCGACGGACGAGGTTTCGCCCAGGTTTCCCCCAGCCGCTAACCTCGCCTCGTGGCTGAGATCCAGATTCCCGCTGACATCAAGCCCGCCGACGGACGTTTCGGCGCGGGCCCCTCCAAGGTGCGGACGGAAGCGCTGGACGCGCTGGCCGCCACCGGTACGTCCCTGATGGGCACCTCCCACCGCCAGGCCCCGGTGAAGAACCTGGTCGGCAAGGTGCGCGAGGGCATCTCCGAGCTGTTCTCCCTCCCCGACGGCTACGAGGTCGTCCTGGGCAACGGCGGCTCCACCGCGTTCTGGGACGTCGCCACGCACGGCCTGATCGAGAACAAGTCGCAGCACCTGAACTTCGGCGAGTTCTCCTCGAAGTTCGCCAAGGCCGCGAAGCTCGCGCCCTGGCTGGCCGAGCCCACCGTGATCGGCTCCGACCCCGGCACCCACCCCGAGCCGCAGGCCGAGGCGGGCGTCGACGTCTACGCCTTCACGCACAACGAGACCTCCACCGGTGTCGCCGCCCCGATCAAGCGGGTCGCGGGCGCCGACGAGGGCGCGCTGGTGCTGGTGGACGCCACCTCCGGCGCGGGCGGCCTCCCCGTCGACGTCGCCGAGACGGACGTCTACTACTTCGCCCCGCAGAAGTCCTTCGCCTCCGACGGCGGCCTGTGGATCGGTGTCTTCTCCCCGGCCGCGATCGAGCGCGCCGAGCGCATCCACGCGTCCGGCCGCCACGTCCCGGAGTTCTTCTCCCTGCCGACGGCGATCGACAACTCCCGCAAGAACCAGACGTACAACACCCCGGCCCTCGCCACCCTCTTCCTGCTGAACCAGCAGCTCGAGTGGATCAACGGCCAGGGCGGCCTCGCCTGGTCCACGGCCCGCACGAAGGACTCCTCGACCCGTCTGTACAACTGGGCGGAGGAGTCCAAGTACGCGACCCCGTTCGTCTCCGACCCGGCCAAGCGCTCCCAGGTCATCGGCACGATCGACTTCTCCGACGAGATCGACGCGGCGGCCGTCGCCAAGGTGCTGCGCGCCAACGGCGTCGTCGACACCGAGCCGTACCGCAAGCTCGGCCGCAACCAGCTCCGCGTCGCGATGTTCCCGGCGATCGACCCGGCGGACGTCGAGGCGCTGACGAAGTGCGTCGACTACGTGATCGAGAAGCTCTGATCATCTTCGTACGACAGGCCGTACGCACGTCACGCATGTACGGCTGACGCAGCTACGGATGACGCGTCCACGGATGTCGCGTCCACGGATGTCGAGGGGCGCCCCGCGGAGTACCGCGGGGCGCCTTTCGTCGTGCCGGCGGCCGTCGGCACGACGCGGACGGAAATCAGCCCGTTCCGGTTCTCCTCCGCACGTCTCTTTCTCTCTCCTCCCGAAGACGGAGCAAGACGGACCCGTAGTCGGTTCCGCTCGCATGCTCCGGCACGAAATGGTCGTCCCGTCCAGGCAGTTGACGGAAAGGAACGGCCATCGTGCGGATAGGACGCCTCGCGCCCGTGCTCGCCGCAGGGATCACGGCGACACTGGTCCCCGCGCTCGCCCCGGCACAGGCCTCAGCGGCGGAACCGCTGGGGAGATTCACCGACCAGACGCCCGCGTGGCACAGATGCGACCCATCGATGCCCGCCGCGCTCCAGTGCGCGACGATCAAAGTCCCGCTCGACTACAGCCGCCCCGACGGCAAGACGATCAAGCTGGCCATCTCCCGGATGAAGACCAGCGTCCCGGGCAAGCGGCACGGTGTGCTCCTGTTCAACCCCGGCGGTCCGGGCGGCGAAGGCCTCGACATGCCGGACATGATGAAGGACGCGCTGCCCAGGAAGGTCCGCGAGAGTTACGACCTCGTCGGCTTCGACCCGCGGGGCGTGGGCCGCAGCAGCCCCCTCACCTGCGGTCTCAACGAGACCGACCAGAACTTCGAACACGCCTACAGGGCGGAGACGTTCAGTAACGACGTCAAGTGGGCCCGGAGGGTCGCCGACAAGTGCCGCGCGAAGAACGGCGACACGCTGCGGTACGTCACCACCCGCAACACCGCCCGCGACATGGACGTCATCCGCACCGTGCTGGGCGAGAAGAAGATCTCCTACCTGGGCTACTCCTACGGCACCTACCTGGGCGCCGTCTACGCGCAGATGTTCCCGAAGCAGACCGACCGCTTCGTGCTGGACAGCTCGGTCGATCCGGCACGCGTGTGGCGCGGCATGATCCAGGTCTGGGCGGAGGGCACCGAGCCGGCGTTCACCCGCTGGACGAAGTGGACCGCACAGCACGACCGCACCTACAAACTCGGCACCACCCCGGCCAAGGTGAAGAAGACGTTCTGGGACCTGGTCGCCCGGGCCGACCGCACGCCCATCGTGGACGGCGACCAGAAGGTCACCGGCGACGACATCCGTGCCGGCGTGCGCGCCCTGTTCTTCAGCCCCGAGGCAGCGGCCGAGACGGTCGCCGACCTGAAGAAGGCCGCCGACGGCCACGCGGCCCTCCGCCGTTTCCCCGCGGCCGACGACCGGCCGAGCCCGAGCCGGTTCACCACGCGCGCCGCCCAGCCGCCGGCCGACAACGGCACCGCCGTCTTCTGGAGTGTGGTCTGCGGTGACACCGCGGCCTGGCCGCGCGACCCCGAGCAGTACCGGCGTGACGCGATCCGGGACAAGGCGAAGTACCCGCTCTACGGCGACTTCGGCTCCAACATCACGCCCTGCGCGTTCTGGGACAAGCCGACCGAGCCCGTCACCAAGGTGGACACCAACGCCGGCCTGCTCACCGTCCAGAACCAGTGGGACTCCCAGACGCCCCTGGTCAGCGGACTCGGTATGCACCACGCGCTGAGGGGCTCGCGCATGGTGTACGTCAAGGGCGGCGAGGGCCACGGCGTCTACGGCGATGACCCGAACTCCTGCGCCGACCGCACCGTCAACGCCTACCTGGGCAACGGACGGCTTCCCGCCGCGGACGTCACCTGCAAGGCGCCCGCCCGTACGGGCTCCGGACTGAGCCGGCCCCTCGTGCCGGCGCCGCCGTTCACCCCGGGAGCGCCCCGCTTCTGACCTCTGGGCCCTGACGGGCCACACGGAACGCAGGAAGGGCGCCCGGTGCCACACCGGGCGCCCGTCCGTCATGACGCGCTGCAACTCACGCTGGGCACTCCTCCGCCGCCCGGCGCGCCCCCGAACCCGAAGCTCGCCGAACCGCCCACGGGGACCGCTCCGTTGTGGGCGGCGTTGACGGCCGTGACCGTCGCGCCGTTCTGCGTGTAGGACGCGTTCCACATGTTGCTGACCTTCTGGGCCCCGTTCCAGGTCCAGGTCACCTTCCAGCCGCTGATCGCCGCGGTGCCGGTGTTGGTGACCTTCACTTCGGCGTTGAACCCGCTGCCCCAGTCGCTGCTGACGGTGTAGGAGGCGCTGCACGCCGCGGTACCGCCACCGCCACCGTTGTCGCCCCCGCCGCTACCGGCGAACAGCGGTGCCTTCACACTCGTCAGATACCTGTCCTTCACCGTGTCCACGGTCGCCCAGTCGTCCTTGAGGATCCCACCGGTGTCACCGGAGTCGGGATTCCACGACCAGAAGGTCCACTGGAAGCTGTCGGCACCGTACGTGGCGGTCGGCCGCAGGTAATTCACCAGTGCGGACAGCCACTTCTGGTCCACGGTCGACTGAAGGGTCGTACCGAACTCGCCCACCCACACGGGCGCCAGGTTCTGCTTGAAGATGTAGCCCCAGTACCTGTCCCAGATGCCCGGCATGTTGGCGGGGAACGTGGGATCGCTGAACCAGCTCTGCTGGGCGACGCTGGTGGCGTAGTCGTGGGCGGAGTACACGACCCGGCCCGCGACGCTCAACCGCACCGGGTACTGGGCGACTCCCATCAGGTTGCCGCCCCACCAGTAGGAGGCGCCGTCGTACGACTGCACGCCCTCGACGAAGATCAGCAGGTCGGGGTTGACGGAGAGCACGGCGTTGCCCGCGCGCTCGGCGGCGAGCCGCCAGTCCGTCGCCTGGTCGCCGCAGCCCCAGCAGGCCGGGTCATGGGGCTCGTTGTGCAGGTCGATGCCGATGACGGTGCTCTGGCCCTTGTACCGCGCCGCGAGCGACTTCAGATCGGCGATCCAGGTGGACTCGGGGACGGACGCGGTGTACCAGAGCGCCGACTGGCCGCCGGAGTCCGGGCGGTGCCGGTCGAGGATGACCTTCAGCCCGTCCTGCCCGGCGTAGGCCACGATCTTGTCCATGACCTGCAGGGAGTTGAGCCCCTGGAGGTCGGCGTTCTTGCCGCCGGAGAAGTCGATGCTGTCGGGGACGGTGGAGCCCTTGAAGATGTCGTCGCTGTAGGGCAGCCGGATGGTGTTGTAGCCCAGCGACTTCATCTGGTCGATCATGCTCTTGTAGTCGCGTGACCAGAGGCCGTGCACGACGTGGTTGCCGGTCTCGAAGCCGAACCAGTTGATCCCGGCGATCCGGACCGGCTGCCCGGCCGCGTCCAGGATCTGCCGGCCGCTGGTGTGCCAGTAGCCGGCACCGGGGGCGGCGCTGTCGGCGTGCGCCGTCTGCGCGCCGGCCAGCGGGATGAGGAGCGCCGCCGCGGCAGCGCACAGCGCCCTTCGTAAGCTGCGGAACATGTGTTTCGTTCCTCTCGGGGGGAGGCGCGGCCCCGGAACAGGATGGGAGCGCTCCCATCAACCGCGCACCACCAGAAAACTGAGCCACCATGGCCACGTCAAGAAGTGTGTCGGGATGGATTCATCCCCGTAGCTGCGAGGTGGGCCCGGGGTGGGCCCGGGGGCCCTCAGCCCCCGCCGCTCGTCCGTCGTCGCCGGCGCAGCCCGAAGAGGGCGAGGGCCCCGGCGGCGACGGCGAGGGCACCCACCTTGAAGCCGCTGGACGCGACGCCCCCGCTCCCACTGCCCCCGCCGGCCGAGGAGCCGCCCTTCGCCGACGGGGATGTGCCGGCGGTTGCCCCACCGGGCGCGTCCTCCGCCTGGACGGCGCTGTCGGCGCCCTCGCTGCCGTACATCAGCTTGGTCCCGTCGGGCGAGTAGCTCACGGACTCCCCCTGACCCTGCAGCGGCACGTCCAGCCGCCCCTGCCGCTTGATCTTCCCGCCGTTCCAGTCGTAGTAGATGCCGCCGAAGTACCCGCGTACGGCGAGTTGCCGGCCGCCCGGTGAGAAGGCGGCGTCCGTCGCCCACAGGTCGATGGCGGCGACGGGCCGGAAGATGTTGCTGCCGGAGGAGGAGAGCGTGGCCGGCCCCTCGTACAGGTGTCCGCCGTCCTCGTTCTTGTCGATGATGTAGACCCGCCCGGTCTTCGGGTGGACGAGGAGCGACTCGGCGTTCCGGGGCCCGTCCGAGTACTTGACGACATACTGCTTGGCCTGGACGGCCTGGTCCTTCAGCACCTTCGGCTCGGGCAACTTGTAGATCCACACGTAGGGCCACTTGCCGCCGAGGTTGTCACCGATGTCCCCGACGTAGATCTCGTTCCCGGGCCCGATGGAGATCGCCTCCACGTCCCGGGGGGAACCGATGCCCTTCAGGGTCAGCGTGGCGACCGTCCTCCCCGTCCGGCTGTCCACGGCGTAGATGTACGGGCCGTCGTCGCTGTCGTTGTGCGTCCAGTAGATCCCGGGGTGCAGATGGGAGGCGGCGAGACCGCTGGACTCGGTGATCCGCGAGTCCTTGATCGTGAACCCCTGGTCACCGACGCCGTCACCGTCGGCGGCGGAGGCGGGCACGGCGAACACACCCGTGAGCAGAACCCCGGCGAGCAGGGCGAGCGATCGGCGCATGCCCCAAGCCTGCCATCCCGCGCCGCCGTTGACGGAGGTGGTGGGCCTCACACCCGCCCCGTCCTCTTGACCGTCCACTGATCGTCCATCATGAGCGGATGCTCAGATTCCTGCCCGTCGGTGACTCCATGACGATCGGAAGCGCGGGCGATCACACGTGGCGTTACCGGCTGTGGCAGCACCTGTGCGCCACGCACGACGGCCCCTTCACGTTCGTCGGCCCGCGCGAGACGCTCTACGACAAGGCGACGGACTCCCCGACGTCGTACGCGTACGCCGCCCCCGACTTCCCCCGCGCGCACCTGGCCGGCTGGGGCGAGGGCTGGGCCCACATGACCCCGCTGATCGGCCACGCGGTACGTGAACACTCGCCGGACGTGCTCCTGGTCTCCCTGGGCCTGATCGACCTGGGCTTCTACACCAACGCGGAGCAGACGACGCAGAACGTGCGGAAGTTCGTCAGGGAGGCACGGGGAGCCAGGCCCCGGGTGCGGATGGTGCTGCTGCCGGTCATCCCGAACATCCGGGCCGAGGCGGACGAGACCTTCGCCCGTGAGCTGACCCGCTTCAACGAACTGCTGGAGAAGGCGGTCGCCGACCTCGACGAGCCGACGTCCTCCCTCCTGCTGGCATCGATCCCGGAGTCGTACGACATCCACACCGACACCTACGACGGCACCCACCCGAACGAGAGCGGGGAACGGAAGCTGGCGGGGGCGTTCGCGGGGGCGATGTGGGAGGAGTGGGGGGTGGGTGGGGAGTACGACCCGTACGCGTGAGCGCGGCTCGTACTCCTACGTGACCCGATGGCCGTGCGTATCGTTGTACCGCGCGGCTGCATCGGTCCTTGGAGCAGCCGGGGAGGAGCGCCACGATGACCGTCCTTGAAGACAGGATCGCGATGGCCGAGAGCGACAACACGAGCACGCTCGACGAAATGTTCGAACGGCTCGAGAAGATGCCCGTCCCCGAGGGATACAAGGTCGAGATCGTCGAGGGGACCGTCTTCATGTCGCCACAGCGGGACACCCACTGGGAGATCATCCTGGACATCGTCGAGCAACTGCGGCCCAAGTACCCGCGGAAGCGCATCAAGTCCGACGTGCGCATCGACTACCCGGGACACCTGAACGGGTTCGCGACCGACGTGACCGCGATGGCCGAGGGCGCCGCCAAGACGGAGGACGGCCGCTGGCGTCACGAGGACGTCGAGTTCGTCGCCGAGGTCATCTCCAAGGGCACCGCTGCCAACGACTACGGCCCGAAGAAGGCGGCCTACGCGAAGGCCGAGGTGCCCGTGTACCTCATCGCCGACCCGTACCAGCGCCGCTGCCACGTCTACACCCACCCCAAGGGCGACGACTACGCCACCGAGACGAAGGTCGACTTCGGTGACGACGTGGACCTCACCGACACGGTGGTCGGCCTCACCCTCAAGACGGACGAGTTCCCCTGCGACTGACTCCTCCGGGACGGCCCGCCGGAGGAGCTCGGCACCTCGGCCGGGTCTGTCCGATACGGCCTTGCCGAACAGACCCAGCCAGGCCCGAGGAGGCCTCAGCGCTTGAGCGTGAAGGTGAAGTCGCCGGAGAGCCTGCCGCTCAGCCGGACCGCCGAGACGAGCTTCCCCTCAGCGACCAGTCTCTCGACCTCGGCCCTTGGAAGACCGAACCCTTCAGCGATCAGCCGTACCGGCCGGACAGGAATCCGCGCCGCGAAGCGGACCGAGACGTCGACCACCTCACGGTTCAGGTGATCCGGTCCGCCGGTGTCGAGGCGCCAGGCGTCGTCCCAGTCGAGGGCGATGCGG
The DNA here is from genome assembly GCF_042894285.1 of Streptomyces sp. NPDC001544. Taxonomy (NCBI): domain Bacteria; kingdom Bacillati; phylum Actinomycetota; class Actinomycetes; order Kitasatosporales; family Streptomycetaceae; genus Streptomyces; species Streptomyces sp. NPDC001544. Next base: position 30,169 of record NZ_JBIAVN010000023.1, on the reverse strand, counting down.
TTACGTCGCCGCACGACCGGATCCTGAAGCAGCACAGCGGCCAGGCCAGGGTCGTTGTCATGCAGCCGTTCCAGCAGCTCAGGCCGTACGGAGCGCACATGCGTCCGCTCCAGGACCGTGAGCTTCGCCGTGACCCCGCAAGCGGTGCAGAGCACGAGGAGCCAGGCGTCGATGAGCTTGTGGTGGGCGTTGACACGAAATTTTCCGTTCGCCCGGAAGCGCTCGGACGCGCACGCGTGGCAACGACGGAGAACGAGCGGCAGGCAGGTGGGCATGACCACCCAGTTTTCGAGCACAGGAGTACACCGGTTTCAGTGAGAAATCCGCAGCAGAAAGGAGCGCGGCGCACATGCGCGACGCGCGACGAATCAGCACTCGGGAGGTCTCAAACGGTGTACAACGGCACGTCCTGACCCAGACGACTTGGTCGGCAGCACGGTAATGGCCCACAGCGACGCCGCTCCACCGGTTTTCCCACCCCAACCCGCCTCCCCACCCCGGACACGACAGTTCCGTCGCACCCTGATTGCGACAGAGCTGGACGGAAAGGTGATATCTGCAGTTACTGGCGCAGACCTTCCGTCAGGAGGCCCCATGACGACCGGGCGGGACACCACCCACAAGCCCCTGAAGACCACGGCCCGTGGCCGTGCCGTTCTCGCCGACCCCCGGCTCAACCGCGGCACCGCGTTCACCGAGGCGGAGCGTCGGGACCTGGATCTCGTCGGTCTCGTACCGCCTCGTGTGCTCACGCAGGACGAGCAGGCCAGGCGGGCCTACGCGCAGTTCCGTGAGCAGCAGGGCGACCTGGCCAAGAGCGTCTATCTGACCGCGCTGCACGACCGCAACGAGGTGCTGTTCTACCGGCTCGTCGGAGACCACCTCGAGGAGATGCTCCCCATCGTCTACACCCCCACCGTGGGCACGGCCATCAAGCGCTACAGCTACGAGTACCGGCGCCCCCGAGGCGTGTACCTCTCCGTCGACGCCCCCGACGACATCGAGCGCTCCCTGCGCGCCGCGGGCCTCGGCCCCGACGACGTCGACCTGATCGTGGCCACGGACGGCGAGGGCATCCTCGGCATCGGTGACTGGGGTGTCGGCGGCATCGACATCGCCGTCGGCAAGCTCGCCGTCTACACGGCCGCCGCCGGTGTCGACCCGCGCCGCACCCTCGCCGTCATGCTCGACGTCGGCACGAACCGCAAGGAACTCCTCGACAACCCCCTGTACCTCGGCAACCAGCACCCCCGCGTCGACCGCGACACCTACGACGCCTTCATCGACGCCTACGTCACCACCGCGACCAAGCTCTTTCCGCGCGCCCTGCTCCACTGGGAGGACTTCGGCCCCGCCAACGCCCGTCGCGTCCTCGACCGCTACCGCGACCACGTCTTCACGTTCAACGACGACATCCAGGGCACCGGCGCCGTCAATCTCGCCGCGGTCCTCTCGGGCGCCAAGGCCGGCGGCGTGCCCCTGCGTGACCACCGCATCGTCGTGTTCGGCGCGGGCAGCGCCGGCATCGGCATCGCCGAGCAGCTCCGCGACGCCCTGGTGTCGGAGGGCCTGTCGGCCGACGAGGCCACCGCCCGTTTCTGGTGCGTCGACCGCTACGGCCTGCTCACCGGCGACCAGGGCGACAAGCTCCGTGACTTCCAGGTGCCCTACGCCCGCCCCGCCGACGAGGTCTCCGACTGGGAACGCGACGACGACCTGCCCGGCATCCCGCTCGCCGAGGTGGTCCGCCGGGTCCGTCCGACCATCCTCATCGGCACCTCCGGCCAGGGCGGCGCCTTCGCCGAGCCGATCGTGCGGGAAATGGCCCGGCACACCGAACGCCCGATCATCCTGCCGCTGTCCAATCCCACCGACCTGGCGGAGGCCAAGCCCGCCGATCTGATCGCCTGGACCGACGGCAAGGCACTCGTCGCCACCGGCAGCCCCTTCGACCCGGTGGAGCACGGCGGCACGACGTATCACATCGGGCAGGCCAACAACGCCCTCATCTTCCCCGGCCTCGGACTCGGCGCGATCGTCGCCCAGGCCTCGCGGGTCACCGACCGCATGCTGCGTGCGGCGGCGGACGCGGTCGCCCGGCAGACGGACGTGACCGACCCGGGCGCACCCGTGCTGCCGCCCATCCACGACCTGCGCGAGACCTCCGCCGCGGTCGCCGCCGCGGTGGCCACGGCAGCCGCGGAGGACGACGTCGCGCGGGCCGACCTGGACGACGTGGACGCGGCCGTGCGGGCGGTGACGTGGGCGCCTGTCTACCCGCCGATCGAGGCGGTGTGAGCCCTCAGCCCGAGCCGGCGGGAGACAATTAATGCAAGCACGCTTGATTGTTTCCCTGCCCGCTGCCATGCTCCCCCCATGGCCGACCCGACGCCCGTCATCGACGACCTGTGTGCGGAGGGCGAGGAACTCGATCTGATCGTGGCCGAGTTGAGCGCGGAGCAGTGGTCGCTCAAGACCCCTGCCCCGGGCTGGACCGTCGCCCACCAGATCGCCCACCTCGCCTGGACCGACCACTCGTCCCTGCTCGCCCTGACCGATCAGGACGCCTTCGCCCGCGAGGTCGAGAAGGCGTTGGCCGCCCCGGGGAACTTCGTGGACAACGGGGCGGAGCAGGGGGCCGGGAAGCCGGCCGCGCACCTGCTCGCGGACTGGCGGGGCGGGCGCAAGGCCCTGGAGGACGCCCTGCGCGCCGCACCCGCCGATGCACGGTTTCCCTGGTACGGCCCGCCCATGTCTGCCGCGTCCATGGCGAGCGCCCGGCTGATGGAGACCTGGGCGCACGGGCAGGACGTCGCCGACGCCCTGGGCGTGGTGCGCACGCCCACCGACCGCCTCCGGCACATCGTCCGTCTCGGCGTGCGCACCCGTGACTTCTCGTTCGGGGTGCACGGACTGCCCGCGCCGTTCGAGGAGTTCCGGATCGAGCTCACCCCGCCCTCCAGCGACGGCGAGCCGTGGACGTACGGCCCCGAGGACGCCGCGGAACGCGTCACCGGCCCGGCCCTCGACTTCTGCCTCCTCGTCACCCAGCGCGCCCACCGCGCCGACCTCGCCCTGCGCGCCGAGGGCTCCGACGCCGACCGCTGGCTGGACATCGCCCAGGCCTTCGCGGGCCCGCCCGGCACCGGCCGCACGCCGAAGGGGGCCGGGGAGTGACCGCACCGGCGGCTCCCCTCCGCATCGGCAACTCCTCCGGCTTCTACGGCGACCGCTTCGAAGCCATGCGCGAGATGCTCACCGGCGGCGAACTCGACGTCCTCACCGGCGACTACCTCGCCGAGCTGACCATGCTGATCCTCGGCCGGGACCGGATCAAGGACCCCTCCGCCGGTTACGCCCGCACGTTCCTCCGCCAGCTCGAGGAGTGCCTCGGCCTCGCCCACGAGCGCGGCGTGCGGATCGTCACCAACGCGGGCGGCCTCGATCCCGCCGGACTCGCCGACGCCGTACGGGAGTCGGCCGATCGCCTCGGCATCCCCGTCCGCGTCGCCCACGTCGAGGGCGACGACCTGAAGGCGGCCCATCCGGACAGCCTCACCGCCAACGCCTACCTCGGCGGCTTCGGCATCGCCGCCTGTCTGCGGGCGGGCGCCGACGTCGTCGTCACCGGGCGGGTCACCGACGCTGCCCTCGTCACCGGCCCGGCCGCCGCCCACTTCGGCTGGCGGCCGGCCGACCACGACCGGCTCGCGGGCGCCGTCGTCGCCGGGCACGTCCTGGAGTGCGGGGCACAGGCCACCGGCGGCAACTACGCCTTCTTCCACGACGGTCACGGCGATGTCCGCCACCCCGGCTTCCCGCTCGCCGAGATCCACGCCGACGGCACCAGCGTCATCACCAAGCACCCCGGCACCGGCGGTTTCGTCGACGTGGGCACGGTCACCGCCCAGTTGCTGTACGAGACGGGCGGCGCCCGGTACGCGGGGCCCGACGTCACCGCCCGGCTGGACACCGTACGGCTGAGCCAGGAGGGCCCGGACCGGGTCCGGATCGAGGGTGTGCGCGGTGAGGCACCGCCCCCGACGCTCAAGGTCGGCCTCAACCGGCTCGGCGGCTTCCGGGGCGAGGTCGTCTTCGTCCTCACCGGGCTCGACATCGAGGCGAAGGCCGAACTCGTGCGGGCACAGATGACCGCCGCGCTCGCCAAGTCCCCGCCCGCCCGGGTCCGCTGGGAGCTGGTCCGCACCGACCGGCCCGACGCCGGCACCGAGGAGACGGCCAGCGCGTTGCTCCGGCTCGTCGTACGCGACCCTGACCAGGAGATCGTGGGGCGGGCGCTCAGCGGTGCCGCCGTGGAGCTCGCCCTCGCCAGTTACCCCGGCTTCCATGTGCTCGCGCCCCCCGGAAAGGGCGCCCCCTACGGGGTCTTCGAGGATGTGTACGTCCCCCAGGGTGCCGTCGACCATGTGGCCGTCCTCCACGACGGACGCCGGGTGTCCGTGCCCCCGCCCCATGACACCCTCGTACTCGGCGACGTACCGCAACCGCCCCTCCCGGCCCCCCTCCCGCCCGGTCCCACCCGTCGCGCCCCCCTCGGCCGTGTCGCCGGTGCCCGCAGCGGCGACAAGGGAGGCAACGCCAACGTCGGGGTGTGGGCGCGCACGGACGACGCCTGGCGATGGCTCGCGCACACCCTCACGGTCGACCGGTTCCGGGAGCTGATCCCGGAGAGCCGCGACCTGCCCGTCACCCGGCACCCGCTGCCCGGTCTCCGCGCGCTGAACTTCGTCGTCGAGGGCATCCTCGGCGAGGGCGTCGCCGCCCAGCACCGTTTCGATCCGCAGGCCAAGGCGCTCGGCGAGTGGCTGCGCTCCCGGCACCTGGACATACCGGAGGCCCTGCTTTGACCGTCGTCCACTCCACCCTGGACACCGCGAGCCCCGACCACCGGGCGAACCGCGAGGCCATGCTGGCCAAGCTCGCCGATCTGGACGCCGAGCACGCCAAGGCCCTCGCGGGGGGCGGTGAGAAGTACGTCCAGCGGCACCGGGGGCGCGGCAAGCTGCTCGCCCGGGAGCGGATCGAGCTGCTCCTGGACCCGGACACGCCGTTCCTGGAGCTGTCCCCGCTGGCCGCGTGGGGGAGCGAGTACACCGTCGGCGCCTCCCTCGTCACCGGCATCGGGGTGGTCGAGGGCGTGGAGTGCCTGATCACCGCCAACGACCCGACCGTCCGGGGCGGTGCCAGCAACCCCTGGAGCCTGAAGAAGGCGCTGCGCGCGAACGACATCGCGCTCACCAACCGGCTGCCCTGCATCAGCCTCGTCGAGTCGGGGGGCGCCGACCTGCCCTCCCAGAAGGAGATCTTCATCCCCGGGGGCGCCATCTTCCGGGACCTGACCCGGCTGTCCGCCGCCGGGATCCCGACCGTCGCCGTCGTCTTCGGGAACTCCACGGCCGGCGGTGCCTACGTTCCCGGCATGTCCGACCACGTGATCATGGTCAAGGAGCGGGCGAAGGTGTTCCTCGGCGGTCCGCCGCTGGTGAAGATGGCGACCGGCGAGGAGAGCGACGACGAGTCGCTGGGCGGCGCGGAGATGCACGCGCGCGTGTCGGGGCTCGCGGACTACTTCGCCGTCGACGAACCCGACGCCCTGAGGCAGGCGCGGCGCGTGGTCGCCCGCCTTGACCACCGCAAGGCACACCCGGACCCGGGTCCCGCCGAGCCGCCCAAGTACGACCCGGAAGAGCTCCTCGGCATCGTCCCGGGCGACCTGAAGACCCCCTTCGACCCGCGCGAGGTCATCGCCCGGCTCGTCGACGCCTCCGACTTCGACGAGTTCAAGCCGCTGTACGGGACGAGCCTGACGACCGGCTGGGCGGCCCTGCACGGCTACCCGGTCGGCATCCTGGCCAACGCGCGAGGCGTCCTCTTCAGCGAGGAGTCGCAGAAGGCCGCCCAGTTCATCCAGCTCGCCAACCAGCGGGACATCCCCCTGCTGTTCCTGCACAACACCACCGGTTACATGGTCGGCCGGGAGTACGAGCAGGGCGGCATCATCAAGCACGGCGCCATGATGATCAACGCGGTCGGCAACTCCCGGGTGCCGCACCTGTCCGTGCTCATGGGCGCCTCCTACGGCGCCGGGCACTACGGCATGTGCGGCCGCGCCTACGACCCGCGGTTCCTGTTCGCCTGGCCCAGCGCCAAGTCCGCCGTCATGGGCCCGCAGCAGCTCGCCGGCGTGCTGTCGATCGTCGCCCGCCAGTCGGCCGCCGCGAAGGGGCAGCCGTACGACGAGGACGCGGACGCGGCGCTGCGCGCCATGGTGGAGCAGCAGATCGAGTCCGAGTCGCTGCCGATGTTCCTGTCCGGGCGGCTGTACGACGACGGCGTCATCGACCCGCGCGACACCCGCACCGTCCTCGGCCTGTGCCTGTCCGCGATCCACACCGCGCCCTACGAGGGCGCGCGCGGTGGGTTCGGCGTCTTCCGGATGTGAGGAACCCCGTGACGTCATTGATCACTTCCGTGCTGGTCGCCAACCGGGGCGAGATCGCCTGCCGGGTGTTCCGCACCTGCCGCGAGCTGGGCATCCGGACGGTCGCCGTGCACTCGGACGCCGACGAGAACGCCCTCCACGCGCGCGTGGCCGACACGGCCGTACGACTGCCCGGCGCGGCGCCCGCGGAGACGTATCTGCGCGGTGACCTGATCGTGAAGGCCGCCGTCGCGGCGGGCGCCGACGCCGTGCACCCGGGGTACGGGTTCCTGTCCGAGAACGCCGACTTCGCGCGCGCAGTCCTGGACGCGGGCCTGGTCTGGATCGGCCCGCCACCCCGGGCGATCGAGGTGATGGCGTCCAAGACACGCGCCAAGAAGCTCATGAACATCGCGGGCCTGAGCGAGGTCACCGAGGCCGACCTGCCCGTGCTGGTGAAGGCGGCGGCGGGCGGCGGCGGGCGCGGGATGCGGGTCGTGCGGCGGCTCGCCGACCTGGACGCCGAACTGGCCGCCGCACGCGCCGAGGCGGCGAGCGCCTTCGGGGACGGCGAGGTCTTCGTCGAGCCGTACGTGGAGAACGGCCGGCACGTCGAGGTGCAGATCCTCGCCGACACCCACGGCATGGTGTGGACGCTCGGCACCCGTGACTGCTCCCTGCAGCGCCGCCACCAGAAGGTGATCGAGGAGGCCCCGGCGCCGGGACTGGAACCCGCACTCACCGCCGAGCTGTACGAGATGGCGGTGCGCGCCGCCCGCTTCACCTCCTACGCCGGCGCCGGAACCGTCGAGTTCCTGGTCACCGCCGACGGCAGGGCGCACTTCCTGGAGATGAACACCCGCCTCCAGGTCGAACACCCCGTCACCGAGGCCGTGTTCGGCATCGACCTCGTCGCCCTGCAGATCCGCGTCGCCGAGGGCCACGCCCTGGACGCCGAGCCCCCACGCGCGCGTGGGCACGCGGTCGAGGCCCGCCTGTACGCCGAGGACCCCGCCCGCGACTGGGCCCCGCAGACCGGCACCCTGCACCGGCTCACCGTGCCCGACGGCGTCCGCCTCGACACCGGCTACACCGACGGCGACACCATCGGCGTCCACTACGACCCGATGCTCGCCAAGGTCGTCGCCCACGCCCCCACGCGCGCGGAGGCGGTCCGTGCCCTCGCCGGCGCCCTGGACCGGGCGGAGATCCACGGCCCGGTCACCAACCGCGACCTCCTCGCCCGCTCCCTGCGGCACCCGGAGTTCACCGCCGCCCGCATGGACACCGGCTTCTACGACCGCCACCTCACCGACCTCACCCCGCCCGCCCCCGACCCGTACGCCCCCCTGGCCGCGGCCCTCGCCGACGCCCACGGCCGCTCCCGCTTCGGCGGCTGGCGCAACCTGCCCTCCCAGCCGCAGACCAAGCGCTACCTGATGGCGGGCGAGGAGCACGAGGTCCGCTACCGGCACACCCGGCAGGGCCTGGCCGCGGACGGAGTGCGGGTCGTGCACGTGGAGGAGCATCTCGTCGTACTCGAAGTGGACGGCGTCCGCAGGAAGTTCGAGGTGGCCCGCTACGGCGGCGACCAGGTGTACGTGGGCGCCACCGCCCTCACCGCACTGCCCCGTTTCCCCGACCCCACCGCCCACCACGCCCCCGGCTCCCTCCTCGCCCCCATGCCCGGCACGGTCGTCCGCGTCGCCGAGGGCCTGACCGAGGGAACCGCCGTACGGGCCGGAGAGCCCCTGATCTGGCTGGAGGCGATGAAGATGCAGCACCGCATCACGGCACCGGTCACGGGGACGCTCACGGCCCTGCACGCCGTGCCCGGCCGACAGGTCGAGGTAGGCGCTCTGCTCGCCGTCGTACAGGCCCCTCAGCAGGAGGTTCAGGACAGTTGAGCACCACCACGGAAACCGAGGAGCACAAGGCCCTGCGCGCCGCCGTCGCCGCCCTCGGCAAACGCTACGGCCGTGACTACATCACCCGCGTCGTCGCCGAGGGCGGCCACCCCGACGCACTCTGGGCGGAGGCCGGAAAGCTCGGCTACCTGGGCGTGAACCTCCCCGAGGAGTACGGCGGCGGAGGCGGCGGCATCAGCGAACTCGCCATCGTCCTGGAGGAACTCGGCGCCTCCGGCTGCCCCCTGCTCATGCTCGTCGTCTCCCCGGCCATCTGCGGCAACGTCATCGCCCGCTTCGGCACCGAGGAGCAGAAACGGACCTGGCTGCCCGGCCTCGCCGACGGCACCCGGGTGATGGCCTTCGGCATCACCGAACCCGACGCCGGATCCAACTCCCACCGCATCACCACCACCGCCCGGCGCGACGGCGCCGACTGGCTGCTCACCGGCCGCAAGGTGTTCATCTCCGGTGTCGACAGGGCCGACGCGGTCCTGATCGTCGGCCGCACGGAAGACGCCCGCACCGGTCGCCTCAAACCCTGCCTGTTCATCGTCCCGCGCGACGCCGAGGGCTTCACCCGCCGGCCCATCGACATGGAACTGAACGCCGCCGAGAAGCAGTTCGAGCTGGTCCTGGACGACGTACGACTGCCCGCCGAGGCACTCGTCGGTGGGGGCACCTCCCACGCTTTCGGCAGTGGGGGAGAGGACGCCGGGCTGCTGCAGTTGTTCGCCGGGCTCAACCCCGAGCGGATCATGACGGCGGCCTTCGCGATCGGCATGGGCCGGTACGCGCTGGCCCGCGCCGTCGAGTACGCCCGCGACCGCACCGTCTGGAAGACCCCCATCGGCGCCCACCAGGCCATCGCCCACCCCCTCGCACAGGCGCACATCGACCTCGAACTGGCCCGCCTGATGATGCGGAAGGCCGCCCACCTCTACGACACCGGGGACGACGCCGGTGCGGGCGAGGCCGCCAACATGGCCAAGTACGCGGCCGGGGAGGCCTGTGTGAAGGCCGTCGACCAGGCCGTGCACACCCTCGGCGGGAACGGCCTCACCCGGGAGTTCGGGCTCGCCTCGCTGATAACGGCCGCGCGCGTGGCTCGTATCGCCCCGGTGAGCCGGGAGATGATTCTCAACTACGTCTCCCACCAGACCCTGGGCCTGCCCAAGTCGTACTGAACCGGGCACGGATCCTGCGTCGGCAGCTGCGGCAACCAAGGGAACTCAAGGAGGGATCGTGACGTCGATCGGCCGTACCCGCGCGCGTGGCATCGAGACACTCAGCCTCGACGCGGCGGACACCCGCAACGCCCTGTCCGCCGCGCTCGTCGGCGAACTCGCCGACGCCCTCACCGACTGCGCGAAGGACACCGGCGTACGGGCCGTCGTCCTCACCCACACCGGCAACACCTTCTGCGCCGGCGCCGACCTGCGCGACCCTCCGCTCCCCGACGCGCTGGTCGCCCTGCTCAGGCAGATCGTCGAGCTGCGCAAACCCGTCCTCGCGCGGGTGACCGGACACGTCCGGGCCGGGGGCCTCGGCCTGCTGGCCGCCTGCGACATCGCCGCCGCCTCCACCGAGTCCACCTTCGCCTTCACCGAGGTACGGATCGGTGTGGCCCCGGCCGTGATCTCCCTGCCCGTCCTGCCCCGCACGGACCCGCGCGCGCTCGCCCGCTACTACCTCACCGGGGAACGCCTCGACGCGGCGGAGGCGGTACGCACCGGCTTGCTGACGGCGGCCGGGGACGACGTGGACGCCGTACTGCAGCCCGTCCTCGACGGCCTGCGCCGCTCCTCCCCCCAGGGGCTGGCCGAGACGAAACGACTGCTCACGGCTAGGGTGCTGGAGGCATTCGACCGGGACGCGGCCGACCTCACCGCGCTCTCGGCCCGGCTGTTCGCCTCCCCGCAGGCCCGCGAGGGGATGACGGCCTTCCTGGAACGACGGGAACCTTCATGGGTGCTGTGAGCACAGACGAACAATCGACCGAGCGCGTCCCCAAGCAGGACCGCAGCCGGGCCACCCGGCAGCGGCTCCTCCAGGCCGCCGTGGCCTGCCTCGCCGAACACGGCTGGGCGGGCTCCACGGTCGCCGTCGTCGCCGAACGCGCCGGCGTCTCCCGCGGCGCCGCCCAGCACCACTTCCGCACCCGCGAGGACCTCTTCACCGCGGCCGTCGAATACGTCGCCGAGGAACGCTCCACCGCCCTGCGCGCCCTCTTCCCCGAGGGCGCCACCGACCGCCGCTCCGTCGTCTCCGCCCTCGTCGACCTCTACACCGGCCCCCTCTTCCGCGCCGCCCTGCACCTCTGGGTCGCCGCCTCGGACGAGGACCAGCTCCGGCCCCGCGTCACCGAGCTCGAGGCCCGCGTCGGCCGCGAGACCCATCGCATCGCGGTGGACCTGCTCGGCGCCGACGAGTCCCGGCCGGGCGTCCGCGAGACCGTCCAGGGCCTCCTGGACATGGCCCGGGGCCTCGGCCTCGCCAACCTCCTCACCGACGACCGGGGCCGCCGCGAGCGGGTGGTGGCGCAGTGGGCGCTGATCCTGGACGGGGTCCTCAGGGACTGAGCGTCCTCAGGGACTGAGCCGCTCCACCCGCCAGCCACCGTCCGGCTCCGCCACGTACCGCAGCCGGTCGTGCAGGCGGTTCGCCCGCCCCTGCCAGAACTCCACCGACCGCGGAGCGACCCGGAAGCCGCCCCAGTGCGACGGAACGGGCACCTGCTCGCCCTCCGGATAGCGGTCACTGAGCTCGGCGTACGACGCGTCCAGCTCGGCGCGGGAGGCGATCACCGAGGACTGGGCGCTGGCCCAGGCACCGAGCTGGGAGCCGTGCGGACGGGTGCGGAAGTAGCGGGCCGTCTCGTCGCTGCCCGTGCGCCGGGCGGTGCCGGTGACGATGACCTGGCGGGCGATCGGATGCCAGGGGAAGAGCAGCGACACGTGCGGGTTCTCCGCGAGGTCGCGGGCCTTGCGGGAGTCGTAGTTGGTGAAGAAGACGAAGCCGTCGGTGTCGTACTGCTTCATCAGGACCGTGCGTGAGCTGGGACGGCCGGCGGCGTCCGCGGTCGAGACGACCATGGCGTTCGGCTCGTGCAGCGTGCCCTGGAGCGTCGCCTGTGCGGCGTCCTCGAACCAGCGGGTGAACTGGTCCATCGGATGCGGCGCCAGCTCGTGCTCGTCCAGGCCCTCCGTGCGGTACTGCTGGCGCATGTCGGCGGGGTCGCGGAAGGTGTCGCGGTCGGTCACGTCACGGTCGGTCACGCGGTCATCCTGCCGTATCCACCTACCGTGTTGTGTGGCACTCAGTGCCGTACGGTCTCCCCAAAGGTGGCACTCAGGGATATCGTGCCGGTGGGACCGAGGACCTTCGCGGCTCGTGCGCCGCCCACCCCACTCACACCTCGCTAGGAGCCGCCTGATGTCCGACTTCGTACCCGGGCTCGAAGGAGTCGTCGCGTTCGAAACGGAGATCGCCGAACCGGACAAGGAGGGCGGCGCCCTGCGGTACCGGGGCGTCGACATCGAGGACCTGGTCGGCCACGTCTCGTTCGGCAACGTCTGGGGCCTGCTCGTCGACGGCGCCTTCAACCCCGGCCTGCCGCCCGCCGAACCCTTCCCGATCCCCGTCCACTCCGGGGACATCCGCGTCGACGTGCAGTCCGCACTCGCCATGCTGGCCCCGGTCTGGGGGCTGAAGCCGCTCCTGGACATCGACGCCGAGCAGGCCCGCGAGGACCTCGCCCGCGCCGCCGTGATGGCCCTGTCGTACGTCGCCCAGTCCGCGCGCGGCCAGGGGCTGCCGATGGTGCCGCAGCGGGAGATCGACAGGGCGCAGTCCGTCGTCGAACGGTTCATGATCCGCTGGCGCGGCGAACCCGACCCCAAGCACGTCGCCGCCGTCGACGCCTACTGGACCTCCGCCGCCGAGCACGGCATGAACGCCTCCACCTTCACCGCCCGCGTCATCGCCTCCACCGGCGCCGACGTGGCCGCCGCCCTCTCCGGCGCCGTCGGCGCCATGTCCGGTCCGCTGCACGGTGGCGCCCCCTCCCGCGTGCTCCACATGATCGAGGAGATCGAGCGGACCGGGGACGCGGAAGCGTACGTCCGGCACGCCCTCGACCGGGGCGAGCGCCTGATGGGCTTCGGGCACCGCGTGTACCGGGCCGAGGACCCCCGCGCGCGTGTCCTGCGCCGTACCGCCCGAGAGCTGGGCGCCCCCCGCTACGAGATCGCCGAAGCCCTGGAGAAGGCGGCCCTGGAGGAGCTCCACAACCGGCGCCCGGACCGCGTCCTCGCCACCAACGTGGAGTTCTGGGCGGCGATCGTCCTGGACTTCGCCGAGGTCCCCGCGCACATGTTCACGTCCATGTTCACCTGCGCCCGCACGGCCGGCTGGTCGGCGCACATCCTGGAACAGAAGCGCACGGGCCGCCTCGTCCGCCCCTCCGCCCGCTACGTGGGCCCCGGCTCCCGCAGCCCCCGGGAGATCGAGGGCTACGGGGACATCGCCCACTGAGGCCGCCCGGGCGGCGTCACGCGGGGCTGAGCAGCTCCGCGTGATGCCGCTCGGCGACCAGCGGGTGGGCCCGCAGCTTGCCCTTCAGCTCGTTGTACCCGTACTCGGCGAACAGGGGGTTCGCCGGGTCGTCGGTGGCGCCGGGTGCAGTGGAGGCGTACGGGAAGGGCAGTGGCTCCACGCGCGCGTCCAGGCGCGGGTTGTAGAAGAACGGGACCGAGAAGCGCTCGGTGGCGCCGGGTGGGCTGACCACGCGGTGGTTGGTGGCGATCAGATAGCCGTTGGTGGCGACCTCCAGCAGCTCCCCGAGGTTCACGACGAAGGCACCCTCGAGCGGCGGCACGTCGTGGAACAGCCCGTCCTCCCGCTGCACCTGCAGCCCGCCGACATCGTCCTGGAGCAGCAGGGTCAGGAACCCGTAGTCCTTGTGCGCGCCCACGCCCTGGTCGGCGCCGTCACCGGCGCTGCCCGGGTAGCGCACCAGCTTCAGGTGCGGATGAGCGTGCTCTCCGAAGACCGGGTCGTAGAACCCGGCGGGGGCGCCGATGGCGGTCAGCAGCTCGTGCAGCAGCCGGCGCGCGACATCGCTCAGCCTGTCCATCCAGGCGAGCGCGGCGGTACGCAGCCCGGGCAGGGCGGCGGGCCACTGGTTGGGCCCTTGGAGCCACCAGTACGCGGGCTCGCCGGGCCCGGGGATCCGCGCGGGCCGCTCCGCCCCGATGTCGAGCTGGTCGCGCCAGTCCCGGGCACCGCCGGTGCGCTCGTCGCCGGTGCGCGTGTAGCCCCGGAAGTGCGGGGAGCGCACGTTGTCCAGGGCGAGCCGCTCGGCTTCGGGCAGCGCGAAGAAGGCCCGCATGGCACTGGTCAGGGCGTTGGTCTCGGCCTCGGTCACTCCGTGCCCGACGAGCTGGAAGAAGCCCACGTCGTGCGCGGCGCTGTGCAGCTGGGCGTGGAGCAGGGCACGGGCCCGGGGGCCGCGGTCGGCGGCCGAGAGGTCGATGATGGGCAGCTGGGCGTAGGACGACGGGGTCGCCGCCGTGCTCGTCACGTTGAGCGTCATGAGATGCGTCCGCAGGGTGTACTGGGGCACGGGAGGCCGCCGAGGTGGGGCGGGGCCCGGTGCCGCGTGAAGGGTGAAGGTGGCTCAGGGGGCTGGATCAGGCAGAACGCCGACAGCCCATGCTCGTGACGCGCACGTAGTCCACGTGCCGGCGTCGGACGAGCATCGGAAGCATGCGCACAGCGTACTGCGTCCGCCCTCGGTACGACCGCCCCGGAGAACGCAGACGACCCGCGAGCTCGGGTCCCTCCACCTTGCGGCGGGGGAGCCGGCCGGACGTACCGGCGAGCTCGCGGGTCGGGTGACTGCTTGGGATTGGCCGGCTGCACGCGTATCACGTGCCGGTCCGGCACCGCACTTCATGTGGTGACGGGCCGCTAGCCCGCAGCCACCTCACGCGTCCGGTTGTCATACATCTGCCGAACCACCTCCCTTCTCGTGTGCTCCACACCCTAAGAACCGCTCGCCGCCCGATCAACCGCTTTTTTCGTTGAGCATGTTCGCGCTGGTCACCTAGCGTTCGGGGCATGACGGAGGGACATGACGCGGCTGAGCCGCGACCGGGGTTGGAGATCCGGCCCGTGGAAGGCGAGTCGGCGCTGGAGCAGTGGCGGCATGTGCACCACGTGGTCGTGCCGCCGGCGGCCATGTCGTCGGAGGACGCGCGGGGGCGGTTGCGGCGCAATCGGCTGGTGAACGCGTACGTGGATGACGTGCTCGTCGGGTGTTCCACCGTGCGGCCCCCGCAGGACGGCGTTGCCACGGTGATCGCGCGGGTGCTGCCCGAGTACCGGGGGCACGGGTACGGCAGGGCGCTGTACGAGGACGGGCTCGCCCACGCGCGCGTGCTGGGGGCGGAGGCGGTCGGGACGTGTGTGCCGGCGGTCAACGAGAGCGGGCTGAGGTTCGCCGGGAAGTGTGGCTTCGTCGAGGTCGAGCGGTATGTGCTGGAGGGGGAGGGCGACGAGTGGATCGACCTCCGGCTGGGCACTCTCACTGGTAGCGGCTGATCTACAACGATTCCTTCAATCTTGTGGGAACCGAGTGTGCGCTGCGTCACGTTCGAGTTGAATGAAGGTGAGTGAGCGAACCTTCGTGCCGTAACCGCGGACACAGCCTGCAGGGGGTCCAGGTGAGTGCTTCCCGGCGTAGTGGGACCACCGATGAGCTGGGGCCCGACGGCCCCGAGCGGGACGGAGCCGATCTGCTCGCCGCCCTGCTCGACGGTATGGACGCGGCTCTGTGCGCCTTCGACGCGGACGGGGTCGTCACGCACTGGAACCGTGAGGCGGAGCGGATCCTGGGCTGGACGGCGGCGGAGGCGGTGGGGCGCAAGGGGTTCGCGGGCTGGGCGGTGCGTACCGCCGACGCGGGGGAGGTCGAGGAGCGGCTGCTGTCCGCGATGCACGCGCCCGGCCGGCAGGTGCACGAGTTCGCGTTGGTGACGAAGGACGGCGGGCGGGTTCTCGTGCGGACGCAGTCCGCGGCCGTGCGCGGGCCCGACGGCAAGCCGGCGGGCGTGTACTGCGCGTTCAGCGAGGTGCACGCGCAGATCGATCTGGAGCGGTCCATCGCTTTGAGCGAGGCGTTGTTCGAGGACGCCTCGTGGGGGGTGGTGCTCGTCGACGCCGACCTCAGGCCCGCCGTGGTGAACGCGCACGCGGCGCGGGCGTTGGGGGTGGGGCGCACGTCCGGGCTCGGGCGGCCGCTCGGGGAGTTGCTGTCCCAGGGAGTGGAGGAGCTGGAGGGCGCGCTCACGCATGTGCTGGCCGAGGGCGCGCCGCCCGCGCCGGCCGAGATGTGGGTGAGTGTGCGCACGTCGGAGGGCGAGCGGCGGCGGTGCTGGCGCAGCTGGTTCCTGCGGCTGGCCTCGCCGCTGGCGGAGGAGCCGGTGCCGCTCGGGGTGAGCTGGATGTTCCAGGACGTCACCGAGGCGAAGCAGGGGGAGCAGGAGGCGGCGCTGCTGCGTTTCCGCAGCCAGCAGCTGCACCGGGCGGCGCGGGCGGCGGCGGAGTGCGAGGATCCGGCGGAGGCGGCCACGATCCACCTGGACTTCGCGTTGGCCGGGTTCGCCGACCATGCGCTGATCGACCGGGTGGCGGGTGCCGTTCCGGTGGTGGCGGAGGCGTCCGGGCCGGTGCGGCTGGTGCGGATCGCGGCGACGCCCTCCGGGGCGCCCGGGCCGAGTCCGGTGACGGGGGCGGCCGGTCTGCCGGTGTTGTACGAGCAGGGGCATCCCGCGCTGCAGTGCGTGGAGCGGGTGGGTGCCGTGCGAGCGGACGCCGGTGATGTGCCGGCCGAGCGGGCCCGGGAGTGGGCTCTGGCACGGCAGTGGCCCGCCGACAGCGTGCATGCCCTGTGCGCGGTGCTGCGCAGCCGGGGGCGGACGCTGGGTGTGGTGACGTTCCTGCGGGGGCGTGGGCGGAGCCGGTTCGAGCGGTTCGACGCGGCGTACGCGGAGGACGTCGCCGTGCGGATCGCGGTGGCGCTGGATCTGGCGGGGGCGGTCGGGGAGGCGTCCGCGCAGGGTTGAAGCCCGCTCGGCGTGCTCAGTGCTGGTAGAAGATCCGGTCCCGGTACTGCTCGAAGACGTGGCGGTTCCAGTCGTGGCCGCCGTCCACGTTGCCGGAGCGCAGCAGCGGGGGTTCGATGCCGCGGTCGGCGAGGAGGGCGGCTGCCGTGGCCATGACCGCCTGGAGGAGGGCGGTGGTGACGACCGTGGAGGCGGGGGCGAAGGGCGCGGGGACGGTGTCGAGGGCGAGTTCGGCGTCGCCGACGGCGATCTTGGAGTCGAGGACGATGTCGCAGTGGTCCTTGAGGAAGGTTCCGGAGGAGTGCCGGGACGTGGTCTCGGTGGCGTAGGCGACCGATGTCACGCCGACGACCTTCGCGCCGAGGGCGCGGGCGCCCGCCGCCATCTCGACGGGGAGGGCGTTGCGGCCGGAGAGCGAGATGATCACGAGGGTGTCGCCGGCGCGGAGCGGTGAGGTGCCGAGGACGGCGGTGGCCAGGCCGTCGACGCGTTCGAGGGCGGAGCCGAGGGTGGCTGGGACGACGTCGACGCCGACGGCTCCGGGGACGGCGAGCAGGTTCATCAGGGCGAGGCCGCCCGCGCGGTAGACGACGTCCTGTGCGGCGAGTGAGGAGTGGCCGGCGCCGAAGGCGAACAGCCGGCCGCCGGCCTCGACGGTGTCGGCGAGGAGTGTCGCGGCGGCCGTGACGGTCTGCGACTCCTCCTCCTTGACCCGGCGCAGCAGGCCGATGGCGGCGTCGAGGAACTGGTCGGCCGGCGTGCCGTCGCTCATGCGTTGCCCCTTCGCAGGCGTCTGTGTCCGCAGCGTCCGTGTCGCGGATCACCGTGCGGTCTGGACCAGTGTGCTGTCAATACGGTGGCGGTGGCCTGGGACGGGCCCCGCGGGCGGGTGTTCGCCGCCGGGTGGGTTTCGGCGGCGCGGCACGGTTGTCGGTGGTATGCGTCAGAATTGGGTCAGGGCCAGCGCACGCGCCGGGGAGCGGCGAGCTTTCCGGCAGAAGCAATCGAGGGGCACGTATGTCCGGACTGATCGACACCACGGAGATGTATCTCCGCACCATCCTCGAGCTCGAGGAGGAAGGCGTGGTCCCCATGCGCGCCCGCATCGCCGAGCGTCTCGACCAGAGCGGGCCGACGGTGAGCCAGACGGTGGCGCGGATGGAGCGCGACGGTCTGGTGTCGGTGGCCAGTGACCGGCATCTGGAGCTCACCGACGAGGGCCGCCGGCTGGCCACGCGTGTGATGCGCAAGCACCGTCTGGCGGAGTGTCTGCTGGTCGACGTGATCGGCCTGGAGTGGGAGCAGGTGCACGCGGAGGCGTGTCGCTGGGAGCACGTGATGAGCGAGGCCGTGGAGCGTCGCGTGCTGGAGCTGCTGCGTCACCCGACCGAGTCGCCGTACGGCAATCCCATCCCGGGGTTGGAGGAGCTGGGCGAGAAGGACGGTGCGAATCCGTTCCTGGACGAGGGCATGGTGTCGCTGGCCGACCTGGACCCGGGGGACGGCAAGACGGTCGTGGTCCGCCGGATCGGTGAGCCCATCCAGACGGACGCGCAGCTGATGTACACGCTGCGCCGGGCCGGTGTGCAGCCGGGTTCGGTGGTGAGCGTGACGGAGGCGGCGGGGGGTGTGCTGGTCGGCAGCGGGGGCGAGGCGGCCGAGCTGGAGGCGGACGTGGCCTCCCACGTGTTCGTGGCGAAGCCCTGATCCGCCGCCGGCCGCGGACAGGTGGAAGGCCCCGGCGCCGTCCGGCGCCGGGGCCTGTCCTCCCCTGTGTGACCCGGAGCCCCGAGCTCTCAGGGTCATTCCCCGCGGACCGGTTTCCCCGAGCGGTCCGCCCCCCGCTGTAGAGATCCCCTGGGCGGCGGCGATCATTCCTTGAGGGGTGTCACTCGAACGAGGGGTGTTGATCGCAGATCCGGAATTTTCGAATAGCCATTCGATAGTGTGCGGGTGTCCGACCGGAGGTAGGGGGGCCTGACCCATGGCACGGCGCATCGATGTGACGGGGGCGGGTGGCGTGCGACTCGCCGCCTGGGAGTACGCGGACCCTCCCAAGGGCGATCCGGCCGCTGCGGGTTCCGGCCGGACGCGGGCCGGCGTGCTGTTACTGCACGGTCTGATGGGCCGTGCCGCGCACTGGGCGTCCACCGCCCGCTGGCTCTCCGAGCGGTACCACGCCGTCGCGCTGGACCAGCGGGGTCACGGCCAGAGCGACAAGCCCCCGAAGGCCGCCTACACCCGGGACGCGTACATCGAGGACGCCGAGGCCGCACTGGAACAGCTCGGCCTCGCGCCCGCCGTCGTCATCGGCCACGCCATGGGGGCGCTGACCGCCTGGCAGCTCGCCGCCAAGCGCCCCGACCTGGTCCGCGGCCTGATCATCTGCGACATGCGGGCCTCCGCGCTCGGCGCGGCCTCGCAGCGCGAGTGGGCCGACTGGTTCCGGTCCTGGCCCGTCCCCTTCGCCACGCTCGCCGACGTACGCAAGTGGTTCGGCGAGGACGATCCCTGGGTGGAGCGCCCGAACCCCCGCCGGGGGGCCTTCTACGCCGAGGTCATGCAGGAGACCCCGGACGGCTGGCGCCCCGTCTTCGAGCCCGACCAGATGCTCAAGTCCCGCGAGACCTGGGTGTACGACGCGCACTGGGAGGAGCTCGCCCTGGTCGAGTGCCCCGCGCTGGTCGTACGCGGCCTCGACGGGGAGCTGGGGCGGGCGGAGGCCCAGGAGATGGTCCGTGTGCTGCCCCGCGGCGAGTACGCGGAGGTGGCGGACGCGGGGCACCTTGTCCACTATGACCAGCCGGAGGCTTGGCGGGGGGCGGTGGAGCCGTTCCTTGAATCCGTGCTCGGGGTGTGAGCGCGTTCTCGTCTGCCGGGTTCTGCCGTACGGCGAGTGCCGGTGCGTTGTGGCTTGTCGCGCGGTTCCCCGCGCCCCCGGTCGGTTGCAGCCCCGCGCCCCTTCGGGGGCGACGTGTGCCGTCAGCCCTTGCTCACCGCCGTCAGGATCTCCGGTAGGCGGGCCGCTGTTCGTGGGGCCGCCAGGTGCAGGCCTGCCCAGGTGATGCCCGTGCCGTAGGCCGCTCCCAGGGGGAGCAGCAGCCAGGTCCAGGCGGCGCCGTTCGCGGTGACGTTCAGCCAGATCGTCAGGCCGATGACGGGCGCGCACAGCAGGGCCGCGCCGACCATGCCGCCGAAGATCGAGATCCAGGCGAGGCCCGTCTGGCCGGGGGCCACGTTCTTGTAGCCCTCCTGGGGGATGGAGTACGGGAAGCGGGCCGAGGTCCACGCACCGGTCGCCAGCATCGCCCCGAGCAGTGCCAAGGAGAGGCCGAGCGCCTCGGGCAGCCGGGGCCAGTCGTCCAGGACCGCCGTGGTCAGCACGGTGACGAGGGTGGCGTACGGCAGGGTGATCGCCAGCAGCGCCAGGGCCCGCCCGCGCAGCTCCACGTAGGCGTCCCTGGGCGCGGAGATGGTCAGCGCCACCATCCAGAACGCGGAGGTGTCCTGGCCGAACTGGTTGTACATCTGGATGCCGAGCATCCCGGCGGCGAAGCACGCGAAGTAGATCGACCCGGTGCCCTGCGCCGCGTTGAACACCGGCACGATCAGCCCGATGGCGAGCGAGGTCACCCAGGCGGCCTTGGTCTTCGGATCACGCCAGACATAGCGCAGGCTGCGTTCCATGACCGTGCCGGTACGCCCGCCGGGCAGGAGGCGTCCCAGCCCGCCCCCCGACCGCTGACGGCGGGTCCGGGCGTCGGCGGCCGGCAGGGTGGAACCGTCGGGCGACACCATCAGCCGGGTCAGACTGCGTGCCCAGCCCGCGAGCAGCAGCACCAGTGCCCCGGCGCTCAGCAGCAGTTGGGCGACCGCCCTGCCGTACGCCCCCTCGCTCGCCGCCCGCACCGCGGCCACCGCCGACGCCGGCGGCAGCCAGCCCAGTACGTCGGCCACCGGGGCGAGCCGCCCCAGTCCGGCCGAACCCAGGTGCTGGGCGCCGAAGTTGACCAATTGGGCGCCGACCGCGATGACCAGTCCGCTGAGCACGGCCAGGTCGCGGCCCCTGCGGCTGGTCAGCAGACGGACGTTGGCGGCGGCGACGGCCCGCGCCAGTGCCACGCACACCAGCAGCGCGAGGCCCACGGCGACGACGGCGACCCCGTAGCCGGCCGGTCCGTCGGCGACCGACAGCGCGCAGCCCACCAGCACCAGCAGCGTGAACAGCGGCCCGATGCCGACCAGGGAGGCGGCCAGCAGGGCCCGTACCAGCGGGCGCGGGCGCAGCGGGAGCAGTACCAGCCGGGTCGGGTCCAGGGTCTCGTCGCCGCTGGGGAAGAACAGCGGCATGACCGCCCAGCCCAGGGCCAGTACGGCGGTGCCCAGGACGGCCACGGCGTCGACGTGCGCGTGGCCGCGCAGTGCGAGCAGGCCGAGCAGTTGCAACGCGCCGAACAGGACGGCGACCACGGCCGACGCGACGAACGCGGCCCGCCGGCCGCCGGACTGCCGGAGCCCGCCGCGCAGCAGGGACAGTTTCAGCCGTACGACGGTGGAGGTGACGCCGGTCATCGGGCGCCGCCCAGCCAGTCCAGACCGGACCCGGCGTCGCGCCCCTGCGCGCCGACCAGTTCGAGGAACGCCTGCTGCAGGGTGGGGTGTTCGCCGCGCACCTCGGCGAGCGGGCCGTGCGCCCGGATGCGGCCCGCGGCCATGACGGCGACCCAGTCGCACAGCGACTCGACGAGCTCCATGACGTGGGAGGAGAAGACGACGGTGGCGCCGGAGGCGGTGTAGCGCTCCAGGACGCCGCGGATGGTCTGCGCGGACACCGGGTCGACGCCCTCGAACGGCTCGTCGAGGAAGAGGACTTCGGGGTTGTGGAGGAGGGCCGCGGCGAGGCCTATCTTCTTGCGCATGCCGGTCGAGTAGTCGACGACGAGTTTGTGCCGGGCTCCGGCGAGGTCGAGTACGTCCAGCAGCTGGTCCGCCCGCCGGTCCACCTCGGCGCCGGGAAGGCCCCGCAACCGGCCCGCGTAGCCGAGCAGTTCCGCTCCCGACAGCCGTTCGAACAGCCGTAGTCCCTCGGGCAGCACGCCGATCCGGGCCTTGACGGCCACCGGGTCCCGCCACACGTCGTGCCCCACGACCTCGACGGACCCCTCGTCGGGCCGCAGCAGCCCGGTCACCATGGACAGCGTCGTGGTCTTCCCGGCCCCGTTCGGCCCGACCAACCCGATGAACCTGCCGGCGGGCAGGTCCAGATCGACCCCGCCCACGGCGACCTGCTGCCCGAACCGCTTCCACAGCCCCCGTGAACGGACGGCAACCGCACCTGCATCTGCATCCTCGGCCATGCCAGAACCCTACGGGGCAACGGATCAGCGGTCGCGTCCGCAGGCGTAGGCGAGGGAGGAGACCAGCTCCTCCGCGTCGGGCAGCCACCGGTTCGCCGCGGTGGGCCGGCACGCCCACTGGACCGCTCCCCGGGAGCCGAAGCGGGTCGGAGGCGCGGCGACGTAGCCGCCCTCGCCGAGGGCCACCAGGTTCAGCGAGCCCGGCGACCAGCCGAGCCCCCGCACCAGTTCCGGGATCTTCACCGTGGCCCCCGGCAGTACGAAGAAGTGCATCCGCCGGTCCGGGGCGAGGGTCACCGGACCGAGGGTGAGCTCCATCCGCTCCATCCGGGCGAGGGCCAGGAAGCCCGCGGTCTCCGGGACGGACAGTGTGTCGAACGTCCGCCCGGTCGGCAGCAGGATCGACGCCGTCGGCTGCTTCTGCCACATCCGGCGGGCGACGGTCGTGCTGCCGGTCGCCTGCGCCACCCAGTCCGGCCGTGCCGGATGCGCCCCCGGCGCGGGGCACGCGGCGTCCCCGCAGGAGCAGCGCTGCACCCCGTCGACGGCTTCCAGCCAGGTGCCCGCGACCACTTCCCAGTGGCGCTCCTCGACATAGCGAACGGCGGTCTCCAGCAGCGATTCCCCGCGCTGCTGGGGGATCTGACCGGCACTCTGGACGGTTTCGGTACGCGCGATCGTCTCTTCCACGCTCCACTCAACTCCCGCACCCATCCGTGGTTACGGGCGGGCCCCGTCCTCGGGCGGACTTCGCGCGCGGGGGAGGAGCACCGCTTCCCCGGCCGGGGCGCATGGGTGCATGTCCGGGGGCGCGTGGTAGGGGCAGGGGCTCCGGCGGGGTAGCCAGGGGTGGGGTCGTCACCGGGGCAAGAGTCCCGGCAATCCTCTTATGCCTGGCATTTTCGGTATGTCCGCTGGGCATTGATCTTCCCGGCCGGATCTTTTCGCTTCGCCAGGGGGTATCCATGGCCGCCAGGCCGCTTGTCGCGCGGCAGCCGAACGAACGGTTGCAGGCGCTCATCCAGGAGGCGGGGTGCTCGAACGCCGGGCTCGCCCGCCGGGTCAACATGTGCGGCGCCGAGCACGGTCTCGACCTGCGGTACGACAAAACGTCCGTGGCCCGCTGGCTCCGCGGACAGCAACCCCGCGGACGCGCACCGGCGATCATCGCCGAGGCCATCGGACGCAAGCTCGGCCGTACGGTCACGATCGACGAGATCGGCATGGCCAACGGCAAGAACCTCGCCTCGGGCGTGGGTCTGCAGTTCTCGCCGACGGTGCTGGGGGCCATCGAGCAGGTCTGCGAGTTGTGGCGCAGCGACGTGGGCCGCCGGGACTTCCTGTCCGGTTCCTCGGTCGCCGCGTCCGCGCTGGTCGAGCCCAGCCGCGACTGGCTGATCTCGGCGCCGGACGCGCAGGTGGCGCGCTCGGCCGGGCCGCGGGTCGGGCAGTCCGACGTGGCCGCGGTGACCGCGATGACCCAGGCGCTGACCGACCTCGACCACCAGTACGGCAGCGGGCACGTGCGGCCCGTGGTCGTGCACTACCTCAACAGCGTCGTGTCCGGGCTGCTCGCCGGCTCCTACCGGGAGGCCGTCGGCCGCGACCTGTTCGCCGCGGTCGCCCGCCTGACCGAGCTCGCCGGATACATGGCCGTGGACACCGGGCAGCCGGGGCTGGCCCAGCGCTACTACATCCAGTCCCTGCGGCTGGCGCAGGCGGCGGGCGACCGCGGCTACGGCGGCTACGTCCTCGCGGCCTCCATGAGCCACCTCGCGGCCCAGCTCGGGAACCCCCGGGAGATCGCCCAGTTGGCGCGGGCGGCGCAGGAGGGGGCGCGTGGTCGCGTGACCCCGCGCGCGGAGGCCATGTTCCATGCGGCGGAGGCGCGCGGGCACGCCCTGCTGGGTGACGCGCGCGCCGCCCAGGTGGCGACCGGGCGGGCGGTGGCGGCCATGGACCGGGCCGACTCCGACTCCGGGGACGACCCGCCGTGGATCGCGCACTTCGACGAGGCCTACCTCGCCGACGAACTGGCGCACTGCCACCGCGACCTGGGGCAGGCGGACGCGGCGGCCCGGTGCGCGGAGGAGTCCCTCGCCGGGCACCCCGAGACCCGGGCGCGCCGGCGCGCGATCGGCTATGTGCTGCTCGCCACGGCCCAGGTGCAGCAGCGGGAGATCGAACAGGCCTGCAGCACCGGCATGAAGGCGGTCGAGCTGCTGGAGACACTCCGCTCCAACCGCGGCGCCGAGTATCTGGAGGACTTCCAGCAGCGCCTGGAGCCGTACCGGGAGGAGGCGGTGGTGAGGGAGTTCGGTGCGCGGCTGGAGTTGCAGCAGGCGGCGTGAACGGATGCCCCGCGGGCGTGTGAACGGACGGCGAACGATCCGGTGGCGGTCGGGAGCCGGCTGAACCGGCGCACCGCGGGGTGGTTTTGTTACGGCTGTCACAGGGCAGGAGGTCACGCCTTCGGCTGCGTGGCACCAGGCTCGGGGTACCCGGTAGCGTGAGCCGACGTTCTCGAAGGTCCCCCGATCGTAGGAGTCCTGGTGACGCAGAGTGGACAGGGCGAGGAGCCCTCGGCGCGGCCCGCGCGCGAAGGCATCGTGCTGCCCTCCGACGGTGGCGAGCCGCTGCTGCCGGGCATGACGGGCGGGCCCGTCCCCCAGCCGGCGCCGCAGCCCCCGGCCGGCCCGTCCGGCGGCCAGGCGTGGGACCGGCAGTGGGGCCCGGAGCACCAGCAGGCGCCCCAGTACGACCCGGCCTGGCCCGAGGCGCCCGCCCAGCAGGCCCAGCAGTGGTCGGCGCCGGAGCAGCCCGGCGCCTGGACCGACCAGACCCCGGGCAGCGCGGGCGCGGGCCCGCTTCCCCCGGAGGGCGCCCCGGCGCCGGCGTACGGGGGGCAGACGCCGGACCACCAGGGGTACGGCCCCGGCGGCCCGGCCGCGCAGAACCCGGCGTACGGTTTCGGCGCCCCCGCGTCCCAGCCGTCGTACGGCCAGGCCGGCCCGGGACCGCAGGGCGCCCCGATGCCGCCCGTCGCCGAGGCCGCCACCCAGTACCTGCCGCCGGTCCCCCCGGCCGCCCCCGCCGACGAGGGCGCCACCCAGTACCTGCCGCCGGTCACCGCCGGGCCCGCGCCGGCCGACGAGGGCGCGACGCAGTACATGCCTCCGGTGACCTCGGGGGCGCTGCCGCCCGAGGCGGGCGAGCAGACGCGGTACCTGGGCGGGCCGGTGCAGCAGCCCGCCGCGGCGGGCGCGGACGCCGAGGCCACGCAGTACATACCGCCGTACACCGGCGCCTTCGGCGGGGACCGGCAGCCGCCCTCCGAGTTCGACAACCTCTTCCGCGGCGGCCCGGGCGGCGAGGGGCCGGCCGGGGCCACGCAGCAGATGCCGCGCTTCCAGGAGCCGCCCGGCGCCCACCCCGGGCAGCCGCAGCCCGCGTACGCCCCGCAGGACCAGGGCGGCGGCCGTGGAGGACGGACCCGGTCGCGGGTGCCGCTGA
The DNA here is from genome assembly GCF_042894285.1 of Streptomyces sp. NPDC001544. NCBI lineage: Bacteria > Bacillati > Actinomycetota > Actinomycetes > Kitasatosporales > Streptomycetaceae > Streptomyces > Streptomyces sp. NPDC001544. The sequence continues at coordinate 4,821 of NZ_JBIAVN010000023.1, read as the reverse complement.
TCGCGGCCGTCGGCGTCGGCATCGCCGTCCTCGGGATCGGCGCCGGCGCACTGCTCGGCGGCGGTGGCGGCGGTGGTGGCGGCGGCGACCGCAACAAGAACGTCGCCGCGTCGGCGCCCGCCACCGAGGACTCCAAGTCCGCCGCCGACCCGGCCCGGCAGCAGGCCGTCGCCCTGGACAAGCTGCTCGCCGACAGCGGCAACAGCCGCTCCTCGGTGATCAACGCGGTGGCCGACGTACGGGCCTGCAACAACCTGGACGGTGCCGCCTCCGACCTGCGTGACGCCGCCAAGCAGCGCAGCGGCCTGGTCACCAGCCTGTCGAAGCTGGCCGTCGACAAGCTGCCGAACCACGCCGACCTGACCAGCGCGCTGACCAAGGCCTGGCAGGCCTCCGCGGCGGCCGACAGCCACTACGCGGCGTGGGCGGACCAGGTCTCCGGCAAGAAGGGCTGCAAGAAGGGCCAGGCCCGCAGCACCGGCCAGACCGCGGCGGGCAACCGCGCCAGCGGCGCCGCCAGCACGCAGAAGGTCAGGGCCGCCGCGCTGTGGAACGCGATCGCGAAGACGTACGGCCTCACCCAGCGCCAGCCGACCCAGCTCTGAGCGCGGGGGCCGGCCGCGGGCTGAGTACGCCTACTCATGCCAAGGAGCACCTGGGCAGGAACGATGGGCCGTGTCGAGGGGGCGTGCGGACGGGAGCCGGGGCATGGGCAGATTTCTGGGGGCGCTGCTGGCCGTGGTGGCGGCGGCCGGAGCGCTGATCTTCGCCTACGTGGCGGGCGCGCCACCGGCCGTGGTGTTCGCCGTGGGAGCCGGCGTACTGAGCCTGCTGTGGCTGATGCTCCTGCTGACCCTGCCCTGGAACCTCTACTTCCGCGCGCATGCGGTGCTCTCCGAGATCGCGGTGAGCCGGGAGAGGGGGATGGAGATCTCCAGGGCCCGGGACACGGAAGCGGCGCGGATAGCCCGTGTGATGCTCCGGGCGGCGGTAGCGGGCCATGTCCTGACGGCGGGGGTCGTCGTGGCGGTCACCTGGGCGACGGGTGGGTTCACGGGCTACTGGTTCGCCGCGTTCTTCCTCCTGAGCACGTTCTTCCGCCCGGCCGGCGCCTACTTCGGCCGGCTCCGCCGCCGCCTGGGCACCCTCATGAAGGAAGTCAGGTACCCGCGGGACGACGTCGTGGAACTCCGTGCCCGACTGGACCGCGCCGAGTCCGGAACGCGGGTCCTGGAGGAGAAGGCGGAGGAACAGTACAAAGCCCTCGCCGAACTCCGCCGCACCGTGGACGCGCTGGCCTTGAGCACCTACGACGGGGCGAAGGAAACGGACCGCCGCATCGCCGCGCTGGGCCGTGAGTTCGAGTCCACGGTGAACCGCCTCACGGACAACCAGGAGATCATCACGGGGGTGAAGGCGTTCCTGCGGCTGCTGCGATCCGACGATCCGATCGACGGCAGCGGCATCGCCGCCGGATAGGGAAAACTCCCGCCCCGGGGTCGGTCCACAGGGCGGGAGCTGGTGCGGCGTCTACCAGCGGTACCAGCGGCCCTTGCCGCCCGCACCGTCCGCGGACCGGACCACGAAGCCCAACAGCCACACGATCAGCACGACCACCGCGATCCACCACAGCGCCTTCAGCGCAAAGCCCGCCCCGAAGAGGATCAGGGCCAGAAGAAGAACCAGAAGCAGGGGAACCATCGTTATCAACCTCCTGACCACCGGATGCCCTTACATCGCCCCTACAAGCACACAAAAGAGGAGTTAGTTCCACGGGATGAAGGGCACGTGCGCGCCATGCACGCTTCCCCCTCTTCGGCGTCTGATGCACCGCCCGGTCCGCCGGGTGAAAGGACCCTCAGCCGATGTCGGCCTTCTCCAGCGTGCTGGTCACGTTCACGGCGTTCCTGGCGGCCGGGACCAGCCGGCCGTCCTTGACGACCTGGAGGTTCACGTCCGTGTTGACCAGCCGGGTGAGGCCGACGGCGGCGAGCGTGGAGTTGCGGGGCCACCGGAGCGTGGGGGTGAGGCCGCCCGTGCCGACCTGGAGGCCGTTGTCGAGGGTGCGCCGCACGGTGTCGGCGGTGACCTCGCCGGTGCCGATCCGCTCCAGGACGGCCTTCAGGACGGTGTAGGCGATCCAGGTGGTCTGCACTCCGGCGTCCGCGGGGTCGATGCGGTTGTCGCCGAAGGCCTCCTCGTTGATCACCTTCTTCATCCGGTCCCAGCGCTGGTCGGAGGCCACCGGATACCAGCCGGTGATGTACGCCCCCTCGTACGGTCCCGACGCACCGCCCGTCGCGTTGATCGTCGTCTGGTCGACGCTGCCCATGACGGTCGCGGTCCGCACCGCCGGGCGGCCCTCCCGGCTACGCCGGAAGGAGTCCATGAAGGTGTCGTTGCGGTCCCCGAGCGCCGGCACCACGCAGCCCTGCTGCGACGGGTCGGCGGTCGCCGCGTTCAGGGCCCGGTCCGCCATGGTGCCGTACTCGGTGGCGTCCTCGGCCGCGAGTAAATCGTGCGCCTCCTTGTGGCCGCCGGCCTTCAGGCCCGCGTCCAGCACGGTCGGCAGTTCGTCACCGGCGATGCTGTCGGGCCGGACCAGGGCGACGGGGCCGCAGTTCCGGGCGAGCGCCTTGCCGAGGCCGGCCAGCAGTGCGGGCTGGCCGCCGTTGACCGGGTAGGAGTAGGCGCGGGTGAGCTCCTCGTTCGTCACGCCGTAGCCGCCGATGTAGGGGATGCCGGCGCCCTCCAGCGGGGCGAAGTAGGAGTCCCCGAACTGGCTGTAGGAGCCGACGACCGCCACCACGTCCTCGTCGGCCGCGCGCCGGGCGCACCGCGCGGCGTTCACGGGATCGTTGTGGTCGTTGCAGGTGAGGACCTCCAGCTTGCGGCCGTCGATGCCGCCGCGGGAGTTGAGCCAGCGGGCGTAGGCGCGGGCCATGGCGGGCATGCCCGGCTTGTTGGTGGCGTCGGTCCCGTCCGGCGCCCACGTCATCACCTTGATCGAGTCGTCCCCGGAGCCCCCCGCGGTCCCGGGGACGATCCCGCATCCGGCGGTGAGCGACGCACAGGCGGCCAGGGCGCCCGCGGACAGCGCGGTCGCCCTGGCGGACCGAGGAAGGAAGCGGAGAAGGGTGCTTCGGGTGCGTCGCCTACCGGTCATGTCCCCGCACGATTCCCTCACACGGCTAACCCGGAAGTGACCACCGGTCAACGGGCGGTGACCTACAGGTGAATTACGGGGGCCTGTGAGGCTTCTGGTGCGGGGAACGTACGATCGACGACTGTGCAAGGTTCGGAGAACTCTTCCCGTCGCGGCCGCCGCTCGTCCACCATGGGCGGTATGCCCCTGAACGACATGCCGTGGTGGCGCTGGCGCAGCAATGTGCGCTCGGCGCTGCACATGCTCTCCGATCCGGTGTTCCAGCGGGACGTCTGGCTGGCGGGTGTCGACGGGTACGGCGACGTCACCGACGCCGTGTACCGGCTGGTCGAGGACACCTGGCTGGACAACTGGTCGGCCGAGAAGTACGTCGGGACGATCTTCCGGGACTCGCAGGAGGCGGCGCTGGTCGACACGGCCGTGCTGCGGGTGCTGCGGATCATGCACCAGGTGGGGCCGGACGCACCGGTGTCCGCCTACCTCGAGCACCACGGGTGGCCGGAGGCGGTGCGGGCGGCGCGGGACGCGCATGTCCGGATGGCGGCCAGCGACGGCGAGGACCCGGACAGCCCGCCCCGGACCCTCGAGGTGCTGCGGATCATGACCAGGACCGCCTAGGCGTGCTGTCCCGGCAGGCGGACCGCGCCCCCGGGAGACAGGGCGGTATGGGAACCTGTGGGGCATGAACGAGCAGTCCAACCGAGCCGCGGCGGCCCCCGCCGACCAGTACGTCCTCACCCTCTCCTGCCCGGACAAGCAGGGCATCGTGCACGCCGTGTCGAGCTACCTGTTCATGACCGGCTGCAACATCGAGGACAGCCAGCAGTTCGGTGACCACGACACGGGGCTGTTCTTCATGCGGGTGCACTTCTCGGCGGAGGCCCCGGTCTCGGTGGACAAGCTGCGGGCCAGCTTCGCGGCGATCGGCGACTCCTTCCACATGGAGTGGCAGATCAACCGGGCCGACGAGCGGATGCGCATCGTCCTCATGGTCAGCAAGTTCGGGCACTGCCTGAACGACCTGCTCTTCCGGGCGCGGATCGGTGCGCTGCCGGTGGACATCGCGGCGGTGGTGTCCAACCACACCGAGTTCCAGGAGCTGGTGGGGTCCTACAACATCCCCTTCCACCACATTCCGGTGACGAGGGACACCAAGCCGCAGGCCGAGGCACGGCTGCTGGAGCTCGTGCGGGAGGAGAACGTCGAGCTGGTGGTGCTCGCCCGCTACATGCAGGTCCTCTCCGACGACATGTGCAAGGAGCTCAGCGGGCGGATCATCAACATCCACCACTCCTTCCTGCCGAGCTTCAAGGGCGCGAAGCCGTACCACCAGGCGCACGCGCGGGGCGTGAAGCTGATCGGGGCGACCGCGCACTACGTCACCGCGGACCTCGACGAGGGCCCGATCATCGAGCAGGAGGTCGAGCGGGTCGGCCACGACGTGACACCGGACCAACTCGTCGCCATCGGGCGGGACGTGGAGTGTCAGGCGCTGGCGCGGGCGGTCAAGTGGCATGCCGAGCGCAGGATCCTGCTGAACGGGCGGCGCACGGTGGTGTTCGCCTAGGGCCTGTCCGGCGGATCATGCCGCAGACGCGGGGCTTGGCACGCCCTCCCCCACTCTCGGCTTCGCTCGAGCGGGCGGTGCCCCCACC
>NZ_JBIAVN010000022.1:33046-115600 GCF_042894285.1 Streptomyces sp. NPDC001544 | reverse complement strand
ACGCCGGTGGGGGCACCGCCCGCTCGAGCGAAGCCGAGAGTGGGGGAGGGCGTGCCAAGCCCCGCGTCTGCGGCATGATCCGCCGGACAGGCCCTGGGTCAGCCCACCTGCTCCAGTTCGGGCTCGCTGCGCTCGGCGACCTGGGGGTTGCGGGACTTGAGCACGGCCCAGCCGATGCCCAGGGCGACGGCCCAGCCCGCCATGACGTACAGGCAGACACGGGAGTCGGCGTCGTACGCGATCAGGCAGGTGACGAAGAGCAGGAACGCGATGGCGATGTACGAGCACACCGCGCCGCCCGGCGCCGGGAAGGAGGAGGCGGGCAGCCGGCCCGTGTCCACCGCGCGGCGGTAGAGGACGTGGCTGACCAGGATCATCAGCCAGGTCCAGATGCCGGCCGCGGTCGCCACCGAGGTGACGTAGCCGAAGGCCTTCTCCGGGACGATGTAGTTCAGGATCACGCCGATGCCCATGAAGGCGACCGAGACGGTGATGCCGAGCGCGGGGGTCTTGGTGGCCGAGAGCCTGCTGAAGACCCGGGGGGCCTCGCCGTTGTCCGCGAGGGTGCGCAGCATGCGGCCCGTGGAGTACATGCCGGAGTTGCAGGAGGACAGGGCGGCGGTGAGCACCACGAAGTTGACGATGCCGGCGCCGGCCGGGATGCCGATGACCGCGAAGGCCTTCACGAAGGGGCTGACGCCGGCCGCGAAGGAGGTCCACTTCACGACGCACAGGATGACGGTGAGGGCGCCGACGTAGAACAGGGCGATGCGCCAGGGCAGGGTGTTGATGGCCTTGGGGAGGGTCTTCTCCGGGTCCTCGGACTCGCCGGCCGTGACGCCGACCAGCTCGACGGCGAGGTAGGCGAACATGACGCCCTGCAGGGTCATCAGGGAGGAGCCGACACCCTTGGGGAAGAAGCCGTCGAACTGCCAGAGGTTGGCGACGGAGGCGGTGTCCCCGGCGGCACTGAACCCGAAGGTGAGCACGCCGAGGCCGATCACGATCATGCCGACCAGCGCGGTGACCTTGACCATGGAGAACCAGAACTCGATCTCGCCGAAGAGCTTCACCGAGATCAGGTTGGCCACGAACAGCACGACGAGGAAGACCAGCGCGGTCACCCACTGGGGGACGCCCGGGAACCAGTAGTTGACGTAGATCGCGGCGGCCGTCAGCTCGGCCATGCCGGTGACGACCCACATCAGCCAGTAGGTCCAGCCGGTGAAGTAGCCGAAGAACGGGCCGAGGAACTCGCGGGAGTACTCCGCGAAGGAACCCGAGACCGGACGGTAGAGCAGGAGCTCGCCGAGAGCCCGCATGATGAAGAAGATGATCACGCCCGCGAGGGCGTACATGACGATGAGGCTGGGACCGGCCTTGGCGATGTTCGCCCCGGCTCCCAGGAACAGACCGACGCCGATGGCGCCGCCGATCGCGATCATCTGGACCTGACGACTGCCGAGCCCGCGCTCGTACCCCTCCTCAGGGGCGTCGGTGACCTTCTCGGAGGTCATGTGTGGTGCGCCTTTCTCCAAGCCGACCCGGGCCTTGTATCGGCCTCGGATCGGGTTTCGATCCCCCCGGATTGATTGGAGTTGAGCGGGCTACGCGCGCCCGCTCGTGCCTGGCCGGCGGTCGCCGGCTCGGTGGCGCACCCGGCCGAACATGGGTGGTGTTCGCCGGGCGGTCGTGAAGATTTATCACGGCCGCAACACTGATCACAGAGGCCGGGTGTGGCGCACCCCACAGGGAGAAGCGGACAAAGGGCACCCGAAACCGCCAAAGCAGGCCGCGACGGTAACGCGATCGTTATCCGGATTTGAGCGTCCGCTGAGCGAACGGCGGATCGGGCGAAAACCGGGGGAATCAGGGCATCAACGTGGAGACGAGTGTCTCCTGCAGCCCTCCGAGCCACAGGTACGCCATCGCCATCGGCTTGCGCGGGTCCTCGTCCGGGAGCCGGTAGAGCAGGTCGGTGTCGTCCTCGTCGGCGATCTCCAGCCGGGCCCCTATCGCCAGCCGGAGGTCGTTGAGGGCCCCCAGCCACTGCCGGGACTCCTCGGGGCTCAGGCTGAGCACGGCCCCGCCCTCGCCGGCGGACGCCAGCGCGTCCAGGGTGCGGATCACCGACAGCGCGTTCTCCCGTTTACCGGCCCGCAGGTCGTTCTCGGTGAAGCGGCGGAACTCGGCGGAGTACGCCCGCTGCTGCTCGGCGCCCTCGGTCGAGGCGGGGGTGCGCTCCGGGTCGCAGTAGGCGTCCGGGAGGAGGCGCCGGAGCACCGGGTCGGTGGGCGGCTCGCTCGGGCCCTCGGCGAACAGCTCGGCGAGCGGGTCGTCGGGGGCGTCCTCGGCGGGGCCGGGGCCGATTATCTCCAGGAGCTGGACGGCCAGCGAGCGGATGATGGAGATCTCGACGTGGTCGAGAGCGACGGCCGCGCCGCCGCCGGGGAGCGGTTCGAATGTTCCGGGCATGGATGAGGTCGTTTACTCCGGTCTGGTTCCGGTTACTTCCGGTCCTGCTGGAGGGTGGCCCACAGACCGTAGCCGTGCATCGCCTGCACGTCGCGTTCCATCTCCTCGCGGCTTCCGCTGGAGACGACCGCCCGGCCCTTGTGGTGGACGTCGAGCATGAGCTTGGTGGCCTTGTCCTTGGAGTACCCGAAGTACGTCTGGAAGACGTACGTCACATAGCTCATGAGGTTGACCGGGTCGTTGTGGACGATCGTGACCCAGGGGACGTCGGGCTCGGGTACGGCGAAGACCTCCTCCGCCGATTCGGTGCGTTCGATCTCTACGGGAGCGGGTGACGTCACATGGCCCATGCTGCCACGCACGCCAGAAATCGTCACACTGACGAAATAGGAGTACCATCCATGGTCATGCCGCATGCACCGGGCAACAACCCCCGGGCCCCCGGCCGAGGCTCGGGGCACCCGGAGAGTCGTGACACAGGAGGACTTTCGTGGCTGTAGCGGACCTTGGGCTGCCGGTGGACGTTCCCTCGACGGCGCTCTTCACCGACCAGTACGAGTTGACGATGCTGCAGGCGGCCCTGAAGGCCGGTACCGCGGAACGGCGCAGCGTGTTCGAGGTCTTCACCCGGCGGCTGCCGGAGGGGCGCCGGTACGGCGTCCTGGCCGGTGTCGGCCGGGTGCTGGACGCGGTGGAGAACTTCCGCTTCGACGCGGGCGTCCTCGGCTTCCTGCGCGAGCACGGGATCGTGGACGAGGAGACCCTCCAATGGCTCGCCGGCTACCGCTTCTCGGGTGACGTCTGGGGCTACCCCGAGGGCGAGGTGTACTTCCCGGGCTCGCCGCTGATGCGGGTCGAGGGCTCCTTCGCCGAGTGCGTGCTGCTGGAGACGGTGATCCTGTCGATCCTCAACCACGACTCGGCGATCGCGGCCGCCGCCTCCCGTATGTCCTCGGCGGCCGGCGACCGGCCGCTGATCGAGATGGGCGCCCGCCGCACCCACGAGCTGTCCGCCGTCGCCGCGGCCCGGGCCGCCTACGTCGGCGGTTTCACCTCCACCTCGGATCTCGCCGCGGGCTTCCGGTACCACATCCCGACCGTCGGCACCTCCGCCCACGCCTTCACCCTGCTGCACGACCGCGAGCGGGACGCCTTCCAGGCCCAGGTCGACTCGCTGGGCCGGGGGACCACCCTGCTGGTGGACACCTACGACGTCGCCGAGGCGGTCCGCACGGCCGTCGAGATCGCCGGGCCCGAGCTGGGCGCCGTGCGGATCGACTCCGGCGACCTGCTCCTCGTCGCCCACCGGGTGCGGCAGCAGCTCGACGAGCTGGGGGCGCGGAACACGAAGATCATCGTGACCTCGGACCTGGACGAGTACGCCATCGCCTCGCTGGCGGCGGCCCCGGTGGACGCGTACGGCGTCGGCACCCAGCTGGTGACCGGCTCCGGGCACCCTACGGCCTCCATGGTGTACAAGCTGGTCGCCCGCGCCGAGTCCCTGGACCCGAAGGCGCCGCTGGTGCCGGTGGCGAAGAGGTCCACCGGCGGCAAGACCTCGGTCGGCGGCCGCAAGTGGGCCGCGCGGCGGCTCGACGAGTACGGCGTGGCCGAGGCGGAGGTCGTCGGCACCGGCCCGGTCCCCACCGGCCTCGCCGACCGGCAGCTCCTCGTCCAGCTGGTCAAGGGCGGCGAGGTCGTCGGCCGGGAGCCGCTGGACGTCGCCCGTGACCGCCACGCCGCCGCCCGCGCGGGCCTGCCCATGTCGGCGACCCAGCTCTCCCGCGGGGAACCGGTCCTCCCGACGGAGTACGTCCAGACGGGCTCGGGTGGTTAGGGGGTGTCGCCGGGGACGCGCGCACGCCCCGCGACGCGACCCGGTGACACTGCCGTAGCGGGGGTCGCGTCCGCGCGCGGTGCGTGCCCCCTCCCGCGCCCGGCGTGAAGTCTCTAGGCTCGGAGGTTCACGGCCGGGCCCGCGCCCCTTCACCACTTCCGACCCCACAGCCGAAGGACACCCACCCATGCGCCGCGCCTTGATCGTCGTAGACGTGCAGAACGACTTCTGCGAGGGGGGCAGCCTCGCGGTGGCCGGTGGTGCCGATGTGGCCGCCGCCATCACGGAGCTGATCGGGCAGGCCCCCGCCGGGTACCGGCACGTGGTGGCCACCCGCGACCACCACATCGCACCCGGCGGCCACTTCGCCGACGACCCCGACTTCGTCCACTCCTGGCCGGCGCACTGCGTCGCCGGCACCGAGGGCGTGGGCTTCCACCCGAACTTCGCCCCCGCCGTCGCCTCGGGCGCGATCGACGCCGTCTTCGACAAGGGGGCGTACGCGGCGGCGTACAGCGGCTTCGAGGGCGCGGACGAGAACGGTGTGGGCCTCGCCGACTGGCTGCGGGCCCGGCACATCGACGAGGTGGACGTGGTCGGCATAGCCACGGACCACTGTGTGCGCGCCACCGCGCTGGACGCGGCGCGCGAGGGCTTCCGCACGCAGGTGCTGCTCGACCTGACCGCGGGGGTGGCCGCGGAGACCACCGAGCGGGCACTGGAGGAGCTGCGCGGGGCCGGCGTGGAGCTGACCGGCAAGCCGGTCGTCTCCGCCTGACCTGCCCGCCCCTCCCCCGGGCCGGCCGCCTCCCCGGCGCTTCAGGCCGTCGGCTGCCTCAGCAGGGCGCGGATCGGACGCCACAGCTCCGTGACGAGCTCGGCCGGGCTGACACCGTTGTCGGGGGCCGTCCGCCATATCAGGCCGTCCGGGTGGTGCAGTACGGCGGTGATCTCGTCCGGGGTCGGCGGGGCGGCGTTGCCCCGCAGGTAGACGGCGCGCATCCCCAGGTTGCGCAGCCTGGTCAGGGCGCGGGCGCGGTTGTGGGCGTGGACCAGCACCCGTACGGCCCCGGCGGGGGCGCTCCCGGCCGGGCCGCCGAGGTCGGGGCGGGGCAGGTTCAGCGCCACCACCACCGTGCCGTTCGGCAGCTTGCAGAAGCCTCCTGCGGCCATGCGGTCATCCCCCCGTGTCGGTCGGTGTCAATAAGAGAGCCACAGGACGCACCTAAACACGATCGGCGGCAACCCGCCAAGAGGTTGCCGCCGATACGCTTGTGACCTGCGAAAACGCTGACTACTTCACCGCGGGTCCGACCTTGAGGTAGATCGTCGAGCCGTCCTTGGCCTCCTTGACGATCCGGATCTTGGTGTTGGTGTCAGTGATCTTGACACCGGCGGTTGGGGTCGAGGGGTCGTAGTAGGTGCTGGTGTGGTCGTTGAAGACCGACACGCCCTTCGACGACTTGATCTTCGTCGCGACGTCCGCGTTGTGCAGCGTGATGCCGTCGGTGCGGTACAGGCTGAATGGCGAGTCGTAGGACTGGATGCGGGTGCGCATCAGCGTGCCGTCGGACCACTTCAGCGCCTTCGGGTGCGAGTCGACCGGGAGGACCAGGCCGACGCCCGGGTGGACGCTGGTGTTGTTGTCCGCCTGGGAGGTGTCCCACTTCCAGATCAGGAGACCGTTCTGGTACGGGTAGTGCTCCACCCAGTCCGGACGGGTCGTGGAGAAGCCGAAGTTGTACGGGCCGACCTTGAGGGTCTTGTCGTACGACACGTACTGGCGGTTCTCGGCGATGTAGTACTGCGCGTAGTCCTTGGTGAAGGACGCGCCGATCCGGGAGAAGCCGTTCGCGGTCCAAGCGGCGTCCGCGCTCTCGGCGTTGTCGGAGAACAGCACCGAACCGTCGGCGGTCAGTGTGATCTCGTCGGCCGCGAAGCCCTTCTGGGCCACGCCGCCGTCGGTCTGGTAGCGGAAGCGGACGTCGATCTTCTTGCCCGCGTAGGCGTCGAGGGAGTACGACAGCTTCTTGTAGCCGTCGACCGTGCCGGTCAGGGCCGGCTTGTCGCTGGCGTCGCGCGGAATCGGCTGACCGTCCACCGTGCCGTCGAGCGCGGTCCAGTTGGCGCCGCCGTCGGTGGAGACCTCCGTGTAGAGGAAGTCGTAACCCGACTCGATGTCGTAGTAGCCGTCCAGGTTCAGCGCGGCCGAGGACTTGCCGGTGAGGTCGACGGAACGGGTCAGCGTGTTCTTGAGGTTGTCACCGCTGCCGCTCCACCACTGGGTCGAGCCCTGCGCCGGGGTCACCACGGTGGTGCTGACCGCCTTGTCCGGCAGGTTGACCACGAGGGCCTGCTTGTTCCACGTGTTGTACTCGGCGACGCCGAGCTTGTGCGTGGACTGCTTGCCGGCCTTGGCCGTGTCGTAGTCGAGCCAGCCGAGCTGGAGCTTGTCCCAGGCGCTGAAGTCGCCCGGCAGGTCACCGATGGAGTCCTTGCCCCGGCCGAGCCAGGAGCCCGAGGACATCAGGGTCCAGAAGCCGGTGGAGTTGTCGCCGTTGCCGGTGGTGTCGTAGTGGTCCGGCAGGCCGAGGTCGTGGCCGTACTCGTGGGCGAAGACGCCCAGGCCGCCGTTCTCCGGCTGGATGGTGTAGTCGCCGACCCAGATGCCGGTGGTACCGATCTGCGCGCCGCCCAGCTTGTTGTTCTCCGGGCCGGTGGCGCCGGCGTCGGTGCCGAAGGCGTACCAGCGGTGCGCCCAGATGGCGTCCTTGCCCTGGACGCCGCCGCCCGCGGACTCGTCCTCACCGGCGTGCACGATCTGGAAGTGGTCGATGTAGCCGTCGGGCTCGTTGAAGTTGCCGTCGCCGTCGTAGTCGTAGCGGTCCCACTGGTCGAACTTCGCGACGTCGGTCTTGATCTGGGCGTCGGTGCGGCCGGCCGCCTTCTGCTGGGCCACCCACGCGCTCAGCCCGTCACTGACGACGTTCCAGACGCTCGGGCAGTTCGTGGAGCCGCAGGCGTTGTTGCCGTAACGGGCCTCGTTGTAGGGGACCTTGACCCAGTCGGCGACCTCGCCGTCCACCGAGTAGCGGCCCGAGGACTCCTTCTCGTAGAACTTCTTCATCGACCCGGTCTTCTTGCCGGTGCCGAAGTAGAGGTCCTGGAAGTGCTTCTGGTTGTAGTCCTTCTGCCAGGCCGTCGAGTTGTCCTTGGTGCGGTCGGGCGCGGCTATCTGGTTGTGCAGGGGGCCCGCCGTGCCGCCGAACTTCGGGTCGGTCTTGTCGCCGAACTCCACCAGGATGGTGAAGATCTTGTCGGTCTTCTCCCGGCCCAGCTCGACGTACTTGCTGTCGCCCTTCTTGCTCTTGAGCTGGACGACCTTCGAGCCGTCCCGGTCCTTGGCCTTGGCCTTGCCGGATATGACCTCGTTGAGGGCTTCCTGGCGCTGGGCCTCCTGGGTCTTGCTCAGCGGGCCGTCGAGGTCGTGCTCCTGCTGCTTCACCGGCGCCGGGTCGTGCCGGTTCGCGGCAGCCGACTTGGCCGTGCCGGCAGCCTCCGCGACGGCGAAGGTGGAGAACGTGGCGGAGGCCGCCGCGAGCGCGATGCCTATCGCGGCCGCTCTGAACGTCCAGGTTCTGCTGGTCACTTGAGTTCCTCCCCCGCGTCCGCGCACACGGAAGGAGGGTCCTGGTCATGGAAGGGCCCGTGCGCGCCTGATCAACGCGTGTAGTCAAGTGACGACATTTGACTAGAGGTTTAAGAGAAAAGACAGATCTTGACTTGAGCAGGTCAAGTGCACTATGCGGAGCTGAGGTTCGCTTTACGAACACCTCGCGCCTCGCTCACCCGGCGCGTGAGTCCGTCCACTTCCTGGACGCCGTGACTCCGTGCGCCCCCTGTGCACCGGTACCGTGGGTTAGGTCACGCTTACCAGTCGTTCCGCTCGGGCATGCAGGCGAATAGAGTCGAACGGTGGAACGCCCCGAAGTCGGCGGAAACACAGGCCGGCGTCCCGTCTCACCCCCACATCTCCCGAGGACACGATTACCATGCCTCGTCCGACCGCCGCACAGCTCGCCTACGGTTCCTGCACCGTGATCTTCTCGACGCTCGCCATGCTGCTGCTGTCACAGACGAGTTCGGGCCTCGGGATCGCGGTCATCGCCCTCGCCGCCCTCGCGCTGGGGGTCCTCGTCGCCATGACGGTTCCTTTGCCGAAGCCGCGCGCGGTCGCCGCGGCGGACGGGAGCCAGGCCCGGGAACCGGTGGCCGACGAGCGTGTGACCGCCCGCCGGGAACCGGTGGCCGCCGCGGTCGAACCGGTCCGCGAGCCCACGGCTTCCTGACCTCCGCGGCGCCTTCCGCCCTTTCGCCCCTTTCCGCCGGTCAGCCGGTCAGCCGGTCAGGCCGTGCTCACCACCACCGTCTTCCCTGCCTTGTCGTGCAGTCCCTGCTTGTAGGGCCTGTCGAAGAAGCTCCAGCCGCCGCAGACGGCCGTCCAGACGCAGGCGCAGCAGAAGGCGAACGGCACCCACAGCACCAGCGCGCGCACCAGGGAGTTCTGCGTGGAGGGCGTGCTGCCGTCCTGCAGGTTGGCCACCCGCATGCTCAGCCACTTCTTGCCGAGGGTCTGCCCGGACCTGGCGATCATGATGGTGTCGTAGGCGACGAAGAGCACCGCGGTGACGAGTGACTGCGCGAAGGACCTGCCGACCTCGAACCTGTTGCCGCTCATCTCGTCCTGCCACGCCCCCAGGGGCAGGGTGACCAGCCAGACCACGATGCCGACCAGGATCATGTCGATGATGCGGGCCAGGGTGCGCCTGCCGCTGTCCGCGAGCGGGGGCATGCCGGCGAGCGGGTCGCTGGGATAACCGCCGCCTCCGTGCGGCTCACCGCCGTAGGGCGGGACCTGACCGCCGTAGGGCGGGACCTGACCGCCGCCGGGAGGAGGCTGTTCGCCGCCGTACGGCGAGCCCGCGCCCTGGCCGGGTGGGGGCTGCTTCCTGAACGGGTCGTCCTCCGGGGGCTGCGGTCCGGAGCCGGCGGGCGGTTCGCTGCTCATGGCCCGAGTCGATCGCGAACCCCCCGGCTCCGCATCCGCGGACGGCCGTCCGGAGTACGCGGTCCCGTCCGGCGGACGGCCGGCCCCGGGTGGGCGGTGTCAGGCCGCCACGAAGGTGTGGGAGGCCTTGTCGTGCCAGCACTGGTGCCACGGCCGGTCGAACAGGCACCACAGCACACCCACCACGCCGACGCCGAGCAGACCGGGGACGCTGTAGACCAGCCAGCGGCGCAGGGCCCGGCCGAACGACGGCGGCTCGTGCGCCTCGATGTCCCGCACCTCGATGCCGCACAGCTTCTTGCCCAGCGTACGGCCCCACTTGGCGGTGGGCAGCGCCTCGTACAGGACACCGGTGACCAGCAGCACGGCCAGGACGATGCCGAGGTAGGCGCCGGTCGTGCCGTCCAGCAGCCAGACGGTGACGGTACGGCCGGACAGCTTGGCCGCGTCGATCTTCTCCTGGACGTGGTCGACGGCCTTGGCGCCCAGCGGTACGGCGGCCGTGGCGGTGACCGCGCCGAGGACCAGCGTGTCGACCAGGCGGGCGAGCAGCCGCTTGCCGACCCCCGCCGGCCGCGCCGCCGCCTGCCGTCGGGCGGCCGCCTGGAACAGGTCCTCCACCGGCGGCTTCCACGGCGTCACGGGCTGCTCGTCCCCGGCCCCGGCGAGCCGGTGCACCTGCTGCGCCCAGGACGACTGCCCACCGCCCGCCCCGCCGGCCATCGGGGCCGGCACGGGAGCCGCGGCGGGACCGGGCAGCGGGCTCGCCTGCGGGGGGACGGAGGCGGTGACCGGGGACGGGGCGGAGGCCTGGGGCGCGGACCCCAGGGCGCTGCCCTGGGCCTGCGCGGGGAGCTGGGCCTGGCCGGGACCCTGCGCCTGGCCGTGGACGGGACCCTGCGCCTGGCCGGGGACCTGCGCCTGGCCCGGGACCTGCGCCGGGCCTTTCGCCGCTGCCGCCCGGGCGGCGGCCGCCTTCCCCGCGCCGAACCCCGGCTTCGCGGCGCCCCCGGCGCCGGCGGACCCGACGGGCCCCTGCACCCCGAAACCGGCGGAGCCGTCGCCCGCCCCGTCCTTCTGTCCGGAGCCGGGCGTGCGCGGCGGAACCGGCCGGAACGTCATCGTGCCGTCGTCCACCTGGCCCGCGGAGCCGCCGCCCGGGCGCCGGAAGACGAACGTGCCGCCCTCTTCGGGGCCGTCGTGGCCCGGGTCGGCGGGCGGGATCGTCGCCGTGCCGTCGGTGCTGGCGGCCCGGCCGTCCGGCTGGGCCGGGGAGCCCGCGGGCGTCCGCGGGTCGGCGCCCCAGGAGACGCGGCGGTCCTGGTCACCGCCGAAACCGGACTGCCCGCCCGGGTCGGCACCCCACGCCGACGCCGGCTGCGCCGCGGGGGCGGCGGGCGGGTCCTCGTCGAAGAAGTGCGGGCCGGTCTCCTCGACCGCCGCCGGGGCCTGCGGCTGCCGCTGGGCCGGCCAGGTGCCGGGCGGTGCGGCGAGCGACTCGCCGTCCTGCGGCGCCGGCCGGCTGGTGCCCGGCACCCAGGCGGCCCCGTTCCAGTACCGGACGTAGCCGGGGATGGAAGGGTCCGGGTAGTAGCCCTCGCGGGGCCTGTCGTCTCCGGGGGCCGGGGTTGGGGCGCTCATGTCCGCGTCGTCCCGTATCTGCTCGGGGGTCGTATGGGGGCTCCACATCTATCAGACCCACGCCGCCCCGAGCGCCAGTCCCGCAGGACCCACCCCTTTCCGGGCGACGCCGTGCTAGAGACTTCCCGCGGGCTTCACAACTCGCCGGGACGCGGATCCGGGAAAAGTCCCCGAACCCGCGTAACGCCCCCGCCCCGGCCGCCTCTCACCGTGCACGGGCCCGCTCCCACGGCCCCGTCGAGAGAGGAACGGAACGTCATGCAGCACCTCGTGGTGGAACGCGAACTCGAACTGCAGCTCATCCTTTCCGCCGACCACAGCTTCCCGGTCCCGGCCCGGCTCGGCTACCGCTCCGACGACCCCTACGCCGTCCACATCGCCTTCCACGTCACCTCCGAACAGCCCGTGAACTGGACCTTCTCCCGGGACCTGCTGGTGGAGGGGGTGTTCCGGCCGTGCGGGCAGGGTGACGTCAAGGTGTGGCCCACGAAGGTGGACGGGCGCGGCGTCGTCCTGATGGCGCTGAGTTCACCCGACGGTGAAGCCCTGCTCCAGGCGCCGGCCGCCCAGCTGGCCGCCTGGCTGGAGCGCACCCTGCGCGCGGTGCCCCCGGGGAGCGAGGCCGAGCTGCTCGGGATGGACGGCGCGCTCGACCAGTTGCTCGCCCGGTGACCCCGGGGGGACGGGGCGTCAGAACAGCTTGCCGGGGTTCAGGATCCCCAGCGGGTCGAACACCTGCTTGACGGCGCGCTGCATCTCCAGGCCCACCGGGCCGACCTCGCGGGCGAGCCACTCCTTCTTCAGGACGCCGACGCCGTGCTCGCCGGTGATGGTGCCGCCCAGTTCCAGGCCGAGGGCCATGATCTCGTCGAAGGACTCGCGGGCGCGGCGGGTCTCGTCGGGGTCCTGGGCGTCGAAACACACGGTCGGGTGGGTGTTGCCGTCACCCGCATGGGCGCACACCCCGATCGTCAGACGGTGCTTCTCCGCGATCCGTTCGACGCCCTCGATCATCTCGGCGAGCCGTGACCGGGGCACGCACACGTCGTCGATCATCGTCGTGCCCTTGACGGCCTCCAGGGCGACGAGGGCCGTCCGGCGGGCCTGGAGGAGGAGTTCGGACTCGGCGGTGTCCTCGGCGGGGACCACCTGGGTGGCGCCCGCGGCCTCGCACACCGCGCCGAGGGCGGCGAGGTCCGCGGCGGGGTCGGGGGTGTCGAAGGCGGCCAGCAGCAGGGCCTCGGTGGTCTCCGGCAGGCCCATCCGGGCGAGGTCGTTGACCGCCTTGACGGTCGTACGGTCCATCAGTTCGAGGAGGGACGGCACATGGCCGCCCGCCATGATCCGGCACACGGCGTCGCAGGCGTCGGCCGCGGAGGCGAACTCGGCGGCCAGCACCAGCTGCCGCGGCGGCTTCGGCCTGAGAGCGAGGACGGCCCGTACGACGATGCCGAGGGAGCCCTCCGAGCCGACGAAAAGGCGGGTCAGGTCGTAGCCCGCCACGCCCTTGGCGGTGCGGCGGCCGGTGGACATCAGACGGCCGTCGGCGAGGACGACGTCCAGGCCGAGGACGTACTCGGCCGTCACCCCGTACTTCACACAGCACAGCCCGCCGGAGCCGGTGCCGATGTTGCCGCCGATGGTGCACATCTCCCAGCTGGAGGGGTCCGGCGGGTAGTACAGGCCGTGTTCCTCGACCGCGCGGGAGAGGACGGCGTTGACCACGCCCGGTTCGACGACCGCGACACGGTCGACCGGGTTGATCTCCAGGATGCGGTCCATCCGGGTCAGGGACAGCACGATGCAGCCGTCGGAGGCGTTGGCCGCTCCGGACAGGCCGCTGCGGGCGCCCTGCGGGACGACCGGCACGCGTAGCTCGGTGGCGGTGCGCATGACGTGCTGGACCTCCTCGACCGTGCGTGGCAGTACCACCACGGCCGGGGTGCCGGCCGGGCAGAAGCTCGCCATGTCGTTGGCGTAGGAGGCGGTGACGTCGGGGTCGGTGAGGACCGCCTCGGCCGGCAGGCCCACGAGGAGCCGGTCGGTGAGACTGCCCTGGGCTTCGTCACGCGGCGCTTCGATACGGCTCATGATCACAGCCTTGCACCCGGGGCCATCGGTGTGAACCCCGTACACGGCACCCTTGGGCCACCCGGATGTGCTCGTCATATTGACGCACAGTAAGACGTATGGAGAAGCGACAGTCCGGTCCGGGTACGTCCCTGGTGGCCGTGCGGCCCCGGCGGCGTCTGCGCATGCTGCGGCGGGTGCTGGTGGCCTCGGTGACGGGCACCGCGGCGGTCGGCGGGGCGCTGATGCTGCTGCCGAGGGAGCCGGTCCGGTCCGGCCCGCCCGCACCGGCGCCCGGCCCACGGGCCCCGGTCGCGGTGACCGCCGGGATGCCGGCCGCGCTGCCCGACCTGACCCGCCTGATCGGGGACCGGGAGAACCATCTGCGGACGCATCCCCGGGACGCGCGGGCGTGGGCGGTGCTGGGCACCGCCTATCTGCAGCGGGGGCGGCAGACCGCCGACGCCGCGAACTACCCGCAGGCCGAGCACGCTCTGCAGACCTCCCTGGAGGTCGCGGGCGGTGCGAACGTCGAGGCGCTGGAGGGGCTCGCGGCGCTGGCGAACACGCGCCGGGACTTCGCCGCGGCCCGGGAGTGGGGCGAGCAGGCGAACAAGATCGCGCCGAAGCGGTGGACGACGTACGCGGTGCTGATCGACTCCTACACCGGGCTCGGCGACTACAAGGCGAGCCGGAGCACGCTGGACAAGCTGATGGCGCTGCGCACCGGCGCCGCCGTCCGCCCGGCGGTGATGGCACGGGCGTCCGCGGTGTACCGCGACCGGGGCTGGCGCGAGGACGCGGCGGCCCAGCTCGCCGACGCGGCGGCGGCCGCCCGCAGCCCCGCCGAGCAGGCCGACTACCTCACCCGTGCCGGACAGCTCGCCTGGGAGCGCGGTGACCGCCAGGACGCGCTGCGGCACTTCGACGCGGCGCTGCGCGCGGACCCCGGGCAGCGCGCCGCCATGGCCGGCCGGGGCCGCGTACTGGCCGCGCTGGGCCGGACCTCCGAGGCGCTGACCGCCTACCGGGCGGCGCTCACCGGGCAGCCCTCCCCCGAGTACGCGCTGGAGCTGGGCGAGCTGTACGAGTCGCTGGGCAGACAGGAGGAGGCGCAGGCCCAGTACGACCTGGTGCGGACCCGGGCGGACCGGGACCAGGCCGGCGGGGTGGACGAGGAACTGCTGCTCGGGCGGTTCGAGGCGGACCACGGGAACCGGGAGGACGCCGTGGTGCTGCTGGAGGACGAGTGGGAACGGCAGCCGGGCATCGACGTGGCGGACGCGCTGGGCTGGGCCCTGCACCGGGTGGGTGACGACGAGGAGGCGCTGCACTACGCCCGGGTCGCCACCGACAAGGACAAGGGGGGCGGGGTGCGCAGCGCGCTGTACTCGTTCCACCTGGGCATGATCGAGGGCGAGCTGGAGCAGACCGGGCCCGCGCGCCGCCATCTGCAGGAGGCGCTGCGGATCAACCCCTACTTCTCGCCGTTGCGGGTGCCGGTCGCACGGGAGGCGCTGGCCCGGTTGGGTGAGCCCCCCGACGAGGAACCGCCGCCGGAGGGCTGACCCGGAACCCGGAGCGTCAAAGGTTGCCGCGCCGCTCCTGCTCCCGCTCGATCGCCTCGAACAGGGCCTTGAAGTTGCCCTTGCCGAAGCCCATGGAGCCGTGCCGTTCGATGATCTCGAAGAAGACGGTCGGACGGTCCTGGACCGGCTTGGTGAAGATCTGCAGGAGGTAGCCGTCCTCGTCGCGGTCGGCGAGGATCTTCAGCTCGCGCAGGGTCTCCACGGGGACGCGGGTGTCGCCGACCCACTCGCCGAGGGTGTCGTAGTAGGTGTCGGGGGTGTCCAGGAACTCCACACCGGCCGCGCGCATGGTGCGTACCGTCTGCACGATGTCGTTGGTGTTCAGCGCGATGTGCTGGACACCGGCGCCGCCGTAGAACTCCAGGTACTCGTCGATCTGGGACTTCTTCCTGGCGATCGCGGGCTCGTTGATCGGGAACTTCACCTTGAGCGTGCCGTCGGCGACGACCTTCGACATCAGGGCGCTGTACTCGGTGGCGATGTCGTCGCCCACGAACTCCTTCATGTTCGTGAAGCCCATGACCTTGTTGTAGAACTCCACCCACTCGTTCATCCGGCCGAGTTCGACGTTGCCGACGCAGTGGTCGACGGCCTGGAAGGTGCGGTGGGCGGGGGGTGCGACCATCGGCTTCGCGGCCACGTAGCCGGGCAGGTACGGCCCGTCGTAGCCGGAGCGCTCGACCAGGGTGTGCCGGGTCTCGCCGTAGGTGGCGATGGCGGCGAGGACGACGGTGCCGTGCTCGTCCTTCACCTCGTGGGGCTCGGCGACGGAGCGGGCGCCGTGCTCGATCGCGTAGGCGTACGCGGCGCGGGCGTCCGGGACCTCGATCGCCAGGTCGATGACGCCGTCGCCGTGCTCGGCCACGTGCTGTGCGAGGAAGTGGCCCCAGGTCGTCGCGGGCTTGATGACGGAGGTGAACACGAAGCGGGCGGAGCCGTTCTCCAGAACGTAGCTCGCGGTCTCCCGGCTGCCGTTCTCCGGTCCGGAGTAGGCGACCAGCCGCATGCCGAAGGCGGTGGAGTAGTAGTGCGCCGCCTGTTTGGCGTTGCCCACGGCGAAGACGACCGCGTCCATTCCCTTGACCGGGAAGGGGTCGGCCTGCCGGGCGGTCGTGACGGGAGTGTGGTCTGTGGTCTGCGTCATAGCGGAAGCGTGAACCCGGTCGGCAAGGTGCGCAACAGTTCGCGTATTCGCTGGGCAATCTGCTCGGCGACATGGCGTCGTCGGCGGTATTTCTGTACAGGATGACCATCTCAGGAGGCGGGCATGGCGATCGATCGGCTGGACGGGCGCATCATCGTGCTGCTGGCCCGGGAGCCACGGATCGGGGTCCTCGAGATGTCCCGGCGGCTCGGGGTGGCGCGGGGCACGGTGCAGGCCCGGCTGGACCGGCTCCAGTCGAACGGGGTCATCCGCGGGTTCGGCCCGCAGGTGGACCCGGCGGCCATCGGCTATCCGGTCACGGCGTTCGCCACGCTGGAGATCCGGCAGGGCCAGGGACCCGACGTACGCGCCCATCTGGCCACCGTTCCGGAGGTGCTGGAGCTGCACACCACCACCGGCAGCGGGGACATGCTGTGCCGGCTGGTGGCCCGCTCCAACGCCGACCTCCAGCGGGTGATCGACCGGGTCGTCGGTTTCGACGGCATCGTCCGGGCCGCCACGGCGATCGTGATGGAGAACCCGGTGCCACTGCGGATCATCCCGCTGGTGGAGCAGGCGGCGGAACAGGCGGAGGGGCGGGGTGAGGTGGGGGCAGGGTGAGGTGGGGCGGGCACCCGCCTCGGCTGGACCCTCGTCGAGGTCGGTCTGCGGCTTGCCGCGGCCCCGAGGCCGGCGGTCGCCTAGCAGCTCGGTACGGCGCCCTTCCCCTTCTCCAGGGCCATCAGGGAGTTCACCGCGCCCTTGAGGGTGGTCACCGGAACCAGCCGGAGCCCCTTGGGCAATTCGGCCTTGGCGTCGGAGCATTCGTCCTTGGGTACCAGGAAGACGGTCGCCCCGTCCCGGCGGGCGGCCTGGGTCTTCAGGGCCACACCGCCTACCGCGCCCACCTTGCCGGCGGCGTCGATCGTGCCCGTGCCGGCGATGGTGCGGCCGCCCGTCAGGTCGCCGCCGCTGCCGTCCCCGTTCAGTTTGTCGACGATCCCGAGGGAGAACAGCAGCCCCGCGCTGGGCCCGCCGACGTCGGCGAGCCTGAGGGTGACCTTGACGTCCTTGCTGTTCAGGTTCAGGTACTTCAGCGCCGCCTCGGTCGCCGCGTCCTGGGACTGCTGCATCTGCTCGACGTTGTGCTTCTCGATCTCCTTGACGGTGTCGCCTTGGTAGACCGCGTCGTGCGGCATGACCGCGCGGTCCGTGCGGAACCAGTTGTCGAGCACGTCGCCCAGCGACACGCGCGTGTCCGGGCCGGTGGCTACGATCGTCACCATCCGCAGCTGCCCGCTCGTCGCGCGGGTCGGCGCGCCGGAGACGGTGATCACCTGGGTGCCCTTGTTCTTGCCCAGCACGTTCGCCGTCGGCCCCGGCTGCGCCACCGAGAACGGCAGCGGCGCGAACACCGCGGCGGCGATCAGGGCCGCGACGGGCAGGGCGCAGACGGCGACGGCCTGGAGGCGTGTGAGACGAGACAGCACAGGATCAATCTACGGGACGACCGGTTCCGGCCAAGGCCCGGTCAACCACCCACCCCGGCACCGGCTCACCCCGCCCGGATCACCGGGTCCGGCAAGCGCCGCGTCACCGCAACGCCTCCGCCACCTCCCTCGCCGCGTCGACGACGCGCGGCCCGACCCGCTCCGGCACGGCGTCCGCCAGCATGACCACGCCGACGCTGCCTTCCACGCCCGTGACCCCGAGCAGGGGCGCCGCCGCCCCGCTGGCCCCGGCCTCGAGTTCGCCGTGCGTCAGGGTGTACCCCGGTTCCGCCGACGGTGAATGGCGGGCGGAGAGGATCGCCCTGCCCGCGGCCCCGCGGTCCAGCGGATGCCGGAAACCGGCCCGGTAGGCCACGTGGTAGTCCGTCCACGTCGGCTCGACCACCGCGACGGCCAGCGCCTCGCTCCCGTCCACCAGCGTGAGGTGGGCGGTCGCCCCGATGTCCTCCGCCAGCGACCTGAGCGCGGGCAGCGCGGCCTCCCGTACCAGCGGGTGCACCTGCCGGCCCAGTCGCAGCACACCCAGTCCGACGCGGGCTCGTCCGCCCAGGTCACGCCGGACGAGCGCGTGCTGTTCGAGGGTGGCGAGCAACCGGTACACCACGGTCCGGTTCACGCCCAGTTTGGTGGACAGCTCGGTGACGGTCAGCCCGTGGTCGGTGTCGGCGAGCAGTTTGAGGACGCGCAGTCCCCGGTCGAGCGTCTGAGAGGTCTCCGCGGTCACGACGCCCACTCCTTCGGTGGTGAGGTCGGCGACCCCTGGGTGAGGGATGCGTCACCGAGTCCCGTCAGCGACGCTTCAGAGGCCGCCGATCGGCAGACGGTCCCGGCGGCTCCGGGACCGGTCGCTTCACGGCTGCGCTCCGCGGCGGCGCTGCCACGGGGCGTGTGCGTAGCGGGACAGTAGCGAAGCGGGTTCGCTGAGCGAAAGCCTCCGTCCAGAATCCGGGCATGACCCGGCATGGCCTGCGACCTTCGTCCTGATACGCGCGGCGCGCTTCCCGCGCCGTACGCCCCTCCCGCCTGCGCGGGCGGGTCACCTCATGCGCGTCGCCCACTCCTGCACCTTGGCGATCCGCTGCCGCAGCTGCCCGGCCGTGGCCTCGGCGCTCGGCGGGCCGCCGCACACGCGCCGCAGTTCGGTGTGGATCACCCCGTGCGGCTTGCCGCTCTGGTGGACGTACGCGCTGACCATGGTGTTGAGCTGCTTGCGCAGCTCCATCATCTCCTTGTGGGAGACGACGGGCCGCCGCTCGGCGGGCAGTTCGAGCAGGTCGGCCTCGTCGTCCGGCTTCTTACGGCTGTGCGCGATCTGCCGGGCCTGCCGCTTCTGCAGCAGCAGTTGGACCTGGTCGGGTTCGAGGAGACCGGGGATGCCGAGGTAGTCCTGCTCCTCCTCGCTGCCCGGGTGGGCCTGCATGCCGAACTCGGCGCCGTCGTAGAGAACCCGGTCGAAGACGGCGTCGGACTCCAGCGCCTCGAAGGGCAGCATGTCCTGCTCGCCGGTGTCCTCGTCCTGCTCCTTGTTCGCCTCCTCCATCTCCTTCTCGGACTCGGCGTACGGGTCCTCCTCGCCCTCCTTCTTCGGCTTGTCGAGGGCGTGGTCGCGCTCGACCTCCATCTCGTTGGCGAAGGTGAGCAGGTCGGGGACGGTCGGCAGGAAGACGGAGGCGGTCTCGCCGCGCCGCCGGGACCGTACGAAACGGCCGACGGCCTGCGCGAAGAACAGCGGGGTGGAGATGGTGGTGGCGTACACGCCGACCGCGAGCCGGGGCACGTCGACGCCCTCGGACACCATGCGGACGGCGACCATCCAGCGGTCGTTGTTCCCGCTGAACTCGTCGATCCTGCTCGAGGCGCCGGCGTCGTCGGACAGCACGAGGGTGGCCTTGCTGCCGGTGATCTCCCGGATCAGCTTGGCGTACGCGCGCGCCGAGTCCTGATCGGAGGCGATGACGAGGGCGCCCGCGTCCGGGATGGCCTTCCTGACCTCGGTCAGCCGCTGGTCGGCGGCGCGCAGCACGGCGGGCATCCATTCGCCGCGCGGGTCCAGCGCGGTGCGCCAGGCCTGGCTGACGGCGTCCTTCGTCATCGGCTCGCCGAGCCGCGCGGCGACCTCGTCACCGGCCTTCGTACGCCAGCGCATGTTGCCGCTGTAGGAGAGGAAGATGACGGGCCGGACGACGTGGTCGGCGAGCGCGTTGCCGTACCCGTACGTGTAGTCGGCGGCGGACCGCCGGATCCCGTCCTGCCCCTCCTCGTAGGTGACGAAGGGGATGGGGTTGGTGTCGGAGCGGAACGGTGTGCCGGTGAGCGCGAGCCGCCGGGTGGCCGGCTCGAACGCCTCCAGGCAGGCCTCGCCCCAGGACTTGGAGTCACCGGCGTGGTGGATCTCGTCGAGGATGACGAGGGTCTTGCGCTGCTCGACCCGGTTGCGGTGCAGCATGGGCCGCACGCCGACACCGGCGTACGTCACCGCGACGCCCTGGTAGTCCTTCCCCAGGGGTCCCGCGCTGTACTCGGGGTCGAGCTTGATGCCTATCCGCGCGGCCGCCTCCGCCCACTGCTTCTTCAGGTGCTCGGTCGGCGCGACCACGGTCACCTGCTGCACGACGTGGTGGTGCAGCAGCCAGGAGGCGAGGGTCAGCGCGAAGGTCGTCTTGCCGGCGCCCGGCGTGGCGACGGCGAGGAAGTCACGCGGCTGCTCCTGGATGTACTTCTCCATCGCCCCCTGCTGCCAGGCGCGCAGCTTGCTGGCGGTGCCCCAGGGGGCACGGCCGGGGAAGGCGGGCGAGAGGTGGTGGTTGTGCGTGGAGGAAGCGGCGGTGGTAGTCACGGTCTCCGTGGATCTGGACGTCGGGCTGCTCGTCTGCGAATGACAACCGGGCCACCCTACCGGCGGCCCGGCGGTACCGACGCGCGGACGAGGCCGGGTCACCGGCGGGTGGGATCCACGTCACAGCACGCGCAGTCGCGCCGCGATCACGGCTATGTCGCTCTCCTTTCCCGAGGCCACGTCGATGACCAGGTCGTACGCCGTGTCCTGGTCGACCGCGGCGAGATCGACGCCGTTCAGGGCGAGGAAGGTGGCGGTGGCGAGCCAGGCGGTGCGCTTGTTGCCGTCCACCGGAGGGTGGTTGGTGGCGATGCCGTGCAGTAGTGCGGCGGCCTGCTCGTGGAGGTCGTCGTGGGCCGCCGTGCCGAACATGCGGGCGCGCGGCCGGTGCACCGCCGAGGCGAGCAGCCCGGGCGCACGGGCTTCCGGCGGCCGCCCGCCGAAAGCGACTTCGGCGACGGCGGTGACCTCGGCGACGGTGAGGTGGCGGGTCATTCGCCGAGCCTCCTCGACAGGTCGGCGTGCGCGGCGGCGAGACGCTCGGCGACGGCGCGCACGAGGACGCCTTGCTCGTGCAGCTCCCGGCGTACGGCCTCCTCGGCCACGTCCTGAATCGTGCGGCCCTGGGCGTCGGCCAGGTCGTCGAGGGCGCGGCGGGTGCCGGGGTCGAGGTGAAGGACGAGTTCATGCATCCCGGGTAACTACAGTGCGTGATCGGTTGGCGCCGAATGGTTTACGGTTCGCCCGCCGGCTCCCGCAGCCGCGTCGTCACCCAGGCCCCGATCAGCGCTATTCCGGCCATCGGCAGGAACACCGCGGCGAAAGCCACCGGAGGCGCACCGGTGTGGCCGTCCGCCGTGACCGTCGTGCTGCCGCCGCCCAGCGCCGCGAAGGCCGTGCCGGTCGCCGCGAGGAGGACGACGTTGGCCAGGGCGTCGGAGATCTGCAGTGCGGCCGAGTTGGTGCCGGCCTCCTCCGGGGCGGACAGCTGGAACAGGAGCACGCCGGCGGAGGAGATCACCAGTCCCATGCCGAAGCAGCCGAAGGCCCAGGCGACGGCGACGGTCCACACCGGCACGGCGGGGACCAGCACACTGGGCGCGGTGGTGATGGCCGCCGCCACGAGCAGCATTCCGGCGGTCATCAGCCGTTCCCGGTGCGGTGCGAACCGCGTCCGTGACTGCACCCACGAGCCCAGTGCCCAGGTCGCCCCGCCCGCCGCGAGCGAGAAGCCCGCCAGTGTCGGCGACAGCCCCCGCTGGGTGACCAGCATCAGCGGTACGAAGGACTCGGCGGCGATGAAGGACCCCGCGGCGACCCCGCGCAGCAGCACGACCGACGGCAGTCCGCGGGCCGCCCGGTAGGTGCCGCGCGGCAGGAGGCCGAGTACGGCCGGCACGAGCAGCGCGGCGCCCGCGGCACCGGGCAGCAGGGAGACCCACCGCAGGTCCTGCGCGGCGTACTGCAGCAGCCCCGCGCCGAGGGAGATCCCGAGCGCGAGCCGGATGCGCCGGCGGTCGAACGTGGCCGCCGTCTCCTCGTCGACGGGTCCGGCGGCCCGCCGCCGTATCTGCGGCAGCGCGAGGGCCAGCGGGAGGACCACCAGCACCGGGATGCCGAGGAACACCCAGCGCCAGCCGAGGTGCTCGGTCACCGCCCCCGCCGCCAGCGGGCCGACGACCGACGGCACGACCCAGCCGGCGGCGAAGGCCGCCATGACGGCGGCCCGCAGCCGCTCGGGATAGGCCCGGCCCACGACGACGTACAAGGCGACGATCACCAGCCCGCCGCCGAAGCCCTGCACGGCCCGCCCCACGATGAACACCCACATCGCCCCGGCGGTCCCGGCCACCACCAGCCCGGCCGCGAAGGCCCCGATCCCGATGGTGAGCGCCCCGAGCGGCCCCCGCCGGTCGGACCACTGCCCGGCGAGCACCATCCCGAACAGGCTCGTCGTGAAGTACCCGGAGAACGCGAACGCGTACAGCGACAGTCCGTCCAGCTCCCGCGCGGCGACCGGCATCGCCGTCCCCACCGCGGTCGCCTCGAAGG
Source organism: Streptomyces sp. NPDC001544 (assembly GCF_042894285.1). NCBI lineage: Bacteria > Bacillati > Actinomycetota > Actinomycetes > Kitasatosporales > Streptomycetaceae > Streptomyces > Streptomyces sp. NPDC001544. Next base: position 93,377 of record NZ_JBIAVN010000022.1, on the reverse strand, counting down.
CGATCAGCACCACGACGGACACGATCCCGACGGTCAGCGCCCGGCGGGCCCGCCCGAGGACGGTGTCCTCGGATCCGTCGACCGGGTCGGCCGTTTCGGTATCGCGTCGTTCAAGGGCGTCCATGGCCGCCAGCGTAAGGCGCACAGCCTGGTTCGACCCCTGTCCGAGGTCGCCCATGACCTGCGACCTTCGTCGTACGCCCCAACTGCCCGACCCCCGGTTCATGAACGCCGTATGGCAGTCCCGTTGCAGCCCCGGCGCTTCCCTTGAGCCCCTCCCCCATCCCGCCCTACGGTCGTCTCGTCAACACGGCCGTGTGCCCCTGGTTCAGGGACTCGCCCGCGCTGCACCCATCAGCGAGCTCCGCTCGCGGGGAGTTACGCGGGTTCGATTCCCACCACGGCCGCGTGGACGAAGTTGATCACGGCCGTGTGCCCGAGTGGTTCAGGGACTCGCCTGCAAAGCGAGTTACGCGGGTTCGATTCCCGCCACGGCCTCTATCGTCTTGACCAGGGAGAACTGAAGGCGGCACATCTCTAGCGGTGCCATCCCTCTGGCCGCCCGTCTCAGTTCCTGGCCGCCCGTCTCAGTTCCCGTCTCACTTGCGCCTGATTGCAGGCATGCCGGGATCACCCACGGGCCTACACAAGGCATGCCAACACCTATGAGCGCTAAGCGAATTCCGGAAAGAAGCCTGCGATCAAATATAGGTACAGGTGACCACGTCGGCTCCTACGAGATTTCCAACGGAGATCACACCACCCACATCGTCCGTCATGTTTATATTACTTCCCGCATCAGATGATGCATTCGTACCATCAGAGAAGACTGCAAAGCAGCTCTCGAATGCGACTGAACCATAGTTCGCAAGCTGAGTGGGCCTCAACGAGACGGGGTCCGTAGGGCGCTCGACAATCCATTCAGCACAGTTCCCGACCAGGCTCGTATCTGGCGGCGCATTGAGCGAGAAGGGCATCATCTGACGGCGACTCATATTGTACAGATCAATGTTTGCGCTCCGCGTGGACGTTACGTAGATGTAACAGGCAATCTTCTCGCCGAAAGCGAATGGAAAATTGGGGATCACCTTGGGATAGACCGCTCTCGGGTCAACGGTCTCTGGTGACCACCAGTCGTACCACGCGTAGGCACTGACCACCACCTGCGGGTTACCAAAAACCTGAACTCCCATAGTGTTTGCGGTGATGCCGGCCAGCAATATATCTGACGAACCATCACCATCGATGCCGACCCACGTAGAGTCGTAGGAAAAGGTGCCGTTTAGCGCGGGCGGGTAGGGGCGTGGAACCACCCACTCGCCGTAGACAGTGTTCACCGTCGCACCATCGGGGGGGCGTACCACGCCGCCCGACCATATGGCACTTGTTTCGGCGTTTGGTTGCGCGCCTCGTGCCAACTGCTCCACATCTGCTTCTGTGGTGGCCGTCAACTGTTGGCGAACAGGAGGCGGCTCGCCAAAGTCAGGCTTGAGGAGGTGTGCATCTCGAAGCATACTCTCCCACCGCTTCAGCAGTGCGGGATTCTCTTCGGGCCTTGGCGGGAGGCCATACTCGACCAACTGCTTGTCATCGAGCTCGATAGGATGAAGAATCCTCAGGATAGGTGAACGTCTCTACTGCGAGGCCACCGGGAAACTCAACCGTAGTCATCATCTACACCTAGACCCACTACCAGGCGCTTTGCGCCATGCATGTAGCAAGCGAACGGGCATCAGCCCTGGGGCGCAGAGGAAACCGCCTCCGCTGCCGCTCAGAATTTTTGACGCTGATGCCATTATCGTACGCCCTGACCAGTTGGGTCGCTAGTGCAGTAGGGCTTCCGATCGGACGCTGCACCTGTATGATTTTCCGTTCGCACTTAACCTTATCCGAGGTCTGCGAGTCGCTTGACGAAGCCTGTATCACACACTTCGTCAAGCGACTTGCTAAAACCAAGATCGTTCAGAGGCCGTGCTGCTCAGTCTCCGATCCAGCCGCCCAGAGCAGGCCGTCTACCTGATTCGCGATGTCGGCGCGAACAGCGTCCACCATGTGTTGATAGCGAGCGGCCATGTTAGTAGTCGACCATCCCATGAGGCCTATGACGGCCCGCTCAGGCACCCCCAGGATGAGCAACACCGTGGCGGCCGTGTGGCGCGCATCGTGCAGACGACCATCCCGGACGTTCGCCTTTGCCAGCAGTGCCTTCCAATCAGCCCAGTCCCGACGGTGAGACGGGCTACGGCCGTGTTCATCCGGGAAAACCAGCCTGTTCTCTTCCCAGCGCTTCCCGGCCGCCGCTCGCTCCTTTTCCTGGGCCTTGAGATGGGCACGGAATAGCTCAACGAGTTGTTTGGGAAGGCCGACCGCGCGGCGACCGGCGCGCGACTTGGTGGTGGATAACTCAGGGTTGGTGCGCCACTTCTGTGGGCAGTACCCGGCAGCCTTGCGTCCACAGGGCTCCGTGCACCCGTGGGCGTACTCCGGGCGGTGGCGGCTACGGCGGACGACAAGGAATCCACCCTCAAGGTCCACGTCGTCCCACTTCAGCCCCAGTATCTCCCCTTGACGCAGGCCGAGGGCGAGCGCGACGGCCCATCGTGCGGAGTTGCGGTGCTGTTCAGCGGCCTTCAGCAATCGCTGTACCTCTTGGACGCTGTAGGGCTCCACCTCGTAATCCCCCGTCTTCGGTGCCTTGGCCAACAGGACGGGGTTCTTGCCGAGATGACCGCGCCGCACGGCCTCATTGAGGGCGGTGCGCAAGGTTCGGTGCACCTGATGAGCGGTGGCGGGCTTACTGCCGTTGGCCTGCATCTTGGCGTAGAACCTCTCGATGTGCTCGGGCTTGAGCCTGTCGAGCCGGTGAGCGCCCAAGCCGGGGATGAGGTGCTTTCGGACCGCGACGCCGTACCCGACCATGGTGTTGTCGTTGACGGCGAGGGGTGCGACGTTCTCAACCCAGTGCGTCAGCCACGCCTTGACCGTCCACGCCTTGCCGGGCTTCTTCACGGTCTTGGTGTCGCGCTGCTTCTCCAGCTCTCGAACGGCGTTGGTCAGGGCGTTGGTCCACGCGTCCGCGCAGTGCCTCGGGGACTCACCCTTGGCCTGCGCTGCGGTGAACAGCCGCGCGACATGGGCGTCCGTGAGGCAGCCGCACCGGCCGGGCGTCGACAGCGAGGCGGGCGGCGGCTGGGGGCCCGTGTGTCCGAGGTGGGGATTTCTGCGTCACCCTCGTCATCTGCGTCATACAGACGTCTGGCCTGCGGGTTTCGGCGAGCACTGGATCTACCGGGGCACCATGGCGTCATCGAACGCCGTGCGGCCGGGCGGTCGCGTGGACCGCGCTGCGGGCCTCAGTGATGCGCTGCACGGCCATGGTGAGGGGCATGTTCAGCTTCTTGTCCCGGCAGCGGCAGTTCGGACAGCCGGCGGTAGCGGTCTTCGACGTCCGCCTTTGGCCCGCTCAATAGTGCACCGTTCGGCTACTCGCCCGTGTTGGCGCAGGTCACCCGCCGTTTTCCCGGGGCCGGTGACGCAGGTGACGCAGCGTTTCCCACTTAGGAAAAAAAGGGGGGGGTGTCTGGGGTGGTTCGGTGCGGCTCAGGGCGTGAAGAAGGGGCCGCTGCGCGGCGCGCCCCTCGGGCGGCGCGTGGCGCCGAACAGCGAGAAGAGCACGCCCCGCCGGTGGTGCTCTTCTTGCTTGTCTGCCACAGGCAAACTCCTGTTTCTGGTGTCGGGATGGAGACCGGGCGGCGGGCTGTCCTGTCCGGGAGTGCCGCCGCCCCGAGCGTCGTCAAGCGGTACGGGACGGGCTCCAATCAAGCGCCTCCGCTGTGAACCTCGCAGAGGCCCCCCGCATCAGAACAAGTGCTGCAGGAAGTGGCCGATGTGCGGAGCCACCTCCTTCGCCAAGTCCCACGCGGGGTCAACGGCTTTGTGAACGATGCCCTCTACGATGCCACCCACGATGGCAACCTTCAGGTAGCTCGGTTCGACGCTCGGCAGTTCGGGCGGAAGGCTGACCTCAGCCCTGTCTCGCTTACGCCATCGTCGAACTACTTCCTTGATCTTCGTGAACACGGTCGACTGACCTCTCGCCTAGCCCGGAGGATGGGCTCAGGCACGCTCTACAGCGCTCCCGATAAACGCACGTACGCCTGAAAGCTCATCCCTGTTCCGAACGGGACAGAGCGCTCAGCAGCGTGCAGGCAGAAGTGAGCCGAACTTCGGAGACCTAACAGAGCTGGCACGAGCGGTGGGCCTGGACAACGCGGTAACCATCAAGGGCGGGGCCATCACGATGAAAGCCACCAGCAGAGCCACGCGCGCAATGAAGCCACCGGTCAACCGCCGCAACCGCCTTAGGCAGTGCGCGATTACGCGAAGCGGCGATGCCGCTTGCTCGCTTTGTGTGGCCATGCCCTCGATTGTGGCAGGGGCAGGACGCGCCCTACAAGTCACCCGCACGGTCGAGGAGGCGCCGGGTGCAGGGAGGTTCACTCCGTCTCAGTCTCCGTCTCATTCATCGCCGTACGTGGCCGTCCAGGGCCGTTCGGTCAGTCGATGCGCACGCGGCTTCCGTACACGAATGAACGCCGGTGAACTTGTCCGGATCACGATCTGACCGCCCCGGACAAACCTGCAAAGCGAGTTACGCGGGTTCGATTCCCGCCACGGCCTCCATTGCCGCACGTCACCCCTGCCAGACGTCGGCCACCGCGGGGGCCGATGCACTGGCCTGGGCGTGGCCCGCGCGGGCGGCAGCCGGCCGGCGGGTGTCGTCCGTCATGTTGCGGCCCATCGCGCGGCGCGCGGCGCGGTCCGGGCACAGCAGGATCACGCGTGCCCCGTCGTCGGACAGTTCCGCGGCCTGCTGCGAGGCGCTCGGATGCGGCCCGACCGCCGTCGGGACCGGCGCGATCGCCAGGACCCGGCGGTACCCGCGTGCGAGCTGCAGGTTGGCGGTCGAACGGCTGCCGCCGTCCATCCAGCGCCGGCCCGCCACGGTGACCGGCGGCCATACGACGGGTACGGCGCAGCTCGCCGCAACCGCTTCGAGGAGTGTGACTCCGGAGCGCGAGTCGAACGCTTCGGTCCGTCCGCTCAGCGCGTCGACCGCGGCGATCCGCAACTCCCGCTCGGGCCAGTCGCGTACGTCACCCAGCAGCGCGCCGATCGTGTCGAAGACGTCCGACTCCGGGCCGGTCCGGGTGTGCAACGCCGCCCGGGACAGGCGTTCGATGGACCGTTGCGAATCGCGGGAACCAAGTGCCGCCCGGAGGAAGCGCGCCGTCTGGCGCAGTGTCACCGGCAGACGGACCGCGTCCGCGCCGGACAGCTGACGCTCGTAGAGATCCGCGGCCGAGGCCCCGGACCGGAGTCGGGACCCGAAGACGGCACCGGCGGAGGTACCGATCACGACGTCGGCGCTGCCGAGATCGATCCCGGCCTCGGTGAGTCCGGCGAGCACCCCGGTCAACCAGGCTCCGCCCACCGGTCCGCCGCCGCCGAGCACGAGTGCGGTGCCGGGCATACTCCTCCTCCCCCACGAACGAACACGGGTGTCGTACCCGCGGGAAGCAAAACGGGGAGCACTCCCCGTTTGCTCGCCCAACGATAACATCCGTACCGGGGAGCACTCCCCGGTACGGTGCGAGGAAGAGGAGACACGATGGGCGGCCGTTCGCCGGCAGGGCGCCGTGATGCGCAGCGCAACCGGAAGCTGCTGACGGACAAGGCCCGCGAGGTCTTCGCCGAACAGGGCCTGGACGCCCCGCTGGATGAGATCGCCCGGCGGGCGAGCCTGGGCAACGCCACCCTCTACCGCCACTTCCCCACCCGCGCCGCGCTCGTCGACGAGGTCTTCCGGGACGCGCTCACGGAGACCACGGCGGCCGGCGAGCGAGCGCGAACAGCCGAGGACGGGTGGACGGGGCTGACGCAGTACCTGCGGACGGTGTTCGCGGGCCTGGCCGCGGACCGCGGCGCCAACGACCTCATGACCACGAACCTGGAAGGAGTCACCTCCCTCGAGGTGATCCACGCCCACAACCGGGAAACCATCGACGAGCTGCTCCGGCGCGGTCAGGAGCAGGGCACCATCCGCTCAGACCTCACCGTCGAGGACCTGCTCCTCATCCTGGCAGCACTGGGCAGGACCGTTCCCGCGCTCACCACGGTCGCCCCGGACGCCTGGCTCCGCCCGCTCACCCTGCTCCTCGACGGCCTTCGCCCCAGCCCGGCCGCACCCCCTCTGCCCGAGCCCGCCCTCACGTCCGACCAGCTCGGCAGGGTGCTGCTCAACCTGGGTCCGCACGTGCGGCGTTGAGGGAACCGCCGCCCCCGACCAGGCATCAGGGTGATGTCAGGGGGGCGTCGGGGCTGTCACCGATGGTGGTGTGCGCCTGGTGGTCGGCAGGCTGGTGGGCATGTCGAACACCACTGCTGATCGTCCTCGCGCTTCCCTTGTCCGTCGCGCCGCCGTGTCCGTCCTGGGTGCCGCTGCACTGGCCGGTGTCATGGGGGTGTGCGCGCCCGGGGTCGCCTCGGCGCAGTCCCAGGCGGCTGCTGATTTCAGTGACTGCCCGGCCCTGCCCGCCGGTGTCGATCCGGGCAAGTGGCGGTGCGAGGTGCACACCGCGGCGCCGAAGCTGACGATCGGCAAGGTCGGCGTGGCGCTCGCGCCGATCACCATGACCCATGCCGAGGGGCCTCTGGCGGACGGTGGCAACGGGCAGGTGTGGGGGGCTCTGCACACGGTGCCGACCACGCTGCCGGACGGGTTGCCCGGGGCGATACGGCCGGAGTACGGGGGCCGCTCCGACTTCTACACGGGGCAGTTCAGTCTGCGCTTCCGGTTGATCAGCCCCTGGCTGCCGCACGGCTGTGTCATCGGGGCGGGCGAGCCCGTCGACTTCCGGATGCAGCGGTCGGGGCCCTCGGAGTGGGTCTCGCAGGATCCGCCGGTCATCAAGTTCTCGGCGTACGACGACACCTTCACCGCCCCGGCCGCCGAGCACTGCGGGCCGCTGACCGGACCGCTCAACCGGCGGCTCGGTCTGCCGGCCGCGAGCGGCAACCTGATGACCTACGACGCCACGTACACGTTCAAGACCTACGACCAGTTGCCCGCGCTCTGACCGACCGCTCAGAGCACGCCGCCCGCCTCGTCCTGGAAGAGCTGCGTCCAGTAGTGCCAGTCGGTGTGCGGCCTGGCGCCGGTCGGGTCGAGGGACGCCAGGGTGTGGATCATCGCCGCGGCCAGCTGGTCGTAGGCCTCGGTGGTCAGTTCGTGGCCCAGGTGGGCGTCGATCCTGCGTTCGTGGTGGAGGAGCCAGAGGGTGAAGGCGAGGGTGGAGACGTCCGTGTTCAGGGGGTACAGGGTCGCCTCGGGCTCACTGAAGTTCAGGACCGCGCCCGTCCTGCCGTCGATCACCAGGCTGTTCTCCTCCACCAGGTGGCCGAGGCGGATCAGGTGGTCGGCGTGGGCGGGGAGAGCCTCGACGGGGTAGCCGTCGGCGCTTTCCGAGGTGAAGTACTCCGTGAGCGTGGGGAGGGGGGCGTCCGTGTCCAGGTGGAAGAGGTCCGCGTTCTCCGGCAGGCCGGTCTCGCGCAGGAAGCGGCGGGTCGGCTCGTGGGTGAGCGCGGCCGGGAAGTCGACCTCCTCGAAACGGGCCACCCGGCCCTGGCCGAACTCCTGGTCCAGCAGGCGGGCGGGGAGGTCCAGGCCGAGGCCGGAGTCCGTGCCGGGGCCCGCGACCAGGGCGAGGGGGCGGATGAGGGCGGCCGCCTTCCAGTACGGCGGGACCTCGCCGCCCGCGCCCTCCTCGAAGAGGGCCAGGAGGCGGCGGGACGCCTCCGTGGCCGCCTTGGTGCCGTGGCGGCCCGCGTACGAGGCGAACTCGCCCCGGAGTGCGGCGAGTTCCTCGGTGACCGAGGCGAACCGGACCAGCGCCTCCAGCGAGGGCGCGAGGGGCCGGCTGTCCATCGCCTCGAAGAGGTACGTCGTCGTGATCTCGCCGGTGCCGCCGTCGAGAAGGAGCGATTCCGTCTCCATCCCTGCCGGGTACAGCAGTTCGCCTATGACCAGCCGGTCCCGCAGATGCTCGGCCGGGTCGTCCGCGGCGTCCGCGAGCGTGCGCAGGCCTGCCGTGCGGAGCGGGTCGAACGTCAACAGGCCGCTGTCGCCGGGCAGTCCGGGGCCGGTCAGCCAATGGCGGGTCGGCGCGTGCGTGACGTACGGACCGAGGTCGTCCTCGGTCAAAGTGATCACCGCTACACCGGCGTCGGTCGTGCTCATCGCTCCCCCGCGATTCAGTCGTACGTGGTGCGTCGTACGTGGTGCCGCACCGCGTGGTGCGCACTGCGTAGTGCGTGAGCGGGACACGGACTGTCCCCCACTGATCGGAACACTACGCCGACCCACTGACAACGCCCCTCAGGAGAGGACGTCAGGCGACCCGGGCCCGTTCCGTCCCCGCGAGGATCGCGTACAGCGGGCGGGTGCGGACCGGTCCGAGGTACGTGGTCAGGTGAAGTAGATCCCGCCCAGCACGACCACGACCGCCGCCACCACGAACAGCAGGATCCACAGCAGCAGCTTGCCGACCGCCGGTGGCGGCTCGTAGCGCGGCTCCGGCGACTCCTGCGGTTCCTGGCCGCTCACTGGGCCGTCACCACCGCGGCCTGCGGGCGGATCGGGAGGCGGTTGACCGGGCGGCCGGTCGCCGCGCGGACGGCGGAGGCGATGGCCGCCGGGGAGGTGACCACGGGCACCGCGCTGGCGGCCTTCGCGCCGAAGGGGGCGACCACGTCGCGTTCCTCGACGAGTTTGACGATCCGGATGTCGGGGGCGTCCAGGGCCGTGGGCAGCGCGTACCCGGTGAGGTCGGGGTGGCGGATCAGGCCGCGCGGGGTGCGCAGGTTCTCGGTGAGCGCGATGCCTACGCCCTGGGTGACGCCCGCCTCGATACGGGCCTCGAGCTGGGCCGGGTTGAGCACGCGGCCCACGTCCTGGGCGACGGCCAGTTCCACGACCCGTACGGAGCCGAGTTCGATGTCGACGTCGACCACCGCGCGGACCGCGCAGAAGGCCAGGCCCACGAAGGCGTCGCCCTGGCCGGAGGCGTCCAGCGGTTCGGTGGGGTGGGGGCGGCACTGGGCCGTGGCCCAGAGCTCCTTGCCCTCCAGCGCCTCGGTGACCGTGGTGGACAGCACACCGTCGTACGACGTGATCTTGCCGTCGGTGATCTGGAGCAGCTCGGTGGACATGCCGAACTTGTGCGCCAGGGGCTGCAGGAGCTGGGTGCGGACCATCTTGGCCGCCCGTTCCACCGCGCCGCCCGACACCCAGGTGTGGCGGCCGTGGCAGCTCGGGCCGGCCGGGGGCTGGTCGGTGTCCACGGGGGCCACGTGCACCTCGTCGATGCCGAGCGTCTCCTGGACGATCTGCCGGGCGAGCGTGGTGAAGCCCTGGCCGGTCTCCACCGCCGCGCAGAGCACGGTGGCGATGCCGTCGTGGACCTTCACCGTCGCCGTCGAGACCTCGTCCGCGCCCTCCGCGCCGAGCATGTGCACCATGCCGACGCCGTAGCCGACGCCCCGGCGTACCGCGCCCGGCTCGCCCGCGCCCTCGGGGCCGCCGGGCAGCAGCCACTCGTCCTCGGGCGTGTCCTTGGGCAGCGGCGGGAGCGGGAAGTCCCGTACCGCCTGGAGGAGTTCGGCGACCGGCGCCGGGCAGGTGACCGTCTGGCCGATCGGGAGGACGTCGCCGGTCGCGAGGGCGTTGCGCAGGCGCACCTCCGCCGGGTCCAGGCCGAGCCGCTTGGCGAGCTTGTCCATCTGCGCCTCGTAGGCGGCGCACACCTGCATGGCGCCCTCGCCGCGCACATGGCCGGAGGGCGGGTTGTTGGTGCGTACGGCCCAGCCCTCGATGAAGGCGTTCGGGACGACGTACGGGCCACAGGCGAAGGAGACGGCGGCGGCCAGGGCCTCGGCGGAGGTGTCGGCGTACGCGCCCGCGTCGAGGAGGATCTGCGCCTCCACCTTGACCAGCATGCCGTCGGCGTCGGCGTGGTGGCGGTAGCGCAGCAGTGTGGGGTGGCGGTGGGCGTGGCCGAGGAAGGACTCCTCGCGGCTCGCGGTCAGTTTCACCGGGCAGCCGGTCTTCAGGGCCAGCAGTCCGAGCGGGAGCTGGAAGCCCTGGTCCTCGCGGTCGGCGGTGGCGCCGGGGACGCCGGTGACGACGACCTTCACGCGTTCGGGGGCCAGGCCGAAGACGGCGGCGGCGGTGTTCCGGTCGGTGTGCGGGTCGGTGGAGGCCAGGTAGAGCTCCACGCCGCCGTCGGGGCGGGGTACGGCGAGGCCGGCCTCCGCGCCGATGGGGGCCGGGTCCTGACGGCCGATGCGGTACAGGCCCTCGACGACGATCTCGCCGTGCGCGTCCGGGTCGCCGTGGTGCAGCGGGATGTGCCGGATCAGGTTGCCGTCGGGGTGCAGCGGTTCGGCCTCGAAGGCATGTTCGGGGTCGGTGACCGGGTCGAGCACCTCGTACTCGACGATGACGGCGGCGGCGGCCATCCGCGCGGTGTCGGGGTGGTCGGCGGCGACGGCGGCGATGGGCTCGCCGTGGTGGCGTACGACGTCGGAGGCGAACACCGGGCGGTCGGGGGTGCCCCGGCCGTGGCGCGGGGTGCCGGGGACGTCCTCGTGGGTGACGACGGCCCGTACGCCGGGCATCTCGCGCGCGTGGGAGGTGTCGATGGACACGATGCGCGCGTGCGCGTGCGGGGAGCGCAGTACGGCCGCCCAGAGCAGGCCCTCGGCCCACAGGTCGGCGGCGTACGGGAAGGTGCCCTCGGTCTTGGCGCGGGCGTCGGCCGGGGGCAGGGAGACGCCGAGGCCGTGCGGGACCGGGTCGGCGGCGGGGGCCGGCTCCGCGGCGGTGGTCGCGGTGGCGGTCTCGTTGCTCACGCCTGGCCTCCGTCCTGGCCGTAGTGCTGGTCGTGCGGTCCGGGACCGCCGAAGGCCCCTCCGGCACCGCCGAAGGTCCCTCCGGAACCACCGAAGACCCCTCCGGCACCGCCGAAGGTCCCCGGTGAGTCGAAGGCCGACGTGTTGACGCCGCCGGCTCCCGGGCCCGCCTGGTGGGGAATACGTACCCCGTCCGTGTCCGTCTCGGTCTCGGCCGCGGCATGTGCCTCGCGTTCGGCGACGACCTCCTGGACGGCGTCCAGGACCCCGCGGTAGCCGGAGCAGCGGCACAGGTTGCCGCACAGCGCCTGACGGGCCTCGAGTTCGGTCGGCGCGGGGTTGCCCTCCAGCAGGTCGTGCACGGTCATCGCCATACCGGGGACGCAGAAACCGCACTGCACCGCACCGCACCTGGCGAGCGCCCGCTGCACGTCGGAGGGCCGGCCGTCCTCCGCGAGGCCCTCGACGGTGCGCACCTCGCTGCCGGCGGCGGTGACGGCGGGGACCAGGCAGGAGGCGACGAGCCGCCCGTCGACCTGGACGTTGCAGGCCCCGCACTCGCCCTGTGAACAGCCGTCCTTGGCCCCGGCGAGCCCGAGCCGCTCGCGCAGGACGTACAGCAGCGACTCGCCGATCCAGGCGTCGGTGACGGGCCGCTCGGTGTCGTTCACGCGCAGGACGTAGGAGGCGAGCGGGTGTTCGTCGTGCGCGGGCGGCGCGGCCGCCTCGTCCGCTGCGGCGGGCCCGGGGACGGGCGTCTCGTCCGGCGCTGCGGCCTCGTCGGCCGTGGCGGCCTCCTGCGCGGCCTCCGGCTCGTCGGCGGGCCCCTCGTCCGCCTCGGGATCCGCGGGCGGCTCAGCGAGCCCGTCAGGGGCCTGTGCGGCCTCCTGGGTGTCCGGGGTCGCCTCGGGGCCGTCCGCCTGCGCGGGCTCCGGCGTCTGCTCGGCCGGGGGCTCGGGGTAGGTCGCGGCGGGCCGGAACTCCTCGTGGGCGGAGTGCTCGGGCACCGGGTGGCCCGGGTGTTCGGTGGTCGCCTCCGCCGTCTGCTGCCCCCACGACTGCCCCGGCGCGTCCGTCACCCAGGGCGCGGGCGCGCCGCCCGGGAGGGTGGCCGGCGGGTTCCCGGCCCCGCCCCACTGCTCGACCAGGGAGGAGGCGGTGAACTCGCCCGATTCGTCCGGGAGGTCGCCCCCGGCCACGGGGATGGACCACTCACCGGTGACGTCGTGCCCGGGGGCCGGCGGGGCCGCGGGCTCGTCGTAGGTCCAGTGCTGCGTGGCGGCGGGGTTGTACGTGAACCGGTCGTCCGGCTCGGCGCCGGTCCCCCGGGGCACGGCGTTCGGGTCGGGCCAGTGGGCACCGGTGTCCTGCACCGCCCAGGTGCCGCCCGCCGCCGGGTCGGCGCCCGGGTCGACTCCGGGGGCCACCGTTATCTGCGGCGGCACGTAGCCGTGACCCGGCGCGGCCAGGAGGGCGTCGATGCCGCCCTCGGGGAGCTTGACGAAGGCGGTGGCGCCGTCGTCGTAGTCGCCCTGGGGCAGCGGGTCCCAGCGCCCGCCTCCCTGGGGCGTGCCCTCTCCGTGCTGGTCGTCGGTCACGACAGCGCCCTCCCCAGTGCTCGTCGGGCCAGTGCGGCGACGGTGCGCCGCAGGTGCAGTACGGCGGGCGGAAGCTGCGGTACGGAGCCGTCCTGCTCCGGGGCCGGGTCGGGGATGCAGGCCGCGGCGACGTACTCGCCGAAGGCGTTCAGCGCCTCCGGCACGATCACTCGGTCCCCGTCCCAGTCGATGAGCCGGGCGACCCACTGCTCGGCCTCCAGGGGCCGCAGGGGCATCGGCGCTATGGCACCCACCGCGCACCGCACTCCGCGCCGGGCCGGGTCCAGGACCAGCGCCACGGAGGCGACCGCCCGGCCGGGACCGGTCCGTCCGGTGGCCTTCAGGAAGACCTGCGGGGCGTGCAGCAGCGGCACGCGCACGTAGCCGATGAGTTCGCCGCCGCGCAGCATGTCGACCCCGGCCAGCAGGTGCGAGACCGGGAGTTCCCGGCGGGCCCCGCCCGGGCCCGCGATGATCAGCGTCGCCTCCAGTGCGGCCAGGACCGGCAGCGCGTCACCGGTGGGCGCGGCGGAGGCGATGTTGCCGCCCAGGGTGCCCGCGTTGCGGATGTGCGGCGGGCCGGCGGCGCGCGCGGCGGCGGCGAGCGCCGGGATGAGCGCCGCGAAGTCGGGGCGGCCCATGCGCGCGTGCGTGAGGCCGGCGCCGAGCAGCGCGTGGCCGTCCTGGTACTGCCAGCCGCGGATCTCGCTGATCCGGCCGAGGCCCACCAGGGCGGCGGGCCTGAGCTGCCCGGAGTTGACGGCGGCCATCAGGTCGGTGCCGCCGGCCACGGGTACGGCCGTGGGCATGGCGGCGAGCGCCGCCACGGCCTCGTCCAGTGTCGTGGGCAGCGTCACGGCCTGCGCCGCCTGCGGTGCGTGCGTGGTCAAACCGGCTGCCCCTTCCCGCTGCCCCACCTGGTCCCACCTGTGTTGCCGTACGGTACGTGCTGACAGGGCGGACGTGGCAACTCTGGCACATCTTCGCAGGGCCCGGACGCGGGGGTCCGCTAGGAGTGATTCACACCCGTCGCTGCGGAGATGGTCCGTTTTTATACGACATCATCGACGTACGGAGATTGAAGCCTTTCATAGCTCTTTACGGGGTTCTTCCGTTGCGTTCGCCCTAGCTGTTCGGGGGCGGCCCGTCGACCGGGCGCCCGAGCACCCCGGGCCGCCGCTGCCAGGGCCGGGGGCCGGCGGGCGGGCGGTAGGCGACGCCCAGGGCGTCGAGCCGCCGGTAGTGGGCCGCCATCCGGCGCTCGAAGCCGGTGAAGTCCCGTTCCGCCGGGGCGGGCAGCGCACTCCAGGCCACCTCGGCGAAAGCGGCGAGCCGCGGGAAGGCCTGGTAGTCCACGCGCGCGGGGTCCTCCATCACCTCCGTCCACACGTTCGCCTGGGCGCCCAGCACATGCGGGGTCTGTTCTTCGTCCAGCTCCGGTGGAACCGGCTCGAACCGGTAGACGTCCTCAAGGGTGCGCACGTAGCCGATCGGTACGGGCTCGTCCTCGCCGGGCGCCTGGCGGTGGTCGAGGTACACGTGCTGCGAGGGGCACATGACGACGTCGTGGCCGGCCCTCGCGGCGGCGATCCCGCCCGCGTAACCGCGCCAGGAGGACACGGCCGCGCCCTCGGCGAGCCCGCCCTCGGTGATCTCGTCCCAGCCGATGAGCCGGCGGCCGCGCGCGGAGAGCCACTTCGCGAAGTGGCCGATGAACCAGGACTGCAGTTCGTCCTCGTCCGCGAGACCGAGTTCCTTGATCCGGGACTGGGCGGCCGGCGATCGCCTCCACTGCTCCTTGGGGCATTCGTCGCCGCCGATGTGGATGAATTCCGAAGGGAAGAGAGCGAGGACTTCCTCGAACACCCCTTCGTAGAAGCGGAGGGTGTTGTCGGTGGGGGCGAGTACGTTGGGATTGATTCCCCAGGTGTCCCAGACGGAAAGGGCGGTGGTGTCGATGACGTCGGTGTTGCCGAGCTCCGGATACGCGGCGATGGCGGCCTGCGAGTGGCCCGGTACGTCGATTTCCGGAACCACGGCGATATGCCGTTCGGCGGCGTAGGCGACGATCTCCCGGATGTCGTCCTGGGTGTAGTAGCCGCCGTGCGGTTTTTCGTCCCACAGCGGTGAGGCCCCGTGCCCGATTTTCGTCCGCGTCCGCCAGGATCCGACCTCGGTCAGTCGCGGATACCGCTCGATCTCGATCCGCCAGCCCTGGTCGTCCGTCAGATGGAGGTGGAGGACGTTGAGTTTGTGGGCGGCCAGGAGATCCAGATAGCGCAGCACGCCGTCCTTGGGCATGAAGTGCCGTGCGACGTCGAGCAGGAGGCCGCGCCAGGCGAAGCGCGGTGCGTCCTCGACCATCTGGTGCGGGATCACGTGGACGGCCCCCGGGCGCACGGGAGCCCGCCGGAAGGCGTCGGGGCCGAGCAGTTGGCGCAGGGTCTGGGCGCCCCAGAAGACCCCGGCCGCGTCACCGCCACGGATCTCGACACCCCGGCCGGACACGACGCCGAGCCGGTACGCCTCCGGCCCCAGCGTGTCGTCCAGGTGCAGGCGTACGGAATCACGCGCGTCCTGCGGCCCCGGCGGCAGGGGCAGGCCGAGGGCCGCGCCGAGCGTGGCGCGCAGCCAGCGCTCCGTGGTGCCGGTGCCCGGGGCGGCCCACAGGGTGGTGTCCCGGTCGAGCGTGACGGCGCAGCGCATCGGGCCCTCGACGGCGCGCGGTGCCGGAATCAGTTCGCTCACGTCAGTCCTCGTCCCCAGCCGGTGCCCGAAGCCGTTGCACGCCGTTGCGCTCTGCGCTACGACCGTTCCCCGGATCACAACAGCACGAGGCTAGGGGCGCGCCGACCCGCCTACAAGAGGTCTCGACCACTCGCCCGCGCGGGCGCGCGAAGGCCCCCGGGGTGTGCCCGACACCCCGGGGGCCTCGTCGGCGGCCGGGGATGAACCCCAGCGGCCGCTACTTGTCCTTGCCGCCCTCGTCGCCGCCGCTGTCCATGGATTCGTAGATCTCCTTGCACATGGGACACACGGGGTACTTCTTCGGGTCACGGCCCGGCACCCACACCTTGCCGCAGAGCGCCACGACGGGGGTGCCGTCGAGGGCGCTCGCCATGATCTTGTCCTTCTGGACGTAGTGGGCGAAGCGCTCGTGGTCGCCGTCGCCGTGGGACACCTGCGGCGTCGGCTCTACGAGGGTCCCCGTACCAGTCCCGCGCTCGGGCTCGAGAGTGCTCATAAGGCCCAGAGTACTGAAGCTCGCGCCCTTCAGTTCAGCGAAGGGTCGTCCGGATAGGTGGCCACCATCGCCAGCTCGTTGCGCTGGCGGCGCAGGACCTCGCGCCAGAGTTTCTCCGGGGACGGCGAGGAGACGTCCCCGGGCTCCGACTCGACCACGTACCAGGCGCCCTCCGCCAGCTCGTCCTCCAGCTGGCCGGGGCCCCAGCCGGCGTATCCCGCGAAGATCCGCAGGGAGCCGAGGGCCGAGGCCAGCAGCTCGGGCGGGGCCTCCAGGTCGACGAGCCCGATCGCGCCGTGCACCCGGCGCCAGCCGAGCGGGGTGCGATCGCCGGCCGTGCCGCCGGGGATGACCGCGACGCCGAGCGCCGAGTCCAGCGACACCGGGCCGCCCTGGAAGACCACGCCGGGTTCGCCGGTGAGATCGGCCCAGCCCTCCAGGATGTCGCCCACGTCCACCGGGGTGGGGCGGTTGAGGACGACACCGAGCGAGCCCTCCTCGTCGTGGTCGAGGAGCAGCACCACCGCACGGTCGAAGTTCGGGTCCGCCAGGGCGGGGGTAGCCACGAGCAGCCGCCCTGTGAGCGAGGACACCTCGGTCATGCCAGACATGATCCCGCATCTTCCCGTGGTGTGGGGAGCCAATCGGGGCCGGGGAGTGAATGCAGCTCAGGGACATGGGTGCACCCGGGCGCGCGCCCGGCCGGTGGTGACGCCATGTGCCCGGTGGTGAACGGTTCGTGTTGTGACACAGCTATGACCTAGCTGGGCGGTACTTGGGCTTACGGGAGGGGGGTAATCGGCGATTACCCTGTCTTCTCCGGCCCTGCGCAAAGTGATCGGCCGAACCCTGCCCGACTCCATGGAACGCGAGATTCATGACCGTCAACGACGATGTCCTGCTTGTCCACGGCGGCACCCCGCTGGAGGGCGAGATCCGTGTCCGCGGCGCGAAGAACCTCGTGCCCAAGGCCATGGTCGCCGCCCTGCTGGGAAGTGCGCCCAGCCGACTGCGCAACGTTCCGGACATCCGTGACGTGCGCGTCGTGCGCGGCCTGCTGCAGCTGCACGGGGTGACGGTCCGTCCGGGCGAGGAGCCCGGCGAACTGGTGCTCGACCCGACGTACGTGGAGAGCGCGAACGTCGCCGACATCGATGCCCACGCGGGGTCCAGCCGCATCCCGATCCTGTTCTGCGGCCCCCTGCTGCACCGTCTCGGCCACGCCTTCATCCCGGGCCTGGGCGGCTGCGACATCGGTGGCCGGCCCATCGACTTCCACTTCGACGTGCTGCGGCAGTTCGGCGCGACGATCGAGAAGCGCGCGGACGGCCAGTACCTGGAGGCTCCGCAGCGGCTGCGCGGTACGAAGATCCAGCTGCCGTACCCGTCCGTCGGGGCGACCGAGCAGGTGCTGCTGACGGCCGTACTCGCCGAGGGCGTCACCGAGTTGTCCAACGCGGCCGTCGAGCCGGAGATCGAGGACCTGATCTGCGTTCTGCAGAAGATGGGCGCGATCATCGCGATGGACACCGACCGCACGATCCGCATCACCGGTGTGGACAAGCTCGGCGGCTACACCCACCGCGCTCTCCCGGACCGCCTGGAGGCCGCGTCCTGGGCGTCGGCGGCGCTGGCGACCGAGGGTGACATCTACGTCCGGGGCGCCCAGCAGCGCTCGATGATGACGTTCCTCAACACCTACCGGAAGGTGGGCGGCGCCTTCGAGATCGACGACGAGGGCATCCGCTTCTGGCACCCCGGCGGGCAGTTGAAGTCGATCGCTCTGGAGACGGACGTGCACCCCGGCTTCCAGACGGACTGGCAGCAGCCGCTGGTGGTGGCGCTGACGCAGGCCACGGGCTTGTCGATCATCCACGAGACGGTCTACGAGTCCCGTCTGGGCTTCACCTCCGCCCTGAACCAGATGGGCGCGCACATCCAGCTCTACCGCGAGTGCCTGGGCGGCTCCGACTGCCGCTTCGGCCAGCGGAACTTCCTCCACTCCGCGGTCGTGTCGGGCCCCACCAAGCTCCAGGGCGCCGACCTGGTCATCCCGGACCTGCGCGGCGGCTTCTCGTACCTGATCGCCGCGCTGGCCGCCCAGGGCACGTCCCGGGTCCACGGCATCGAACTCATCAACCGGGGCTACGAGAACTTCATGGAGAAGCTGGTGGAGCTCGGCGCGAAGGTCGAACTCCCCGGCAAAGCCCTCGGCTGACCCCAGACAGGCCCCCACCCCCGGCCCCGAACAGCCCACTCCCGGCCGGGGGTCCCGGGGGTCGTCCCCCGGGCAGACACAGCATGGAGAAGCTCGTGGAGCTCGGCGCGAAGGTCGAACTCCCCGGCAAAGCCCTCGGCTGACCCCAGACAGGCCCCCACCCCCGGCCCCGAGCAGCCCGCTCCCGGCCGGGGGTCCGGGGGTCGTCCCCCGGGCAGACACAGCATGGAGAAGCTCGTGGAGCTCGGCGCGAAGGTCGAGCTTCACGGCCAAGCCCTCGGCTGAACCCGCACAGGCCGCCGGCCCCTGCTCCGGGGCCGGCGGCCTGTGTGCTGTTCATGGTCGCAATCACGACGGGGCGGCGCCCGGAGGTCCGGGGCCGCCCCATCGGGGTTCTACAGGCCGTACACCGTCCCGTGGCATACGGACGGCAAGATCACTGGCCCTTGGCCGCTTCCTTGAGCTTGCTGCCCGCGGAGACCTTCACGCTGTAACCGGCCGGGATGTTGATGGGCTCACCGGTCTGCGGGTTACGAGCGGTACGAGCGGCACGGTGGGTGCGCTCGAAGGTCAGGAAGCCAGGGATGGTGACCTTCTCGTCGCCCTTGGCGACGACCTCGCCGACGGTCTCGGCGAACGCGGCCAGCACGGCGTCGGCGTCCTTGCGAGTCACCTCGGCACGGTCGGCCAGCGCGGCCACCAGCTCACTGCGGTTCATTTTCTTACTCCCGTGTTCTTCTTGCCGTTGAGGCGTGCCACGCGGCTGAGCCGCATGTCGGGCACGGCCATGCCGATGCTGCCAGGGTCCTCGGTGAGTCCCCGGACCCGGGTCCGTCGTCAGACCCTCGCGCCCAGAGACGCATCCTGCCCCTACCTGCGGCGGGAAAGCCAATCCGGCACCCGTAGGAGTCGTGAGAACACCCTAGGGAGTCACACGAAAAGAGCGCCGGAACGTGGCCGACACCCTAGACGCCTGCCCTGGGTACCGGGTTCCACGACGCGCCGGTACGACGCCCCGCCGTGGGGATGCTCACAGGCCATGCGCACCCCTCACGACGGCGCATACCCGCTCTACGACGCCGCACCCACCGCCTTGGCGGCCTCCCGCACCGCACCGGCGACCGCGCCCGCGACCTTGTCGTTGAAGACGCTGGGGATGATGTAGTTCGGGTTCAGCTCGTCCTCGGTCACCACGTCGGCCAGCGCCTGCGCGGCGGCGAGCATCATCTCGGTGTTCACCGTGCGGGACTGCGCGTCCAGCAGACCGCGGAAGACGCCCGGGAAGACCAGCACGTTGTTGATCTGGTTGGGGAAGTCGGAGCGGCCGGTGGCCACAACCGCCGCGGTCTGCCGGGCGATTGCCGGGTCCACCTCGGGGTCCGGGTTCGCGAGCGCGAACACGATCGCGCCGTCGGCCATGGCCGCGACGTCGTCGCCGTCGAGGACGTTCGGGGCGGAGACGCCGATGAAGACGTCGGCGCCGCGCACGGCCTCCTTCAGCGTGCCGGTGAGGTTCTCGGGGTTGGTGTTGTCCGCGATCCAGCGCAGCGCCGAGCCGGCCGGGGCGTCCACCAGGTCCTCGCGGTCGGCGTGCACGACACCGGCGATGTCGGCCACGACGGCGTTCTTCACGCCCGCGGCGATCAGCAGCTTGAGGATGGCCGTACCGGCCGCGCCGGCGCCGGACATCACGACGCGGATGTTCTCAATCGCCTTGCCCGTGCAGCGAAGTGCGTTCGTCAGGGCGGCGAGGACCACGATCGCCGTGCCGTGCTGGTCGTCGTGGAAGACGGGGATGTCGAGGGCCTCGCGCAGCCGTGCCTCGATCTCGAAGCAGCGGGGCGCGGAGATGTCCTCGAGGTTGATGCCGGCGAACCCGGGGGCGATCGCCTTGACGATCTCGACGATCGCGTCGGAGTCCTGGGTGTCGAGGCAGATCGGCCAGGCGTCGATCCCGGCGAAGCGCTTGAAGAGCGCCGCCTTGCCCTCCATGACCGGCAGCGCGGCCTTCGGGCCGATGTTGCCGAGGCCCAGCACGGCCGAGCCGTCCGTCACGACCGCAACGGAGTTGCGCTTGATGGTGAGGCGACGGGCGTCCTCGGGGTTCTCGGCGATCGCCATGCAGACGCGGGCCACACCCGGCGTGTAGACCATGGAGAGGTCGTCACGGTTGCGGATGGGGTGCTTCGACGCCATCTCGATCTTGCCGCCGAGGTGCATGAGGAAGGTACGGTCGGAGACCTTGCCCAGCGTGACGCCCTCGATGCCGCGGAGCTGCTCGACGATCTCGTCGGCGTGCGCGGTCGACGTGGCCGCGATGGTGACGTCGATACGGAGCTTCTCGTGCCCGGACGCGGTGACGTCGAGGCCGGTGACCGAGCCTCCGGAGGACTCCACGGCGGTGGTGAGCTGGGAGACCGCGGTTCCGCTCGCGGGCACCTCCAGCCGGATGGTCATCGAGTAGGAGACGCTGGGCGCCGTTGCCATGGCCGACTTCCTCTGCTTTCACCGGTGTCGCGGGTAATGCCGTCCGATCGTCGCACCTACCGCCGAGTAGGCGTTAGCCGGGCTGCATTGAGAACGTTTTGTTCTCAACGAAAGAGGCCCACGTCACATGTGACGTGGGCCTCTGGGAGGTTCAGTGACACCGACCCGCCATGCTCGCCTCGCGGCAAGTGGTCGCTCGCAGCGACTAAGGTTGGGCCCGGGGGCTTGGATCGGGCCGGTGCCACACCCAGGCTAACAAACGGATCCCGTAAGGCCATTCCCCTGCGGGCGGTTCACAGGAAACCTGGACGCCGGCACCACCCGGACACCAGCGCCGCTCAGTCCCTGAGCAGGTCGGGCACTCCGGCCGGGTCCGGCTGGTCCCGCTCCCCGGAGACGACCGTGAGCTGCTGGGTGGCCCGGGTCAGGGCGACGTACAGCACCCGCAGCCCGGCCGGCGACTCGTCGGCGATCTCCGCGGGTGAGACGACCACCGTGGCGTCGTACTCCAGCCCCTTGGCCTCCAGGCTGCCCAGTGCCACCGCCCGGTCGCCGAGCCCGGCGAGCCAGCGGGCGGCCTCCGCGCGCCGGTGCATGGCGACGACCACGCCGACCGTGCCGTCGACCTGGTCGAGCAGCCGCTGGGCCTCGGCGCGCACGGTCTGCTCCAGTGTGTCCCGCACGACACTGAAGCGGGGCTCGATCCCGGTGGACCGTACGGCCGAAGGTGCCTCGGAGCCGGGCATGGCGAGCGCGAGCACCTTCGCGGCGAGCTCGGCGATCTCCGCCGGGTTGCGGTAGTTCACGGTGAGCTGGAAGCGGCGGCGCGGCCGGGTGCCCAGGGCCTCGTCGCGGGCCTCGGCCGCCTCGTCCGGGTCGGACCAGGAGGACTGGGCGGGGTCGCCGACGACCGTCCAGGTGGCGTGCCTGCCCCGGCGGCCGACCATGCGCCACTGCATCGGCGTGAGGTCCTGCGCCTCGTCGACGATGACGTGCGCGTACTCGGTGCGCTCCTGCGCCAGCCGCTCGGCCCGCTCGCGCTGCGACTCCTCACGGACCGGCATCAGCTCCTCCAGGCCGGTGAGCTGGTCCAGCGGGTCGGCCTCGCGCTTCTTCTTCGGGCGGGCGGGGGCGCCGAGGATCGCCTGGAGCTCGTCGAGCATCGCGATGTCGTGCACGGAGCGGCCGTCCCGCTTGAGGGAGCGGGCGACCTTGCGGACCTCGCCGGGATTGAGGATCCGGCGGGCCCAGCGGCCGAGCCGGCGCTCGTCCGCCATGGCGGCGAGGACGGCCTTCGGGGTCAGCTCGGGCCACCACGCGTCGAGGAACGCCAGGAAGCTGTCCTCCGAGCTCACGTCCTCGTCGAACGACGACCGCAGCTCGGCGGCCAGCTCCGGGTCGGTGTGCCGGCCGGCCGCTCCGGACCGGTCCCACAGGGCGTCGAGCAGCAGCTTGCGGGCGCGGGGGCGCAGCAGGTTGACGGGCGCGGTTCCGCTCAGGGCGGTGCGGCGGACGTGCTCCAGCGCGTCGGCCTCCAGCTCCAGGCGCCGCCCGAAGGCGACGACACGGAGCCGGGTGGGCGGGCCGGTGTGCGTCTGCGCCGGTACGTCGGTGTCGTCGTCGCCGAAGGCGAGCTGACCGGCACCGGCCCGGCCGGCACCGGCGGAAGGCGCGGCCCCGCCGCCCGGCCCCAGCTCCAGCGCCCCGCGCGCCGCCTTCCGCAGCACCTTCAGCATCCGGTACGACCCCTTGGCGCGAGCCACGGACGGGGAGTCGTACAGCGTGGCCTCGGCACCCTCGACCAGCGAGCCGATCGCGCGGATGGCGACCTGTCCCTCCTCGCCGAGGGAGGGCAGCACGCCCTCGGTGTACGCCACCAGCAGCGGGGTCGGGGAGACGATCAGGATGCCGCCCGCGTACCGGCGCCGATCCTGGTAGAGGAGGTAGGCGGCCCGGTGCAGGGCGACGGCCGTCTTGCCGGTGCCCGGTCCGCCCTCGACGTAGGTCACGGACGCGGCGGGGGCGCGGATCACCAGGTCCTGCTCGGCCTGGATGGATGCGACGATGTCCCGCATGGTGTGCGTGCGGGCCTGGCCGAGGGCGGCCATCAGGGCGCCGTCGCCGATCGCCGGCAGTTCGTCGCCGTGCAGGTAGGCCTTCAGTTCGGGGCGCATCAGGTCGTCCTCGACGCCGAGGACCCTGCGCCCCTTGGAGCGGATGACGCGTCTGCGGACGACCCGTCCGGGGTCGACGGGGGTGGAGCGGTAGAACGGGGCCGCGGCGGGCGCCCGCCAGTCGATGACGAGGGGGGTGTAGTCCTGGTCGAGGACGCCGATGCGGCCGATGTGCAGGGTCTCGGCGATGTCGGCCGTGCCGTCCTCGCGTACGACCCCTTCCGCGGGCTCGACCGCGGTGTAGGCGCCGTCGGGTCCCTTCTTGCCGTCCTTGCCGAGGAGCAGGTCGATCCGGCCGAACAAAAAGTCCTCGAACTCGTTGTTCAGCCGGTTCAGGTGGATACCCGCCCTGAAGACCTGCGCGTCCCGCTCGGCGAGCGCGCCGGGGGTGCCGACCTGGCCGCGTTTGGCCGCGTCGTGCATGAGGAACTCGGCCTCGTGGATCTTCTCCTCGAGGCGCCGGTACACCCGGTCCAGGTGTTCCTGTTCCACGCTGATCTCTCGGTCGCGCAGGGAGTCCTGCGCCAGGTCGTGAACCGAGCCGACCGCGGTTTCCTGCTGAGCCTGAGCGGCCACCGGGCCCCCTTCTGACGTGCTGGGCAGCCGTCAACCGTACGCGAAGGGGAGCCCCCGAGGCGAGGGGCCCGCCCGGCCGATCTCCCCGCAAAACACGCAGGCCCGGCACGTACAGCCGCGATCATGTCGCGGATGTGCGCACCAGGCCCTGTACGCCTGTGCCGTCAGGCGTTGACCGACACCAGCTTCTTGCCGTCGAAGGTCATGATCTCGAAGTGGTCGATCTCGTTCGGCTTGAAGGCGGCGCCGCCCTGGGCGTAGAGCGGTTCCTTCGCCATCTCCGTCTTGGCGTTCGGGATGCCGTAGCCCTCGTTCGGGACGGACCAGGAGGTCATCGTCTCGCGTTCACCGTTCTTGCCGACGGCGATGAGGGAGCACTTCAGGGGGCCCTTGACGTTGCTGATCTTCACCGCGCCGGCGGTGCCCCAGGCCTTCTGCGCCATCGCCACGGTCGCGGTGACCTTGGTGCTCGCGTCGGTCGCCGTGACCTTGTCGGACATGCCGTTGAAGGTGTCCTTGGCGGTGGCGGCGAGCGGTGTGGCGGTCTGGCCGCCGGAGTCGTTGCCCCCGTTCACCGCCATCACGGCCACCGGGCCGGTGATGATCAGCGCGACGGCGGCCGCCAGCGCGAAGAAGTTGCGGCGGCGCTTCTTGGCGTGGGTCACCGCGACCTCGTCGACGAGCTTGTCCATCAGCCGCGGTGCGGGCTTGGCGGACAGGGACTCGCCGATCGCGGGTGTCCCGGGGCCCTGCATGTCCGCGAGCGCGGCCAGCATCGGCTCCATCCCGGCGAGCTCGTCGAGCTGCTGGGCGCACCACTCGCAGGAGGCGAGGTGCGCTTCGAAAGCGGTCGCTTCGGCGTCGTCGAGGATGCCGAGGGCGTAGGCGCCCACGGTCTCGTGCTCGTTGGGCACCGGAGGTCCCTGCCTGGGGGTCATGGGTCCAGACATACCCGGACCACCCGCTCCGAATCCACCGTAGACACTCATCACGCCGTCACCCCCCGCTCTTCCAGTGCGAGCTTCATCGACCGCAGGGCGTAGAACACCCGAGAGCGGACCGTGCCGCTGGGTATGCCCAGCGTCTCGGCCGCCTCGTTGACGGTACGCCCCTTGAAGTACGTCTCGACGAGGACCTCTCTATGGGCAGGGGTCAGGTCGTCGAGCGCGTCCGACAGCGTCATCAGCCACAGCGCCTTGTCGATCTCGTCCTCCGCGGGGATGACCTCCAGCGGCGACGGATCGACCTCCTGCGGCCGGGCCTGCCGGCTGCGGTGGCCGTCGATGACGATGCGGCGTGCGACCGTCACCAGCCAGGGGCGTACCGATCCGGTCGCCCGATTGAGCTGACCGGCGTTCTTCCAGGCACGGATGAGCGTCTCCTGCACGACGTCCTCGGCACGCTGCCGGTCTCCGGCAACCAGGCGCAGGACATACGCAAGCAGGGGTCCGGCGTGCTCCCTGTACAGGGCACGCATCAGCTCCTCATCAGGCTCCGAGGGCTGGGACATGCGATGTCGGGCCCTCGATCCACGTTCATTGGCCACGGCCGCATCCTTGCGCACGCCCACCTCCGGTGTCCGGGGGTTCCCCCAGTCGGTCGCTCCCCCAGACGTACGGATGCGTTCCGCGGCGTGTTCAAACCCGGGTGACAAATTTCTCGGAGGCGGTGTGACGAGCTGGACATGGGCGCACATTCCCACCGCGTGATCTTTACATTTCCGACACATCGCCAAGGGGGGCGAAGTTGCCCGTGCGGCGATCGAGGCAAACGCGGTGTTATCGAAATCACTTCGACGCCAGACCGGTACTTACCGCGCAGACGACTCCTAACGGACACTCAGGCCCGAGTGAGAGCCGTCCGTCGGCGGTGCCGCGCCACCCGTTCCCGGTTCCCGCAGATCTCGCTCGAACACCAGCGCCGACGGTGACCGCGGGAGGTGTCCAGATACATGATCGTGCAATTGTCCCCCTCGCACTCCCGCACGGCCGCCCGGACCACCGGGTCGGTCAGCAGCTCCACGGCGTCCCGGGCGACGGCCGCGAGCAGCGCCGCGCAGTGCGGCGGGCGGTCCAACTCCCGTACGAACCGGCCGTCCTCGCCGGGGACCGCGCGCGGGGCCGGGGGCGCGGGCCGGGCGAGCTCGTTCAGGCGGGCGAGTGCGAAGTCGTGCGGCCGGGTCCCGTGGCCGGGCCCTGGCGCCTGCGCCTTCACCACGGCCCGGACCAACACGCCGACGCAGTCCCGCAGTTCCCTGAAGCCCGTGAGCCAGGAGCCGTCGGCGTGCGCCAGCGGGGTGCCGGGCGGGACGAGCCCCGAGCCGGTGACCCAGGCGCGCAACGGCTCGACGGAGTCCAGCCGTTCACCGGGGTGGGAGGTGGAGAGAAGATCCAGGCAGATCCGCCCCGCGTCGAACCGCAGCTCGTACCCGTCCGTGGCCGTACCCAGTGCCATGCGCCACCGCCTTGGGCTGGGGAACCGTTCCCCCTCCCACAGTGCCCGCCCGCACGCGGGGCCGGAACCCCTGAGCCGTGTCAGTGCCCGTCAGGAGTCGGCGTACTTCGCGTCGGCCGCCGGGTCCAGGGCGAGTCGGTAACCCCGTTTCACCACCGTCTGGATCAGCTTCGGCGCCCCGAGCGCCGTACGCAGCCGGGCCATCGCCGTCTCCACCGCGTGCTCGTCCCGCCCGGCTCCCGGCAGTGCCCGCAGCAGGTCCGCCCGCGCCACCACCCAGCCCGGCCGCCGGGACAGCGCCCGCAGCAGGGACATCCCGGCCGGCGGTACGGGCTTCAGCTCGCCGTCCACCAGCACCGCGTGCCCGCGGATCTCCACCCGGTGCCCGGCGATCGGCAACACGCGCGCCCGGCCCGGGAGTTCCTGGCAGAGCAGCTGGACGAGGGGCCCGAGACGGAAACGGTCCGGCTGGACCGTGTCGATGCCGCGTGCCTGGAGGGGCACCGCGGTGACCGGGCCGACGCACGCGGGCAGCACGTCGTGGCTGAGGGCGGCGAGCAGTTCCGACAGCAGTCCGCGCTCCTCGGCCCGGGACAGCAGTGAGGCGGCGGCCGGCGCGCTGGTGAAGGTCAGCGCGTCCAGGCCGCGCGAGACAGCCGCGTCCAGCAGCCGGTCGAGGGGACCGCTGTCCTCCGGCGGCATCCACCGGTACACCGGCACCGGCACCACCTCCGCTCCGCCCTCCCGCAGCGCCTCCACGAACCCGGGCAGCGGCTCACCGTGCAGCTGTACGGCGATCCGGCGTCCCTCGACACCCTCCTCCAGCAGCCGGTCCAGCACCTCGGCCATCGACTCGCTCGACGGCGACCACTTCTCGGTCAGCCCGGCGGCCCGTATCGCACCCTTGACCTTGGGCCCGCGCGCCAGCAGTTCCACCCCGCGCAGCCGCCCCAGCAGCTGCTCGCCCAGCCCCCAGCCGTCGGCGGCCTCGATCCAGCCCCGGAAGCCGATCGCGGTGGTGGCGACCACCACGTCCGGCACCTGGTCGATGAGCTCCTTGGTGGCGGCGAGCAGTTCGCCGTCGTCGGCGAGCGGCACGATGCGCAGGGCCGGCGCGTGCAGCACGACGGCACCGCGCCGCTGGAGCAGCGCCCCGAGCTCCTCGGCCCGGCGCGCGGCCGTCACGCCCACGGTGAACCCGGAGAGCGGCCCGTGCGGGCCGGGGTCCGGTCGCTGCGTTTCGTCGTACATGGCTCTCCTAGCTGGCCTGCATGCCGAACGAGCCTGTCAACAGCGCGTGACAGGCTCGGTTCGGGCGGATGTCGCCGGTGTTACGTCACACCTCGGCGTAACTGAGCTGCGGCTTCGTCTCGGCGGCGGTCGCCGCCCTGCCCTGGCCGACGGGACGGCGAAGGTATACGGCCCAGGTCACCGCGAAGCAGACACCGTAGTAGGCGAGGAAGGCGACGAACGCGCCGGTGCCGGAACCGTAGGAGAGGAAGGACTGCCGGAACGCCAGGTTGATGCCCACACCGCCGAGTGCGCCGACCGCGCCGATGAGCCCCATGGAGGCCCCGGACAGCCGCCGCCCGTGGGCCGCCGCCGCCTCGCCCTCGAGTCCCTTGGCCAACGCCTTCGCCTGGAAGATGCCGGGGATCATCTTGAACGTCGACCCGTTGCCGAGCCCGCTGAGCACGAACAGCACCACGAACACGGCCACGAACAGCGGCAGCGACTTCTGCATGCTGGCGACGACGAGCACGGCGGTCGCGGCGGCCATGCCCACGTAGTTCCACAGCGTGATCTTCGCCCCGCCGTACCGGTCGGCCAGCCAGCCGCCGACGGGCCGGATCAGCGAACCGAGCAGCGGGCCGATGAAGGTGAGGTACGCGGCCTGCAGCGGGGTCCGCCCGAACTGGTTGGTGAGCACCTGGCCGAAGGCGAAGCTGTAGCCGATGAACGACCCGAAGGTGCCGATGTAGAGGACCGACATGATCCAGGTGTGCGCGTCCCTGGCGGCGTCCTTCGCGGCCCCCGTGTCGTTCTTCACGGACGCGAGGTTGTCCATGAACAGGGCGGCGAGGACGGCGGCGACGACGATCAGCGGGATGTAGATCCCGAGCAGCACGCGCGGCCCGCCGCTCGCGCCGATGATCGCCAGGGCGACCAGCTGGATGACCGGCACGCCGATGTTGCCGCCGCCGGCGTTCAGCCCGAGCGCCCACCCTTTCTTACGGAGCGGGAAGTAGGCGTTGATGTTGGTCATGGACGAGGCGAAGTTGCCGCCGCCGATGCCCGCGAGCAGACCGACGAGGAGGAACGTGTCGAACGACGTCCCCGGCTTCATCACGGTGAACGCGGCGATCGTCGGGACGAGCAGCAGGCTCGCCGAGATGATCGTCCAGTTCCGCCCGCCGAAGACGGCCACGGCGAAGGTGTAGGGCACCCGGACGACGGCGCCGACCAGCGTCACCATGGAGGTCAGCAGGAACTTGTCCGCGGGTGTCAGCCCGTATGCGGGGCCCATGAACAGCACGAGGACGGACCACAGGGTCCAGACCGAGAACCCGATGTGCTCGGAGAGAACGGAGAAGAGGAGGTTCCGGCGGGCGATCTTCTCCCCGGTCTCGTTCCAGAAGGTCTCGTCCTCCGGATCCCAGTTCTCGATCCAGCGGCCTCCCCTGCTGGGGGCGGGGGCTGTACTAGGGGCTGTCATGACGCCTCCACGGTGCTCCGGGGCTCTGGCGGTTCGCGGTGCTGAGCGGTATGAGTCCCGAAGGTAGGGAGGGCTCGTTTCCTGCCTGTGGCCATGGGTGACCGCAAGGGAACGTTGCTCTCACCCCGCCCGGAGGCGGGGTGAGAGGTCGCGCGGCGGCGGAGTCCGGCGCCGCGGATCAGGGCTTGCGGCGCGCGCCCGCGCGCTGTGCCCCGTTCGGCCACAGCCTGGGGCTCCGTCGGGCCGCGAGGTCCTCGATCCAGCCCAGGGCGAGGATCGTGAGGGCGATCAGGGGCCAGACCAGGAGGAACATCCAGAGCATGTAGGAGGCGTCCAGTGCGGCCACCGCGCGGTCGTCCTGCATGAAGGGGAGGTCGTAGGCCCGGTCGATGATCGGGACCGTGGCCATGATCAGCATGTTGTGCCACAGGTAGATGGTGACGGCGCGGTTGTTGGACAGGGTGACCAGCTTGTCCCAGCGGCGCAGCCGGGCCGGGAGTTCCCGCCATGACGGGGAGTACTGGAGGAGGATCACGACGAAACCGAAGGACCAGGTCGCCTGGGCCAGAGGGATGTCGTTCAGGTCCCAGCCGTCCGGCCCGAGATGCCCCGAGGCCCACCACAGGGCGAAGGACATCAGCAGAGCCGAGGCGGAGACGGCCAGGTAGCGGGGGACGCGGTGCAGCAAACCCTCGTGGTGGGCGAGGCCGAGGACCCAGCAGCCCCCGTACACCGCGAAGTCCGTGACGGCGTTGCCCGTCTCCCCGGGGATGGTGACCAGGCCCGTACCCACGAGCGCCGTCAGGCCCAGCGGGGCCAGCAGGGTCGGCCACGGCGCCCTGCGCAGTGCCCACAGCAGCAGCGGGGACGCCACCACGAACCACAGGTACGCGCGCAGGTACCACAGCGGCCCCACCGCCTGCACCGCCCAACTGTCCTCCAGGAGGCCGGACTCGGAGCCCAGGTGCCAGGGGTAGGGAGGGGCGCCGACCGGGATCACGTAGTCCAGCAGTCTCACCAGTCCCCAGGTGCCGCCGTTGTCCGGGTCCTGCACCGGGTGCCAGCCGCCCATGAACATCAGCGCCAGCGCCACCGTGCTGAACGCCCACAGCGGCGGGAGCAGCCTGCGCACCCGGTCCCGGATCACCTTCGCCGCCGGGCGGTTCAGGGAGCGGGCCATCAGGGAGCCGGCCAGTGCGAACATCACGCCCATGGAGGGGAACAGGACCGTGAGCCACGCCCAGCCGAAGAGGTGGTAGACCACGACGCGGACCAGGGCGATCGAGCGGAGCAGGTCCAGGTAGCGGTCCCGGCCGGCCGGTGGCTTCCGGGCCACGGACGAGGGGGCCACGGCTTCCGTACCGGTCATGACACCGGCCTCCGTTCACTGCTGTCGGGCGTTCGC
This sequence comes from Streptomyces sp. NPDC001544, assembly GCF_042894285.1. Lineage (NCBI taxonomy): Bacteria > Bacillati > Actinomycetota > Actinomycetes > Kitasatosporales > Streptomycetaceae > Streptomyces > Streptomyces sp. NPDC001544. The sequence goes on along the minus strand of NZ_JBIAVN010000022.1, from coordinate 63,534 downwards.
GGGCCCGGCACCCGGCCGCCGCCCGGCGCCTCGACGACTCCGGTGCGCCGCAGCTTCTGCCAGCGCAGCCGGCCCCCGGTGAGTGCCGTGATCCAGGACTGCAGCAGGACGACGTACATGAGTTGGCGGTAGAGGATCTGCTGCAGCGGCAGCGAGATCAGGTGGGTCATGCGTTCGCGGTCGAGGCGGAACGCGTACGCGGCGCACACGGCCTGGACCGTCAGGACGCCCAGCCAGGCCGCGATGGTCCTCCGGGTCGGGCCGAAGACGATCCCGTAGAGGAGGAAGACGTCGATCAGCGGGGCCAGGAGGGGGGCGAGCACCATGAACAGGGAGACCAGCGGGAGGCCCACCCGGCCGAACCGGCCCGACGGGCCGCGGTCCAGCAGCGCCCTGCGGTGCTTCCAGATGGCCTGCATGGTGCCGTACGACCAGCGGTAGCGCTGGGACCAGAGCTGCTGGACGGACTCCGGGGCCTCGGTCCAGGCGCGGGCCTTCTCCGCGTACACCACCCGCCAGCCGTCCCGGTGGAGGGCCATCGTGATGTCGGTGTCCTCGGCGAGCGTGTCGTCGCTCATGCCGCCGACCCGTTCCAGGGCGGACCGGCGGAACGCCCCGACGGCGCCGGGGATCGTCGGCATGCAGCGCAGGATGTCGTACATCCGGCGGTCGAGGTTGAAGCCCATCACGTACTCGATGTGCTGCCAGGCGCCGATGAGCGAATCCCGGTTGCCGACCTTGGCGTTGCCGGCCACCGCGCCCACCTTCCGGTCGGCGAAGGGCTGGACGAGCTCCCCGACCGTGGAGGGTTCGAAGACGGTGTCGCCGTCCATCATCACGATCAGGTCGTGACGGGCGTTCGCCAGGCCCCGGTTGAGCGCGGCGGGCTTGCCCGCGTTGACCTGGCGCACCACCCGGACGCCGGGCAGGCCCATCGCCTCGACGATCCCGGCCGTGCCGTCCGTCGAGCCGTCGTCGACGACGATGATCTCGACGGGGTGTTCGCTCGCGGCCAGGGAGCGGACGGTGTTCTCGATGCACTTGGCCTCGTTGTACGCCGGGACCAGCACCGACGCGGGTTCGGTGACCGGCTCCCCCCAGCGGAAGCCGGGACGGCGGACCCGGCGGGCGTGGACACCGGAGAGCAGGAGCATGAGGGCGAAGCGGCCGATGACCAGGGAGCCGATCAGCGCGAGACCGGCCACCATGACGTCGGTGACGTCGTCCGAGGCCTGGACCAGGAAGATCCATGCCCTGCCCTTCCACAGGCCGGGGCCGGTCACCGGGGTGTGGGCGCTGGGGGCGTCCAGGGCCTCGGTGAGGTTGTCGAAGGTGTAGCCCTGTTGCTGCATCAGGGGCAGGAACCTGTCGAGCGCCTGGACCGTCTGGTGCCGGTCGCCGCCCGAGTCGTGCATGAGGACGATCGCGCCCTTGCCGTGGCGTGGGGTGGCCCGGCGGATGATCTCGGCGACACCGGGCTTGCGCCAGTCCTCGCTGTCGGTGTCGTTGACGACCGTGATGTAGCCGCGGGTGCCGATGTACCGGGTCACCGGCCAGGACCTGTCGTCCATGGCGTCGGCGAAGGACGAGTACGGGGGACGGAACAGGGAGGTGCGGATGCCGGCCGCGCCCGTGATGGCCAACTGGTTCTGGGACAGCTCCCAGTCGATGCGCTTCTTGGACTGGTAGGAGAGGTCGGGGTGGCTGAAGGTGTGCAGGCCCACCTCGTGGCCCTCGGCCACCATCCGCCTGACCAGCTCGGGGTGACGGGAGGTCATGGTGCCGGTGACGAAGAAGACCGCGTGCGCGTGGTGCTTGCGCAACACGTCCAGGACCTTCGGGGTCCAGGTGGGGTCGGGGCCGTCGTCGAAGGTGAGGACCAGGCGGCGGTCGGGGACGCGCAGGCTGGTGGTGCGGCCGTCGCGGGTGTCGATGACCGGACCGCCGGTCAGGATCTTCTCCGGCACCTCGCCGGTGGAGGCCTCGGGGCGGATGCGGTGGTCGGCGAGGATCTCGCTGTGCACGTAGCCGCGCAGCATCAGCATCGCGACCAGGACGAGGAGGACGAGGAGGGGGAGCAGCAGGCGCAGGGGGAGGCGGCGGCGCCGGGGACGGGTGTGGGTGTGGGTGTGGGTGTGGGTGCGGTCCTGGGTCGGCGGTGCGGTCCCGGGGCTTCGTCCGGTGGCGGGTCCGGCTCCGGGTGCGCGCCCCGCTTCGGGCCCACGTCCGGCCGCGGGTCCGGCTGCGGACCCACGTCCGGTTCCGGCACCCCGGACACGTGTGCGGCGGGCCATCAGATGTGCGTGCCGGTGCCGGAGCCCGTGCCCGTACCGGGGCCCGAGGACAGGGACGGCGACGGGCTGCCGGAACCGACGGCGGGGCCGGTCGGGGGCGGCGGGGTGACCGAGGGGGTCGGGGCCGAGGGCTCGGGGTCCGGGGAGGAGCCCCCGGTGGCCGGGCCGGAGGGGGCCGTCGGCGTGGGGCGCGGGTCGGCGGAGGTGTCCGGCTGCTTGGCGGTGCCGCGGGTGGCGCCGGGTACGGGCGCGCTGCCGCCCGGTGCCGGGACGGCGGGCGGCGTCGCCCTGGTGCCGGGCGCGGCGCCGACGCGGGCGGAGGGCCGGGCGGGGTCGGCGGGCACCGGGGAGATGTCGACCTGGCCGGCCGGATCGTTCTCCTTCTGGCCCGGCACCGGCAGCCAGGGCGCGTCCGAACTGCCGGACAGGAGGGTGGCGGCGATGACGACGGCGTAGGCCGCGCAGGCGATGCCGACGAACATCCCGAGGCGGCGGAAGGTGCGGCCGCGGCGGCCCGACGCGTCGACGAACACCGGTCCGTCGGGGGCGTCCCGGCGACCGGCGTGCGGCGGCCGCCCGCGCTCGGCCGGGCGTGTCCGGCCGGCGTCGCCCACCGCCTTCGCGCCCGGCAGGCGTAGCTCCGCGATCCGGTCGGTGTCGAGCCGGACCGTCAGCTCGTGCGGGTCGTGGCCGGCCGGCCCGGCGGAGCCGGGGGTCCGCGCGGCGGGCAGTACCCCGGTGGGAACGGCGTCGGGCACGGCCCCGTCCGCCAGGACGTCCGTCGTCCCGGTCTCCGGGAAGCTCTGGGCTTGCGCCCCTGTCGCCGGCAGACCGCGGTCCCCTGGTTCGGGATCGGGCCATTCCGTCCGGGCGTCGTCCGGCCATTTCTTCACGCGCACCTGCGTTCCCTCCACGGGAATGTTTCCGGGTGCGCAGACGACTCCGAGCCCCCGCCACCGGACCCGGCCCCCACCGGTCCGAGCGCCCCCCACGTCTCACTGTGCTCGGCTGTCACGACCGTAGCGCCGGTCCGGGCGTCGGAGTTGCAGAGTTTCAATGGTGAACGGAACTGTCCGATTTACTGATCGTTTCATCGATGGCTGGAACCCATGCGCTTTCGGGTCGTCTCAACCAGCCTCGCTCGGCCGCCAGTTGCGCCGCCGCGCGTCGAACCGCGTCGAACGCGGGGTGTGTCAGACCTCTGCGCCACACGAGCGACACGGGCGACAGCGGGACGGGGTCGACGAGCGGCCGCACCACCGTCCCCGGCAGGGCCGAGAAGTCGGTCACCGCGAGGACCGGATGCCCGGTCCTGGTCATGAGCCGGTGGAACTCCTCCACGCCCACGGCCAGCGGGGCCGGCGGCGCGACCTCGATGCGGCGTCCGGCGAAGAGCCGGTGCGCGAGGTCGGTCCACTCCGGCGTGCGCGGGTTCCCCGCACCGGCGTACACCGTCTCGCCCGCCAGCGCGTGCAGCGGTACCGCCTCCAGCGGGGCCAGCCGGTGCGTCTCGGGAAGGATGACCGCCATCGGCTCGTACCGTACGAGCCGGTGGTCCAGCCGGGCCCGCAGCGCCGGGTCGAGGCCCGCGAACCTGCCGAACGACGCGTCCAGGCGCCCGGCGAGCAGTTCGGCCGCGGCTCCCGTGAGGCCACTCTCGTAGCGGGCCATCAGCTCGTGGTCCGGCGCGAGTTCACGTGCCCGGTGCAGCACGCTGCGGCCGGTGTCCAGGTCCGGGGAGTTGAGGTCGACCAGGAGGGCGCGGGCCTGTCCGAAGGCGGCGAGCAGGTCCTCGTGGGCGGCCAGGACGCGGCGGGCGTGCGGCAGCAGGCGCTCGCCGTCGGCGGTCAGTGCCACCTGCCGGGTGGTGCGGACGAACAGTTCGGCGCGCAGCTCCCGTTCGAGGCGCCGTACGTCCCTGCTGAGCGCCTGCTGGGCGACGTACAGACGGGCCGCGGCGCGGGTGAAGTGCAGTTCCTCGGCGACGGTGACGAAGGCGCGCAGGAGGCGGGGGTCGAGGTGGGCGGGAGTGGGCACCGCGTGAACTTACAACAGCGGTGCGTGAATCGGCACGGATCAGGTGTTGGACCAGGTGATCCACCGCGGGCGACGGTGAGGTCATGCCTCCCCTCTCCCCCGGCGCGTACCGCCGACTGTTCGGCCGCCCCGGCACCCGTGCGTTCACCGCCGGCAACCTGATCGCCCGCCTGCCGATGGGCATGTTCGGGGTGAGTGCGGTCGTCATGATCGCCGGATCGCGGGGCTCGTACGCGCTCGCCGGTGCCGTCACCGCGACCGGTCTCGCGGCGACCGCGGTGGCGGGACCCTGGATCGCCCGGCTCGTCGACCGGCACGGTCAGGCCCGGGTCGCCGTGCCGGCCACGGTCACCGCCGTGCTGGGCGGTCTCGCCCTGCTGCTGTGCGTGCGCCTGGGCGCCCCGGACTGGACCCTGTTCGCCGCGTACGCCGCCACCGCCACCGTCCCGAACATCGGCGGCATGTCCCGGGCCCGCTGGGCCCACCTGCTGCGGGACGACGCCGAGGCCCTGCACACCGCGAACTCCTTCGAGCAGGCCGCCGACGAGCTGTGCTTCATGCTGGGCCCGGTCCTGGCGTCCTTCCTGACCGGCACGTTCTTCCCGGAGGCGGGCACGCTCGTGGGCGGGGTGCTGCTGCTGGCCGGGGTGCTGCTGTTCGCCGCGCAGCGGTCCACCGAGCCGCAGCCCCGGGGGCGTACGCGGGCCGCGTCACCGCTGCGCACCCCCGGCATACCGCCGCTGCTGGCGTGCTTCGTCGCGACCGGCGCGGTGTTCGGGTCGATGGAGGTCGTCACCATCGCGTACGCCGACGCGCAGGGGCACCGCTCGGCGGCCGGGGTCGTCCTCGCGCTGCAGGCAGCGGGTTCCTGCGCCGCGGGCCTGCTGTACGGGGCCCGGAGGCCGGACGGGCCCGCGGAACGCAGGCTGCCGTGGTGTCTGCTGGCCATGGCCGCGCTGATGACCCTGCCGCTGCTCGCCGCCCGTACCGCGGGCACGCTTCCCGCGCTGGCCGTGGCCCTGCCAGGGGCGGGCATGGCGACGGCGCCGACGATGGTGACGGCGATGACGCTGGTCCAGGACCGCACCCCTGCGGACCGCCTGAACGAGGGGATGAGCCTGGTCGTCACCGCCCTGCTCACCGGCATCGCCTGCGGCTCGGCGGCCGGGGGCTGGGCGGCGGAGCACACCGCACCGGCGGCCGGCTTCGCGGTGCCGGTCGCGGCGGCCGTGACGGCCCTGCTGATCAACACGGCGGGGAACGCCCTGCGTTCACTCCGTCGAACCGCTTGCAGCAATTCCGGCCAGAGTCATTGACGCTCTCCCACCCGCCACATACCTTCCTCCGTCGAAGCGCTTCGACGCCACGTATCGAATCGCATCGATGCGCATCCACGCGCATCGACGCACGCTGCGTGGCACCCCGAGAACCATCCGACTCCGACTCCCCTGGAGGCACTGGATGTTGACGGCACGAAGGCGATGGGCGGCCGCGGCGGTGATCCTGTCCGGATCGCTGCTCCTGGCCTCCTGCGGTGACTCGGACAGCGGTGGGTCCGACGGCAGGACACTCCGGCTCTGGCACTACGAGGCACCCGACAGCGCGATGGGCGCGGCCTGGAACGAGGCCATCAAGGAGTTCGAGGCCAAGCACCCGGGCGTGAAGGTGAAGTTCGAGGAGAAGGGCTTCGAGCAGATCCAGAAGACGGCACCGATGGTCCTGAACTCCTCGGACGCGCCGGACGTCATGGAGTACAACAAGGGCAACGCGACCGCCGGCCAGTTGTCCAGGCAGGGCCTGCTGACCGACCTGACCGCCGAGGCCGCCGAGCGCGGCTGGGACAAGAAGCTCAGCGCCGGTGTGCGCACGACCAGCATGTACGACGCGGGCGGCGTGATGGGCTCCGGCAAGTGGTACGGGGTGCCCAACTACGCGGAGTACACGATGGTGTACTACAACAAGGACCTCTTCGAGAAGTACGGGATCGCCGAGCCGAAGACGTTCGACGACCTCACGGCCGCCCTGGACGCCTTCGCCAGGAAGGGTGTCACCCCGCTCGCCAACGGCGGCGCCGAGTACATCGCCCAGCAGTACCTCTACCAGCTCGCCCTCTCCAAGGCCGACCGCTCGTGGGTCGACAAGTACGAGCTGTACAAGGGCAGGACCGACTTCCACGACGCGGCCTGGACCTACGCCGCGCAGACCTTCGCCGACTGGGTGAAGAAGGGGTACATCAGCGAGAAGTCCACCAGCACCAAGGCCGAGGACGCGGGCGTGTCCTGGATCCAGGGCAAGGCGCCGATCCTGTTCTCCGGAAGCTGGTGGTACGGCCGCTTCCAGTCGGAGGCCAAGTTCGACTGGGACACCGCGCTGTGGCCCGGCTCGAACCTGACCCTGGGCTCCGGCGGCAACCTCTGGGTGGTCCCCAAGAACGCCAGGAACAAGGACCTCGCCTACGACTTCATCGACATCACCATGTCGAAGAAGATCCAGAACCTGCTCGGCGACAAGGGCGGCGTCCCGGTCGCGGCCGACGCCTCCGCCATCACGGACCCGAAGTCCAAGAAGCTCATCACCGACTTCAACACGCTGAGCCGGCGGGACGGCCTGGCCTTCTACCCGGACTGGCCGGTGAACGGCTTCTACGACGTCCTCGTCTCCGAGACGCAGAAGCTGATGACGGGCGACGAGAAGCCGGACGGCTACCTCAGCGCACTCCAGCAGGCCTACGACAAGGCCGCCCCGAAGCAATGACGGCCACCGTCGAACGGGACACGCGGGCCGTCGGCAAGCACGCCCACGCCGGCCCGGGCCGCCCCCGTACCCGCGACTCGTACGCCCTCTTCCTGCTCCCCGGGATCCTCGCCTTCCTGGCGGTCGTCGCCGTCCCGTTCCTGATGAACACCGGCGTGAGCTTCACCGACTGGCAGGGCGTCGGCAGCCCGAAGTGGACCGGGCTCGCCAACTACCGGGAGCTGATGGACGACTCGGAGTTCTGGGCGTCCTTCCGGCACAGCCTGTTCATGGTCGTCGCCATGGCGGCCGTACCGACGGCGGTCGGCCTGGTCCTGGCCGCCGCGCTGTTCGACTACATCGGCAAGCACTTCGGCAGCAAGGTGGTCGCGGTCCTGCGCGCCTGCTTCTACCTCCCGCAGGTGCTGCCGATCGCGGTCGCCGGGATCGTCTGGAGCTGGATCCTCGCCCCCGACAACGGCTCCCTCAACGAACTGCTGAAGGCCGTCGGGCTGGGCTCGTGGCAGCAGGACTGGCTCGGCGACCCGGACATCGCGCTGTACAGCGTGATGGGCGTGATGGTGTGGGTGCAGCTCGGATTCCCGCTGGTCGTCTTCATGGCGGGCCTGCAGCGCGTCGACCCGCAGTTGCAGGAGGCGGCCGAACTGGACGGGGCCGGCTGGTGGCGCCGCTTCTGGCACATCACGCTGCCGCAGATCCGCCCGGAGATCTACGTGGTGCTGACCTGGTGCACGATCGCCGCGCTCAAGGTGTTCGGCGCGGTGTACGTGCTGACCAAGGGCGGCCCGGGCGGGGCGACGGACGTGCCGTCGTACTTCTCTTTCTCCACCTTTTTCGAGAAGACCCAGGTCGGCTACGGTGCCGCGATCTCCACGGTCCTCACGGTGATCATCCTGGCGCTCTCCCTGGTCGGCCTGAAACTCCAGACCCGCGCCGAGGACGCCGAGGAGGGGGTTCGCGTATGACCGCCGAGGAAGGGGCCCGCGCATGACCGCCGCCCTGCGCCGCTACCCGGTACTGGTGGCCCTGGGCATCGCCGCACTGTTCATGGTGGTGCCGTTCGTGATCGTGGCCGTCAACGCGGTCAAGTCGCCGGCCGAGTACTCCGCGCACGGCCCGCTCAGCCTGCCCGACGGCCTCTATCTGGACGGCCTGAAGGACTTCTGGCAGCGGGTCGACTACGGCCGGAAGCTGGTCAACTCGGTGCTGATCAGCGGCTCGGTTGCGGTGCTCGCCGCGGTGCTGTCGGTGCTGAACGCGTACGCGATCGGCATCGGCCGGATCCGGGGCCGCGCCTGGGTGCTGGCCTTCTTCGTGCTGGCCAACATGCTGCCGCAGGAGGCGCTGGTGTACCCGGTGTACTACCTGAGCAAGCAGGTCGGCCTGTACGACACCCGACTCAGTGTGATCATCGTGTTCACGGTGATCCAGGCGGCCTTCGGCACGTATCTGCTCTCCTCGGTCCTCGGGCAGTTCCCGCGCGAGATCATCGAGGCCGCCCGGATCGACGGCGCGAACAAGTGGCAGGTGCTGTGGCGGATCGTGGTCCCGGTCAGCCGCCCCACCCTCGGGGTGCTGCTGGTCTTCTTCTTCATCTGGACCTGGAACGAGTTCCTGCTGCCCCTGGTGATGCTGATCTCCAACGACAACCAGACCGTGTCGGTGGCGCTCGGTGTCCTGCAGGGCCAGCGCCTGATGGACGCCACGATGACCAACGCCGCCGCCCTGCTGGGCGTGCTGCCCGCGATCGTCTTCTTCCTCGTCTTCCAGCGGACGCTCACCCGCGGCATCGCCGTGGGCGCGGTCAAGTAAAGGGGTGCGCGTGTGAAGTTCACCGACGGCTACTGGCTGCTGCGCGAGGGCGTCACCGCGGCCCACCCGGTCCAGGTCCTCGACGTCACAGCCCCGGACGGCGCGCTGGAGATCCACGCGCCGACCCAGCCCATCCGCCACCGCGGCGACCTGCTGAAGGGACCGGTCGTGACGATCACCGCGCACACCCCGATGCCCGACGTCATCGGGGTGACCCTCACCCACTTCCAGGGGGAGCAGCCGCGCGGGCCCGAGTTCGAGCTCACCGGGACGGAGACCGCCGCCCACACCGAGTACGACGACGAGCACGCCACCCTCACCTCCGGCGCGCTGTCGGTCCGGGTGGCCCGCACCGGCCCGTGGCACGTCGGCTTCCTCGCCCACGGCCGTCTCCTCACCTCCAGCGGCCCCAAGGGCATGGGCATCATGCGGGACGCGTCCGGCGCCCACTATCTGCGGGAGCAGCTCGGCCTGGGCGTCGGGACCAGCGTGTACGGCCTCGGGGAGCGGTTCGGGCCGCTGGTGAAGAACGGGCAGGTCGTCGACGTCTGGAACGCCGACGGCGGCACGGCCACCGAACAGGCCTACAAGAACGTCCCGTTCTACCTCACGGACGCCGGCTACGGCGTCTTCGTCGACCACCCCGGCAAGGTGTCCTTCGAGGTCGGCTCGGAGGCCGTGTCCCGGGTCCAGTTCAGCGTGGAGTCACAGCAGTTGACGTACTACGTGATCCACGGGCCCACCCCCAAGGACATCCTGCGCAAGTACACCGCCCTCACCGGCCGCCCGGCCCTCCCGCCCGCGTGGTCGTTCGGCCTGTGGCTGTCGACGTCCTTCACCACGTCGTACGACGAGGAGACGGTGACGTCCTTCATCGACGGCATGCGGGAGCGGGAACTCCCCCTGTCCGTCTTCCACTTCGACTGCTTCTGGATGCGCGAGTTCAACTGGTGCGACTTCCGGTGGGATCCCCGGGTGTTCCCCGACCCCGAGGGCATGCTGGCCCGCCTGAAGGACAAGGGACTGCGGGTGTCGGTCTGGATCAACCCGTACATCGCCCAGCGCTCCCCGCTGTTCGCCGAGGGCAAGGCGCTCGGGCACCTGCTGCGGCGGCCGGACGGCAGCGTGTGGCAGTGGGACCTGTGGCAGCCGGGCATGGCGCTGGTCGACTTCACCAGCCCGGCCGCCCGCGACTGGTACGCGGCGAAACTTCAGGCGGTGCTCGCGCAGGGCGTCGACTGCTTCAAGACCGACTTCGGCGAGCGCGTCCCCACCGACGTGGCCTGGTCGGACGGCTCCGACCCGGAGCGGATGCACAACTACTACTCGTATGTGTACAACCGCACGGTCTTCGAGGTGCTGCGCAAACACCGGGGCGAGGGTGAGGCGGTGGTCTTCGCCCGCTCGGCGACGGCCGGCAGCCAGCGGTTCCCGGTGCACTGGGGCGGCGACTGCGAGGCCACGTACGAGTCGATGGCCGAGTCGCTGCGCGGCGGGCTGTCCCTCGGCCTGTCCGGGTTCGGCTACTGGAGTCACGACATCGGCGGCTTCGAGGGCACCCCGACGCCGGCGCTGTTCAAACGCTGGCTGGCCTTCGGGCTGCTGTCCTCGCACAGCCGGCTGCACGGCTCGTCCTCGTACCGGGTGCCGTGGCTGTTCGACGAGGAGTCCGTCGACGTGCTGCGGCTCTTCACCCGGCTGAAGCTGAGCCTGATGCCCTACCTGTACGAGGCCGCCCGCACCGCCCATGCCGAGGGCGTGCCGCTGATGCGGGCGATGGTGCTGGAGTTCCCGGACGACCCGGGGTGCGCGCCTCTGGAACGGCAGTACATGCTCGGGCCGGACCTGCTGGTCGCACCGGTGTTCAGCGACGAGGGGGACGTCACCTACTACGTGCCCGAGGGCACCTGGACGCACTACCTGAGCGGGCGGACGGTGACCGGGCCGCGCTGGGTGCGCGAACGGCACGGGTTCTCCAGCGTGCCGCTGCTGGTCCGGCCGGGGGCGGTGATCCCGGTGGGGGCGGTGGACGACCGGCCCGACTACCCGTACCCGGACGGGGTGACCCTGCGGGCGTACGGGCTGCGGCGGGGCGCGCAGGTGACGGTGCCCGTGGGGGGCGTCACCTTCACCGTCGTACGGGAGGGGGACACGCTGCGGGCCTCGTCCAGTGATCCGTCGGCGCCGTGGGCGCTGCGCTGCGGGGAGCGGACGGCACGGGCGGCGGCGGGCACCGGCTTTCTCACCCTGGAGCTGGACTGATGGTCAGGATCACCGATGTGGCGCGGCACGCCGGGGTGTCCCCGAGCACCGTCTCCTACGCGCTGAGCGGCAAGCGCCCGATCTCCGAGGAGACCCGGCTGCGCATCGAGGCCTCCATCTGGGAACTCGGCTACCGGCCGCACGCGGGCGCCCGGGCCCTGGCCGGCAGCCGGTCGAACGTGCTGGCGCTGGTCGTCCCCTTACGGGCCGGCATCCACGTCCCGGTCGCCATGCAGTTCGCGGTGTCCGTGGTCACCACCGCGCGCAAGCACGACCACGACGTCCTCCTCCTCACCCAGGAGGAGGGCGAGGAGGGGCTGCGCAGGGTCGCGGACACGGCCCTGGTCGACGCGCTGATCGTGATGGACGTCGGGCTGCACGACCCCCGGCTGTCGTTGCTGCGCTCGCTTGACCTGCCGTCCGTGCTGATCGGGCTCCCGCAGGACGCGGACGGGCTGACCTGCGTCGACCTGGACTTCAGGGCGGCCGGGGAACTGTGCGTGGAGCGGCTCGCGGGGCTCGGCCACCGGGTGGTGGCGCTGATCGGCTCGCCGCCGGAGGTCTACGTACGTCGGACGGCGTTCGCCCAGCGGGTCGTCCAGGGCTTCACGGCCGCCGCCACCCGGGGCGGGCTCGCCTCCTCCGTCCAGCCCTGCGAGGCCCAGCCCGACGCCGCCCGCCGGGTCGCCGAGCAACTGCTGCGCGAACACCCCGCGCTGACGGGCGTCGTCGTGCACAACGAGGCGGTATTGGAACCACTGATCGACGCCTTCGAACAACTCGGCCTGCGCGTCCCCGCCGACCTGTCCATCACCGCCATCTGCCCCGACGAACTCGCCGCCTCCCTCCGCGTCCCCGTCACCTCGGTGGCCCTGCCGTCCACCGAACTGGGTGAACGGGCGGTGGAGTTGCTGATCGCCAAGCTGGGCGGGTCGGACGTACCCGGGGCGACGCTGCTGCCACCCCGGATGACGGAACGGGCCAGCACGGCGCGGCGGGCGCTTGCGTGAGGAGTCGCCGGAAGCCACTGGAGCAGCGCTACTGAAGGATGAACCGGCTCCTGGCGCGGAGCTTGTCGACGATCTCCGCGGGGGCCTTGTGGGGCGAACCCGCGTCGTACGGCGGCTGAGGGTCGTACTCGGCCCCCAGTTGCACCGCCTGCGCGTGCTCGTCGCCGGCGACCCTGCCTACCAGAGTGAGCCCCATGTCGATTCCCGCGGAGACGCCGGCCGCCGTGATGAACTTGCCGTCGCTGACGACGCGTTCGCGGGTCGGCTCGGCGCCGAAGGCGGCAAGACTGTCGAGTGCGAGCCAATGTGAGGTGGCACGGCGGCCCTTGAGCAGACCGGCCGCCGCGAGCAGGAGCGATCCCGTGCATACCGATGTCGTCCAGGTGCTGGTCGCATGGGCGGAGCGCAGCCAGCCGAGCAGTGTCTCGTTCTCCATCTGCGCGGACTGGCCCGGTCCGCCGGGTACCACCACGATGTCGGGGGCGGGCACCTCCTCAAGTCTCCGGTCCGCGACGAGTCGGAGGTCACCGTGATCGTTGCGTACCGGACCTGGCTGTTGGGCGACGAAGACCGTCTCGGCGCCGGGAAGGCGGCAGAGCATCTCGTACGGACCGACCGCGTCCAGTGCGGTGAAACGGTCGAAGAGGACAATCGCGATCTGCATGGTCGGCCTTTCAACTCACGTGTTCGTTCGGTGGATCGGGTGGAAACGGCGGCGATATTCGGCCGGAGCGGTGCCCAGGGCTTTCACGAAGGCGCGGCGCATCGCCTCCGGGGTGCCGTAACCGCAGGCACGGGAGATCTGCCCGACACCGTCGGTCGTGTCTTCGAGGAGTCTCCGGGCGTGCTCCAGACGTACCCGCTCGACGTATCTGCCCGGTGTCATACCGGTCTCCAGCTGGAAGGCGCGGGCGAAGTGCCGGGGAGACAGACTGGCGCGCTCCGCGAGGCTCTCGACGGACAGATCCGTGTCCGGGTGCTCAGTGATCCACTGCTGGACCTCGCGCAGGGGTTCACGCCGGGCGGTCTGGGCGGCGAGTTGAACGCTGAACTGGGCCTGGTTGCCCGGGCGCCGGAGGAAGACGACGAGATGGCGGGCGACCGCGAGCGCGGTCTCCCTTCCGTGGTCCTCCTCGACCAGGGCGAGTGCGAGATCGATACCTGCGGTGACTCCGGCCGAGGTGGCGATGTGCGCGTCGCGTACGAAGATCGGATCGGGATCGACATCCACGTCCGGGTACGTCCTGGCCAGATGATCGCAGAGCGACCAGTGGGTCGTCGCCCTACGGCCGTCGAGCAGCCCGGCCTCGGCCAGCAGCAGCGCTCCGCTGCACACGGACACGATGCGCTCGGCGTGCCGGGCGTGCTCACGCAGCCAGTCGATCAGACGAGGGTCCGGACGGCGGGTGCCGTTGCCACCCGGGACGAGCAGGGTGTGCGGTGTCTCGGCTTCGGACAGTGCCAGATCCGGGACGAGCGTGAGACCGCTCGAGGTACGGACAGGAGCACCGTCGAGCGAGGCTGTACGGATCCTGTACGGGTCACCGCTGTGGCGCCCTGCTCCCGTGAACACCTCCAGGGGGCCGGTCACATCGAGGCTCTGCACGTCGTCGAAGACGGCAATCAGCACGGATCGCTGCGTCATGGCATACATCCTTCGCAGCAACCACGATGGCCGCAACGACGAATACCCCACCCTTTCTGCCATCCCGGGCTCGCAGCGGAATGGACACCTCCGACAGACGCGGTGCACGACAAAGGCCCCGCCGCTCGCGAGCGACAGGGCCTCGGCCACATGGGATGAGTGGAGATGGCGGGAATCGAACCCGCGTCCAACGGTGCGGAATCAGGGCTTCTCCGTGTGCAGTCCGCTTCGATTTTCTCGGCCCCGGAGATCACGCGGACAAGTCTCCGACGGGCTCAGTCACTGTTTGGTTTCCCTCTTCACCCCGTGACCGGGATCAAGGTTTAGTTCCCTAGCTGATGCCAGGATCCGGGTCGGGAACAGCCCCGGGCTGACACTCCTATGAGAGTTCGCTAGCTGCTAATTAGGCAGCGAGGGCGAACGAGGAGGAATCGCGCTTGGTGTTGGCGATTATTTTTTGCGACATATGGTTTACGAGATCATTGCCGCTTCCTCGACACGCTTCCCCTGCTTCGACAGCCGCTGTCGAAACCGATCATCCCCATGTTGTTTTTTCAATCCCCTCCGGAGGCCGGAGAGGCTCGTGCACCTGCTGTGCGGTGCAGCTGCCATCGTACGTGACCAACGCAGGTCCGTGCCAGCGTATTCCCCCGGCCGGGCGACCTAGGCGCCGCGCTGCTTGCGCCTCGCGGCCGCGATCGCCCGGTCCGACTCCCGCCGGTCCTGCTTCTCGCGCAGGGTCTGCCGCTTGTCGTACTCCTTCTTGCCTCGCGCGAGGGCGATCTCGGCCTTCGCCCGGCCGTCCTTGAAGTACAGGGCGAGGGGCACGATCGTGTGACCCGTCTCCTGGGACTTCGACTCCAGCTTGTCGATCTCCTCGCGGTGCAGGAGCAGCTTGCGCTTGCGGCGCACGGAGTGGTTGGTCCAGGTGCCCTGGCTGTACTCGGGGATGTGGGCGTTGTGCAGCCACGCCTCGTTCCCGTCGATCTGGACGAAGCCGTCGGTCAGCGAGGCGCGCCCCTGGCGCAGCGACTTCACCTCGGTGCCGGTGAGGACGAGCCCGGCCTCGTAGGTGTCGATGATCGCGTAGTCGTGCCGTGCCTTCTTGTTCTGCGCGACGATCTTGCGCTTGCCGTCCTTGGCCGCCTTCGCGGCCCCTCCGCCCTGCTTGGGCTGGGACTCCTTCGGTACGTACATTCCCTTGCTCATAGTGCCGTCCATTTTCGCACTACGGAGGGGGCCCCGGGAAAGCCGTTTACGACGGGTCGCCCAGGCCCCTGAGCACCGTCTCCGCCCGCTGCAGCGCGTCCTGCCCGGCCTCCAGGTCGGGCGTGATGCCCCGGCCGTCGACGGCGCGGCCGGCGGGGGTGCGGTAGTGGCCGACGGTCAGCTCGGCGACGGAGCCGTCGGGCAGCCTGCTCGGCATCTGCACGGAGCCCTTGCCGAAGGTGCGGGAGCCGATGACGACCGCGCGGCCACGGTCCTGGAGGGCGCCGGTGAGCATCTCGGCGGCGCTCATCGTGCCGCCGTCGACCAGGGCGACCAGGGGCCGGGCGGTGTCGCCGCCGGGCTCGGCGTGCAGGGCGCGCTGCTTGCCGTCGACGTCGTAGGTGGCGACCAGGCCGCCGTCGAGGAAGGCGGAGGCGGCGGTGGTGGCCTCGGTGACCAGGCCGCCGGAGTTGCCGCGCAGGTCGAGGACGATGCCGCCGTCGGCCGGGGCCTGCCGCACGGCGGTGCGGACGTCGCCGCCGGAGCCCTTGGTGAAGGCGGCGATCCTGATGACGGTCACCCCGTCGGGGAGCCTGCGGACGGTGACGGAGTCGGTGGACAGGCGGGCCCGGCGCAGGGTCTCGTTCCACGCGCGCGTGCCACGCTCGAGGCCGAGGCGGACAGTGGTGCCGGCCGGGGCGTCCTGGGCGTCGCCGCGCAGCAGGGCGACGACCTCGGTGACGGGGCGCTCGTCGACCTTGTGGCCGTCGACGCTGCGCAGCCGGTCGCCCTTGCGGATCCCGGCGGCGGCCGCGGGCGACCCGGACTGCACCCGGGTCACCTCGATCCGCCCGTTCCGCTCGCGCCGCGCCCACAGGCCGACGCCGGTGTACTCGCCGTCGAGGGCCTCCTGGAACTCCTGGTACTCGCCCTCGGAGTACACCGCGCCCCAGCGGTCGCCGCTGCGGCTGACGGCCCGCTCGGCGGCCTCCATGGGGGACTTGCCGTCGGCCATGGCGTCGGCGGCGGCCTTCGCGACGTCGTCGTGCCGGGTGCCGGCGCGGGCGGCCGCCTGCGCGGCCTTGCGTCCGAAGGAGTCGGGGTGGTCGCCGTCCGGGAGGGAGCCGGTGGCGGCTCCGGCGACCAGCACGCCCGCGAAGACCAATGTCAGGGCGGCCCCGCGGCCGAAACGGCGGGGCTGGCGGAACAGGTCGCGGCCCGACATGCGGGTGAGTCTAGGACAACGTGAAGGGCCGTACGCTCGGTTGAACGTACGGCCCTCTTGACGTGCGTCACACCTTCAGATACTTGCGCAGCGCGAAGAACGCGGCCAGCGACGGCATCAGCAGGCTCGTGGCCAGGATCAGCGGAAGCTTCGTCAACACGGCGTCCCAGCCGATGAAGTTGATGAGGTTCAGCTTCTGCGACAGGGCCAGGCCGTGGTCGATGATGAAGTACCGTGCGCCGACCATGAACGCGCAGGCCACCGTGCCGCCGATCAGGCCGGCGACCGCTGCCTCGGCGATGAACGGCGCCTGGATGTAGAAGCCGGAGGCGCCGACCAGCCGCATGATGCCGGTCTCCCGCCGACGGCTGAACGCCGAGACGCGCACGGTGTTGACGATCAGCATCAGCGCGACCACCAGCATCAGCGCCATCACCATCCGCGCGGCCCAGTTCATACCGTTCAGCAACCCGAACAGGTTGTCCAGGATGCCCTTTTGGTCCTGCACCGACTGCACGCCGTCACGCCCGTCGAAGGCGGTCGCGACGACCTGGTACTTCTGCGGGTTCCTGAGCTTGATCCGGTACGACTCCTGCATCTGGTCCGGGGTGAGCGAGCTGGCCAGCGGGGAGTCGCCGAACTGCTCCTTGTAGTGCTTGTAGGCCTCGTCCTGCGACTCGTACGTCACCTTCTCGACGACCGCCATCTTCTTCAGGTCGGCGAGGATCTGCTTCTTCTGGTCCTCGGTGACCGCACCCTTGGCGCACTTGGGGTCGGACTCGGCGTCGCTCTTGTTGCAGAGGAAGATCGAGACGTTGACCTTGTCGTACCAGTAGCCCTTCATCGTGCTGACCTGGTCGCTCATCAGCAGCGAAGCGCCGAAGAGGGCCAGGGACAGGGCGACGGAGACGATGACCGCGAAGGTCATGGTGAGGTTGCGGCGGAGACCCACACCGATCTCCGAGAGTACGAACTGGGCGCGCATGGCGTCTTGTCAAGCCTTTCCGTGATCCAGGCCCCTCTGGGGGTTCGTCAGTGCTGGTAGCCGTAGACGCCGCGTGCCTGGTCGCGGACGAGGCGGCCCTTCTCCAGCTCGATGACGCGCTTGCGCATCTGGTCCACGATGTTCTGGTCGTGCGTGGCCATCACGACGGTCGTACCCGTGCGGTTGATCCGGTCGAGCAGCTTCATGATGCCGACGGAGGTCTGCGGGTCGAGGTTGCCGGTGGGCTCGTCGGCGATCAGCAGTTTGGGGCGGTTGACGAAGGCCCGGGCGATGGCCACGCGCTGCTGCTCACCACCGGACAGCTCGCCCGGCATCCGGTCCTCCTTGCCGCCGAGCCCGACCAGGTCGAGCACCTGCGGCACGGACTTGCGGATCTCGCCGCGCGACTTGCCGATGACCTCCTGCGCGAAGGCCACGTTCTCGGCGACCGTCTTGTTGGGCAGGAGCCGGAAGTCCTGGAACACCGTCCCCAGCTGGCGCCGCATCTGCGGCACCTTCCAGTTGGAGAGGCGTGCGAGGTCCTTGCCCAGTACGTGCACCTGGCCCTGGCTGCACCGCTCCTCGCGGAGGACCAGCCTCAGGAAGGTGGACTTTCCGGAGCCGGAGGACCCCACGAGGAACACGAACTCGCCCTTCTCCACTTCCAGGGATACATCCCTGAGTGCGGGGCGGGTCTGCTTGGGGTAGACCTTGGAGACGTTGTCGAATCGGATCACGGATGCACCACGGGTCGCCGGAGGTAGATGTGCGTGACCATACGCGAATCGGGTATGGAAGCGCAGTCGCCGGTCGCGCTTGCGGGGGGCTTGTGCGCTTTTGTACCGGGTGACGTGCCCCCGGGTCACGCACCGCATCTTCGTTCCGGCCCCGCGGGAATCGCCGGAACCTGTCACAGTGGAGGGGGAACGTTCTCGGTTCCGGAAGCGTTGAACGAGTGATGGCCGGTGCAAGGAGGGCGAGCGCATGACGTACGACCGGTTGGTGTGCGCGAACTGCGCGGCGCCCGTCAACGAAGGCCGGTGCCCCGTGTGCCGCGCCAACCGCGAGCGACTGCAGCAGGAGAACTTCTTCGCGGGGCTGAACCCGATGGCGCTGATCGCGCTGCTGGCGATGCTGATCGCCGCGGTGGCGCTGCTGGCGCACCAGACCGCGTAAAGACGCTGCACGTACGCCCGAAGGGCCCGGAGCGCCAAGCTCCGGGCCCTTCGGGGGAAGCGGTGGGCACGCATGGTACCCGAATGACTACCGTCAGGCAGCCGCACCGCCACGGCCGCCCACGAGGCGCGGGAGGACGCGGAAGCCGATACCGCCGGCGATCATGGTGGCGGCGCCGATGACCAGGAACGCGGTCTGACCGGCACCGGTCTCGGCGAGCTGGTCGCCGCCGCCCTGGGCCTGGGTGCCGGCGGGGGTGGCGTCCGAGCCCGTGTCGGTGAGGGCGGAGGTGCCCTCGTCCTGGGCGGAGGTGTTGGAGCCGCCGTCGGGGTTGGTCTTGTTGCCGCCGCCGGTGCTGCCGTGCCCGTTCCCGTTGCCGCCGCCGTTGCCGCCGCCGTTGCCGTGGTGGCCGCCGCCCTGCGTGGGCTCGGCGGTGGGCTGGGCGGTGGGCTCCGTCGGGTCCTCGGTGGGCTCCGTCGGGTTCTCCGTCGGGTCCGTGGGGTCGAAGGTGGGGGGATCGGTCGGGTCGCCCGGGATCGTGGTCGGCGGGTCGGACGGGGGCGTCGGGTCCGTCGGGTCGGACGGGGGCGTCGGGTCGCCCGGGGCCGGTTCGCCGGCGCACAGGATGCCGAGCGTGCAGTCCGATTCCGTGGCGGAGGCGACACCCGCGGCGGTCAGCGAGGCACCCGCGGCGATCACGGCGCCGGCGGCTATCCGCGCGATCCGGATCCGCGTCTTCTTCGTCATATGGTTGCTACCCCCAGTAGCTGTCGGTCAATGGGCGGCGCGCGGGGTCTGCCGTGATCGACGGAGGCAGCTGGAGAGGTTCAACTCTCCGCGTGGATCCCCCGGTTCACATGCGCCCCTCAGATACGCATGCCACGCTCACCTTTTCCATTTTTCAAAGCAACGTCAAGGCCGTTGCGCGCGCAATGTCCGACCGTGGTGCGTATGCCGGGAGTTGCAGCGTGTGAGTGTGATGTAAAACCCAGACAAAACAGCAACTGCCGCCCGGAAGGCGGCAGTTGCCAAGTCGACAAAGTTACTTCTCTTGCTGCTTGCGCCAGCGAATACCGGCCTCGAGGAACCCGTCGATCTCACCGTTGAACACGGCCTCCGGGTTGCCGACCTCGTGCTCCGTGCGCAGGTCCTTGACCATCTGGTACGGGTGCAGCACGTACGACCGCATCTGGTTGCCCCAGGAGTTGCCGCCGTCGCCCTTGAGGGCGTCCATCTTGGCCTGCTCCTCCTGCCGGCGCCGCTCCAGCAGCTTGGCCTGCAGGACGTTCATGGCGGTGGCCTTGTTCTGGATCTGCGACCGCTCGTTCTGGCAGGAGACGACGATGCCGGTGGGGAGGTGCGTGATGCGGACGGCGGAGTCGGTGGTGTTCACGCCCTGACCGCCGGGGCCGGAGGACCGGTAGACGTCGATGCGCAGTTCCGACTCGTCGATCTCGACGTGGTCGGACTGCTCGACGACGGGCAGGACCTCGACGCCCGCGAAGGAGGTCTGGCGGCGCCCCTGGTTGTCGTAGGGCGAGATGCGCACCAGGCGGTGCGTGCCCTGCTCGACGGAGAGGGTGCCGTAGGCGTAGGGGACCTGTACGGCGAAGGTGGTGGACTTGATGCCCGCCTCCTCCGCGTACGAGGTCTCGTAGACCTCGGTCTTGTAGCCGTGCTGCTCGGCCCACCGCAGGTACATGCGCTGGAGCTTCTCCGCGAAGTCGGCGGCGTCGACGCCACCGGCCTCGGCGCGGATGTTCACCAGCGCCTCCCGGGCGTCGTACTCGCCGGACAGCAGCGTGCGGACCTCCATCTCGTCGAGCGCCTTGCGGACGGCGGCGAGCTCGGCCTCGGCCTCGGCACGGGTGTCCGGGTCGTCCTCCTCGTCGGCCATCTCGAAGAGCACGGCGAGATCGTCGATCCGTCCGCGCAGCGCCTCCGCCTTCCTGACCTCGGCCTGGAGGTGGGAGAGCTTGCTGGTGATCTTCTGCGCCTCGTCCGGGTTGTCCCACAGGGACGGCGCGGCCGCCTGCTCCTCGAGCACGGCGACGTCTGCCCTCAGCTTGTCGAGGTCCAGAACGGCCTCGATCGACTCCATGGTCGAGGAGAGGGACTTGAGCTCTTCGGATACATCGACGACTGCCACGTCATCCAGACTAACGGTTCCTTCAGGCGTCCCTGGCCGAAAGGGGGCGCCCGGGCCGGTGCGGGCGGGCTCCGGGGGCTGCCGCCACCGGGCCCCCGCCTCGGCTCGTTCTCCTCACGGCGTCGAAGAGGAGTGGGTGTTCTGCGGGGACGTCTCCGAGTCGTCGCCCGACGTCGCCAGCCACGCGCCGACCCCGAGCGCCGCCGCGAGCGCGGCCGCGGCCACCCCGAGGGTGATCCTGCGCCGCCGGGCCGCCGCCCGGTGCCGTGCCGAGCCGGGGCGGGGCGCTCCGGAGGCCCGGGGGGCACGCGCGGTGCCTCGCGCGCCTCCGGCCAGCTCGTCCGGCCCCGGCACGCGCATCGAGGTGTGCGTGTCCCGGTTGGAGTCCGGCTTGGCCCCCGGCACCAGGGACACCGCCCCGCGCCGCCGCACCGGCTCGCCGCCGGGCGACGCCGGGGACGACGGCTCCTCGGCCGTGGTCTCCTCGGAGGACTCCGCGTCCGGCTCGTCCACCTCCAGCGGCGGCATCCCGGCCAGCACGGGCAGTTGCTCCCGCAGCCGGGCCGCCAGCTCCGACGCCCGCAGGCGCGAGGCCGGCGCCTTGGCCAGGCACTGGACGAGGAGCTGCCAGAGCTCCTCGGGGATCCCGGGTAGCGGTACGACCGTCTCGGTCACGTGCCGCCGCAGCACGGCCCCGGGGTGCCCGCCCCCGAAGGGGGTGAAGCCGGCCAGCAGCTCGTACAGCACCGTCGCCAGGGCGTAGATGTCGACCGAGGCGCGCGGCGGCAGACCCTCCACGAGTTCCGGGGCCAGGTAGTCCGGGGTGCCGATGATCTTCGTGGCCCGGGTCCGCCTGGGCGAGTCGATCAGCTTGGCCACGCCGAAGTCCGTCAGCAGCGCCGGGTGCGCGCCGCCGGGGCCGAGCGGGCCCTGCATGTCCAGCAGCACGTTCTCCGGCTTGACGTCCCGGTGCACGACCCCGGCCGCGTGCGCCGCCGCCAGGCCGTCGGCGACGTCCGCGACGATCGCCACCGCCGCCTCGGGCGCGAGGCGCCGCTCCCGCTCGAGGCGGGTGCGCAGGTCCGTGCCGCGGACCAGGTCCATGACGAGCGCGAGGTCGTTGCCGTCGACCACCAGGTCGCGCACCGACACGACGTGCGGGTGCTCCAGGCCGAGCAGCGCGGTGCGCTCCTGGACGAAGCGTCCGACGAGTTCCTGGTCGGACGCGAGGTCCTCGCGCAGCAGCTTGATGGCGACGGGGCCGTCCGGCCCCTCGCCCAGCCACACCGTGCCGGCGCTGCCCCGCCCCAGGATCTGGTGGGCGGTGTACCGGCTGCCGATCTTCCGTGCCAAGGCTGCTCCTACAGACGCGTGTTGTCGTTAAAACTACGCGTCCGACGAGCCAACCTTCACGGCGGAGACGGAAATCACCCGTCAGATGTCGACAAATCCCCAACCTCGCGATCGGTTGCCGCGCTCACTTGCCGGCGGCGTTCCCCAGGTCCTTGACCCACTTGGTCGCCGTGCCGACCAGATTGCTCAGCTCCTGCCAGTAGCTCCGGCCGGTCCCGATCCAGTCCTGCAGGGGGCTCAGCTCCCAGATCAGCCAGCCCGCCACGAACAGGATGACGAGCGTGAACAGGCATCCCTTGAGGCAGCCGAGGCCGGGGATCTTCATCGGGTTGGCGCTGCGCTGCCGCGGCTCCCGGGGCTCCCGGGCCGGCCGCCGGGGCTCCGCCGGAGCGGGCGGGGCGTACCGCTGGGGCTGCTGCTGCGGGGCGTACTGCTGGGGCTGCTGCGGGGCGTACCCGGGCGGCGGCCCCTGCTGCTGGCGCTGCCGGGCCTGGCGCGGCTGGGGCTGCTGCGGGCGGCCCTGCTGCGGCTGGCGCGGCTGCTGCTGCGGCCGGGCCACCTGGCGCTGCGGACGGCGGCGCAGCGGGTCCTCGTTCGGGTCGAGGTACTGGACCTGCGTCTGCTCGTTGCGGTCGCGGGCGGCGCGCATCTGGTTCTGCCAGGGGTGCGGCTGATCCGGCGGCTGCTGGCCCTGCTGACCTTGCTGCCCGGCGCCGGGCGGGCCGGGCGGCACCGGCGGCATGACGGCGGTCGGGTCCGCGGCGCCGGTGTTCGGCAGTACGGCGGTGGGGTCGGCCGCACCGGGCGGGCCGGCGGTGTGGGGCAGGTAGCTGGTCGCCGCGTTCGGGTCGTACGTGCCCTGCGCCGAGCCCGTGGGCAGCACCTGGGTGGGGTCGGCGGCCCCGGGCACGCCCGGGACGGCGGTCGGCGCCGGGTCGGGGGCGAGCAGGGCCCCGACGCCCTCGGCGGCGGCGATCTGCGCGCTGTTCGCGTGGACGCCGATGCCCTCGGCGACGACGCGCAGACCGCGCGCGAGGTTCTCGGCGCTGGGCCGTTCCTCCGGGTTCTTGCGCAGGCAGCGCTCCATGACCGTCCAGAGGGGGTCGGGCACCGTGGACGGGCGGCGCGGTTCGGCGCTCAGGTGCTGGTGCAGCACCTCCAGGGCGGAGCCACCGGAGAACGGCGGACGGCCGGTGACCAGCTCGTACAGCAGGATGCCCGCGCCGTAGATGTCCACGGCGGAGGTCTGGGGGCGGCCCTCGGCGCTCTCCGGGGCGACGTACGCGGGCGTGCCCACGAACTCGTGGGTGCGGGTCAGCCCCGGGGAGTCCGCCAGACGTGCGATGCCGAAGTCGGTCAGCAGCGGGTGCAGCTGGCCGTCGTACTGCTGGAGCAGCACATTGGCGGGTTTCAGGTCTCTGTGGACGACCCCGTCGGCGTGGCTGGCGGCGAGCGCGTCGGCGATCTGCGCGGTCATCAGCGCGGCGGCGACGGGGGTGAAGGGGCCGTTCTCGCGCAGGTAGCGGTGCAGGTCGGGGCCCTCGACGAGGTCCATCACCAGGGCCAGCAGATCGCCCTCGACCACCAGGTCGCGCACCCGGACGATGTTGGGGTGGGTGAGCCGGAGCAGGACGGACCGCTCCCTGAGGAACCGCATGACGACGTCGGGGTCGCTCGCCAGCTCCTCCTTGAGGACCTTGATCGCGACGGTCTCGCCGGGCTGACCGGGCACCGCGGCCTCGGCGCCCGCGGTCTCACGCTGGCGGGCTCGCCAGACGGTGCCCGTGGCGCCGCGTCCGAGCGGCTCCTCGAGCAGGTACTTGCTGCCAACCGGCCGCACGTCATGCGCTCCCTGCTGCTTGCCTACCTGTTCCGGCCCACTGTAGTGCCGCCCCCCAAGGCACTACGTAAGTGTTCCGGTGCACGTTCGAAGGAAAGACGCTCGCCTCGGTCTCCAGGTTGCCGGGCTCGGACGTGACCGATCTCAAGTGATCGCCGGTGCATTACCGGTCAGGCACTTTTTGGGGCAGAGCTGACCAATCAAGATCACTTGACGCCGGGCGAGGGGTGCGTTGTCAGTGGCAGGTGCGAGGATGCTGGCGTACTGGCCGACGTGCTCGTGTGTGGTGGGGGGGGTACTCCGCGCCCGCGCAGAAGGGACCGCTGACGGCGATGCAGATCCGGCTGACCGTCGTAGACCCGCTGGCCCCGTCCCCGCAGCGGGGCCGCGCGGCGAGCCGCGACGTGCTGGTCACAGCGCCCGCCGGCACGGCCCTGGCCGTGGTGGCGTCGGGGCTGGCCGCGGCGGTCGCCGGTGAGGGCGGCCGGGAGGCCACGAGCGCCCCGGTCGTGCTCTACGCCGGCGCGGAGCGGCTGGACGCCGGCCGGGCCACCGTCGGCGAGCCCCCGCTGGTCGACGGCGCCGTGCTGTCCCTCGGGGCTCCCGCCGACCCGGAACCGCATCCCGAGCTCGACGACGCCCCGACCCAGCTGCACGTGGTCGCGGGCCCGGACGCGGGCGGCGTCCATCTGCTGCACGGCGGCCAGGTCACCATCGGCCGTTCCGCCGACGCCGACGTCCCGCTGGACGACCCCGACGTCTCCCGGCTGCACTGCGCGGTCACGGTCGCCGCCGACGGCCGTGTCTCCGTCGCCGACCTGGGCTCGACCAACGGCACGGCGCTGG
Organism: Streptomyces sp. NPDC001544; assembly: GCF_042894285.1. Lineage (NCBI taxonomy): Bacteria > Bacillati > Actinomycetota > Actinomycetes > Kitasatosporales > Streptomycetaceae > Streptomyces > Streptomyces sp. NPDC001544. Next base: position 38,937 of record NZ_JBIAVN010000022.1, on the reverse strand, counting down.
ACGGCACGCGCGTGGACGGCCGGCCGGTGCGGTTCTCCGCGGGGGCGCTGCTGCGGATCGGCGAGTCGGCGCTGCGGCTGACTCCGTCCGGGGGACCCGGGGCACGGCTGGAGACGACACCCGACGGGGAGGGGTGCGTCCGGGTCGCCCCCGGGACCGGCACGGCGCACACGCGCGTGGGCGGCACGCCTCCGGAGCCCACGCACCATGCCTACGGCTCGGCGGGCTGGGGCGCCCCCGGCGCCGCACCGGACACCCGGGACCACGGGCCCGCGGAGCCGGTAGTGCCGGGACACGGCGCGACGCCCCGGACCGGGGGCCGGGACGGCGGGGACACGCACGCGGGTCCCTTCGGCGTCGCCGGAGTGGCCGGAGCCTTCGCGACGCAGGCCCCGGCGGACGATCCCACCGCCCAAGGCCCCCAGGACCCCGCCGCGGGCGGCCGCAAGGCCACCCCGCTGCGCGGCACCGACATCCCGCAGGGCGTCCGCAGACGCGGCGGGCTCGGCGCGTGGGCGCGGCGGCTGACCGGCGGCCGGGGCGAGCCGTCGGCGACCGGCCCGCAGGCGTACGAGGAGGAGGGCGCCGGGGAAGCCGTCCCGCCGCCGGCCGGTGTCCCGGCGCAGCAGCCGGAGACCTGGCCGGATCCGGCGGCACTGCTGCTCACGGCGCTGGGCCCCGGGCCCCGGCTGTGGGAGCGCGGGCCGGGCCACCCGGAGACGCTCACGGTCCGGCTGGGCACCGCCGACCGGGCCGTGCCGGACGGCTCGGGCCTGCTGCCCGCCGTACCGGTGACCGCCGATCTGCGCGAGGCCGGGGCGCTGGGGCTGGCCGGGCCCCGCGCACGGCTGTCCGGGCTGGCGCGGGCGGTGCTGGCCCAGCTGGCCGCGCTGCACTCCCCCGACGTGCTGGAGATCGTGCTGATCAGTCCGGATCGCGGCCGTTCCCTGGAGGAGCGCACCGCCGAGTGGTCCTGGCTCGGCTGGCTGCCCCATGTACGGCCCGGTCACGGCCAGGACTGCCGCCTCCTGCTGGCCTACGACCGGGAGCAGGCGGCGGCCCGCACCGAGGAGCTGCTGCGCCGCGTGGACGACCCGGTGACCCGGACGGCGTTCGACCGCCCGCGTCCCGCGAGGCCCACCGAGCCGGACGACCGCCCCCGCCCCTCCTGGGCGCGCGGCGAGACCGGCGCGGACGAGAAGGACCCCGGCGTCCCGGGGCCGTACACGGTGGTGGTCGTGGACGGCGACCCCGGTGGCGCCGGTCTGCGCGAGTCGGTGGCGCGGCTGGCCCTGGAGGGACCGCGGGCCGGGGTCCACGTGGTGTGCCTGGCCGAGACGGCACCGGCTTCGCCGGCCTCGCCGGTGACGGAGACGTACGAGGCGGCGTGCGCGGCCGCGCCGACGTTCCGCGCGTGCGGGGCCGTCGCGCTGCTCAGCGGCGATGTCGCCACCGCCCTGCGGCTGGTGCGCGTCGCCCGGACCGACACTCCCACCGCCCCCGCAGGACCGGTGGGGCACGGTACGGTCGCCGCCGTCGACGCGGTCTCCCCGGCCTGGGCGGAGCGGTTCGCACGGGCGCTGGCGCCGCTCAGGACGGACGGCACCGTCGGTGAGGGGCAGGCGCGCGTGGCGGCGCCGCTGCCGTTGTCGGCGCGGCTCCTGGACGAGCTGGGTCTGGCCAGGGCGACCCCGGCCTCGCTGATGGCGCGCTGGGCCGACGCCGCCGACGACACGGAGTCGCTCGGCGGGCGGGCCTGGGCGGTGCTCGGCGCCGGGCCGCGCGGGCCGCTCAGCGCCGACCTGGTCGCCGAGGGACCGCACCTGCTGATCGAGGGGCCACCCGGCAGCGGCCGTACGGAACTGCTGCGCGCGCTGGTTGCCTCGCTCGCCGCGGCGGAGCGCCCCGACCGCCTCGGCGTCGTCCTGATCGACGGCCGGGACGGCGTCGGCACCGGCCCGGCGCACGGCGAGGGCCTGCGCGCGTGCACGGACATACCGCACGTCACCACCCATCTCACGGCCAACGACCCGGTGCGCATGCGGGAGTTCGCCCAGTCCCTGAGCGCCGAGCTGAAGCGGCGGGCCGAGCTGCTCGGGCGGGTCGACTTCACCGAGTGGCACACGCACCGCGAGGTGTCCGGCCGCATCGTCGCGCAGCGCACACCCGCCGGACGGTCCGGGGGGTCGGGGACCGGCTCGTCCGGGACGGGTGCGTCCGGCAGCGGCGGGGCGGGGGACCTCGACTCCCCGCCGAGTTCGACCATGCGGCTGCGGCCGGGAGCGGCCTCCCGGCGCCGGACCGAGGCGGCGCCGCCGCTGCCCCGGCTGGTGGTGGTCGTGGACGACCTCGACGCGCTGGTCTCCCCTGCGCTCGGCTCACCGGGCCGGCCCGCCGCGGGCTCGGTGATACGCGCCCTGGAGGCCGTGGCCAAGGAGGGCGAGCGACTCGGCGTCCACCTGGTGGCCGCGACCGGCCCCGGCGGACGCACGGCGGAGACGGAACCGGCCCGCCGGGCCACCCTCCGCGTCATGCTCGACGCGCCGTCCTCCGGCCCGGACGAGCCGGCGCCGGGGCGCGGGCGCCTGACGCGCGCCGACGGGCAGATAACCCCCTTCCAGGGGGGCCGCGTGACCGGCCGTATACCGCGCACCGCCACCCAGCGCCCCACGGTCGTCCCCCTGGACTGGCACCGCATGGGCGACCCGCCGACCCGCCGTCCGGTCCGCGAGCTGGGCAACGGTCCGACGGACCTGGCCCTGCTCGCCAGCGCGGTGGAGCGGGCGGCACGGGAAGTGGCGGCTGCGGAAGTGCCGTCCCTCCTGTAGGCCTCAGGGCGTAACTCCGAAGGCCTCGGGGCGTGATCGCGGGCGTGATCACGAGCCGGTCACGATCTCCCGGTCGACACGGCAGGCGCTCTTGCAGGCGTCAAGTCACCCGGCGTAGACCGGACGTCACGGGACAGTGCTCATACGTTCAATGAAGAACGAAGAACGGGGCAGTGATGCGCAGCAAAAGCAACACCATCCGGACAAACAGGGCCGTCGCGACCATCGCCACGCTGCTCGCGGGGGCCCTGGCGCTCACCGCCTGCGGCGGCAGCGACGACAAGAAGGACGACGGCGGCAGCAGCACCGGTGCCACCGGAAACGGCTCCACCGTCTCCCTCCCGAAGCTGAACGGCGCGAAGCTGGAGATCGCCGCCGTCTGGACGGGTACCGAGCAGAAGAACTTCAAGCAGGTCCTCGCGGAGTTCGAGAAGCGCACGGGCGCCAAGGTCACGTTCGTACCCGCCCAGGACCCGATCATCAACTTCCTCGGTTCCAAGATCGCCGGTGGTCAGCCGCCGGACGTCGCGATGCTGCCGCAGCCCGGCGCCATCAAGCAGGCCGTGGACAAGAAGTGGGCGAAGCCGCTGGGCGCGGAAGCGGTCAAGGAGCTGCAGAAGAACTACTCGCAGGGCTGGCAGGACATCGGCAAGGTCGACGGCAAGCAGTACGGCGCCTACTACAAGGCCGCCAACAAGTCGCTGGTCTGGTACAACGCCAAGGCGTTCGAGAACGCGGGCGCCAAGGAGCCGAAGACCTGGCAGGACCTGCTGAAGACGGCGCAGGCGGTGTACGACTCCGGTGTCACCCCGTTCTCCGTCGGCGGCGCCGACGGCTGGACCCTCACCGACTGGTTCGAGAACGTGTACCTGTCCCAGGCGGGCCCGGAGAAGTACGACCAGCTCGCCCAGCACAAGATCAAGTGGACGGATCCCTCGGTGAAGCAGGCGCTCACCACCCTCGCGCAGATCTGGGGCAAGAAGGACTACGTCGCCGGCGGCGCGAAGGGCGCGCTGCAGACCGAGTTCCCACAGTCCGTCACCCAGACCTTCACCGGCGGCGACCAGCCGAAGGCCGCCATGGTCTACGAGGGCGACTTCGCGCAGGTCAACATCGGTGACACCAAGGCCAAGGTGGGCACGGACGCGAAGGTGTTCCCCTTCCCGGCGGTGGGCTCCTCGGCGCCGGTGGTCTCCGGCGGTGACGCGGCCGTCGTCCTGAAGGACTCCAAGGCGGCCCAGGCGCTGGTCACCTTCCTGGCCTCCCCGGACGCGGCGACGATCCAGGCGAAGCTCGGCGGCTATCTGTCCCCGAACAAGAACGTGCCGAACTCGGCGTACCCGAACACGGTCCAGCAGACGATCGCCAAGGCGCTGATCGCCGCCGGCGACGACTTCCGCTTCGACATGTCCGACCAGGCGCCGCAGGCCTTCGGTGGCACCCCCGGCAAGGGCGAGTGGAAGGACCTGCAGGACTTCCTGGCGAACCCGAAGGACGTCGCGGGCACCCAGGCGAAGCTGGAGAAGGACGCGGCGGCCGCGTACGGGAACGGGAGCTGATCCGGCCATGGCGTCGGCAGCGGCGGCGGGTGCCCCACCGGGCCCCGCCGCACCGAAGAACCGCAAGAGCGTGACCGGCACCCGCAAAGCGGTGGCAGCCCTCTTCCTGCTGCCCGCCCTGGTGCTGCTCGGCGCGCTCGTGGTCTACCCGATCGGGTACTCGCTCATCCGCAGCTTCTACGACGCGAACGGTGACGGGTTCGCCGGCATAGACAACTACAAGGCCCTGTTCACGGACGACGGCATCCGCACCGCCCTGAAGAACAACATCATCTGGGTGGTGTTCGCGCCGACGGTCTCCACCGCGCTCGGTCTGATCTTCGCGGTGCTGACCGAACGGGTGCGCTGGGGCACGGCGTTCAAGCTGGTCGTCTTCATGCCGATGGCGATCTCGATGCTGGCGGCGGGGATCATCTTCCGGCTGGTGTACGACCAGGACCCGGACAAGGGGGTCGCCAACGCGGTGTGGGTCGGCGTCCACGACACCTTCGCCCAGTCGTCGGCGTTCCCGAAGGCGCACCCGGGCCGCGAGTCGCCGCTCAGGCCCGAGGGCGGCGGTTTCATCACCTCGGCGCCCGTGCACACCGGCCAGGTCGTCTCCCTGCCGCTGGTCGGGGTGGCCCCCGACCAGATGCCGGACAGCGCGAAGAAGGCGGTGGCGGCGAAGTCCGAGCCGGGGAAGATCACCGGCACCACCTGGCAGGACTTCACCCGCGGCAAGGGCGTCGGCAGGCTGGGCGCCCCCGACCCGTCCGAGCTGGGCTATGCGGGCATGCGGATCGAGGCGGTCAAGGGCGGCGAGGTGGTGGCCTCCACCAAGGCCGCCGACGACGGCACGTTCTCCCTGCCCGGGAAGGCGGACGGGGCGCAACTGCGGCTGCCCGCGAGCAACTTCAAGGAGCCGTACAACGGCGTCGACTGGCTCGGCCCGTCACTGGTCACCCCGGCCATCATCGGGTCGTACGTATGGATGTGGGCGGGCTTCGCGATGGTGCTGATCGCGGCCGGGCTCGCGGGCGTGCCCCGGGAACTGCTGGAGGCCGCCCGGGTGGACGGGGCCAACGAGTGGCAGGTGTTCCGCAAGGTCACCGTGCCGCTGCTCGCGCCCGTCCTCGCGGTCGTCGTCGTCACCCTGATGATCAACGTGCTGAAGGTGTTCGACCTGGTCTTCATCATCGCGCCGGGCTCCTCCCAGGACGACGCGAACGTGCTGGCCCTGGAGCTGTACCGCAAGGGCTTCGCGGAGAGCCAGCCGGGCATCGCCAGCGCCATCGCGGTGTTCCTGCTGCTGCTGGTGATCCCGGTGATGCTGTTCAACATCCGACGGCTGCGGCGGGAGGTCAGACGATGACGACGCGCCGGCCGTGCATCTGCTGGGGGTCCGGGGGTCGCCCCCCGGGAAGGCACAGCAACATCCGACGGCTGCGGCGGGAGGTCAGACGATGACGACGCGCCGGCCGTGCATCTGCTGGGGGTCCGGGGGTCGCCCCCCGGGAAGGCACAG
>NZ_JBIAVN010000022.1:0-32948 GCF_042894285.1 Streptomyces sp. NPDC001544 | reverse complement strand
AGCAACATCCGACGGCTCAGGCGGGAGGTGCGGCGATGACCACGCATGCCGGGAGCATCGGCAAGGTGGCGCCCGCGGAGGGGGTGAAGGCCAGGCAGTCACTGGGCTCCAGGCTCGTGGAGAAGCTCGGCGGCGGACTGGTCCGGGTCTTCCTCATCGTGGTCGGCCTGTTCTGGCTGGTCCCCACCATCGGTCTGCTCGTCTCCTCGCTGCGCGCACCGGAGGACATGAGCGCCACCGGCTGGTGGCACGTCTTCAGCAAGCCGTCGCAACTCACCTTCGACAGCTACCAGAAGCTGCTGGAGAACAGCGACATCACCAGCTCCCTGTGGAACACCGTCCTGATCACCGTCCCGGCGACCGTCCTGGTCGTGGTCATCGGCTCCCTCGCCGGGTACGCCTTCGCGTGGATGGAGTTCCCGGGCCGCGACTGGTGGTTCCTCGGCGTCGTCGGCCTGCTGGTCGTACCGGTGCAGGTGGCGCTGATCCCGATCGCCGAACTGTTCGGCAAGATCGGCCTGTTCGGGACCATCCTCGGGGTGGTGCTGTTCCACGTGGGCTTCGGTCTGCCGTTCGCGGTGTTCCTGCTGCGGAACTTCTTCGCGGAGATCCCCCGCGAGCTGCTGGAGGCGGCGCGACTGGACGGCGCCGGTGAACTGCGCCTGTTCGCCCGGGTCGTGATGCCGCTCGGCGGGCCGGCCATCGCCAGCCTGGGCATCTTCCAGTTCCTGTGGGTGTGGAACGACATGCTGGTCGCGCTGGTGTTCACCAAGTCGGGCAGCCAGCCGATCACGGTCGCGCTGCAGACCCAGGTACGTCAGTTCGGCAACAACATCGACGTCCTGGCACCCGGCGCGTTCATCTCCATGGTGATCCCGCTGGCCGTGTTCTTCGCGTTCCAGCGGCAGTTCGTGACGGGCGTGATGGCGGGCGCGGTCAAGTAGGCGCAGCCGCAGCGCTGTTCGCAAGGGGTGGGCCGGGACGTGGGCCCGCCCCTTCGCATTCGCCCGGATGTCCCCCACATGCCGTACGAACCGTAACCAAATCACTCCATCGGCCGTTCCCGGCCACAACGTCCGCGCCGAGAGACCGATGGATGCCCCTTGCCCAGGTTCAGTGTCATTGTCCCCGCGTACAAGGTCCAGGCGTACCTGCCCGAGTGCCTGGACTCGGTGCTCTCGCAGTCGTGCCCCGACCTCGAACTGATCGCCGTGGACGACTGCTCACCGGACGCCTGCGGGGAGATCATCGACGAGTACGCGGCCCGGGACCCCCGTGTGCGGGCGGTGCACCTGCCGGAGAACCAGGGCCTCGGCCGCGCCCGCAACGCGGGCATCGCGCAGGCCGGGGGCGACTACCTGGTCTTCCTGGACGGCGACGACACCCTCACCCCGGGCGCGCTGCGGGCGATCGCCGACCGGATCAAGGAGACCGGCGAGCCGGACGTCCTGGTCTACGACTACGCGCGTACGTTCTGGACCGGTGAGGCGGTCCGCAACAACGTCGCGTCCGAACTGGCCGAGCGAGGCCCGGCGCCCTTCCGTCTGGAGGACCGGCCCGGTCTGCTGAAGGTGCTGATGGTGGCCTGGAACAAGGCGTGCCGACGGGAGTTCGTCGAACGCGCGGGGTTCCGCTTCCCGCCGGGCTACTACGAGGACACCCCCTGGACGTTCCCGGTGCTGATGGCGGCCGGGTCGATCGCCACGCTCGACCGGGTGTGCGTGCACTACCGGCAGCGCCGGCAGGGCAGCATCCTGCGCACCACCAGCCGCAGGCACTTCGACGTCTTCGACCAGTACGACCGGGTGTTCGCGTACGTCGAGGAGCGGCCGGAGCTCGCCCGGTGGCGGCCGATGCTGTACCGCCGCATGGCCGACCACTTCGCGGCGGTGTTCACCCGCCGGGACCGGCTGCCGCGCGGCACCCGCGCCGAGTTCCTGCGGCTGGCCCGCGACCGGCTCCGCCGCCACCACGCTCCCGGCGCCCCCGCCCCCCTGCGTGCCCGTCTCGGCCACGCCCTGCTCCGTCTGGGCCTGCACCGCACCTACCGCGCCCTCCGGCTCATCGGGGCCGGATGCCGTCGCACGGGCAGGCTCGCCGCCAAGCCGGCCCGCATCGTGCGGGCCGCCGCGCTCCGGCTGCACTACCGGATCCAGTTGCGCCTCCCGCTGCGCGCCGACCGCGCGGTGTTCGCCGCCCACCACGGCCGCCACGGCGGCGACCCGGGCGCGCTGGAGGCCGCGTTCCGCACGCACGCCCCGCACATCCGCACCGCCTGGATCGCCCGCCCCGAGCACCAGCACACCATCCCGCCGGGCCCGCGCCGGGTGCGCCCCGGCAGCGCCGCCCACTGGACGGCGCTGGCCCGATCCACGTACCTGGTCCATGACGCCGGGTTCGACCGGCGCCTGGTCAAGCGCCGGGGCCAGGTGTTCGTGCAGACCGGGCAGGGCACCCCGCTCGGGCACATCGGCCTGGACCTCCAGGAGCGCCCGGCGGCCGCTCGGGACACCGACTTCGCGGAACTCCTCGACGAGGTCGACAAGTGGGACTACGTCCTGTCCGCGAACCGCCACACCACCCTCACCGGGGAGCGTGTCCTCCCCGGCCGCTACACCACCCTGGAGTACGGCCGCCCGCGCAACGACGTCTTCCAGCGGGCCACCGCCGCGGACGTGACCCGGCTGCGCGAGTCGCTCGGCGTTCCGCACGGGTCGGTGGCGATCCTGTACGTCCCCGCCCACCGCGACTACCGCCGCACCCAGCAGCCCGTCCTCGACCTGGAACGGATCCTGCGCCGGCTGGGGCCGCGCCATGTGATCCTGGCCCGCACCCGCCATGGGGGCGCCGGCCGGCCGGGTGAGGGCGGCCGGATCATCGACGTCGGTGATCACCCGAGTGTCGAACAGCTCTGCCTCGCCTCGGACGCGCTGCTCACCGACTACGCGTCGATCATGTTCGACTACGCCGGCCTGGACCGCCCGATCGTCGTGCACACCGAGGACTGGGAGGCGTACGACGCGGCCCGCGGCACCTACTTCGACCTGCGTTCCTTCCCGCCCGGCGCGGTCGCGCGCAGCGAGGACGAACTGATCGACATCTTCGCCACCGGCCACTGGTGCGGCTCCCACGCCACCCGGTTGCGCACCGCGTTCCGGGAGCGTTTCTGCCCGCACGACGACGGACGCGCCGCGGAAAGGGTCGTACGGCACGTCGTGCTGGGCGAGCCGGCGGGGCTGCCCGGGGTCGTGCCGCTGGAGGCCCGGCACCCGGTGCCGTCGGCGGCATCGGGGCTCGCGCGCTCCCCGCTCGCCACCGTGCCGCAACCTTCCGGCTCCCTCCCCGTCACCGATAGCCGCTGAACACCGTTTGCCCTTCTGGGAGTTCCCATGCCCCGCAGCACCTCGCGGCCCACTCCGTCCCGGCCGTCCACCTGGCGGCCGGCCGGGCGGCCCGGCCGCGCCCGTACGGCCTGAACACCAGGGCGGACCGAGTCGGCCCCAGGGGATCAGGACAGACAACAGAAAGAACAGAATGCCCCGCTTCAGCATCATCGTCCCGTCCCATGGGGCCGCCGGCCGGCTGTCCCAGGCGCTGGACTCGGTTCTCGCCCAGTCCTTCGGCGACTTCGAGCTGCTCCCGGTCTGCGACGCGCCTGACGCACCGGCGAGCGGTGTCGCCTCCGGGTACGCCGAGCGGGATCCCCGGGTGGCACCGGTGCACTCGCCGCCCTCGGACGGGCTGGCGGGGGCGCGCAACGCCGGGATGCGGGCGGCGACCGGTGACTGGCTGCTGTTCCTCGACGGCGACGACATGCTCGTGCCGGGCGCGCTCGCCGAACTCGACGCCCGGCTGCGGGAGACCGGCGACGTCGACGTGCTGTACTTCGAGCACGAGCGGGCGCCCTGGTGGACGGGCGAGCCGGCCAACACGGCCGCCCCGCTGCTGGCGCGGGCCCCGGGCGGCGCCTTCTCCCCCGACCAGGCCCCCCGGTTGACCGGCGTGCAGCTTCCCGCCTGGAGCGCGGCCTACCGCGGGGCGTTCGTCGCCGAACACGGACTCACCTTCCCGGCCGGGCATTTCACGGACCTCGGTTTCGGGGGGCTGTGCGCCATCCGGGCGGAGCGTGTGGCGGTGCTGCGCCGGGTGGTCGTACGGCACCGGCTGCGCCGGCAGGGCAACCGGCTCAACGCGCCGGGCGAGCACCAGCTCGACCTGCTCGACCAGGCGGAGCTGGTGCTCACCCTCGCCGCGGAGGCGGGGCTGTCGCCGGACCGGTCGGCGGCGCTGTTCGAGCAGGTCGTCGCCACGGTCCTCAAGGCGGTCGCCTATCCGCGGCGGCTGCCCCCGCGGCTGCGCCGCACCTTCTTCCGCAAGGCCGGCCGGCTCTACCGGCGGCACCGCCCCGCCGGTTTCCGGGTGCCGGGCGGCAGTCTGGGGGTGCAGCACCGGCTGCTGGCGGCCGGCGCGTACACGGCGTTCCGCGCGCTGCGCGCCGGCAACCAGCTCGCGGCGCGGGCCGCCCAGCTCGGCCCGCGCCCGCGCATGCTGCGCACCCGGCTGTTCTACCGGCGCCGACTGCGCCGCCCGCTCGACCCGAACCTCGCCGTGTACTGCGCGTACTGGGGCCGCGGATACGCCTGCAGCCCGGCGGCGATCCACGCCAAGGCCCGTCAACTCGCCCCGCACGTCCGCTCGGTGTTCCTGGTGGAGCCGGACGCGGTGGACAGCATGCCGGCGGACGTCGAGCACGCGGTCATCGGCAGCCGGAAGTACTGGGACGTGCTCGCCCGCGCCAAGTACCTGATCAACAACGCCAACTTCGCGGACGCCGTGGTCAAACGCCCCGGCAGCGTGCACCTGCAGACCCAGCACGGCACCCCGCTGAAGAAGATGGGCGTCGACCAGTCGACGTATCCCGTGGTGGCGGCCGCGACCGGCAGCTTCGCCAAGCTGCTGGCCCGGGTGGACCGCTGGGACTACAACCTGTCCTCCAACAGCCACTCCACCCAGATGTGGGAACGGGCGTTCCCCGGTTCGTACGAGGCCCTCGAGTACGGCTATCCGCGCAACGACGTCTACTACACGGCGACCGCCGACGACGTCGTCCGCGTCCGTCGGGAACTGGGCGTCCCGGAGGGCAGGACGGCCATCCTGTACGCCCCCACGCACCGCGACCACGCCTCCGGTTTCGACGCCCGGTTGGACCTGGAGGCGTTCTGCGAGGCGATCGGCGAGGACTACGTCGTGCTGCTGCGCGCCCACTACTTCTACGACCGGGGCGCCGCCCGCGCCGACGGCAGGATCATCGACGTCACGGGGCACCGCTCCTCCGAGGACGTCTGTCTGGCCGCCGACGCCCTGATCACCGACTACTCGTCGATCATGTTCGACTACGCCAACCTGGACCGGCCGATCGTCGTGTACGCGGACGACTGGGACGTGTACCGGGAGGTCCGGGGCGTCTACTTCGACCTCATGGAGGCTCCTCCGGGCCGGGTGGCCGCGACACCGGAGGCGTTGGCCGCCCTCTTCCGTGACGGCTCCTACGCGGACGAGCGCGCCGCCGCCCTGCGCGCCGCCTTCCGGGAGCGTTTCTGCCAGTTCGACGACGGACGCGCGGCCGAGCGTGTGGTGCGCCGGGTGCTGCTGGGCGAACCGCCCGAGTCGATCCCACCCGTGATCCCGCTGGCCGAGCGGATCCCGGCCCCGACGCCCGTCCTCGAGAGGAGCTGACCGAAGTGCCCCGCTTCAGCATCATCGTCCCCGTCTTCAAGGTGCAGGGCTTCCTGCACGAGTGCCTGGACTCGGTGCTCGGCCAGTCCTTCGCGGACTTCGAGGTGATCGCGGTCGACGACCGCTCTCCCGACCGCTGCGGCGCGATCCTCGACGAGTACGCCGACCGCGACTCCCGGGTGAAGGTGCTGCACCTGCCCGAGAACGTCGGCCTCGGCCGGGCCCGGAACGCGGGCCTGGAACAGGCGAGCGGCGACTACGTCCTCTTCCTCGACAGCGACGACCACTACACGCCGGGCCTGCTGGAGGCCGTCGCGGCACGGCTCGACGCGACCGCGGACCCGGACATCCTGGTCTTCGACCATGTGCGCACCCACTGGTGGGGCCGGGGCGGTCCCAGCGCGACGGCCGAGCTGCTGGCCGCCGCGGGAACGGACGCCTTCGGCATCCGGCAGAGCCCGCAGTACCTGCATCTGTTCCTGGTCGCCTGGAACAAGGCCTTCCGGCGGTCCTTCTTCCTGGAGCACGGTCTGCGGTACGCGCCCGGTCTGTACGAGGACGCGCCGGTCACCTACCGGGCGATGGTGCTGGCGGACCGGATCGTCTGCCTGGACCGCGTCGGGGTGGAGTACCGGCAGCGCCGGCAGGGCGCGATCACGAAGACCCCGGGGCGCCGGCACTTCGACATCTTCCAGCAGTACGAGGGCCTGTTCGCGTTCCTGGCGGAGCGTCCGGACCTCGCCTGGGCGCGCCCGCTGCTGTTCGAACGGGCCCTGAACCACATGCTGTACGTGCTGGCCCAGGAGGACCGCGTCACCCCGGCGGACCGGCCGGACTTCTACCGCGCGATCCGCTCCTTCCACCGCCGTCACCTGCCCGCGGGGTTCACCGCGCCGGACGGCGACTCGGGCCTGAAGATGCGGTTGCTGGCGACGGCGCCCTATCTGTCGTACGCGGCGCTGACCGGTCTGGGCAGGTTGGGCAGGGCCGCCGCGAACCAGGGCCGGCGTGCGGCGGGGACGGTCGCGCGGCCCGCCCGAAGGACCTGGTACGCGGCGCAGTCGAGGCGCCCGCTCGACCCGCACCTCGCCGTCTACTCGGCGCTCCACCACGGGGGCGTGTCCGGCGACCCGGCCGCGATCCACGCCAAGGCACTTCAGATCGCGCCGCACATCCACGGCGTGTGGGTGGTCAGGGAGGACGCGGTCGGCTCGCTGCCTCCCGGCATCGACCATGTGACGCCGGGTTCCCGCCGCTACCACCAGGTCATGGCGCGGGCGACGTACTGGGTGAACAACGTCAACTGGCCGGGCACGGTCGTCAAACGGCCCGGGAGCGTCCACATCCACACCCATCTGGGCACGCCGCTGAAGTACATGGCGGCCGATCTGCTGACGAAGCCGGGTGCACGGCACGGGTTCAACGTGCCGCAGATGCTGCGCCGCGCCGACCGCTGGGACTACAGCCTGGTCGCCAACCGCCACTCGGAACTGGTGTGGGACCGGGCGTATCCCTGCCACTTCACCTCGCTGCGGACCGGGAGTCCGCGCAACGACGTCCTCGTCGGCGCGGCCGACGGGGCGGGGGCAGAGTTCCGGTCCCGGCACGGCATCCCGGAGGACCACACGGTCGTGCTCTACGCCCCCACCCGCCGCGACTACCGCCGGGGCGGCCACGTCGACCGGATCGACCTGGCCCGGTTCGCCGCGGACCTCGGGGAGGGGCACACGCTCGTCGTCCGTCTGCACCCGTCGCTGGCGACGGGACCGGCGCGCCGTTTCGGGCTCACGGAGCTGCACCGGCGCGGGGCGCTCGTCGATGCGACGGACGAACCGCACGTGGAGGAGGTCATGCTGGCCTCCGATGTCCTGGTCACCGACTACTCGTCCCTGATGTTCGACTACGCCAACCTCGACCGGCCGATCGTGGTCCACGCCGACGACTGGGGTGCGTTCGCGGCCTCCCGCGGCGCCTACTTCGACATCACGGCCCAGCCGCCGGGCCATGTCTCCCGCTCCCACCGGGAGTTGGTGTGGCTGTTCGCCTCTGGGGGCTGGCGGGACGAGGAGTCGGCGCGGCTGCGGGCGGAGTTCCGGGCGCGTTTCTGCGAGTTCGACGACGGGCGGGCCGCGGAACGGGTGGTGCGGACCCTGATGCTGGGTGAGTCGATGCCGGAGCCGGCCGTCGCGGTCCGGGTGCCGGAGCCCGCCGCCGGTCACGACCAGCTCGCCTCGACATGAGGGCACGCACCTGGGCCGCGGTCGTGGCCGCCGTCTTCGCGCTGCTGCAGTCGGCCAACGTGGAGGGCCGCGGAACCCCCGACTCCGAGAACTACGTGTCGTACGCGCTGAGTCTGAGCGGCGAGGACACCCGGTCGGCGGCCCGCGCCACCATCGACTGGTCGTGCGCGGGCCAGGCCGCCCTGGCGCGCCGCGGCCAGAGCGTGGACGTGGTGCACTTCCACCGGCCGGACCCCGGCCCGCGGGTGCTGGCCGAGTGCCGGGCCGACGAGTGGCGGCGGGTGGAGCGGCGGCTGCGGGCCGGGGAGTCCGTGGGGCATGTGGCGCCGTTCATGTCGGCAAGGATGCGGCCGATCTTCGAGGTGCGGCCCGGCTACCCGCTGTTCCTGGTGCCGTTCGTGGTGGTCTTCGGGGTGACGTGGGGGGTGTGGCTGGCGAGTGTGGTCGTCTCGGCTACGGCCGGAGTCCTCGCGTTCCTGGTGCTGCGCACCCTGTCCGTGTCCGTGCGGTGGGCGCTGGCAGGCCAGGCGCTGTTCTACGTCCTGCCGTGCGGGGCGACGGCGATGCGCCCGATGACGGAGGGCCTCCTGCTTGCGCTGTCCCTGGCGGCGGTGTGGGGCTGTGCGCTCGCCCTGACCGGCCGGGCGCGGGCGGGGACGGCGTTGACCGCCTGCTCGCTGGTCTCGCTGTTCGCGGTCAAGCACTCGCAGGCGCTGTTCCTCGGGCTGTGCCTGGCCGGTGCGGGTGCGGTGGTGGCCGTACGGCGCCGGTGCCGCGGCCGGTCCGCGGGGCGCGGGGTTGTGGCGCTCACGGCGGTGGGCTGTGGTGCCGCGCTGGGGACGGTACTGCTGGCGCGGCTGCTCGGTTATCCGTCCGAGTCCGAGAGCCTGCAGGATCTGCTGACCGGCCACTTCGCCCGTCCGGACCGTGTCCACCCGTGGGCTGAGCTGCTGCAGCTCGAGGGGAACTTCTGGCTGGAGTGGTCGCGTCGGCAGTTGTGGGAGCCGCTGTTCGCGGCGGCGCTCGCGGCCGGGGCGTGGGGTGCGGTGCGCCGGCCCGCGTTCGGCTGCTTCCTGCTGGGGGCGGCGTTCACGGGCATCCTCACCCAGGCCGCGCACCCCGACATCTCCATCGGGGGCGACCGGCTGATCGTGCTGGCCTGGCTGCTTCCGGTGGTCGGCGTGCCGCTGCTGCTGGAACGCCCCGGCCGGCGTCCGCTGCCGGTGCCCGCGCAGGGACACGCCGGCCGGGAGGTTCACTCGGCGAAGTGAGGAGGGCCGAGGGGTGCGTCGGTCACTCGACGACGAGGTCGACCTCTATGTTGCCGCGGGTGGCGTTGGAGTAGGGGCACACCTGGTGGGCGGTCTCGACCAGCTTCCGGCCGGTCGCCTCGTCCACGGTGTCGGGCAGCTCCACCCGCAGCGTCACCTTCAGGCCGAAGCCCTCGCCCTGCTTGCCGATGCCGACCTCGGCGGTCACCGCGGCGTCGCTGACGTCCACCTTCGCCTGGCGGCCGACGAGTCCCAGGGCGCTGCCGAAGCAGGCGGCGTAGCCGGCGGCGAAGAGCTGCTCCGGGTTGGTGCCCTGGCCGTCGCCGCCCAGCTCCACCGGCGGCGCCAGCTTCACGTCGATCTTGCCGTCGTTGGTGAAGGCACGGCCGTCACGGCCGTGGGTGGCGGTGGCGACGGCGGTGTAGAGCGCGTCCATGGATGACCATCCCTCTCGAAACGTCATGTCCCGGCGGTCCTCGGTGGCCGCCGTACGACCACAAGTACAGCACACAATTCAGTTGCGTACAACTAAATAACTCGCCAAGAGCTATCCTGGAGCCATGACCGCCACTTCGTCCCCCTCCCCGATCGCCGAGGCCGACTGGCTCCGTCTGGACCGCCAGATCTGCTTCTCCCTGCACGCCGCGTCCCGCGCCTTCAACGGCGTCTACCGCCTGATCCTCAAGGACCTCGGCCTCACCTACCCGCAGTACCTGGTGATGCTCGTCCTGTGGGAGCACGGGGACCTGCCGGTCAAGAAGCTGGGCGAACACCTGCGCCTGGACTCCGGCACGCTCTCGCCGCTGGTCAAACGCCTGGAGGGGGCCGGACTGGTCCGCCGGGAGCGCAGCACGCGCGACGAGCGCTCGGTGGAGGTGCGGCTGACCGAGGAGGGCACCGCGCTGCGCGAGCGGGCCCTTCAGGTGCCGCGCCGCATCGTCGAGGTGACCGGCCTGGACCTCGACGAGATCGGTGAGCTGCGCGCCCGCCTCGACCGGCTCACGAGCGCACTGGACGCTGCCGCACTGGACATGCCCGAGCACCCGTAGGGTCTGTCCGGCGGACGTAGAGCCGCATGATCATTCCGTCGCGTGCGGACAGCTCCCGCAGCACGAACCGCTCCTGCACGACGGCCAGCTTGGCCCGGTCGACGGGATCGCGGGGATACCAGGCCGCGTCGGCGGTGCGTCGCTCGGCGACGACCCACACCCGGTCGAGGCCGGCCAACCTGCGCCGCAGCAGTCCCGGGCCCACCTCACGCCCGTACAGGGTGCCGGACGCGGGCGCGCCGGCCGCCAGGGCCACGTCCCGGGTGCCGCGGAACCCGGCCGGGTACGCCAGCGCCGTACTCCGCGCCTGCGACGGGAGGAACAGCACCGGATCGCCGGGGCGCAGCTCTCGGGCGGCGTCCGAGGACATCGCGGCGAGGTTGTCGGGACGGTGGTTCGACTCCCGGTCCTGGCGCAGGACCGGGAGCTGGTGGACGAAGGCGAGGGCGACGGCCAGGACACCGGTGAGGGCGAGGAGGGGAACGCGCGCCCGCCGGAGCTCCGGCCCTGCGGCTCGGGCCAGCCGGCCGGCCACCCGGTCGGCCCCGGCCGCCACCAGCAGCGGCGCCCCCGCGAGCGCGTAGAGCACGTACCGGGGGACGTACAGCGGCGTGAGGAGCGAGGCCAGCATGAGGGCCCCCGGCGGCACCACCGCCAGCGGCAGCGCGACGCCCGCGCACGTCAACTCCCCGCGCCCGCCCACGAGCCGGGTCAGCCCGAGGGCGGCCAGCACCAGGCAGGTCCAGTACACGCCGTCGGTCGGTCCCGCGAACTGCCGCAGCAGCTCCCACGCGGTGTCCGCCGTCGGCTCCCGCACCCAGGCGACCTGCGCCGACTGGGCGTGCGAGACCACCACCATCGGCAGCAGCGCGACCACCACGGCCGCGGCCGCGCAGCCCCATCCCCGCCACACCCTGCCCGGCACCCGGGCCAGGGCGAGCGTCGAGGCGTGGGCGAGCAGGAGCAGGACCGCGAGTTCGTGCAGCCAGCAGGTGACGCCGAGGACCGTGCCGTACGCCCACCAGGACCGGCCGCCGGCCGGCACCGCGCGCACCAGGAGGAGGGTGGCCCCGGCCGCCCCGGCCGCGACCATGGCGTAGGAGCGGCCCTCCTGCGCGTAGTGCCCGACCATCGGCGTGAGCGCGTAGAGCAGTCCGGCCCACAGCCCGGCGCGGGGCCCGGCCAGCCGGCTGCCGAGTGCGGCGACGAGACCCGTGGCCAGCACCGCCGCGCACACCGACGGCAGCCGGAGCAGGACCTCGCCGGGGTGGGCGGCGAGGACGGCGTGCATGAACAGGTAGTAGAGGCCGTGCACCGCGTCGACCCCGTGCAGGAGGCGCCAGATCTGCGGCACCGTGCGCCGCGCCACCTGGAAGGTGACCGCCTCGTCGCGCCACATGCCGCCGCGGTCGATCCCCCACAGCCCGACCACGAGCATCACGGTCGCGGGGACGGCAACCGCCGCGCCACGGCGGACACGACTCTGCTCCGGGTCGACCAGGGAACGGATGCTCACCACAGCCCGATCTTTTGCGATTAGCAAACGTTTGGTGTGTATTGACGGCGTATCAGCATCAATACACCATCCGCGCGGCTTACCCTCCCTGGGATGAACCGCCGTGTGCTCTCCCTCGCCGTCGCCTGGCCGGTGACCCGCGCCACCATGCTGTGGCTGCTCGTCCACGACTCCGTCCCCCTGCTGGGCCGGGGCTCCGTCGCGCGTGAGGTGTGGCGGCTGTACTTCCACTGGTTCGGCGTCCTGTCGCGGGGCGCCTTCCCGGCGCACGACACGCTGTGGCAGTACCCGCCGGGCGCCGGCGCGGTGCTGCTCGCGCCGGGGCTGCTGCCCGGGCTGACGTACTTCCAGGCGTTCGTCGTGCTCACCCTCGTCGCCGACGCGGTGATCGCGCTGGCGCTGGTCCGCGCGGGCACCCGGCCGGGCCGCAGCCTGCGAGGGGCCGCGCTGTGGGTCGGCGCCCTGCCGCTGCTGCTGCATCTCCCGCTCGCCCGCTACGACGTACAGGTCACGGCGTTCGCCGTCATCGCCCTGTTGACGTTGCCGCGCTCCCCGCGCGTGGGCGGGGTGTTCGCGGTGCTGGGCGGGCTGGTGAAGGTGTGGCCGGCGCTGGTGCTGCTCGGGGTGGAGAGGGGGCGTGCGACCCGGTCGGCGTGGACATGGGCGGCGGGAGCGGGGACGCTCGCCTTCGGGATCCTCGCCGGACTGTTCGACAACCCCCTGGCGTTTCTGCGGCAGCAGGGGGGCCGCGGGATCCAGATCGAGTCCCTCGGCGGTACGGCGCTCAGCCTGGCCACCCATGCGGGCTGGACCGGCAGGTCCCGCTACCGGTACGGCGCGGTCGAACTCGTCGGCCCGCACGTCTCCGCCGTCGCCACCGTCTGCCTCGCGCTCACCGCGATCGCCTTCGGGCTGCTGGTGCTGTGGCGCGTACGGGCCCGGCGCTGGACCGAGGCGACGCCGTACGACGCCGCGCTGGGCGCCGTGCTGCTGTTCACCGTCACCAGCCGGGTCATCAGTCCGCAGTACATGGTCTGGCTGCTCGGCCTGGCCGCCGTCTGCCTGACCTCCCGGCACACCGTGCAGCGTCCGGTGGCCGCGCTGGTGGTGGCGGCGAGCGCGGTCAGCGCCGTGGCCTATCCCGCGCTCTACCGGGAGGTCGTGGGCTGCACCTGGACGGGGTGCGCGCTGATGCTCCTGCGCAACGGACTCCTCGCGGCCGCCGCCGTACTGTCCCTCGTCCGGCTGTGGCGCTCCACACGGCTCCCGGCGGCGGACGCCGCGCCGGTGACCGGACCCCGCCCCGCCTCCGCCCGCCTTCCCCATCGGGCAACGGTTCCCCATTAGCGCATGACCGGCCATCATTCGTACGCTTCCGTTATATGACCGCTATGCATGCTCTGCGCGCTATGCACCAGAATGCCCCTCAGTCTCCGCATGTCGGTGTGGTCGTCATCGGGTACAACGACGCCGCCCATGTGAGGGACGCGGTGCGTTCCGCGCTGGCTCAGGGACCGGCCGTCCGGGAGGTGCTGGCCGTCGACGACTGCTCGACGGACGGCAGCGTGGCGGCCCTGGACCGGCTGGCCGCCGGCGAGCCGCGGCTGAGGGTGCTGCGCCGCCCGGTCAACAGCGGCGGGTGCGGCAGTCCGCGCAACACGGGGCTGGACGCGGTGACGGCGCCGTACGTGATGTTCCTCGACAGCGACGACGTGCTGCCGCCCGGCGCGGTGGACGCGCTGCTCACGGCGGCGACGGCGGCCCGCGCGGAGGTCGCGTCCGGACTGTGCGTGCGCCGGGAGCTGCCCTCGGGGCTCGAACAGCCGTGGCAGGCGCCGCTGTACCAGGCCCACGCCGTCCTCGCGCACCCCTCCCGGCTCCCCCGCCTGGTCCACGACACCCTCTGCGTCAACAAGCTCTACCGCACCGGTTTCCTGCGGGAGCACGGCATCCGTTTCCCCGAGGGCCGCTTCCTCTACGAGGATTTCGTCTTCACCGCGCGCGTGCTGGCCGCCGGACCGCGCATCGCCCTGGTGCCGGATCCGGTGTACGTCTGGCACGTGCGCCGCTCGGCCGGCCGGCTGTCGCTCTCCCTCGACCGGGCCGGCATCGACAACTGGCGGGCACGGACGCGGGCGTGCGCCCTGGTGTACGACATCCTGCTGGAAGCGGGGCAGAAGGCGCCGGCCCGGGAGGCCCGTGCCAAGTTCCTCGACCACGAGCTGCGCATGTACGTACGCGAGCTTCCGGACCGGGACGCGCAGTACCGGCGTGCGT
Organism: Streptomyces sp. NPDC001544; assembly: GCF_042894285.1. Classification (NCBI taxonomy): domain Bacteria; kingdom Bacillati; phylum Actinomycetota; class Actinomycetes; order Kitasatosporales; family Streptomycetaceae; genus Streptomyces; species Streptomyces sp. NPDC001544. The sequence goes on along the minus strand of NZ_JBIAVN010000022.1, from coordinate 18,859 downwards.
GGTGGGCGCACACGCGCGCGTACCTCGCCGGATACGACGCAGCCGACTGGGAGCTCAACCCGACGGCACCCGGTCGGCTGATCGCACGGGTCGTCCTGGAGTCCCCCGAACCCCGTGACCTGCCCCGCCTCAGGGAGCTCGCCGCCCGCCCGGCCCGTCTGCTCCCGCCCTACGCCCGCACCCCGGACGGCACCCCGGTCTGGGCCGGCGACCTCCCGCAGGTCGCCCTCACCCCCTTCCTCACCCGCCCGCTCCCGTCGCTGCCGCTGGCCGTCGACGCGGAACTGCGCCCCGGCGCGCGGGCGACGGGCCTGCGGCTGCGATGGCGGCTGCGGCTGCGGCTGCGGCTGCACGACCTGTACGGCCGGGTGGCGCGCGCCGACCCGGAGGCGGTGGACGTGGAGTGGCGGCGACGGGAGGACGGGCACCCGGACCGGCGCCGTACGTCCGTGTTCGCACCGGCGGGTGACGGCGTGTCCTGGACCACGGAGGCGTCCGTCGACCCGGGAGCGCTCGGCGAGGGCACGTGGGACCTGCGGCTGCACGTCCGCTTCGCCGACGGCGCGCAGCGCGAGGTGACGGCGCATGCCGTCGCGGGCGCCGGTCTCCTGCGCCCACGCGCCCTGCCGAGCGTCCGGCACGGCGTGCTGCTGGTGCGCCCGTACGCCACACGCTCCGGCGCGCTGGCACTGCGCGTGGCCACGGGGGCACGAGGAGTCGGCAAGCTTGTCCGCGGACGGCTGCACCGCCTGCTTCACTGAGAGCCGGCGCCGGCAGCCGACCGACGCACCACCGCGGCCACGGAACGAGGAGACGACCTCACATGACCTGGTTGATCACCGGCGGCGCCGGCTACATCGGGGCGCACGTCGTGCGGGCGATGGCCGAGGCGGGGGAACGGGCCGTCGTCTACGACGACCTGTCCACCGGCATCGCCGACCGCGTCCCGCACGGGGTGCCGCTGGTGGTGGGCTCCACGCTGGACGCCGGCCTGCTGGCGCACACGCTCGCCGAGCACTCCGTCACCGGGGTCGTCCACCTCGCGGCCAAGAAGCAGGTGGGCGAGTCGGTGGACCGCCCGCTGCACTACTACCGGGAGAACGTGGAGGGCCTGCGCGTCCTGCTGGAGGCGGTGACGGCGGCGGGCGTCCTGTCCTTCGTGTTCTCCTCCTCGGCGGCCGTCTACGGCGCGCCGGACACCTCGGGCCCCGGGGACCTGGTGACGGAGGAGACGCCGTGCGTGCCCATGTCCCCGTACGGCGAGACCAAGCTGGCCGGCGAGTGGCTGGTGCGGGCGACCGGCCGGGCCACGGGCCTGTCCACGGCGTCGCTGCGCTACTTCAACGTGGCGGGCGCGGCCGCCCCCGAGCTGGCGGACACGGGCGCCTTCAACCTCATCCCCATGGTCTTCGAGAAGCTCACGCAGAACACCTCGCCGCGGATCTTCGGCGACGACTACCCGACCCCGGACGGCACCTGCGTCCGCGACTACATCCACGTGGTGGACCTGGCCGAGGCGCACGTGGCCACCGCCCGCGCCCTGCAGTCCTCCCCCGGCGCCCACCTGACCTTCAACATCGGCCGCGGGGAGGGCGTCTCGGTGCGCGAGATGATCGACCGCATCAACGCGATCACCGGCTACGACCACCCCCCGACGATCGCCCCACGCCGCCCCGGCGACCCCGCGCGCGTGGTCGCCTCCGCCGACCGCATCGCCGCGGAACTCGGCTGGCAGGCCAAACACGACGTCGAGGACATGATCACCTCGGCCTGGGAGGGCTGGGTACACCTGCATCCGCGGTCGGCACGTTCCTGATCCGCGAGTCGCACGTTGCACGTCGCAGCGTTCCGAGTCGCACGTTCCTGAGCCCGGGGTGCCCGGGCGCCCTTACGCTGCCCGGGTGACCGATCCCCACCGCGCCGAGCGCGCCGTCGGCTCCGTCGTCGGCTCCGCCGTCGGCGACGCCCTGGGCGCGCCCTTCGAGTTCGGGCCCGAGGGGGCCTTCTCCGCGCGCTTCCCGCGGGCCGGGCAGGGCGGCGAGATGTGCGGGGGCGGCGGCTGGGACCCCGGCGAGGCGACCGACGACACGCAGATGGCCGTGCTGACCGCCGAGTCGCTGCTGGAGCGCGGCGGGCTGGATCCGCCGGACTTGTTCCGGCGGTTCCGGCGGTGGGCCGCCGCCGACCCCAAGGACATCGGCCTGCAGACCGAGGCGGTGCTCGGCAGCGGCGATCCGTGGGATCTCGCGGCGGCGCTGCACTTCCAGAGCAGTCAGCGGGCCGCCGGGAACGGGGCGCTGATGCGGGCGTCGCCCTCCGCCGTGCGCTTCGCCGCCCTGGGGCGGCGGGTGACGATGGACGCCGCCCGCCGTCTGTCCGCGCTCACGCACGGGGATCGCGCGGCCTGGGAGGGCACGGCCGTCTTCCACGAACTGGTGCGGGCCGCCCTGGACGGGGGCGACCCCCTCGACGCCGTGCCCCAGGCGCTGCGGGCCGTCCATCCCGATCACCGGGAGCGGTACTCGGTCGTCCTCGCGGCCGACTGGCACCCGGATCTGGCCACCGAGTTCAACGGGGCGGTCTGGCCCTGTCTGGGCTCCGCCGTCTGGGCGCTGCGCACCACCTCCTCGTACGAGGACGCGGTACGCGCGGCCGTCGACCTGGGCGGCGACACCGACACCGTGGCGGCCGTCACCGGCGGGCTCGCCGGAGCCGTGTACGGCATCGGGGCGGTTCCGGCCCGGTGGAGCGAGGCGCTGCACGTGCCGCTGCCCGGGTTCGGGCGGGTGCTGCGAGCGGCGGAGCTGGCCGGGCTGGCGGGCAGGCTGCTGGAGGCCGCCGACGCGGAGGCGGACGGGTGAGGTCCGGAGCCGGGCACGGCAGCGGCACCGTACCGGAAGGGCTCAGAGCGCCTTGAGGGCCGCGGTGGTCGCCTTGGCCAGGGCGGACAGGTAGTCCTTGGGCAGCTTCGGGCTGCGGATCACCACCGAGCGCCAGTACAGGGGGCCCGAGATCAGGTCGAGGGCCAGTTCGTCGTCGGCGGCCACGCGGAGCTCGCCACGCTGCCCGGCCGCTGCGATGATCTTGCTGGCGACGCCCTCCTGTCCGTCCCGCAGGGCCTTCTGCATGGCCTCGGCGATCTCGGGGTTGCGGGCCGCCTCGGCCTGGAGGTCGGGGATGATCTGCGAGGCGACCGGGTGGCGCAGCGCGCGGGAGGTCAGTTCGTACAGCAGTCGCAGGTCGCCCTCCAGGGAGCCGGTGTCCGGCACGGGCAGGCCCATCACGGCGAGCGCCGAGACGACGTCGAGGACGAGGTGCAGCTTGGAGCGCCAGCGGCGGTAGACGGCGGTCTTGCCGACTCCGGCGCGGCGCGCGATGCCCTCGATGGACATGCGCGCGTAGCCGCTGGCCGCGAGTTCCTCGAAGACAGCCGCCCGGATCGCCTCGGTCACGTCCTCCCGCAGTACGGCCGCCCCGGCAGGGGTCCTGCGGCGCGGACGCGTCTGGGGCTCGTCGGCGTTCGTCGTCATACGGCCCAGCATAGGCCGTTGCGACGAAACGGTTGCGTTGCGACGTCGATTGGCCCTACTCTCACGTTGCGACGATACGGTCCCGTCCCGACGTAAGAAAACGTGAAGAGAAGCGTAAGGAAACGCCGGGCGACGCGACCCCGGCGGCAGCCCGCGCAGACCCCCCTCTCCCCCCGAGTGAAAGCAGCGGATGTGAGCCAGGTTCTCCACACACCGCCCCCGACCGAGGTCCCGGCCGACGACGACCTCGCGGCCCTGGCCGCCCGGCACGGCCTCACGGTCAGCGGCGCCCGCCCCTCCCTGCCCGAGTACGTCCGCCAGCTCTGGGCGCGGCGGCACTTCATCAGTGCCTTCGCCACCGCCAAGCTCACCGCCCAGTACAGCCAGGCGAAGCTCGGCCAGGTCTGGCAGGTCATGACCCCGCTGCTCAACGCGGCGGTCTACTACTTCATCTTCGGCGTGCTGCTGGGCACCAAGCACGGCGTACCGGACTACATCCCGTTCCTGGTCACGGGCGTGTTCATCTGGACGTTCACCCAGAGCTCCATCATGGCGGGCACCCGCGCCATCTCCGGCAACCTCGGCCTCGTCCGGGCGCTGCACTTCCCGCGGGCCGCGCTGCCGATCTCCTTCTGCCTCCAGCAGCTCCAGCAGCTGCTGTTCTCGATGGCCGCGCTGGTCGTCATCCTGCTCTGCTTCGGCGTCCCGGTCTCCGCGTCCTGGCTGCTGGCGGTCCCGGCGCTGGTCCTGCAGTTCACGTTCAACGCCGGCGTGTCGATGATCATGGCCCGGATGGGTGCGAAGACCCCGGACATCGCACAGCTGATGCCGTTCGTGCTGCGCACCTGGATGTACGTCTCCGGCGTGATGTGGAGCATCGACAAGCTCACCAAGAAGGACCACCTGCCGCACATCGTGACGGTCGCCCTGGAGACCAACCCGGCCGCCGTCTACATCGACCTCATGCGCTACGCGCTGATCGACAGCTTCCACTCCAGCCAGCTCCCCCCACACGTGTGGCCGGCGGCGGCCGGCTGGGCCCTGCTCGCCGGGGTCGGCGGCTTCATCTACTTCTGGAAGGCTGAGGAGACGTACGGCCGTGGCTGACACCATGAACGACACCCGCATCCCCACCGTCGTCGCCGACGGCGTCGACATCGTCTACCGGGTCAACGGCACCGGCGCTGGACGCGGCACGGCCACCGCCGCCCTGAACCGCATGCTGCGCCGCAAGCAGACCGAGAAGGCGGCGGGCGTGCGCCGGGTGCACGCGGTCAAGAAGGTCTCGTTCGTCGCCTACAAGGGTGAGGCGATCGGGCTCATCGGCACCAACGGCTCCGGCAAGTCGACCCTCCTGAAGGCGGTGGCCGGTCTGCTCCCGGTGGAGAACGGCCAGATCTACACCAATGGCCAGCCGTCCCTGCTCGGCGTCAACGCGGCCCTGATGAGCGACCTGACGGGAGAGCGCAACGTCTACCTCGGCGGTCTCGCCATGGGCATGTCCCGGGAGGAGATCAAGGAGCGCTACGAGGACATCGTCGAGTTCTCCGGCATCAACGAGAAGGGCGACTTCATCACCCTCCCGATGCGCACCTACTCCTCCGGCATGGCCGCCCGCCTGCGCTTCTCCATCGCCGCGGCCAAGGACCACGACGTCCTGCTGATCGACGAGGCACTGGCCACCGGCGACCGTTCCTTCCAGAAGCGCTCCGAGGAACGCATCCGCGAACTGCGCCGGCACGCGGGCACGGTGTTCCTGGTCAGCCACAACAACAAGTCGATCCGCGACACCTGCGAGCGGGTGCTGTGGCTGGAGCGCGGCGAACTGCGCATGGACGGGCCGACGGAGGAGGTCATGGCGGAGTACGAGGCCTTCACCGGTGACAAGGGCCCGAAGGCCGCACCGCAGAAGCCCGAGCCGAAGCCTCTGCAGACCGCCTGACCGGAACTCCCCCGGCCGGCGCAACCGGCCCCGCGCCTTTCATCCCGTTGGTGGCACTATGAGCTGATAGGCGCGACCCGGTGACGACGAGGTGAAGGAGTTGCCCGCGATGCCCGAGCTCAGCGTCATCGTCTACGGGCCGAACACCCAGGGACACCTGACCGGACTCCTCGACTCCCTCGACGCCCACCCGCTCCCGGACGCCGAGGTGATCGTGGCCGCGGTCGGCGACTGGGCCCGGGAGACCGCCCAGGCCCATTCCCCGGAGACGGTGGTGCTGCCCCTGCCGGCCGGAACGGGCGACGCGGCGGCCCGGACGGCGGGCGCCGCACGGGCCACCGGGCGCTGGCTGCACTTCGTCCACGCCAAGGACGGCCTGCCGGCCGGCGCCCCCCGCATGGTCGCCGAGCGCGCCGCCGAACTGTCCGACGAGGTCGACGTCCTGCTCTTCGACCACGTCACCAGCACCTGGGAGACCTCCGGCAGGCCCTCCGGCGCCGGCCGCCTGCTGGCCCGGGCGGGCCGCGCCGAACTCCCCCTGGACGAGGCCCCCCACCTGTTGCGCCTGCCCCCGCTGCTCGGCAACCGAGCGCTGCGCGCCGGCTTCTGGCAGGCCCACCAGGAGCGGCTCGCCACCGACGACGAGCCGCGCGCGGCGTACACGGCACTGCTGCACGCCGGCCGGATCGCCTGCCTGAACCAGGTGGCGTACGAGGACCGCCTGCTGCGCCCCGAGAGCCTCCCGCCCGTCGCCCCCGAGGACCGCTACGGCTTCGTCGACCGCTACGAGACGCTGCTCCCCCTGGTCAAGGACCGCCCCGCCACGCGCGCGGTCCTCTACGACCTCATGGTCCGCGACCTGCTGCGCACCTTCGCCCGGGAGGATCTGCCGGAGCCGGTGGCCCGGGAGTTCTTCCGCCGGGCCTCCCTGGCGGCCGTCCGCTGGCGCCCTGCCGACCACCGCCGCCCGGCCGGCCTGGAGGGCGTGCGCCGCGCCCTGCTCGAGGAGGGCGCCTACACCCGTTACCGCGCCTTCCAGGCCGCCAACCGCACCCGCCGCGCGGCGAAGGCGGCCGTGGGAACCCGCAAACGGCAGCTCGGCACCAAGCTGCGCGACCAGCAGTACCGCCGCGCGCTGGGCCGGCCCGTCGACCCCGGTCTCGCGGTCTTCGCCGCCTACTGGGACCGGGGGGTCGCCTGCAACCCGGCGGCGATCGCCGCCAAGCTCGGTGAACTCGCCCCGCACATACACCCGGTGTGGGTGGTGACCAGGGAGAACGTGCCGCTCCTGCCGCCCGGCACCGACCACGTCGTCCCCGGCACCCGCCGCTACTGGGAGGTGCTGGCCACCGCCAAGTACCTCACCAACAACGTCAACTTCCCGAACGCGGTGGTCAAGCGCCCTGACGCGATCCACCTCCAGACGCACCACGGCACCCCGCTCAAACGCATGGGCCTGGACCAGATGCGACACCCGGCCGCCGCCCAGGGCATGGACTTCGCCGCCCTGCTGGCCCGCGTCGACAAGTGGGACTACAGCGTCTCCGCCAACAGCCACTCCACCCGCATGTGGGAGCGCGCCTACCCGTCCCGCTACACATCCCTGGACTACGGCTATCCGCGCAACGACGTCTACTACCGCTGCGACGCCCGCGGCGTGCGCGCCGTCCGCGAACGCCTCGGCATCGCGCCCGGCCGGCGGGCCGTCCTGTACGCCCCCACCCACCGCGACTACGAGGCCGGGTGGACTCCCCGGCTCGACCTGGCGGCCCTGGCCGATCGCCTCGGCGAGGACACCGTCCTGCTGGTGCGCGCCCACTACTTCTACGGCGGCGCGGCCTCCCCCCTGGCCGGTCTGCGCCGCGCGGGAAGGGTCGTCGACGTCTCGGCGTACGACCCGGTCGAGGAGCTGTGCCTGGCGGCGGACGCCCTGGTCACCGACTACTCGTCCATCATGTTCGACTACGCCAACCTCGACCGCCCGATCGTGGTCTACGCCGACGACTGGGAGACGTACGCGACGACCCGCGGCGTCTACTTCGACCTGATGGCCGAACCCCCGGGCCAGGTGGCCCGCACCCAGGAGGAACTGGCGGAGATCCTCACCACCGGCGCCTGGCGGGACGAGGGCGCGGCGAAGGCGCGGGCCGCCTTCCGGCGGCGCTTTTGCGAGTACGACGACGGGCGCGCCGCCGAGCGGGTCGTACGGCGGGTCTTCCTCGGCGAGAGCGAGGAGTCGCTGCCCCCTGTGATCCCCGTGGAGGAGCGCACACCGGCGCCCCGTCCGGAGGAGGCCGACGCATGACCCCCGACGTCACCGTCACCGTGATCGTCCACAACGACGCGGCCCGCCTGCCCCGGGCGGTCGCCTCGCTGCGGCGGCAGACCCACCGCGACATCGAGATCATCATCAGCGACGACCACTCGACGGACGACACCCCGGCCGTGGCACGGAGGCTGGCGGCCTGCGACCCCCGCATCCGCCACCTCCGGCTGCCGGAGAACAGCGGTGGCTGCAGCGCCCCGCGCAACCGGGCCCTGGAGATCGCCCAAGCGCCGTACCTGATGTTCCTGGACAGCGACGACGAACTGCCCGAGAACGCCGTCGAGCTCCTGCTGTCCGCCCACCGGGAGCGGGAGATCGACTTCGCGATGGGCGCGGTACGGCGGATACGGGTGGACAACGGTCACCTCTCGACCTGGATGCCGCACCTGGTGGCCGAGCGCCGCACGGTGAACGGCATCGAGTCGGAACCCCGGCTGCTGTTCGAGCACCTGTCGACCAGCAAGATGTACGCCCGCTCCTTCCTCGACCGCCACGACCTGCGGTTCCCCGAGGGCATCCACTACGAGGACCAACTGTTCACCGCGCAGGCGTACTGCCTGGCGAAGTCGTTCACGGTCATCCCCGAGCCGGTCTACCACTGGTACGTGGAGCCGCACGCGGCCGCCGACTCGGCGTCGATCTCCAACCAGCGCCACCGACTCGGCAACGTCCGCGACCGGATCCACGTCCAGCGCCTGATCGACGGGTTCCTGAGGGAGAGCGGGCACGAGTCGCTGCGGGAGGACAAGGACTACAAGTTCCTCAAGCACGACTTCCGCATGTACGCCGGAGACCTGCCCTACCGCGACGACGCGTGGCTGGCGTCCTTCGCCGACATCGTCACCCCGTACCTCGACACCCTCGCGCCCGGCGCGTACGCCCGGCTGCCCCGCCCGGAACGGGTCGTCCTGCAGCTCGTCCGGGACCGCCGGCTGCCCGAGGCACGGGAGGCGGCACGAGGTCTGGGACACGCGGTCGCACCGAAGCAGGTGACCCCCGCGCCCGAGGGCGACGCCACGTACTGGGGCGACCGCGTCCCCGGGACCGTCCGGGCCCGCCGTGAACTGGACGTGACCGACCTCGAACTGGACGCGCGCCCCTTCCACAGCGCCCTGTTCCGCCACGAGATCACGGAGCTCACCCCCGGCCCCGGCACCTCACTCGACCTGGGCATCCGCACCTACGACCCGGGGCTGCGGCTCCCCGTCGGCCCCCAGCGCGCCGCCCTCCTCCTCACCCCGGGCCGCCGCCGCGTCACGGTCCCCTTCCGTCTGACCCCCGCCCGCCCCGGGGTCTACGAGGGCCGGGTCCACCTCGACCTGACCGCGGCATCGCTCCCCCTGCACGGTTTCGAGGGCATCCGGCACCCGGTCCTGCGCATCACCCAGCAGGACTTCGCCCACACGGGCATGCTCCTCGCCCCCATCGGCTTCCCCTCCCTCTCCTACCGGGTCGACCGGCACCGGCTGACGGTGGAACCGGAACCCCACAACCCGGGCCGCCTGCAGGTGCGGTGGGAGCCGACGGGGGTGACCGCGAGTGTCGTGCGGCCGGTCGTGCGACGGATGGCGCGGCCCCGGATCCGGAGGGCGGCGCGGTTGGTGGCGAGCGTTCTGCGGTGACCCAAGCCCTGCGGTGGCTCAGGCCCTGCGGTGGCTCAGGCCCTGCGGTGACTCAGGCCCTGCGGTGGCTCAAGAGCCGGCCACCCGGTACAGCACCTGCCCGTCCGGTCCCCGGGCCACCGCCCGCAGCCCCGGGCCGGCCCCCGCGCTCCCCCGGTCCACCACCCACCGCACCCCGTACTCCCGCAGGATCCCGCGCCGCACGTCCCCCGCGGTGCCCGCCGCGAAGTAGCGCCGCACGGCGGCCTCCCTGCGCCCCGCGTCCGTGAGGAACACATCGGGGTACCCGGGCGCCACGGTGTACGCCCCGTACGCCGGGATCTGCCGCGCCGGTCTCGTCCGGGCCATCACCACGTCGCCGTACCTGACCCACGGGGTGACCCACCGGTACCCCGCCCACGGCGCCCGGTACCGCACCGCGACCACCTCCGGCAGGGCCCCGCGCCGAACGACGTACCCGATCGTCCCCACCTGCGTCCACGCCCCGACGGCCAGCGCGGCGCCCAGCACACACGCCCACACCATCCGCCGCCGCCCGCCCCGCACCGCCTCCAGCGCGGCCGCGAGCTGCGCCGGGATCAGCGCGGCCGGCAGCACCCGCCCCCACGAGTAGTGGCCGCTCACTCCGCCCGCGGTGAACACCACCGCACCCAGCACGAAGAAGATCACCAGCGGATCCCACCGGTCGCGCCGAAACCGCAGCCCCAGCGCCACCACGCCGACCAGCACCAGCCCGAACCGGCCGAGCAGATGCCCGTACAGCGGCCGGTGGATCGCCTCCAGATCCGCCCCGGCGGAGAACAGCGAGAAGAAGTCGTAGTAGGGCCAGAGCCAGAGCACCACCAGGCCGAGCAGCGCCCCCATGCCCAGCCGCACGAGGACCGCCCGCCCGGGCCGTGCCGCGATCACCGTCGCCAACGCGCCCAGTGACGCGACGACACCGGTGAACTGGTGGCACAGCAGGATCGACGCCCACAGCGCTCCGAGCCCCGGCCACACCCCCCACCCGGTCCTGCTACCGGCGCGCAGCGCCCTCGTGAGCCAGGCCCAGAAGTGGAAGGTGAGACCGAGCGCGAAGACGCTCGGGTACGACACCGTCAGCGCCAGCGAGTTCAGCCCGAGGAACCCGCTCCACTCGAACAGACGCGGCCCCCACAGCAGGAGCAGGCACAGCAGCGCCACCGCCGGTGCGGCCCGCGCGGCGCTGAGCGTCCGGACGTACCGCCACACCCCGCTGACCAGCAGGCCGAGACCGACGACCGCGGCGAGGCGCAGCACCACGAACACCGACAGCCCGGTGACCCGGGCGAGGCAGCCGAGCAGCAGCATCCACGGGGAGTAGTACGGGCTCGGCGTGTCCGCGTCGACCAGTGGGTTGCCGGGGTGCAGCAGGCTGTGCCGCAGGCGCTGGATCGTCGCCGCGTGCATCCCGAGGTCGCCCACCCAGGGAAGGCGGACGATCACCAGGAGCATCAGGAGCAGGACGAGCGCGGCGGCGGCCTGCGGAAAGGCTCTGCCGGGCAGGGCGACGCTCGTCCGACGAAAACTCACATTCCGGACTCTATCCAAGTGGGGCACCCCCCGAGCCGTGCGGCTCGGGGGGTGCCTGCGTCGCCCGGTGAGGAGGGCGACCTAGGAATGCGTGCGCAGCAGGGTGCGCATCGTCCGCATCGCCACCGACAGGTTGGCGAGGTCGAAGGTCTCCGAGCTGCGGATCTCCTCCAGGGTGGTGCGCGCCCGGCCCAGGATCGCCGCGTTCTTCGCCTCCCAGGCGTTGAAGCGCTGCTCGGGGGTCGAGGTGCCGTTGCCGACGGCCAGGACGTCCGCGGTGAGGGCCGAATGGGCCGCGTACAGGTCCTCACGGATGGACGCGCGGGCCATCGACTGCCAGCGGTCGTGGCGGGGCAGCTCGATGATGCGGTCCATGAGCTGGGTGATGTGCAGCCGGTCGGCGAGGTCGTAGTAGACCTCGGCGACGTCCAGCGGCTCCTTGCCCATGCGGTCGGCCACCGAGACGATGTCGAGCGTCGGGAAGGCCGAGGAGAACCCGGCGACCCGGGTGGCCAGCTCGTCCGGGACACCGGCGCCGGCCAGCTCGTCGTACACGTGCTGGTACCACTCCAGGTCGGCGCCGCGCAGCAGCTTGGGCAGCTGCTGCCAGACCTGCTCCACCCGTTCGGCGAAGAACTCGACGGTCTCGGCGAGCTGCAGCGGCTGCGGCCGGTTGTTCAGCAGCCAGCGCGTGCCACGCTCGACCAGGCGGCGCGAGTGCAGCCGGATGCGGGTCTGGACGTCGGCGTCGACCTTGTTGTCGAGCGCCTCGACCGCGTCCCACACCGGCGCCGAGCAGAAGATCGTACGGGCCGCGGTCTGCGCCCGGACGATCTCCTCCAGGGAGGCGCCGGTCTCCTCGCGCAGACGGTGCAGATAGGTCGTTCCGCCCGTGTTGACCGTGTCGTTGACCAGGACCGTCGTGGTGATCTCCCGGCGCAGCGGGTGGCTGTCGATCCGGTCGGCGAACTGCTCGCGCAGCTCGGTCGGGAAGTAGGCGTGCAGCAGGACCCTCAGGTACGGGTCGTCCGGCAGCGAGGTGTGCAGCAGCTCCTCGGCAACGGTGATCTTCGTGTAGGCCAACAGGACGGCTGTCTCCGGGCTGGTCAGGCCCTGGCCCTGGGCGAGCCGCTCGCGGATCTGGCGGTCGGCGGGCAGGAACTCCAGCGCCCGGTCGAGGTGGCCCTCGCGCACCAGGTGGCGGATGAAGCGCTGCTGGGCGTGGAGCATGTCCTTGGACTGGGCCAGCGCGTTGGCGATCGCCGTGTTCTGCGCGTAGTTGTTGCGCAGGACGAGACGGCCGACCTCGTCGGTCATCTCGGCGAGCAGCTTGTTGCGCTGCTTGACGGTCATGTCGCCGTCGGTGACCAGGCCGTTGAGCAGGATCTTGATGTTCACCTCGTGGTCGGAGGTGTCCACGCCGGCGCTGTTGTCGATCGCGTCCGTGTTGATCTTGCCGCCGTGCATCGCGAACTCGATGCGGCCCAGCTGGGTCAGACCCAGGTTGCCGCCCTCGCCGACGACCTTGACGCGCAGGTCGGCGCCGTCGACGCGGATGGCGTCGTTGGCCTTGTCGCCGACGTCCGTGTTGGACTCGGTGGACGCCTTGACGTACGTGCCGATGCCGCCGTTCCACAGCAGGTCGACCGGGGCCTCGAGGATCGCCTTCATCAGATCGGCCGGGGTCAGCTTGGTGACCTTGCCCTCGATGCCGAGGGCCTCGCGGATGTGTGCGTTGACCGGGATGGCCTTCGCACTGCGCGGGAACACGCCGCCGCCCGCGGACAGCAGGTCGGTGTCGTAGTCGGCCCAGCTGGAGCGGGGCAGCTCGAACAGCCGGCGCCGCTCGGCGTAGGACACGGCCGCGTCGGGGTTCGGGTCGATGAAGATGTGCCGGTGGTCGAAGGCGGCGACCAGGCGGATGTGCTCGCTCAGCAGCATGCCGTTGCCGAACACGTCACCGGACATGTCGCCGATGCCGACGACCGTGAAGTCCTGGCTCTGGGTGTCCACGCCCAGCTCCCGGAAGTGCCGCTTCACGGACTCCCAGGCGCCGCGGGCGGTGATGCCCATGCCCTTGTGGTCGTAGCCCGCGCTGCCGCCGGAGGCGAAGGCGTCGCCGAGCCAGAAGTTGTACGACTCGGCGACCTCGTTGGCGATGTCGGAGAACGTCGCGGTGCCCTTGTCGGCCGCGACCACCAGGTAGGTGTCGTCCCCGTCGTGCCGCACCACGTCCTGCGGCGGCACGACCTCGCCGGCCACCATGTTGTCGGTGATGTCCAGCAGCGCCGAGATGAACGTCTTGTAGCTGGCGATGCCCTCCGCCAGCCAGGCGTCCCGGTCCACGCCCGGGTCCGGCAGCTGCTTGGCGACGAAGCCGCCCTTGGCGCCGACCGGCACGATGACGGTGTTCTTCACCATCTGCGCCTTGACCAGGCCGAGGATCTCGGTACGGAAGTCCTCGCGGCGGTCCGACCAGCGCAGGCCGCCCCGGGCGACCTTGCCGAAGCGCAGGTGCACGCCCTCGACGCGCGGCGAGTACACCCAGATCTCGTACGCCGGGCGCGGCGCCGGCAGGTCGGGGATGGCCTGCGGGTCGAACTTCATGGAGACGTATTCGTGCGGCTTGCCGCCGACCGTCTCCTGGAAGAAGTTGGTGCGCAGCGTCGCCTTGATGACGGTGAGGAAGGAACGCAGGATGCGGTCCTCGTCGAGGCTCGCCACCTGGTCCAGGGCCGCGTCGAGCTCCTCCAGCAGGGCCTCGACGATCTCCAGGCCGGCGCGCTGCCGCTCCGGCGACATCCGCGCCTCGAACAGGGAGACGAGCAGCCGGGTGGTGTGGACGTTGTTGCGGAGGGTGTCCTCCATGTAGTCCTGGCTGAAGGTGGAGCCGGCCTGCCGCAGGTACTTGGCGTACGCGCGCAGCACCATCGCCTGCCGCCAGGTCAGACCGGCGCTGAGCACCAGGGCGTTGAAGCCGTCGTTCTCCGCGTGACCGGTCCAGGTGGCGGCGAAGGCGTCCTGGAAGCGCTCACGGGCGTCGTCGCCCAGCTGCTCCGCGCCGCCGGACGCCTTGGGCTTGGGCATGCGCAAACCGAAGTCGTAGATCCACGCGGTCGTCCGGTCGGTGCACCGCAGTTCGTACGGCCGCTCGTCGGTGACCTCGACGCCGAGCCGGCTCAGCACCGGCAGCACCGCGGACAGGGAGACCGTGCCGCCCTTCTGGTAGATCTTGAAGCGGCGCTCCTCGGGGCCGGCGCCCACCGGCTCGTACAGGCTCAGGGAGAACGTCTTGTCCTCGCTCAGCCGCTCCAGGTGGACGAGGTCGGCGACGGCGGCGCGCGGGCTGTGGTCGGCCTTGTAGCCCTCCGGGAAGGCGTTGTTGTAGCGGCGCAGCACCTCGGCCGCGTACTCCTCGCCGCACTCGGCGGTCAGTGCCTCGGCGAACGCGTCGGTCCAGGACCGGGCGGCCTCCACGAGGCGGGCCTCGATGCGCTCCTTGTCGCTGTCGCTGAGCTGGGGCAGGTCGGTGCCCTGCGGGACACGGACGACGAAGTGCAGCCGGGACAGGATCGACTCGGTGTTCCAGGCCGTGAAGTCGACGCTGGTGCCGCCCAGCTCCTCCTTGAGGATGTCGATGATCCGCAGCCGGACACCGGTGGTGTAGCGGTCGCGGGGCAGGTAGACCAGGGCGGAGTAGTAGCGCCCGTACTCGTCCTGCCGCAGGTAGAGCCTCAGGCGTCGCCGCTCCTGCAGGTACAGCACCGATGTGACGATGGCCTGCAGCTCGGCGGGCGGGGTCTGGAAGAGCTCGTCGCGCGGGTAGGTCTCCATGATCTGGAGCAGGTCGCGGCCGTCGTGGCTGTGCGGCGAGAAACCGGCGCGCTCCAGCACCTCGTCGACCTTGCGCCGGATCACCGGGACCCGGCGGACCGACTCGGTGTAGGCGGCGGAGGAGAACAGGCCGAGGAAGCGACGCTCGCCGACGACGTCGCCGTTCTCGTCGAACTTCTTGACGCCGATGTAGTCCAGGTACGACGGCCGGTGCACGGTGGCCCGGCTGTTGGCCTTGGTGAGCACCAGCAGCTTGTGCTCACGGGCCTTGGCGCGGGCGTCGGCCGGGAGCCGCTCGAAGGAGGGGCTGACGGGGTGCTGCTCGTCGTCGGAGTGGTGCGGGTCCGAGCGCAGTATGCCCAGGCCGGTGCCGGGGACGGCGGCCAGCGAGTCGTCTCCGCGCAGCTGGTACTCGCGGTAGCCGAGGAAGGTGAAGTGGTCGGCGGCCAGCCAGCGCAGCAGCTCGCAGGCCTCCTCGACCTCGGGCGCGGCGAGATCGCCGGGGACGGACTCCTTCGGGAGCTCGTCGGCGATGCGCAGGGCCGCGTCGCGCATCTTCTCCCAGTCCTCGACGGCCTCCCGGACGTCGGACAGCACGCGCAGCAGGTCCGAGGTGATCTGCTTCAGGTCGGCGCGGTCGGTCTCACGGTCGATCTCGACGTGGATCCAGGACTCGACGTGCGCGTCGTGCGGACGCTCGCCGCCGGTGGGCGGAGTGGGCAGCACCTCGATGAGCTTGCCGGTGAGGTCGCGCCGGACGACGAACTGCGGGTGGATGACGACGTGGATGCCGCGCCCCTGCCGGGTCAGCTCATTGGTGACCGAGTCCACGAGGAAGGGCATGTCGTCGGTGACGACCTCGACGACGGTGTGGCTGCAGGTCCACCCGTTCTCCTCGACGGTCGGGGTGTGGACCCGCACGTTGGCCGTGCCCTGAGGTCGGTTCTCGGCCAGGCGGTAGTGCGAGACCGCGGCGCCGAAGACGTCGACCGGGTCGCGGTCGGCGAGGTCCTCGGGGGCGGTGTGGAGGTAGTAGCGCTGGAGGAACGCGAGCGTGGATTCCTGGTCAGGGCTGCCCGGGGTGCCCGGAACGCCCTCGCCCGTGGTCCCAGTCGGTAGGTGCCCCCCGACCGGGCTGTTCTCAGCTACCCGAGCAGCCCTTTCGAGCAGCTCGGCCTTGGCTTCGTCCAGCTTGGTCTGCATTGTCCTCTGGCTCCTGTCGCGCGCCGTTGCGTGACGTAGAAGGAAGTACGGTCCCTTTCCTTCCGGCTCGACGCCACGGCCCGGGGTGTCCGGTCCGATCCGACGCTATGCCGCAAGGGGAGATGAGCGGGGGGTTATCAGCCATTCTCGGCGTGCCCGACGGGTGTGACGCTGCTCTCTGCGACGTCGTGGCCCGGGGGGTGCGCGGTGCCTCGGGGACCCTCGTGCCCCCGTCCCGCCCGCGAAGACCAGCGACCGCCGCCCGGTCACGGACGCGGTCCGTGCTCCCCGGGCGCGGGGCGGAGACACCAGGGCCCCCGCGAACTATCGCGCTGATCACGCCACAAGGCTATCGCTCCCCGAGGGGGGCTCGTCATGAGCCACTCGCGTACAAAACGGGGGGTGGAAGTTTGACGTTCTGCACAGGGGCGGCGAGGAGCGGGGTGGCGTATCCGCGCCGCTGCCCCAGCTGCGGGCAGTCGTGCCTCCCCCAGTGCCTTAAGGGCCTGGGGGGACCCCCAGGGCGGCACGGGTGGGCGCAGCTGCACCTCGTAGCGCCGAGCCGCGCAAGCCCCCCGTCCCAGCCCTGGTCCCGGGCTCAAAGTGATCCCGCGCAGATCAGTTCGCCGAAGCCGCGCAGCGCTCCGCCTCCGCCACGGCCTCCGCCAGCGTGTCGACCACCGGCGCCCCCACCGACTCCAGGCTGGCCCGGCTGTGCGACCCGCCGGTGTACAGAACGGCCCGTGCCCCCACGTACCGCGCCGCCACCGCGTCGTCGGCCGCGTCGCCGATCACCACCGTACGCGCCGGCTCCACCCCGTTGTCGGCCAGCGCCTCGAGATGCCGCACCATGTGCTCGGCCTTGCTGCCACCCGACGGCCCGGTCCGCCCCTCGACCCGTATGAAGTGCGCCTCGATCCCGAACCCCCGCACCAGCGGCACCAGTTCGTCATGCACGTACATGCTCAGCAGCGACTGGCTGCGTCCCGCGGACCGCCAGCCCGCCAGCAGTTCCACGGCCCCCTCGGTCAGCCCGCACCGCACCCGGTGCTCGGCGTAGTACCGGTGGAAGACGCCGTCCATGACCTCCCACTCGGCGTCGCTGGGCAGCCTGCCCAGCAGCCGCTCGTAGAACTTCGGCACCGGCACGCAGTACAGCGCCCGGTACTGCTCCAGCGTGATCGGCGCCAGCCCCAGTTCGCCGAAGGCCGCGTTCGTCGCCCCGATGATCGCCTCGTTGTCGTGGAACAGCGTTCCGTTCCAGTCCCACACGATGTGCGCGCTTGAGTGCATCCCCATGCCTGAAAACGTACCCGCCGCCACTGACAATCAGTGACAATCACGGACGGGCGGGGTCAGCCGAGCCCCACCAGGTTCGGGATCTCCTGCGTCGCGAACCACAGCAGCTCGTGGTCCTCGGCACCGTCCACGACGAACTGCGCGTCGTCGTCCCCGCCGTCCGCCGCCTCCAGCGCCCCGGCCGCCGCGGCCACGTCGTCCTCCGCGTCCTCCGCGTCCACGTGCACCGCGGCCGCCTTCGCCAGCCGCACCTGCCCCGCCAGCCGCACCTCGCCGAGCGCCGCCGGGTCGAGCCCGCGGTCCGGGTCGGCCGTGGCCGCGCCGTCGGGCACGTCGACGGCGACCACGACGCGCCGCCGCGCCGCACCCGGATCCGCCGCCAGCAGCCGGAGCGAGGCCAGCGCGGCCCGGCTCAGCGCCGCGTACTCCAGTTCCTCGATGTCGTCGGAGAGGTACCACTCACGCAGCCCGGGCGTGACGGCGTACGCGACGAGCGGGCCGCTTCCCAGTTCACCCGTCTTGTACGCCTCGGCGAGCCCGGTCAGGGTCAGGGGGACGTAGACGCGCATGCTGGCCGCTCTTTCTGGTCGATGGGCTCCGCTCCAGGAGCGGCCTACAGGATACGCGGGGGAGTCCTCTTTCGAGTTGCCGCCCATGCCGCCCCACACGTCCACCCCACGCCCCCCGGTTCACCCGGGCGCACCCCCTCGGCACCGGGCCCGAACCCCACCCGACCACTCGGATAGGTGAACTTCCCGGCCCCACGACACCGGCCGGACCTTCCTTGCCGTTGCCGTCCCGCGCCCCGTACAAGGTCCCCACCAGCAAGTTACCGCCCGGTACCGGCCGGGCCCGCCGAACGGGGACTCCCATGAACAAGGTCATGACCAGAGCTGCGGCGCAGCACCGCCCGGGCACCCGCCCGCCGAGCCGCCGCGACCCCCGCCGCCCGGGCGGCGCCCCTCCCCGCGACCCGGCCAGGCGGACGGCCGGCGCGCCCCCGGGCGGGGGCCGCACCGCCGCGGCGCCACGCCCGCTCCCCCGCCCCACCGACCTCTTCGCCGACCGTCTCCTCGCCGTGCTGAGCGGCCGGCGCCCCGTCCACTGGATGCTCCGGCACACCGTCGGCCGCGCCTACGACGACCTGGCCCGGCTCGCCGAAGCCGGCCCTCTGCGCACCCGCGGCACCCTTCCCGTCGTCCGTGACATCGGCTACTACGTCCCCCGGCCGGGCGCCGTCGAGGCCTTCGCCCGTATCGGCGCGGGCGACCAGCTGCGCGCCATGGCCTTCCGCCTGGAACAGGGCCCCGACCTCCGCTGGCGCTGCACGGCGGTGGAACTGGACGGTCCGCGCACCCGCCACGCGGACGACGACTGAAGCACCGGGAGGGCAAGCCGAAGGGCCGGGCCCTCAAGGGGACGCTGTTGGTTAATCCCGGCCTTCGCGTGACGTCGGCTCCCCAGACCTTGTTGTGGTCTGGGGAGCCGACGTTGTCGTATGGGGAGGGTGTCGATGTCGATGCAGCCGCGGGAGCCGGGGGAGGTCCCGGTG
>NZ_JBIAVN010000021.1:42262-133805 GCF_042894285.1 Streptomyces sp. NPDC001544 | reverse complement strand
GTTGATAGGCCGGATCTGGAAGCCAGGTAACTGGTGGAGGTGACCGGTACTAATAGGCCGAGGGCTTGTCCTCAGTTGCTCGCGTCCACTGTGTTGGTTCTGAAACCACGAACAGCCCCATGTGCCACACATGGTTCGGTTGTCTGTTTCATAGTGTTTCGGTGGTCATAGCGTGAGGGAAACGCCCGGTTACATTCCGAACCCGGAAGCTAAGCCTCACAGCGCCGATGGTACTGCAGGGGGGACCCTGTGGGAGAGTAGGACACCGCCGAACTCCTTTTGAAGCTCCGGCTCTTGGGCACCAGCCCAAGAGCCGGAGCTTTTTTGCGTTGGGGTAAGGTCAGGGAGCATCGTCGGCACATTTCGCACAGGAGGCCCCCGGGTGGAGGTCCAGGAGACCCGCGTCCAGACAGACCGGGTCCTCACCATCCCGAACATCCTCAGCATGGCGCGGCTCCTCGGCGTACCGCTCTTCCTGTGGTTGATCCTCAGGCCCGAGTTCGGGGGGCCCAAGAGCGACGGCTGGGCGCTGCTCGTACTGGCGCTGAGCGGGATCAGTGACTACCTGGACGGCAAGCTCGCGCGGCGCTGGAACCAGATCAGCAGCCTCGGCCGGCTGCTCGATCCCGCGGCCGACCGCCTCTACGTCCTCTCGACGCTGCTGGGGCTCACCTGGCGTGAGATCCTGCCGGCGTGGCTGACCGCGGTACTCCTTGCGCGAGAGCTGGTTCTCCTGGTGATGGTGGGCATCCTCAGGCGGCACGGCTATCCGCCACCACAGGTGAACTTCCTGGGCAAGGCGGCGACCTTCAACCTGATGTATGCCTTCCCCCTGTTGTTGCTCAGTGACGGAAGCGGATGGATCTCGTCACTCGCTGCTATTTTCGGATGGGCGTTCGCAGGATGGGGTACAACCCTCTATTGGTGGGCAGGAGTGCTCTACGTGGTCCAAGTCCGACGCCTGGTTCGCGCGGACGCCGTGGCCGGTTGAACCCGCCGATTGTCCGGACGTAGTGGCTTGAGATGGCCCGCGGCGGAAAAGTGCGGGACAATCTGGACGGGTGAAGTCGGGCTGGACCGTCGTCTCTTAGAGGAGGACGCTTCCGACATGAAGGCCGTCGTGATGGCCGGTGGCGAAGGCACTCGCCTTCGCCCTATGACCTCGAGCATGCCCAAGCCGCTCCTGCCCGTGGCGAACCGCCCGATCATGGAGCACGTGCTACGGCTGCTCAAAAGGCATGGGCTCAGCGAGACCGTTGTTACCGTGCAGTTCCTGGCATCGCTCGTCAAGAACTACTTCGGTGACGGCGAGGAGCTCGGAATGGAGCTCACGTATGCCAATGAGGAGAAGCCACTCGGTACCGCCGGAAGCGTCAAGAACGCCGAAGAGGCGTTGAAGGACGATGCCTTCCTTGTCATCTCCGGCGATGCCCTGACCGACTTCGACCTCACCGAGCTGATCAATTTCCACAAGGAAAAGGGCGCGCTGGTCACCGTCTGTCTGACGCGGGTGCCCAATCCGCTGGAGTTCGGCATCACCATCGTCGACGAGGAAGGCAAGGTCGAGCGGTTCCTTGAGAAGCCGACCTGGGGACAGGTCTTCTCGGACACCGTGAACACGGGCATCTACGTGATGGAGCCCGAGGTCTTCGACTACGTCGAGCCCGACGTCCCCGTCGACTGGTCCGGTGATGTCTTCCCGCAGCTCATGAAGGACGGCAAGCCGATCTACGGCTTCGTCGCCGAAGGCTACTGGGAGGACGTCGGTACCCACGAGAGCTACGTCAAGGCGCAGGCCGACGTCCTCGAGGGCAAGGTCGACGTCGACATCGACGGGTTCGAGATCTCCCCGGGCGTATGGGTGGCCGAGGGCGCCGAGGTACACCCCGATGCCGTGCTCCGGGGGCCGCTCTACATCGGCGACTACGCCAAGGTCGAGGCCGGCGCGGAAATCCGCGAGCACACCGTCGTCGGATCGAACGTGGTCGTGAAGAGCGGTGCCTTCCTGCACAAGGCCGTCGTGCACGACAACGTCTACGTCGGGCAGCACAGCAATCTGCGGGGCTGTGTCGTCGGGAAGAACACCGACATCATGCGTGCGGCCCGGATCGAGGACGGCGCGGTCATCGGTGACGAGTGCCTGATCGGTGAGGAATCGATCGTCCAGGGCAACGTGCGGGTCTACCCGTTCAAGACCATCGAGGCCGGTGCCTTCGTCAACACCTCGGTCATCTGGGAGTCCAGGGGCCAGGCGCACCTCTTCGGAGCCCGCGGTGTCACCGGCATCCTGAACGTGGAGATCACGCCCGAACTCGCGGTGCGGCTGGCCGGCGCCTACGCCACCACCCTCAAGAAGGGCTCCACCGTCACCACGGCCCGTGACCACTCCCGCGGTGCCCGTGCGCTCAAGCGGGCCGTGATCTCCGCGCTCCAGGCCAGCGCCATCGACGTACGCGACCTGGAGAACGTACCGCTGCCCGTGGCCCGGCAGCAGACCGCGCGGGGCAGCGCCGGCGGCATCATGATCCGTACCTCGCCCGGTGTGCCGGACTCCGTCGACATCATGTTCTTCGACGGCAACGGGGCGGACCTCTCCCAAGGAAGCCAGCGAAAGCTGGACCGGGTGTTCGCGCGGCAGGAGTACCGGCGGGCGTTCCCGGGCGAGATCGGTGATCTGCACTTCCCGGCGAGCGTCTTCGACTCGTACACGGGATCGTTGCTGCGCAACGTCGACACCACGGGGATCGCCGAATCGGGCCTCAAGGTGGTCGTGGACGCCTCGAACGGCAGTGCCGGGCTCGTCCTGCCCAGCCTGCTCGGCAAGCTCGGTGTGGACTCGCTGACCATCAACCCGGGCCTCGACGAGTCCAGGCCGACGGAGACCGGCGAGGTGCGGCGGTCCGGGCTGAAGCGCCTCGGAGAGATCGTGGCGTCCTCAGGGGCGGCGTTCGGGGTCCGGTTCGACCCGGTGGGCGAGCGGCTGTCGCTCGTCGACGAGAAGGGCCGGATCATCGAGGACGACCGGGCACTGCTCGTGATGCTGGACCTCGTCGCCGCCGAGCGGCGCAGCGGCCGTGTCGCGCTCCCGGTCACCACGACCAGGATCGCCGAGCAGGTCGCCGCCTACCACGGCACCCAGGTGGAGTGGACCACCACGTCCCCCGACGACCTCACCCGCGTGGGAGGCGAGGAAGGGGCCATCTTCGGCGGTGACGGCAAGGGCGGGTTCATCGTCCCCGAGTTCAGCAGCGTCTACGACGGTACGGCGGCCTTCGTGCGGCTGATCGGGCTCGTGGCGCGGACGCAGCTCACCCTCAGCCAGATCGACGCCCGTATCCCGCGTGCGCACGTCCTGAAGCGGGACCTGGCGACCCCGTGGGCCGTCAAGGGGCTCGTCATGCGGCGCGTCGTCGAGGCCGCCGGAGACCGCTATGTGGACACCACCGACGGCGTACGGGTCGTGGAGACCGACGGGCGCTGGGTGATGGTGCTGCCCGACCCGGCCGAGGCGGTCACCCACCTGTGGGCGGAAGGGCCGGACGACGCCTCCGCGCAGGCCCTGCTCGATGAGTGGTCGGCCGTCGTGGACAGCGCCGGAAGGTAAAGACCGCCGCACGCGCGCGTGCCGGACAGGTGTTCCCCAAGGGGGCCTGTCCGGCACGCCACAGGGGCCGTTCGGAGGTACTGGTCGCGACATGCGACGATGTGCGGCATGCCGCAGCAATCCCCCGTTCGGAGCACACCCTCGCGGCCCGCGCGTCCGGATGCCTCCATGTCGTTGATCACCAACGTCATGGACCACAGCCTGGACGACGGGTACGCCGAGGCCGCGGCCCGGCGGAAGGCCCACGGGGAGGCCGGCGGCGTACCGAAGACGCTGCGGGCCAAGCTGGGCCTCGCCGCCGGCCTGGTCCTCGCCGCGCTCGTGGTGACGGTGGGCGCGGCACAGGCGCATGTGGCGGCGCCCGTGGTCGCCAAGGAGCGCCAGGAGCTGATCAACCGCATCGACAGCGAGACGTCGTCGGCGGACAAGCTCGAGGGCGACGTGGACAAGCTGCGCGACGACGTGAGCGCCCGCCAGCGGGCGGCGCTGAAGAAGAGCGGCGGCAGCGGGCAGGCGGATCTCGTGGGCGTCCTGTCGGGTGCCACGGCCGTGCACGGGCCCGGCGTCAAGCTCGTGGTGAACGACGCCAAGGAAGCCTCGAGCGGCCAGGCGGGCAATCCCCGCGAGACCTCGGGGTTCTCCGACACCGGCCGGGTACGGGACCGCGACATGCAGCGCGTGGTGAACGGGTTGTGGGCCTCGGGCGCGGAGGCGATCTCCATCAACGGGCAGCGGCTGACCGTCCTGTCGGCGATCAGGGCCGCGGGGGACGCGATACTGGTCGACAACAAGCCGCTGGTGCCGCCCTACACGGTCCTGGCGGTGGGGGACGGAAAGAAGCTGAGCACCAGGTTCCAGGACAGCGCCGACGGGCTGTATCTGCACGCCCTGGAACAGAACTACGGCATCCGGACCGCCATCTCCACCGAGAGCGACGTCCGGTTGCCCGCAGCACCGAGTGTGATCGTACGTACAGCACAGCCGAGCACTGAGAAGGGCACATCGTGATCGCCGTACTGGGCCTTGTCGTGGGAGTCGTGGCCGGCCTGTTGGTCCGTCCTGAGGTTCCGGCGGTCGTCGAGCCTTATCTGCCGATCGCCGTCGTCGCGGCGCTCGACGCCGTCTTCGGCGGCCTGCGGGCCATGCTCGACGGCATCTTCGACGACAAGGTCTTCGTGGTGTCGTTCCTGTCCAACGTGGTCGTGGCCGCGCTGATCGTGTTCCTGGGCGACAAGCTGGGCGTGGGCGCGCAGTTGTCCACCGGTGTCGTTGTGGTCCTCGGTATCCGCATCTTCTCCAACGCCGCGGCGATCCGGCGGCACGTGTTCCGGGCGTGACGGCGATGAGCAACCAGGACGAGCAGCCGGAGAAGGGGCTGCGCAAGGAACTGCCCGCAGAGGTGCCCGCCGAAGTGCCCGCGGAGGTGCCGGCTTCGGCCCCCGAGCCCGAGGAGGCCGCCGAGCAGCGGCCCCAGCAGGCCCTGACCGGTCGGCAGCGCCTGGTCCAGGGGTTGTGGCCGCCGCGCGTCAGCCGGGCCCAACTGATCGTGGCGGTGCTGTTGTTCGGTCTGGGCTTCGGGCTGGCCGTGCAGGTGGCGTCGAACAGCGACAGTGACAGCGCCCTGCGCGGCGCCCGTCAGGAGGATCTCGTTCGCATCCTCGATGAACTGGATGACCGTACTCAGCGTCTTGAGGACGAGAAGCAGGGACTGGAGAAGCAGCGGCAGGAGCTGCAGAGCAGCTCCGACCAGGCCGCGGAGGCGCGCAGGCAGACCGCCGAGAAGGAGAAGCAACTCGGTATCCTCGCGGGCACCGTGGCGGCCGAGGGTCCCGGCATCACGATGACGATCGACGACACGAAGGGGACGGTCCAGGCAGACATGCTGCTCGACGCGATCCAGGAACTGCGCGCGGCCGGCGCGGAGGCGATCGAGGTGAACGGTGTGCGGGTCGTCGCCGGGACGTACCTCACCGACTCCGGCAAGAGTGTGAGCGTCGACGGGAACAAGATCAACTCCCCCTATCGTTTCAAGGTCATCGGCAAGCCGCAGGACCTTGAACCGGCCCTCAACATCCCCGGAGGCGTGGTGCAGACTCTCGAGAAGGAGCAGGCCACCGTGACCGTCGACCGATCGAGCAAGATCGTCGTGGATGCCTTGCGACCGGCGAAGCAGCCTGACTACGCTCGGTCGTCCTCCTAGTGAACCGAGAGTGCATGGGGGACGTCGGACAGGGGCATGAGGTTGCGGGGGGTCGGCGTACCGAAGGGGTGGTGCGTGGTGGAAACTGTCTGGTGGCCACGGACGTTGTGAGGGTGTCCGGGTCGGCCGGTGTAGGCAATCAGGGTTCGTCCTGCCCCACGGGCGGGTCTGTTTCGGTCAAGGGGAATCGCCCGTGAAGTTGTTTGCGAAGTTGTTCGGCAAGAGCGCGCGAGAGGGCAGCGACAACGCGACCGCCCGCCATCGCGCACAGCCTGACGCAGAGGGTCAGCGCCCGCTGTTCCGTGACCAGGTCGCTGGTCCGGGTGGTGGCATTTCCGGAGGTCAGGGCGCGCCGTCTGTTGACCCTGCCCAGTCCGGCGGCATAGGTTTCGGGCAACCGTCAACCTCAGGTACGGGTGGAGGGTTTGCCTCCGGCCCGTACGCGTCCAGCGCTCCGGCGGGGCAGGAGGATCCGTCCATGTCGGCAGTGGTGTGTACGAGGTGCGGAAACCGCAACGCGGACAACGCCCGCTTCTGTTCCAACTGCGGCGCGCCGCTGCGCCCCGGGGCCGTGCCGGAGCGTCCGTCCGAGACGACGTCCACGATCTCCATCTCGGGCCTCGAGGCCTACGACGCCGAGGTGACCGGCCAGACGCCGATGCTCTCCCCGGAGGCGCAGGCGGCCGTCGACGCGCTGCCGCTGGGCTCGGCGCTGCTGGTGGTGCGCCGTGGGCCGAACTCGGGCAGCCGCTTCCTGCTGGACAGTGAGCTGACCACGGCCGGACGTCATCCGCAGAGCGACATCTTCCTGGACGACGTCACGGTCTCGCGCCGCCACGTGGAGTTCCGACGCTCCCCGGACGGCTCCTTCACGGTGGCCGACGTGGGCAGCCTGAACGGTACGTACGTCAACCGGGAGCGGATCGACCAGGTCGCCCTGTCGAACGGCGACGAAGTGCAGATCGGCAAGTACCGGCTGGTGTTCTACGCGAGCCGGCAGGGCATCTGACCATCCCCCGGACGCCGTCCGGGGGAACCCCCAGGGAAGGTCCATGCTTCGAACACCGAGCGGCGGTGCCGGGCACGGCACCGCCGCCACGGACAGTGGGCTGATGAGCATCGGCACGGTGCTGAACGCGCTGCGTGACGAGTTCCCCGAGGTCACGATCTCCAAGATTCGGTTCCTGGAGTCGGAAGGGCTGGTCGAGCCGCAGCGCACTCCCTCGGGGTACCGGAAGTTCAGCGCCGGGGACGTGGAGCGCCTCGGTCACGTCCTGAGGATGCAGCGGGACCACTATCTGCCGCTCAAGGTGATCAGGGAGCACCTGGACGCGATGGAGCGCGGCGAGGCCGTGCAGTTGCCGGTCGTCGGGCGCCAGCGCGACGGAGAGTCCGTGCTCGAGCCCGCCGAGGGGCCCACAGCGGCCCGGATCGGGCGGGCCGAGCTGCTGGCGGCGGCCGGGATCGACGAAGGCGACCTGGAGGAGTGGGAGTCGTACGGACTCCTCACCCCGCTGGAGGGCGGGGTGTACGACGCGGAGGCCGTCACCGTGGCCTCCCTGGTGGCGGAACTGGGCCGGTTCGGTATCGAGCCGCGCCATCTGCGGGTGATGAAGGCCGCCGCCGACCGTGAGGCCGGGCTGGTGGACCAGGTGGTGGCCCCGCTCAAGCGCCACCGGAATCCGCAGACCAGGGCGCATGCGGAGGCCCGTACGAAGGAGCTGGCAGCGCTCACGGTGAGGCTGCACGCGGCTCTGGTGCAGACCGCGCTCGGGGTGCGGCTGCCTTGAGTGGTACTGGTGTGCGGAGGCCGGATCGGGCACCCGTTCCCGGCCCGACTACCCAAACGTCCCGGGCACGGCCTAGGGTTGCTGTGTGAACGAGCTCGATGTCGTAGGTGTCCGGGTGGAAATGCCCTCCAACCAACCGATCGTGCTCCTGCGTGAAGTGGGCGGCGACCGGTACCTCCCCATCTGGATCGGACCGGGGGAGGCCACGGCGATCGCCTTCGCCCAGCAGGGCATGGCCCCCGCACGACCGCTGACCCACGACCTGTTCAAGGACGTGCTGGAGGCCGTCGGTCAGGAGCTCACCGAAGTACGCATCACGGACCTGCGTGAGGGCGTCTTCTACGCGGAGCTGGTCTTCGCCAGCGGCGTCGAGGTGAGCGCCCGCCCGTCCGACGCCATAGCGTTGGCCCTGCGCACCGGAACGCCGATCTACGGCAGTGACACGGTGCTCGACGACGCGGGGATCGCGATTCCGGACGAGCAGGAGGACGAGGTGGAGAAGTTCCGCGAGTTCCTCGACCAGATCTCGCCCGAGGACTTCGGCACCAGCAGCCAGTGAGAGCGGTGGGCGGCCGGTGGCGGACACGCGGCCCGTGACCGGCTCCTTGACGGCGTGTGACCGCCGTTGCGGCGGCGTCCGCCCAGGGCCGACGAGAGCGTCCTGACGTTCCCCGCCAGCGCATTCGGCTAGCCTTTCCCCGCGGTGGGGCACGGGAAACCACTCTTAGGGTGATTATCACTCGGCGTGCCGAGTGTGGCGATCGTTGACGCACCCCTGGTGACTGCCTACCGTCGAGAAGGCAGGTCAAGGACGGAGGTCGGCGTGAGAAGCAGCGGCGACGGTACGGCTGGGGGTGCCCCCGGACGCGGTTTCGGGGAGAGCGGTCCGTACCCTTCCCCCAGCGCTCGGCTCCGCACGGGCAGGGGGTACCCCCCTCATGCCGGCGCGGCAGATCCCGTCCCGCAGCGGCCGACAGCCGTGCCGAACGGCGGAGGGGCGACGTCCATGGCGTCCGAACAGATCGGCTACCGCGGACCGACGGCCTGCGCGGCCGCCGGGATCACTTACCGGCAACTCGACTACTGGGCCCGAACCGGTCTGGTCGAGCCGAGCGTACGGCCGGCCTACGGGTCGGGCACGCAGCGTCTGTACAGCTTCCGCGACGTGGTCGTCCTCAAGATCGTGAAGCGTTTTCTGGACACCGGTGTCTCACTGCAGAACATCCGCACCGCCGTCCAGCACCTCAGGGAACGCGGCTTCAGTGACCTGGAGCGCATGACGCTGATGAGCGACGGCGCCACGGTGTACGAATGCACCTCCCCCGACGAGGTCCACGCCCTCTTGCAGGGCGGTCAGGGGATCTTCGGGATCGCCGTGGGAGTGGTGTGGCGAGACGTGGAAAGCGCGCTCTCCCAACTGCACGGGGAGCGCATCGACACCGGTGAGACCCTGGTCGGCCAGAACCCCGCGGACGAGCTGGCGCGGCGGCGCAACCGGGCGGTCTGAACCACCCGGCCGCCGTCCGGCGGCGAGGGGTGCGCTGCCACCGGTGCGCCGGCCGGCGGGGCGTTGTCAGTGGCGTGGTGCAGCATCGGAGATGTGAGAAACGCGCCCACGATCCTGCATCTCGACATGGATGCCTTCTTCGCCTCGGTGGAGCAGGCGTCCAAGCCGAGCCTGCGCGGCAAGGCCGTCGTCGTGGGTGGGCTCGGGCCGCGCGGAGTGGTCGCCACCGCGTCGTACGAGGCACGGGTGTTCGGAGTCCATTCGGCGATGCCGATGGCACAGGCGCGTCGGCTCGCTCCGAACGCGGCCTACCTCGTTCCGCGCTTCGGGCTGTACCGCTCGATCAGTGAACAGGTGATGGCGTTGCTGCGGGCGCTGTCCCCGCTCGTGGAGCCGCTCAGCCTCGACGAGGCGTTCGTGGACCTGGAGGCCGGCGGAACGGCCTGGGACGAGCAGTCGGCGCGGCTGGCGGGGGCGAGGCTGCGCGCGGACATCCGGGCCGTCACGGGACTCACGGGGTCGGTGGGACTCGCCGCCTCCAAGATGCTCGCGAAGATCGCCTCCGAGCAGGCCAAGCCGGACGGGCTGGTACTGATCGAGCCGGGCACGGAGCGGGCGATGCTCGGGCCCATGCCGGTGCGCACGCTGCCCGGGGTGGGTCCGGCGACCGGGGACCATCTGCGACGCGCCGGCATCACCACGGTCGACGAACTCGCCGAGGCGGGCGAGGACGAGCTCGTACGGCTGCTGGGGAAGGCGCACGGCCACGCCCTGTACGCCATGGCGCTGGCACGCGACGAACGCCCTGTCGTGGCGGAGCGGGAGGCCAAGTCGGTGTCGGTCGAGGACACCTATGACGTGGACATCCACGACCGGGTCCGGGTCGGGCTGGAGGTGCAGCGGCTGGCCGACCGGTGCGTGCGGCGGCTGCGCGGGGCCGGGCTGTCCGGACGGACCATCGTGCTGAAGGTCCGGCGGTACGACTTCTCGACGCTGACCCGGTCCGAGACCCTGCGCGGGCCCACGGACGATCCGGCGGTGATCCGGGAGGCGGCGGCCCGGCTGCTGGACTCCGTCGACACGACCGGCGGCGTACGACTGCTCGGCGTGGGGGTCTCCGGGCTCGCCGATTACACCCAGGAGGACCTGTTCGCGCAGGCGGCGGGCGAGCTGACGGAGACGGCGGCGGAGGAGGTGGCGACCGAATCCGCCGAGCACCAGCCGTCGCCGGCCGAACGGCGCTGGCCCGCGGGGCACGACATACGGCACACCGAGTTCGGCCACGGCTGGGTGCAGGGCAGCGGCCTCGGGCGGGTCACCGTGCGCTTCGAGACCCCCGACTCGGAGCCCGGCCGGGTGCGGACGTTCCGGGTCGAGGATCCGGCTCTGGAACCGGCGGACCCGCTCCCGCTGACCGCCGGGGCAGCCGTCAGCGGCCTCGGAGACGGTGCGCGGGACGAGGAGGCCCGAGGCGCCGCGAGCGGCCCCTAGCGGGGGCCCGGTGCGCTACGTCGGTCCCGCCGTCTCGTCCGTGCCCGCGAGATCCCCGAAGTCGTGGTCCGGGAGCGGGGGAGAGGGGCTCACGTCGAGGCCGTAGTGGTGGTACAGCTGGAGCTCCTGCTCCGGGGAGAGATGGCGGCCGACGCCGAAGTCGGGCGCGTCTTTGATGAGGGACCGGTCGAAGGGGACCTGCAGGGCGCCGTCGATCAGCTCGCTGGGCTCCAGAGGGACGAAGGCGTCCCTGGAGAACAGGCCGGTGCGTATGGCCGCCCACTCCGGCTCGCCGGTCGCGTCGTCGAGGTAGACCTCGTCGATCGTGCCGATCTTGTGGCCGTTCCGGTCGAACGCCTTGCGGCCGATCAGGTGGCGCGGATCGATATCGGTTCGCACGGTCCCTCCTCTTGGTCGCAACTCATCCGTTAGCACTACAAAAGAGCACATTCAGGAAGGCGGCCACTCGAGGCTCACACGTTGACCTCGCTGGTAGGCTGGCAAGCGGCTGCTGACCCTGTGCGGGAGAGTCCTCCGGACACCATCGGAGGCGCCGAAGGAGCAACTCCTCCCCGGAATCTCTCAGGCCCACGTACCGCACGGACGAGGTCACTCTGGAAAGCAGGGCGGTCGCGACGGCTTCCGCTCTCACCGACGGTGAAAGCCGGGGCCTTCGGGCGACCCGGTGAAGCTCTCAGGTCGAGATGACAGAGGGGGAGGCCGTCGGGGTATCCGTACCGGGGTGCCCCTCGAAGGTCGCGTCAGACCAGGAGGCCTCCGCAATGACCGCCCACCGCACTCCGCTCTCCGAGCTCGAACAGGGCATTCCGTTCGAGCACCGCCACATCGGGCCCGACCAGGAGGCGCGGGCCAAGATGCTCGCGCACGTCGGCTACGGCTCACTCGGCGAACTGACCGCCGCCGCGGTACCGGACGTGATCAAGAACGCCGACGCCCTGGACCTGCCCGGCGCCCGCACCGAGGCCGAGGTGCTAGCCGAACTGCGATCCCTCGCCGACCGCAACCAGGTCCTCGGCTCGATGATCGGGCTGGGCTACTACGGGACTTTCACACCGCCCGTGATCCTGCGCAACGTCATGGAGAACCCGGCCTGGTACACGGCCTACACGCCGTACCAGCCGGAGATCTCCCAGGGACGCCTCGAAGCCCTGCTGAACTTCCAGACGATGGTCGCCGAGCTCACCGGACTGCCGACCTCCGGCGCCTCGCTGCTCGACGAGGGCACCGCCGCGGCCGAGGCGATGGCGCTCTCCCGGCGCATGGGCAGGAACAAGAAGGGCCTCTTCCTGGTCGACGCCGACGCGCTGCCGCAGACCGTCGCCGTGATCCGGACCCGCGCCGAACCGAGCGGCGTGGAGGTCGTCGTGGCCGACCTCAGCGAGGGCATCCCGGCCGAGGTCGCCGAGCGTGAGATCAACGGCGTGCTGATCCAGTACCCGGGCGCCTCCGGGGCCGTACGCGACATCAGGCCCGTCATCGAGCAGGCCCACGGGCTCGGAGCGCTCGTCACCGTCGCCGCCGACCTGCTGGCGCTCACCCTGCTGACCTCGCCGGGCGAGCTCGGCGCGGACATCGCGGTCGGTACGACCCAGCGCTTCGGTGTGCCGATGGGCTTCGGCGGCCCGCACGCCGGTTACATGGCGGTGCACGAGAAGTTCGCCCGCAGCCTGCCCGGCCGCCTTGTGGGCGTGTCCGTCGACGCGGACGGGAACAAGGCCTACCGGCTGGCGCTGCAGACCCGTGAGCAGCACATCCGCCGGGAGAAGGCCACCAGCAACATCTGCACCGCTCAGGTGCTGCTCGCCGTCATGGCAGGTATGTACGCCGTCTACCACGGCCCCGAGGGCCTGCGGAGCATCGCACGGCGCACCCACCGCTACGCCACCCTCCTGGCCGCGGGCCTGCGGGCGGCCGGGGTCGAGGTCGTGCACGGCGCGTTCTTCGACACGGTCACCGCGCGCGTGCCGGGCAAGGCCGCCGAGGTGGTGGCCGCGGCCCGGGAGAACGGGGTCAACCTGCGGCTCGTCGACGCCGACCATGTCTCGGCCGCCTGCGACGAGACCACGACCCGGGACCGGCTGGCCGCCGTCTGGTCGGCTTTCGGGACGGATGCGGACATCGAGGCACTGGACGCGGCCACCGGGGACGCGCTGCCCGAGGCCCTGCTGCGCACCGACGAATACCTCACCCACCCGGTCTTCCACCAGCACCGTTCCGAGACGGCGATGCTGCGCTACCTGCGCCGGCTGGCCGACCGGGACTACGCGCTCGACCGCGGCATGATCCCGCTGGGCTCCTGCACCATGAAGCTCAACGCGACCACCGAGATGGAGCCCGTCACCTGGCCGGAGTTCGGGCAGCTGCACCCCTTCGCCCCCGCGGAGCAGGCACAGGGCTATCTCACGCTCATCCGTGAGCTGGAGGAACGTCTCGCCGAGGTCACCGGGTACGACAAGGTCTCGCTGCAGCCGAACGCCGGTTCGCAGGGCGAGTTCGCAGGCCTGCTCGCCGTGCGCGGCTACCACCGCGCCAACGGCGACGACCAGCGGACCGTCTGCCTCATCCCGTCCTCCGCGCACGGCACCAACGCCGCCAGCGCCGTGATGGCCGGCATGAAGGTCGTCGTCGTCAAGACCGCCGAGGACGGTGAGATCGACGTCGAGGACCTGCGCGCGAAGATCGAGCAGTACCGCGACGAGCTGGCCGTGCTCATGATCACCTACCCCTCGACGCACGGCGTGTTCGAGGAGCACGTCGCCGACATCTGCGCACAGGTCCACGAGGCCGGCGGCCAGGTGTACGTCGACGGCGCCAACCTCAACGCGCTGGTGGGTCTCGCCAAGCCGGGTCACTTCGGCGGTGACGTCTCGCACCTCAACCTGCACAAGACGTTCTGCATCCCGCACGGCGGCGGCGGTCCCGGCGTCGGCCCGGTGGCCGTGCGCGAGCACCTGGCGCCGTACCTGCCGAACCACCCGCTCCAGCCGGCGGCGGGCCCCGAGACGGGCGTCGGCCCGATCTCGGCCGCGCCCTGGGGCTCGGCGGGCATCCTGCCGATCTCGTGGGCGTACGTCCGTCTGATGGGCGGTGAGGGCCTCAAGCGGGCCACCCAGGTGGCCGTGCTGTCCGCCAACTACATCGCCAAGCGCCTCGAGCCGCACTACCCGGTGCTCTACACCGGCCCGGGCGGCCTGGTCGCGCACGAGTGCATCATCGACCTGCGGCCGCTGACCAAGGCGACCGGAGTGTCCGTGGACGACGTGGCCAAGCGGCTCATCGACTACGGCTTCCACGCGCCGACGATGTCCTTCCCGGTGGCCGGCACGCTGATGATCGAGCCGACCGAGTCGGAGGACCTGGCCGAACTGGACCGGTTCTGCGAGGCGATGATCGCGATCCGCGCGGAGATCGAGAAGGTCGGCACGGGCGAGTGGCCCGCCGAGGACAACCCGCTGCGGAACGCCCCGCACACCGCCGGCGCGCTGAGCGGCGAGTGGGACCAGGCCTACAGCCGGGCAGAGGCCGTGTTCCCGGCCGGGGCCTCGACCGCCGACAAGTACTGGCCGCCGGTGCGCCGCATCGACCAGGCCTTCGGTGACCGGAACCTGGTCTGCTCCTGCCCGCCGCTGGACGCCTACGAGGACTGAGAGAGCGTGTGGGGCCCCGTCCGTGTCCGGGCGGGGCCCCTTCGCGTTCACGCCGTCGCCAGCGACACCTCGGTCGACTTGATCAGGGCGACCACGTCGGAGCCCACGAAGAGGCCGAGGTCGATGGCGGCCTCCTTCGTGATCGCCGCGGTGATCCTGCCGCCGTCCACGGTGACCTTGACGGACGCCATGACCTCGCCGAGCTCCAGGTGGGTGATCGTTCCGGCGAGCCTGTTGCGGATCGAGAGGCCGTCGACCCGGCTGGTGGCCAGGGAGACCTCCGTCGACTTCACCAGAGCGCGGACGGAGACACCCGGGACCAGGGCCAGCTGCTCGACGGCCTCCGAAGTGATCGCCGCCGTGAGGTCCTGGCCACCGTCCAGGCGGATCTTGACCGCGGCCATGACGTCGCCGGGGTGGACGGCGGTGACGGTGCCGGGGAGCTGGTTGCGGATGCTCAGGGTCATGGCTCATCACCGTAGTGCGCGTGCGGCTTCAGGGAGGGTATGCGCGGGTTTGCGTCGCCCTGGCCGTCCTCGGCTCGATCAGATGCGGTCGATATGTACATTCGTCGACTTCACCCGTGCGGTGGCCTCCATGCCGACCTCCAGGCCCAGCTCCTCGACGGCCTCCCGGGTGAGGAGGGAGACGAGCCGGTGGGGGCCGGCCTGGATCTCCACCTGTGCGGCGACGTCGCCGAGCTTGATCGCGGTGACGATGCCGGGGAAGGCGTTGCGCACTGAGGTCCGGGGCCCGGCTGGGTCCTCGTCGTTGCCGCCCGTCTTGGCGAGTTCCACGGAGAACGCGGCCAGGTCCTTGCCGTCGACGAGCCGTCGCCCCGCCTCGTCGCGGTGGGTCGCCACCCGGCCCGCGTCCGCCCAGCGGCGGGCGGTGTCCGGGCTCACGCCGAGCAGTCGTGCTGCCTGGCCGATCGTGTAGGACTGCATGCCGGTCACGATAGGGCGCGGATCCGAAGGAGTTGGTACGGGCCCCGCCAGGACCCTCCCGTCTTCGACTGGTGCGACCACCCGCCCGCTACCTGATGCGCGACACCTTGACGCCTCTGAGCGGCCTTTCTAGAGTCGCGGTTCGGAACGTTCGGTGATATCGCCGAATGTTTCGGCTCACCACCGTGTGCAAGTGCACGGACCGCGGTGGCACTTCCGGCCAGGGGATGCCGATTTCGCCGCACAAGCGTCGTACGAAGGGTTGCCACCCGGCAAGAGAGGTCCCTAGGGTGCGGCGCAGCTTTCCGGCATAGTTCCGAAAGTTTCGAAGAGAAGGAGCGCATCATGGGCGACCCGGCACTCTCTCGCCGCGGCTTCCTGGCGGCCTCCGCCGCGGCCGGTCTGGGCATGACGGCACTGAGCGGCTGCGGCGGCGACTCGGGCGGGGGGTCGTCGAACGGCACGACCACGATCGAGTGGTGGAACATCTCCACCACCCAGCCGACGAAGACGGTCTGGGCCGGTCTGGCCAAGAAGTTCGAGGCGCAGAACCCCAAGGTCAAGGTAAAGATCGTCCAGTTGGAGAACGACGCCTACAAATCGAAGATGACGGCGCTGATCGCCTCCGGGAAGCTGCCGGACATCTTCCACACCTGGGGCGGCGGCGTGCTCAAGCAGCAGGTAGACGCCGGGCTCGTCGAGGACCTCAGCGACCGGACCAAGCCCTGGGCCGACGGGATGCTGTCCGTCGCCAAGCAGCCGTACCTCATCGACGACAAGCTGTACGGCATCCCGTTCGACATCGGCATGATCGGCTTCTGGTACAACAAGGCGCTCTTCAAGCAGGCCGGGATCAGCACCCCACCCACCACCTGGAGCGGCTTCCTCGACGCCGTGCGAAAGCTGAAGGCGAAGAACATCACGCCGATAGCCGTGGCCGGCAAGGAGAAGTGGCCCGAGATGTACTACTGGGCCTACCTCGCCATGCGCACGGCCGGGATCGACGCGCTGAAGAAGGCCGACGAGGCCAAGGACTTCAGCGACCCCGGGATCGTCCAGGCCGGACAGCACCTCAAGGACCTGGTCCAGCTCCAGCCGTTCCAGAAGGGGTTCCTGGGTGCCGGGTACTCCACCCCGACCGGCCAGGCGGCCGCCGTGGGCAACGGCAAGGCGGCCATGGAACTCATGGGACAGTGGGCCCCGGTCGTCGAGGCCGACTCGGGCAAGGGCCTCGGCTCGAACCTCGGCTTCTTCCCCTTCCCCGCCGTAGAGGGCGGAAAGGGCGCGATCACCGAGGTGTTCGGCGGTGGCGGCGGGCACGCCCTGCGCAAGGGTGCCCCGCAGGCGGCCGTCGACTTCCTGAAGTTCTTCGCCTCCGAGACCACCGACCTGGAACTCGTGAAGAAGACCAACACCCTCCCGGTGGTCCCCGGCGCCGAGAAGGCGCTCTCCGACCCCAACACCAAGGCGGTACAGGCCCAGTTGAAGGGTGCCACCGGCTTCCAGCTCTACCTCGACCAGGCGTACGCCCCGTCCGTCGGCCAGGAGGTCAACGACAGCGTCGCCGCGCTGATCGCCGGCTCGAAGTCACCCGAGCAGGTGGCCCAGTCGATCACCAAGGCCGCGAAGGAAGCGTAGTAGCCGGCGATGACCTCGACCTTCCTCCCGGACAAGCGAACGGACCCCGGTGTCGCCCTCTCCGCCCCGGCGGCGGCGTCGGCCCGGGGACGGGCGCGCCGGCGCCTGCTGAACTGGCTCACCGCGGTCGCCTTCCAGGTGCCCGCGCTGGTGCTGTTCATGGGGCTGGTGCTGCTGCCGATGCTGTTCGCGCTGTACGCCGCCTTCTTCCGCTGGGGCGGCTTCGGCATGCCCTCCGACTACATCGGCACGGACAACTTCACCCAGCTCTTCCAGGACGACGTCTTCCTGGGCGACCTGTGGCGCTGTCTGCTCCTGGTGGTCCTGTCCCTCGCGCTGCAACTGCCGTTCGCGCTCGCCATGGCCGTCGCGCTCAACCAGCGGCTGCGCGGGCGGGCCGTGTACCGGATGCTGTTCTTCGCGCCCTACGTCCTGTCCGAGGCGATCACCGGCGTGCTGTTCAGCATGGTCTTCGCCCCGGACGACGGGCTCGCCGACCACCTCCTGGGCGCCATCGGGCTGGGCGGCGTCGGCGGAGAGTGGTTCGCCGACCCCTCCTACGTCATGGCGACCCTGTTCCTCGTCATGACCTGGAAGTTCTTCGGCTTCCACATGATGCTCTACCTCGCCGGAATGCAGGCGATCCCGCCCGAGCTGACCGAGGCGGCGCTGATCGACGGCGCGAGCCCCTGGCAGCGGTTCCGCAACGTCACCCTGCCGCTGCTCGCGCCCACTCTGCGCATCAGCGTCTTCCTGTCCGTCATCGGGGCGATCCAGCTCTTCGACCTGGTCTGGGTGATCACCCAGGGCGGGCCGGACCACCACTCCGAGACGCTGGCCGTGACCATGTTCCAGTACGGCTTCAAGCGCTATCAGGTCGGCTACGCCAGCGCGATCAGCGTGGTCATGTTCGGCATCTGCCTCGTCTTCGCCGTCGTCTACCAGCGGTTCGTGCTCCGCCGCGACCTCGAAGGGGCCACCACGACGATGAGGGGGGACGGCAAGTGACCCGCAGGACCAAGGCCGTACGCGAACTGCCGCTGCACCTGGTGCTCGTCGCGGTCGGCGCGATGATGGTCGTACCCCTGCTGTACGCCGTCCTGTCCGGCTTCAAGTCCACCGCCGAGCTCTCCCGCAATCCCTTCGGCCTGCCCGAGCACTGGCTGACCGGCAACTACACGGACATCCTCGGCTCGGGCGACTTCTGGCGGCTGGTGGGCAACAGCACGCTGGTCGCGGTGGCGACGACGGTGCTCGTGGTCGCCGCATCCGCGCTGGCGGCCTTCTCCTTCGCGCGGTTCGCCTTCCGCGGGCGGGAGTTGCTGTTCACCTTCTTCACGATGGGGCTGATGTTCCCCTTCGCGGTCGCCGCGCTTCCCCTCTTCCTGCTGCTGCGCTACCTCAGTCTGCTGGACAACCCGCTCGGCGTGATCCTCCCGCAGGCCGCCTTCGGTCTGCCGACGACCATCATCATCCTGCGCGGTTTCTTCCGGCAGATCCCCGGTGAGCTGGAGGAGGCGGCCACGCTCGACGGGTGCAGCGCCTTCGGGTTCTTCTGGCGGGTGCTGCTGCCCATGGCGCGGCCCGCGCTCGGCACGGTGTCGGTGCTGGCCGTCGTCACCAGCTGGAACAACTTCATGCTGCCGCTGCTGGTGTTCACCGACTCGAAGTGGTGGACGCTGCCGCTCGGCGTCGCGCAGTTCCAGGGCCAGTACTCGGCGGAGTACGCCCGTGTCTTCGCCTACCTGGTCCTGGCGATGGTCCCCGCACTCGCCTTCTACTCCGTCGCCGAGCGCCAGCTCGTCGGCGGCCTGACCGCCGGCGCGACGAAGGGATGACCCGCGCCGACGGGTGTACGGCCCCGTCCGCACCCGAGTACGACCCCACCCGCACCCGACCGTGAGGAGTCGCACCATGCCCAGGTCCAGTACGCGTCTCAGACTCGCCGGCGCCCTCGCCGCCG
The DNA here is from genome assembly GCF_042894285.1 of Streptomyces sp. NPDC001544. Classification (NCBI taxonomy): domain Bacteria; kingdom Bacillati; phylum Actinomycetota; class Actinomycetes; order Kitasatosporales; family Streptomycetaceae; genus Streptomyces; species Streptomyces sp. NPDC001544. The sequence continues at coordinate 114,997 of NZ_JBIAVN010000021.1, read as the reverse complement.
TCCTGGTGGCCGCGGGCGTCGCCACCGGCCCCGCCGCCCAGGCGCAGGGACGGCAGCCCACGCTCGCCGAACTCGCCCACCGCCACGGGCGCTACTTCGGCAGCGCCACCGACAACCCCGAGCTGACCGACAGCGCGTACACGAAGATCCTCGGCACGGAGTTCGACACGATCACGCCGGGGAACGGCATGAAGTGGTACGCCACCGAGCCCCAGCAGGGCGTCTTCGACTGGACGAACGGCGACGAGATCGTCGCACTCGCCCGCAAGAACCACCAGCGCATTCGCGCGCACACCCTGGTCTGGCACAGCCAGCTGCCCGACTGGCTCACCTCGCGTGAATGGACCGCCACGGAGCTGCGGGCCGTCCTGAAAAAGCACATCTTCGCCGAGGTCCGCCACTACCGGGGCAAGGTCTACTCCTGGGACGTCGTCAACGAGGCCTTCAACGAGGACGGCACCTACCGCGAGACCCTCTGGTACAAGACGCTCGGCCCCGGCTACATCGCCGACGCGCTGCGCTGGGCCCACCAGGCCGACCCGCACGCCAAGCTGTACCTCAACGACTACAACATCGAGGCGACCGGCCCGAAGAGCGACGCCTACTACGCGCTGGCCAAGGACCTCAGGAAGCAGGGCGTGCCGCTGAACGGCATCGGCTTCCAGGCCCACCTGGCCCTCCAGTACGGCTATCCCACCACCCTGGAGGACAACCTGCGCCGCTTCTCCCGCCTGGGGCTGGACACCGCCCTCACCGAGGTCGACGTCCGTATGCAACTGCCCGCGACCGACGCCAAGCTGGCCGAGCAGGCGACCTGGTACCGGAATCTGACCGAGGCCTGCCTCGCCGTGCGCCGTTGCGTGGGGGTGACGGTGTGGGACTACACCGACAAGTACTCGTGGATCCCGGCGGTCTTCCCGGGCGAGGGGGCCGCCCTGCCGTGGGACGAGCAGCTGAAGCCGAAGCCCGCCTACGAGGCGCTGCGCGAAGCGCTCGGGTGACGGACGGACACGTTCGGTAGTCGTCCCCGGACACGCGTCGGGGCCGGTGCGCACCTCGTGGTGCGAGCCGGCCCCTCATGTGTGTCTAGGCGACCGTCATCACCCTGCTGCTGTCCAGAGCCCGGTGCGGGGCGACGATCTGGCCGTCGGGCAGGAGCTCACCGGTGTCCTCGAAGAGCAGAACGCCGTTGCACAGCAGGCTCCAGCCCTGCTCCGGGTGGTGCGCCACGAGGCGGGCGGACTCCCGGTCGGGGGATTCGGCTGTCGGGCACGGTGGCTGGTGCTGGCACATGGGTGGGATCTCTCGCTCTGTCGTGGTCATGTCCGCCCCCCGTGGTCATAAGTCGGTCGGAACCCAGTGTTGCCCTCCGGGCGTCAATCCGCAGGTATTTCGCAGCACCGCTTCTCACAGGTTCATGACGCGTTGTCCACGCGCTCGGTTCATCTCCTCCGCACTGTCTTTTCGGGTGGTTCTCAGTGGCCGGATGGGGCTAGTCAGGGCCGGTGCGGACGGTTTTGACGGCTCTGCAGAGCGGGTTAATGCTCGTACGAGCGAAAGGGGCCCGGAATGCACGCCCGTACCCCGCCACCAAAGGGGCGGCGGGGTACCGGAGCGGGACCGGGGAAGAAGGGGCAGGAGGGTGGTGTCAGGCGGGCGAGCCGAGCAGCGGGACGGGAGTCACCCGGTGGGTCAGCACGGGAAGCAGTTCGGCGACCGGATGCGGCCGGTGGGCCGCGATGCCGGGCGGCGCGGGGGCCAGCGGGACGAGCAGGTCGGTGGCGGCGGGATGGCCCTCGGCACCGTCCGCGGTGCAGTCGCCGTGCAGCCAGAGCGTGAGCATGTACAGGGCCGGCACGGACAGCAGACGCACCTGGTAGGGCTGTTGCATGGTCTCGGCCTGACGCAGGGCGCGTTCCGTGGAGGCGATGTAGGGGCCTTCGAAGAAGTGCGAGAACGCCCAGCCGTCGGGGGTCAGCCGGGTCTCGGCCGCGGCCACGGCACGGCCGCCGCTGTGGATCAGGAACCGCCAGCCCGTCAATCGGGTCGCGGACACGCCCTCGGCGGTGATCCGGTCGAGCACGTGCACCGGGAGGGGCAGTTCGGGGGTGGCGGGTCCCTGCGCGGTGCGCAGGGACGGAGTGCGGGCCTCACGGACGGCGGTGGGGGAACCGAGGGCCGTGAGCACGGAGCGCAGGGCGGGCGCGGGGGCAGGCGGAACGTGGAGGGGCATGGTGGGTCGCCTCTCATTCGACAGGCGCGATGGCGCGAGGGCGGGGCGGGCGGACGGCGCTGTCAGCTCATGGGGTCAGAGAGGCGGGGGCCCGTGGCGGTGAACGAGAGGTGCGGAAGCGGCCTGCCGCACGTCGCCTGGACGGCGGGAACCAGAACGGTGGGCGCCAACCTTCTGCCTTCTTCGCGGAGTTTATACGACTTAAGTTCAGAAGGTGTTTCGTCTAGCCGTTTCCGGTGAGTAAAACAAGTTCGTATTCGGTCGGCGATTTGTGTGAATCATCCCGATTCAGGGGTTGGACGACCCGTCCTGACCACGGAATACCCCGGCGTAGCGGACGGCCCATTCTCGTCGGCGTTTTTCACGAGGACGACGGGGCACACGAAGGTGCGCGCTGCCTCATGCCTCGTGAATGTGCCGCCGGACACATTCCAACAGAGTAGCGGGGACAGGGCTCGCGCGGGACGTTATCGATCGCGTCGGGTGGGCATCATCCCACCTGACCCTGGACCCCGGCGGCCGGATCTTCCGCCCGCCCATCCGAGGAGGGACGCTTCGATGGGGGAGAAGGTCGTGGCAGGGCCGTTCGACCTGTCCGATCGGCAGCGCTACCGGGAGAAGCTCGGCAGGTGCCTGACGGGACTGGAGCGACTGCTGGCCCACAAGCGGTTCGATCGACCCAAGAACCTGATGGGTGTGGAGATCGAGCTGAATCTCGTCGGCCCCGACGGGCTGCCGAAAATGCTGAACGGACAGGTGCTCGAACGGATCGCAAGCCGAGATTTCCAAACAGAACTCGCCATGTTCAATCTGGAAGTGAACATCGCTCCACACAGGCTGGGCGGGCGGGTATTCGACCAGCTCGCCGAGGAACTCCGTACGTCGCTGGCGTACGCCGACCGCAAGGCCGGCGAGCTGGACGCCGGAATCGTGATGATCGGCATCCTGCCCACCCTGGACCGTGACGACCTGGTCTCCTCCAACCTCTCCGAGGTCGACCGCTACACCCTGCTCAACGACCAGATCGTGGCCGCCCGGGGCGAGGACTTCCGGCTCGACATCGACGGGGTCGAGCACCTGACCTGCACGTCCCGCTCCATCGTCCCCGAGGCCGCCTGCACGTCCGTGCAGCTGCACCTCCAGGTCACCCCGGGCCGTTTCGCCGACGTGTGGAACGCCGCCCAGGTGGCCAGCGCGCCGCAGATCGCCCTCGGCGCCAACTCCCCGTTCCTCTTCGGTCATGAGCTGTGGCGCGAGTCCCGCCCTCCGCTCTTCCTGCAGGCCACCGACACCCGTCCGCCCGAACTGCAGGCCCAGGGCGTGCGACCGCGCACCTGGTTCGGGGAACGGTGGATCTCCTCGGCGTACGACCTGTTCGAGGAGAACCTGCGCTACTTCCCGGCGCTGCTGCCCATCTGCGACGACGAGGACCCGCTGGAGGTCATCGACGCGGGTGGCGCACCGAAGCTCGCCGAACTCGTCCTGCACAACGGCACGGTGTACCGCTGGAACCGCCCGGTGTACGACGTCGCCGACGGCGTGCCGCACCTGAGGGTGGAGAACCGCGTCCTGCCCGCCGGGCCCACCATCACCGACGTCATCGCCAACGCGGCCTTCTACTACGGTCTGGTCCGCTCCCTCGCCGAGGAGTCCCGGCCCGTGTGGACCCGTATGCCGTTCGAAACGGCCGCCGCCAACTTCGACGCCGCGTGCCGGTACGGCATCGACGCGCGCCTGGAGTGGCCGCGGCGCGGGCGGCACGGCGGTACCAGCGAGGTCGACGCGGTGACGCTGGTGCGCGAGGAACTGCTGCCGATGGCCGAGGCGGGGCTCGCGGCATGGGGCGTCGAGGCCGCCGACCGGGACCTCTACCTCGGCGTCATCGAGGAGCGGTGCCGGCGCCGCGTCAACGGAGCCTCCTGGCAGGCGGCGACCTTCCACCGCGCCCTCGAACAGGGCCTTCCCCGGGACGTGGCCCTGGCGGCCACGACCCGCCGCTACGGCGAGCTCATGCACCTGGGGGAACCCGTGCACACCTGGCCGGTGGGCCTGCCGGAGCCGGTGCCGCTGGGCTAGGGGGTGTCTTGTGGATCAGGCCGGTTGCGACCGACGGCGCCTTCCAGCCGACCCGAGCGGGGTCTGGTGCGTGCAGCTGCAAGGCGGAGGAGGGAGTCGACGCGATGGGGGTCCCCCCTCGCGAGCTCGTTCGAGCGTGGGGGAGTCGGGGACCGACGACAACGCCGGTGGGGGCCCCTCCCGCTCGAGCGAAGTCGAGAGTGGGGGAGTGCGTGCCAGACCCCGCGACCCCGGCGTGATCCACAAGACACCCCCTAGGGCGATCACCGGTTGCCCGGTCGGCCTCTCAGCGTGGGGGCGATGTCCGGGGAGAGGCGCGGATGGGGCAAGCTGTGACCTCCGATGAGGATGGTGCCCCTTCCGGTCCCGACGGCCTGCGGTGCACGATCTTCGTGACCGAAGGCAGGTGTGCAGGTGGAGGCGGGATTGGAGGCCGGTTCCGTTCCGCGGGAGCGGCCCTCGCGGCGGATCTACCGGGACGAGACACTCCTCGTGCTGGCGCTCTCGCTCGGAGCGAGCGGAGTGTCCGCTCTGATCAGCTTCATCGGATCGGTCACCAAACCCGGCGGCCTCAAGGACCAGGCGGCCACCCTCAACGCCTCGGCCGCGCCTGGCCGTCCCTGGCTCGACCTGGCCTGGCAGCTGTTCGGCATCGCCACGGCACTGGTGCCGGTGGCACTGGTCGCGCACTTCCTGATGCGCGAGGGCGAGAGCCTGCGCACCCTCGGCTTCGACCGGACCCGGCCCTGGCCCGATCTCGGCCGCGGCGCCGGGATCGCCGCGGTGATCGGCAGCACCGGCATCGCCTTCTACCTCGCCGCACGGGGACTGGGTTTCAACCTCACGGTCGTGCCCGAGGCGTTGCCCGACGTGTGGTGGAAGTTCCCCGTGCTGATCCTGTCGGCGGTGCAGAACGCCATCCTCGAAGAAGTGATCGTCGTCGGCTATCTGCTGCGCCGGCTGGGCCAGTTGGGCTGGACCCCGGGAACCGCGCTGGCGGCCAGTGCGGTACTGCGCGGCTCCTACCACCTGTACCAGGGCATCGGCGGCTTCGTCGGCAACATGGTCATGGGCGTGGTGTTCGTGTACCTCTACCGCCGCTGGGGCCGGGTCGGCCCCCTGGTGGTGGCACATTCCCTGCTCGACATCGGGGCGTTCGTGGGATATGCGGTGCTGGCGGGAAGGGTGGACTGGTTGCCGACCGCGTGACGTCGGCCGGACGAGGGGCGTACGAGGCTGTCGTACGCCCCTCCGTGTCCCCCGCGCCCGTGGTGCTCAGACGAGCAGTGCGCCCTCGACGACCGTGACGGCGCGACCGGTCAGCAGGACCCGGTCGCCGCGCAGGCCGGTGCGCACGAGGCCGGGGCGGCGGGAGGCCTGCAGACCGGTCAGGTCGGGGCGGCCGAGGCGCTCGGACCAGTAGGGAGCCAGGGCGGTGTGGGCGCTGCCGGTGACCGGGTCCTCGTCGATGCCGACGTTGGGGAAGAAGCAACGGGAGACGAAGTCATGGCCCCGGGCCGGGTCCTCGGCGCGGGCGGTCGCGATGATCCCGCGCGTGGAGAAGGCGGCGAGGGCCCTGTGGTCGGGGGAGAGCCCGAGGACGGTCTTCTCGTCCTCCAGCTCCAGCAGCAGGTCGCCGACGTTCGGGCCGGTGTCGAAGGCGGTCACCGGCTCCGCGCCGAGCGCCCGGGCGACCCCGGCCGGGACGTCCACCGGAGTGAGCGGGGCGGCCGGGAAATCCAGAGTGATCGAGCCGTCCTCGCCGGGCGTGGCACTGAGCACCCCGCTGCGGGTGACGAACCGCACCGGCCCCTCGTGGGCGCCGGTGGTGTGCAGGACGTGGGCCGTGGCGAGCGTCGCGTGGCCGCACATGTCCACCTCGGTGGCGGGTGTGAACCACCGCAGCGCCCAGTCCGCGTCCGAGCCCTCCGGCAAGCGGTGGGCGAACGCCGTCTCGGAGAGATTGAGCTCCATGGCGATCTTCTGCAGCCGGTCGTCGTCCGGGAAGGCGTCGAGCAGCAGGACCCCGGCGGAGTTGCCCGCGAAGGGGCGGTCGGTGAAGGCGTCGACGATTCGGATACGCATGGGCCGACGGTAGGGGCCACGGCTGCCGCCCGGCCAAGGCCAATTCCGACACACTGGACCGGTCGTGCCGCGGATCGGGGTACGACGGCCGCGTTCGCGAGGAAAGCGTCCGGGAAGCCGGTCCTCACCCGCCCGGGGTGAGGCGCCCGACCGGCGCCGTACGCACCCTGAAGACGGCCCGGAACGGCTGCCGCGCGCCGGAGCGGCGGACCCGCACGGGTGGCTACCAGACGCGGGCAGGGCACCCGGGAGGCGGGGCCGCCGCGTCGGCCGGCCCGTCACGGGAACTGGCATCAGGAGGCGGTGGCGATGTGCCGTTGGCTCGCCTATTCGGGAACACCAGTGCTACTCGAAGCCATTCTGTACAGACCGGCCCACTCGCTGATCGACCAGAGTCTGCACTCCCGACTGGGTGTGGAGACGACCAACGGCGACGGGTTCGGCGTCGGCTGGTACGCGTCGGACCTCGAGACCCCCGCGGTCGTCCGGGACACCGCCCCGGCGTGGAGCAACCGCAACCTGCGGGAGATCGCCGGCCATGTCCGCTCCCCGCTCTTCTTCGCCCACATCAGGGCCTCGACGGGCACCCCGGTGCAGCAGACCAACTGCCACCCGTTCCGTCACGGCCGGTGGATGTGGATGCACAACGGAGCGATCAACGGTTTCCACCAGACGCGTCGCGACCTCGCCCTGGCCGTCGATCCGGCGCTCTACCCCGCCATCGAGGGGTCGACGGACTCCGAGATGATGTTCTTCCTCGCGCTGACCTTCGGCCTGGAGGACGATCCGCCGGCGGCCGTGGCCCGGATGGTCGGCCTGGTGGAGGCAACCGGTCACCGCCACGGCGTGGAGTTCCCGCTGCAGATGACCGTCGCGCTGACGGACGGGCGACGGCTGTGGGCCTTCCGTTACTCCAGCCAGGGAGCCTCGCGCTCGCTCTACTACAGCACCGAGGTGGAGACGCTGCGCGCCCTCCACCCCGACGTCGCCTTCCTCAGGGACATCTCCGACGAGACCCGCCTGGTCGTGTCCGAACCGCTGGGCGATCTGCCCGGTGCGTGGAACGAGGTTCCGGAGAGCAGTTGGGGCGTGGTGCAGGAGGGACGGGACGAGCTGTTCCGGTTCACTCCGCAGGCCGTGTGAGCGTCCCTGTCTTCGCGTGTCCTGGACATCGCCGCTCAACACACGCACATCACCGAACGGGCGAGGGCATGCCAGGAAATGGGAGTCGGGCCGGTGGGAGTCGGGCCGGGACCCTGGAAGGGGGGCGTTCGTGAGCGTCGGGTGCGTGCGGCGGTCCGAACGTGTTGCTGTGATCGCAGGCGCCGCTCACGAGTTCGTAGGCGGTTGACGGGATCCCGTCCGATCACTTCGATCGGGCGGGATCTTGGCGTTTCGCCGGACGGGCGGCAGGCACCCCTGGCGGGCGGTGCCTGTAATCCGCTGTTCACCGCCTCCTGCGCGCGCAAGAATCGTCCGCATGTCTGCGATCCCCGGTGGCACGACCGCCTTCCACGACCTGCCCGCGTTCCTCGCCCAGCCTCGCGTCAACTCCCTTGCGCTGTCCGCCGACGGTGACCGTCTCGTCGCCGCCGTGCAGACGCTGTCGGAGGACCGCACCAGGTTCGTGTCCGGGCTGTGGGAGATCGATCCGGCCGGGGAGCGCGAGGCGCTGCGCCTGACCCGGTCGGGCAAGGGCGAGTTCGGGCCCGCGTTCGGCCCGGACGGGGTGCTGTACTTCCTGTCGGAACGCGAGGACGACAGTGAGGAGGACAAGCACGAGGGTGCCGCGCTGTGGGCGCTGCCCGGGCGTGGTGAGGCCGCCGTCGTGGCCCGGCACCCGGGCGGGATCACCGCGTTCACCGTCGCCCGGGACTCCGGCGCGCTGGCCCACACCGCCGGGCTGCTGCCCGGGGCCGCCGACGCCGACACGCACGGCAAGCTGCGCACGGCGCGCAAGGACGCGAAGGTCACCGCGATCCTGTACGAGGCCGGGCCGACCCGCGCCTGGGACCGCGATCTCGGCCCCGAGGAACAGCACACCTTCGTGCGCGCGGGGGCCGAGGGCGCCGTGGTCGACGCCGGCGGGCAGGGCGTCGGCCTCGAGCACCCCGGGGACGTGGCGCTGTCGCCCGACGGGACGCGAGTGGCCTACACCCGGTTCGTACCCGGCCGGGTGCCCGCCGAGAACCGCACCGCCGTGGTCGTGGCACACGCGGCCACCGGCGAGGAGGTCTTCGTCCTGGGCGATGTGGAGCACCTCTACGAGGCGCCGGTGTTCACGCACGACGGCTCGGCGGTCGTGTGCTCGCGGATGACGTGGCCGACTTACGACGAGTCGATGGACATGACGCTCGTCCGGGTCGGCGTGGACGGCGGCGAGGCCGTCGATCTGCTGCCCGGGTTCGACAACTGGCCTGTCGGCGCCGTCTGTTCGACGGTCGACGACACCCTCTTCTTCGTGGCCGATGTGGAGGGTCATGCGCCCGTCTTCCGGCGGGACGCGGACGGCACCGTGACCCGGCTCACCGCCTCGGGCGCGTACGGCTCGCTCTGCGTGGCCCCGGACGGGCGGACGCTGTACGCGCTGCGCAACGCGATCGACTCGCCGCCGCGGCCGGTCAGGTTCGAGGCCGGCGTCGCCGACCAGACGCCGGTCGAGCTGCCCGCCCCCGGTGCGTTCGACGCGGTGCCGGGCACCCTCACCGAGGTGTACGCCGACGCGGCGGACGGGTACCGGCTGCGCGGCTGGCTCGTGCTGCCCGAGGGCGCGTCGGCCGAGAACCCCGCGCCGCTGCTCGTCGCCGTGCACGGCGGGCCGCAGGGCAGCTGGAACGGCTGGACCTGGCGGTGGAACCCGTGGCTGTTCGCGGCCCGCGGCTACGCGGTGCTGCTGCCCGACCCGGCCCTGTCGACCGGCTACGGTCAGCAGGGCCACCGGCGCGGCTGGGGGCAGTGGGGCGGGGTTCCGTACACGGACGTGATGGCGCTGACCGACGCAACCGAGGCCCGTGACGACATCGATGCCGCGCGCACCGCGCTCGGGGGCGGCTCCTACGGCGGCTACATGGCCAACCGGGTCGCCACGAGCACCGATCGGTTCAAGGCGATCGTGAGCCACGCGGGCCTGTGGGACCTGCGGTCCTTCCAGGGCGACACCGACGCGCCCTGGTACTTCCAGTGCATCTTCGGGGACCCGGTGACCCGGCCCGAGCGGTACGAGGCGCACTCCCCGTACCTGGACGCCGCGAAGATCCGTACGCCGATGCTGGTCATCCACGGCGCGAAGGACTACCGCGTGCCGGTCGGCCAGGGCGCCGCGCTCTTCCAGGATCTGCAGCGGTTCGAGGTGCCTGCGAAGTACCTGTACTTCCCGGACGAGAACCACTGGATCCTCTCCCCGGGCCACATCCAGGTCTGGTACGAGGCGTTCCTGAACTTCCTCGACCACCACGTCCTCGGTGCCGAGTGGCAGCGGCCCGGACTGCTGTGAGCGCGGGCGGGCTTCGGCCTCCCCAGTGACAGCGCGCGGAGACGCCAGTGCCGAAGGGCAGCCGCGTCTCCGTGCCCCCGAACAGGCTCCTGATCTGGTTTCGCGAGGGAAGAACGCGTCGTAGCAGCCGGTCTCGCTCCAGCCACGATTCGAAGCCCACGTGCCGCCCGGTCGTCGCCGACCAGTACCAGCCCGGGAAGTGACGCTCAGCGCGTGACAGCGGAACGTACGCACTGGACCGACATCCTCGAACCGGCCCGTCACACCGTCCCGCACGGACGCCGTCGGCGTCCGTGCATCGCGTCCACGTACGACATCTCGATGCTCGGCCCTGCCTGACCCACCCCAGCCGGTACAGCCATCGAGTGCGACAGGACATCGCTGACCTGTCTCAATGAACGTTGAGACGATCTCAGGCAAGCTGCACGGATGTGGCTTCGTCTCAACGAAGAGCAATGACCCGCCGGTTCGTCTCAGTGACGATTGACCGACGGTGGGCTGATCCCTATCCCGCCGCCTCGAATAGTGGACATCGTCCTGGTGAGGACGTGAGCGCCATCATGGGGACATGACTAGGGCCTGTCCGACGGATCATGGGCAGAAGCCAGGAAAGTGTGTGCAGGTCACCGGGCGATATTCTGGGTGCGCTCCGTGGATGACTATGACAGTCTCCGTGCATGTCGATCGTTGACGTGTCCCCTGAGGTGTCTATCGCGTACGAGAGTTTCGGCGACCCTGGAGACCCGCCAGTCCTGCTGGTGATGGGTTTCGGCGCGCAGATGCTCGCCTGGCACGAGGACTTTTGCCGAGCACTGGCAGACCGCGGCCGTTACGTGATCCGGTACGACAACCGGGACTGCGGGCTGTCCACCAAGTTCGACGATCATCCGGTGGACATGGGCAAGTTCATCGCCGCCGTCAGCTCGGGAGACATTCCCGCCGCCCTCGCCATGGTTCCCTATCGGCTTCTCGACATGTCGGGTGACGGCCTCGGCCTGCTCACCGCGCTCGGTATCGAACGCGCCCACGTGGTCGGTGCCTCGATGGGAGGGATGATCGCCCAGGTGATGGCCCTCTCCTGCCCGGAGCGGGTGCTGACCTTGACGTCGATGATGTCCTCGACCGGCGAGAGCGAATACGGCCAGTCCAGCCCGGAGGCCCAGGCGGTGCTGTTCAGTCCCAAGCCCGCGGACCGCGAGGGATACGTTGCGGCGGCGGAGCGGGAACTGGTGTGGGCCTCCAAGCGATACGGCGACGCATCGGTGCTGCGTGAGTTGGCCGCCGCGAGCTACGACCGCGCCTACCACCCCGAGGGGATCGGGCGGCAGCTCGGCGCGATGATCCTCAGCGGTTCACGTGCGGATGCACTGCGTGAGCTGCGGGTGCCGACGCTGGTGATCCACGGCCTGGACGACACGCTGATCGACCCCAGTGGCGGGAAACGCACCGCGGAGCTGGTGCCCGGCGCCGAACTCCTGCTGGTCCCCGACATGGGCCACGATCGCCCGCGTGCACTCTGGCCCGAGCTCATCGATGCCGTGGTGACCCATACCGGTTGAGCAAGCATGTCCAGAGCAGCATTGAGGGGAGATGCGGCTGCTCCGGTACTGGTGCCGGCCTCGAGTACGCAAGGTCTGTCCCAGATCATGGGCGCAGCCAGAGTCGAATCGAGGCGATGATGATGGTGCCGTGGAAGATGTAGGCACGCTTGTCGTACCTCGTGGCCACGGCCCTGCAGGTCTTGAGCGCATTGATCGTTCGCTCGACTTCGTTCCTCCTTTTGTAGATCGTCTTGTCGAAGCCCGCAGGCCGGCCGCCCCTGCTGCCGCGGCTCTGGCGGTTGGCCCGCTGGTTCTTCGGTTCGGGGATCGTGTGCTTGATCTGGCGTCGTCGCAGGTATCGGCGATTGCGGCGCGAGGAGTACGCCTTGTCACCGCCGAGATGGTCCGGTCGGGTGCGCGGACGTCCGCCGCCGAGACGGGCGACTCGGACGCGTTCCATGATGGGGATGAACTGTGGGGCGTCGCCCCACTGGCCTGGCGTGATCAGCAGGGCCAGCGGGCGGCGTCCGCCTTCCCCAACGAGGTGGACCTTGCAGGTGAGGCCGCCCCGAGAGCGTCCGAGCCCCTCGTCGGAGCGGTGCTGCCGGGGCGTTGATCTTTTCCCGGCACCCGCGGGCGTCGCTTGCGGGCGTCGGCAGCGTGCCGGTGAGCCCGGCAGGAGGTGGAGTCCACGCTCACCATCGACCAGTCGATACGGCCCTCCGCGTCGGCGTCAGCCAGGACAGCGGCGAAGAGCCTGTCCCACGTGCCGTCCGCCGACCAGCGTCTATGCCTCTCATACACGGTCTTCCACTTGCCGAAACGCGCAGGCAGATCCCGCCAGGGCACCCCGGTGCGATTCCGGTACAAGATCCCGTTGATGACCCTCCGAAGGCTCAGCCAACGACCGCCCCGCTTAGCGGACTTCGGCAGATGCGGCTTCAGCCGGGCCCATTCATCGTTCGACAGATCTCCCCGCCCCACGGACAGGCCAACGAGCCAGGCCCGCGACGGTCACATGATCCGTTGGACAGGCCCTAACCCGAACCTGACCGCCGGCAGTATCTGGCGGCTCCACCACGGCGACCAGGAGATTGTCAGGCTGACCGTGACCGGCGCCGACATGCCCTGGACTCACGCCGAAGTTGAGATACTGCCTGGCTTTGAAGAGTTCCGTCTCCTCTTCGCCGAGCAAGAGCGGGCTGTCGATGAGGAGGACTGGGAGCAGGCGGACGCCTGCCATACCCAGATCCGCAATGCGCTCACCATGACGTTCCCCGACGGCAGTCCGGTCGCTGAGTTCATGCTGCACATCCACGACGACGGCACCGCCGGCTGGCGCTGGCATGACGAGCCCTTCGACGCGGTGAACCAGTGACGCGCTGGCTTCGCTGCTTCTGGGGCGAGGAAGCAGTCTGGTTCTACTTCGAGCTGGACACCGATGGATGCGTCATCCGGCAAGTCGAGTTGCAGGAGCCCGAAGGCAAGGCTCTGGCCGCTGCCTCGCTTGACGAGTGGCAAGAAGCTCCAGTGCAGCCAGAAGGGCTGCGACGATATCGCCGTCACCTGCGGATCTCTGTCGAGCAGGATCAACCGGTCCCGCTCTAGCCACGACTCATAGCCCACGTGATCGCGTGTGGTCGCCGAGTAGTACCAGCCGGCGAAGCCCGGCGTGTTCTTGTCCCAGCGGAACAGCCGGACAGGCTCCACTGCCTCGAACGAAACCTGCCAACTCGCTCCCAGGGGGAGCCGGCGCCGCGCTCCGTCGCTGAGAAAGTCCAGCTCAAACGCCGCTAACGCCTCATCGCCGTACGCGCGCGACAGCGCTTCCACCGCACCCCCAGCCCGAAGGCTGAGCAAGTGCTCAACCTTCGGTGAGACTAACGGCCGTACGTTCAGCTTCGTTGAGATTCGCGGAATCTTCGCTGAGACAGGTCAATCGCGCCGTCCAGCCGAGGCTCTTGTCATGCTATCGGTTCCGATATATCGTTGAAGTATCGCGACAGATCAACGATGGATGGAGTGATGGCGATGCGTACCCACGGATTCGAGCGTGGACATCGACAGGACGGCCCCCACCGGCACGGTCGGGACGGGCTGCGGGCCGCCTTCGGGCCCTTCGGGCCGGGTGGTCCGGGGTTCGGGCCCGGCGGTCCCGGTTTCGGCCCGGGGCCCTGGGGGCCGCGGGGGCGTGGCGGCCCGAGGGGGCGGGCGCGGCGCGGTGACGTGCGGGCCTCGATCCTGGCCCTGCTCAAGGAGCGGCCCATGCACGGCTACGAGATGATCCGGGAGATCGCCGAACGCAGCGGCGGCGCGTGGAAGCCCAGCCCCGGCTCGGTCTACCCCACGCTGCAGCTGCTGGAGGACGAGGGCCTGATCGCCAGTGAGAGCGAGGGCGGCAAGAAGCTGTTCGCGCTCACCGACGAGGGCCGGGCCGCTGCCGAGGCGGGCTCCGACGTCCCTTGGGAGGAGGCGTCCCGCGGGGTCGACTGGGAGGTGCTCAACGAGATCCGCCAGGCCGGGTTCGGTCTGATGGAGGCCTTCGGTCAGGTCTGGAAGACCGGCAGCAAGGAGCAGCGCGAGAAGGCGCTGGGCGTGATCAACGACGCCCGCAAGAGGCTGTACCTGATCCTCGCCGACGAGGACTGACGCCGGTGCGGCCGTGGGAGGCGCCCCGCGGAGTGATCCCCGGGGCGCCTTCGTGTGCGGCGGCAGTCAGGTCACCAGGCCGTTCAGCTTGCGCAGTGATTCGTTGAGGGCCGCCGTCGCGGAGTCCTTGAGCTTGCCGGCCATGAGGGAGACGGCCGCGCCGGTGAACTCGCCGTCGATGCGCACCGTCGTGCCGTCGCCGTCGGGGGTGAGCGTGTAACGCGTGGCGACGTTCACCGCCATCGGGCCCTTGCCGCGAATGGCGAACACCCGGGCCGGCTCCAGTTCCTCGATGGTCCACTCGACCTCGGCCGGGAAACCCATCAGCTTCATGTTCTCCTGGAAGGTCCCGCCTGCTTCCAGTGTCTCGGGGCCGCCCTTGGGGAAGCTGGTGTGGGTCGCGTTCCACTCCCCGTACGCCGACCAGTCGGTGAGCTTCTCCCACACCTTCTCGGCCGGCGCCTGGATGTGCGCCTCCGCGCTGACTTCGGCCATGCGACCACCCCTTCGTGTCGGGCTACGGTGTCGCGGAACGTAGCCGCAGGGCCCGGAACATTCAATACTGACGAACTGTCAGAATATGTGGAGGCCGGGCCTTCCGTCGTCGTGCGCGGCGCAGCATCGGTCACGGCCCGCGCCGGCAGAGCGGAGTGTGCTCGCGCGGATCGACCGCGCCACGGCCGAGCGCGTGGGCGACCGGCGGTACGGCGCTCCGGGCGGCGCCCGCGGACCCGGCGCCGTCCAGCCGTTGAGACAGGAGTCAACCCGGGTGACGCTCATGTCATCGCCTGTCATCATGTGCCGGTGCGTATCTCTGAGAGCAGTCAAGGCGGGGGTGGGAAGAGCCTCGGGCTCGGCATGGCGTTCGGCTCCGCGCTCGCCTTCGGTGGGTCGGGACCGGCCGCCAAGCCGCTGATCGAGGCGGGGCTCGACCCGCTGCACGTGGTGTGGCTCCGGGTGGCGGGCGCCGCGCTCGTCATGCTGCCGCTCGCGGTACGTCACCGTTCCCTGCCGCGCCGCCGCCCCGCGCTGCTCGCCGGGTTCGGGCTGTTCGCCGTCGCCGGGGTCCAGGCCTGCTACTTCGCCGCGCTGTCGCGGATTCCGGTGGGGGTCGCGCTGCTCGTGGAGTACCTTGCACCCGCGCTCGTGCTCGGCTGGGTGCGCTTCGTGCAGCGGCGGCCGGTGACCAGGGCGGCGGCGCTCGGCGTGGTCCTCGCGGTCGGTGGCCTCGCCTGCGTGGTGGAGGTGTGGTCAGGACTCGCCTTCGACGTGCTGGGGCTGCTGCTGGCGCTCGGCGCGGCCGGCTGCCAGGTCGGCTATTTCATACTGTCCGACCATGGCGTCGGGGCGGGGGAGGAAGCACCGGACCCGCTCGGCGTCATCGCCTACGGACTCCTCGTCGGAGCCGTGGTCCTGACCTTCGTCGCCCGTCCTTGGACCATGGACTGGTCGGTCCTGTCCGGCACCGCGCACATGTCCGGCGGCGAGGTCCCGGCCGCCGTCCTGCTGGCCTGGATCGTGCTCGTGGCCACGGTCGTCGCGTACATCACCGGCGTGCTGTCCGTACGCCGGCTGTCCCCGCAGGTCGCGGGCGTCGTGGCCTGTCTGGAGGCGGTGATCGCGACCGTGCTGGCGTGGGTGCTGCTCGGCGAGCACCTCTCGGCGGCGCAGGTCGTCGGCGGTGCCGTCGTCCTGCTCGGCGCGTACATCGCGCAGTCGTCGGCACCGGCCGAGGGCGCCGTGGAGCCGGTGGCCGGCGGCGGTCCCGGAAAGCAGTTGTCCACCCGCCGAACGGCCGCCTAGGGTGGCGACCATGCCGACGAACGCACTCGTCCTTTCGCCCCCCGCCGCCTGAGGCGGGCCTCCGGGAATGCGCCCGGCGCGTCGCCGGGCGGGACGGTGCTGCCCGCAGACGAAGTCCGTGGCTCCTGCTGACGCGGGGCCGATACCGAACTTCCACCTCTGCGGAGACCACTCGTGTCGCACGTTGTCTCTGGCCTGCCCGTCGGGCGTGGCCTGCTCTGTCTGATCGTCGCCGGTGCCGCCTGGGGCACCGCCGGCGCCGCCGCTTCGCTGGTCTACCGGACCAGTGACCTCGGGGCCGTCACCCTGTCCTTCTGGCGCTGCGCCGCCGGCCTCGCGCTGCTGCTCGCCGGCCGGCTCCTGCGCCGCCGTCCGCGCCCCGCGGCGACCGAGCCGCTCGGCCACCGCGCACTGAAGGCCGTGGCCACCGGCGTCGGCCTCGCCGTGTTCCAGACCGCCTATTTCGCGGCCGTGTCCGCCACCGGACTGGCCGTCGCCACCGTGGTCACCCTCGGCGCCGGTCCCGTGCTCATCGCGCTCGGGGCCCGCTTCGCGCTGGGGGAGAGGCTCGGCGCGGCCGGTGCCGTCGCCGTCGCCGGGGCGCTCGCCGGACTCGCCGTGCTGACGTTCGGCGGCACGGGCGCGACCGTACGTCCGGGGGGCGTCCTGCTCGCGCTCGTGTCGGCGGCCGGCTACTCCCTGATGACCCTGCTCACCCGCTGGTGGGGGCAGCGCGGCGGGAGCGACTCCTCGGATGCCGCCGTGTGGGCGTTCGGAGTGACCAGCCTGTGTCTGCTGCCGTTCGCCCTGGCCGAGGGGCTGCTGCCGCACACCGCCCACCCCTTGCGGGTGCTCTGGCTGCTGGGATACATCGCTGCGATCCCCACGGCCCTCGCGTACGCCCTCTACTTCGCGGGCGCCGCCGTCGTACGGGCGGCCACCGTCTCCGTGATCATGCTGCTGGAGCCGGTCAGCGCCGCCGTCCTCGCCGTCGTCCTCCTCGGCGAGCATCTGACCGCGTCCACCGTGGCCGGAACCCTGCTGATGCTCGGCTCGGTCACCGGGCTCGCGGTGGCGGAGGCGCGCGGGGCGCGGCGGGCAAGCGGGGAGGAGCTGCCGGTGCTGGTGTGAGACCGGAGCGTGCGCGCCTTCAGGAGGCGGCGGGCGGGACGGCGGCGGACGGGGACGGGCGGCGGTCGTCGGTCACAGCCCCCGCCGCACCAGGTGCTCCAGCGCCGCCGCGTCGCGCGGGCCGTTCCGGGTCGTCAGGGCGGCCGCCATCTGTTGCCGGACCTCCTCCGCCTTCTTGCCCGCGTACTTGAACTTGGCCCGGACGTCGGTCACTTCCAGTCGCAGGACCCGGATGCCGGACAGCATGCGGCCGTAGGGGGCTTCACCGGCGGCCGCCCGGGCCGAGCCGCCCTCCGGCTGGAAGTGGCCGACCTGGCGGTTGAGGAGGTCGGCCTTGGCCGCCGGGTCGTCCACGACGTGGGCGGTGCAGCTCAGCTGGACGGCCGCGTAGAAGCTGGTGGGCACGCCGTGCTCGGGCGGGGTGCCCGGCGCGGCCTGCCACGGGCCGGGAACATGGACGTAGTCGTCGACCACGCTCAGCAGCACCCGCGGGTCCGCCTCCACCGCCCGCCACAGCGGGTTGGGGCGGGCGAGATGGGTGACGGCCTCGCCGCGCTCGGGATCGTAGGCGAAGTGCAGCGGCTGGACGAGCGGGGGCTCGCCGGGCGGGCCGTTGACCGCCAGCTGGCCGAAGTCGTGGGCGGCCAGCCAGGTCTGCCACTCGGAGTCGTCGTGGGGTGCGTCCCAGGGATGTATCAGCATCACAGGTCCGCCAGGTAGTCGGGCAGCGTCGTGCCGGGGGCCAGATCGGCCTCGGGGAGCGGAGTGTCGTAGCCCTTGCGCAGCGGTACCACGCCGGCCCAGTGGGGGAGCGCGAGGTCCTCGGGCTCGTCGTTCACACCGCCGGTGCGGAGCTTGGCGGAGACCTCGTTCAGGTCGAGACGGATCACGGAGGTGGCGGCCAGCTCCTTCTTGTTGGCGGGCCGGGAGTCGGCGGTGCGGCCCGGGACCACGTGGTCGACCAGGGCGTCCAGCGCGAGCCGCTTCTCCTCCGGGTCGGTGACCTGATACGCGGTGCCGTGCACCACCA
This sequence comes from Streptomyces sp. NPDC001544, assembly GCF_042894285.1. Taxonomy (NCBI): domain Bacteria; kingdom Bacillati; phylum Actinomycetota; class Actinomycetes; order Kitasatosporales; family Streptomycetaceae; genus Streptomyces; species Streptomyces sp. NPDC001544. Next base: position 96,956 of record NZ_JBIAVN010000021.1, on the reverse strand, counting down.
CGGAGCGGTAGTTGATCGAGTGGTGGAAAGCGGAGCGGGCCAGCACCAGGCCGTCGACATGGGTGACCGTCAGGCACACGGGCAGACCCGGGTCGGCCTCACCGGTCATGCGCAGCGGGCGCGAACCCGTGGAGCCGTGCACGTAAAGGCGCTCACCGACCCGGCCGTAGAGCGTGGGCAGCACGACGGGCGCGCCGTCGCGCACGAAACCGAGGTGGCAGACGTAGCCCTCGTCGAGTATCGCGTGCACCAGGTCCCGGTCGTACGACGCCCGGTCGGCGGAGCGCGTGGGGACGGTGCGGTCGGTCGGTGAGTAGGCGGTGGACCGGGGCGGCGTCTGCTGGGTGCCCTGCATGGCGGCTTCCCTTGCGTATCGATTGCACTAGTGCATAATTGGCTTTGTGCTAGGAGAGTATCGGATCAGCGGGCGTGGCGCAGCGGAGATCGCCGCGAGCATCGAGGGCGCGGTGGGGGCCGGTGTCCTCGAGCCAGGCCAACTTCTGCCGCCGATGCGGGAGTTGGCCCACGGCCTGGGGGTGAACCCCAACACCGTGGCGGCCGCCTACCGCACCCTGCGCGAGCGCGGAGTCATCGAGACCGCCGGGCGTCGGGGCAGCCGGATCAGACCCAAGCCGGCCACCACGGGGCGGGAGAGCGCGCGCGTGGACGTGCCGGCCGGGGTGCGCGACCTGTCCGACGGCAACCCCGACCCGGCGCTGCTGCCGCCGCTCGCCCCCACGCTGGCCGCCGTGGCCGCGGAGCTGGACCGGGAGCCGGTGCTCTACGGAGACGACCCGGTGGAGCCGGAACTGGCGCGCGTCGCACGCGCGGAACTCGACGCCGACCGCGTCCCCGCGGGCCCTCTCGCCGTGCTCTCCGGGGCGCTCGACGCCGTCGAACGGGTTCTCGCCGCCCACTTGAGGCCGGGGGACACCGTCGCCGTCGAGGACCCCGGCTGGGGCCGCACCCTCGACCTCGTCCCCGCCCTCGGACTGCGTACGACCCCCGTGGGCGTCGACGACGAGGGACCACGGCCCGAGGAACTGCGCACCGCCCTGCGCTCCGGCGCACGCGCCTTCATAGTCACCGACCGCGCCCAGAACCCCACCGGTGCCGCGGTGAGCGCGCCCCGCGCCCGTGCCCTGCGCACCGTCCTGCGTGAGTACCCGGGGACCCTGCTGATCGAGGACGACCACGGTCACGGCATCGTCGACCTGCCGCTGCACCCCCTCGCGGGCGTCACCCGGCACTGGGCGTTCGTCCGCTCCGCGGCCAAGGCCTACGGACCCGACCTCAGGCTCGCGGTGCTCACGGGCGACCCGGTCACCGTCGACCGGGTCCGCGGCCGCCAACGGCTGGGCCCGGGCTGGGTGAGCCTGCTGCTGCAACGGGCGGTGTTCCGGCTGGGGGCGGACGGCGTGGTGGACGGGCCGGCGGTGGCTGCGGCCTACCGAGACCGGCGGGAGCTGCTCATCGACGCGCTCGCCGAGCGCGGGGTCCGCGCCCACGGCCGCAGCGGTATGAACGTCTGGGTGCCCGTCCCCGACGAGACCGGCGCGGTCGCCCGCCTCCTGCACGCGGGCTGGGCGGTCTCGCCCGGCGCACGCTTCCGGCTGAACACCCCACCCGGCATCCGGATCACCGTCTCGACCCTGGACCCGGCCGAGGCCGGCCCGCTGGCGGACGCGATCGCCTCCGCCGTCGGGCCGGCTCCGATGCGCAGTTACGTCTAGCCCGTGTCCGCGAAGTCCACCCCGCCCCGCGACGCCTGGCACGCCCGCTCGCCGCACCGGGCGAATCCCGCGGGACTTGGACGGACGCGACCCGGTACCCCGGCAGGCCCAGGCCGCCGGAGGGCCGGAGTGTTCAGCCCGTCCGCCTGCCGCGAGCCTGGGTCAGTGCCGCACCCGCCAGCACGATCGCGGCGCCCACCGGTGTCGTCCAGCGCAGCGTCTCGCCGAGGACGGCCACGCCGGCGGCGGTGGCGATGACCGGGATGAAGTAGGTGACCATCTGGGCCGTCGTCGGGCCGACCTCGGCGACCAGGCCGTACTGGATGAGGACCGCGAGGCCGGTGCCGACGGCGCCGAGCGCTGCGACGGCGAGCAGCGGTATGACGGGGAAGTGGTCGGGCAGGGAGGTGAACAGGGGGGTGACGACTGCCAGTTGCGCAGTGGCCAGGAGCAGCTGGGCGCCGGTCATCGACAGGTGCGAGTGGCCGGAACCGGCGAGTGTGCGGCGCACGTAGATCCAGCCGACCGGGTAGCTGAGCGAGGCCAGCAGGGCCAGCGCCGTGCCCGTGGCGTCCAGACCGCTGAAGCCCTGCCAGGCGCCGAGGACCGTCAGGACGCCGAGGAAGCCCAGGCCGAGCCCGGCGACCCGCACCCGCGTCGGCCGGTCCTCGGAGAGGGCGACCAGGGACAGGACCATGCCCCACAGCGGCGAGGTGGCGTTGCAGATGCCGGCCAGTGTGGACGGAATGGTCAGTTCCGCGTAGGCGAAGAGGGAGAAGGGTAGGGCGTTGAGCAGGAAGGCGGCAACCGCCAGGTGTCCCCAGGTCAGAGCCCCGCTGGGCAGCCGCTCCCGCTTCACCGCCATCGCCGCCCCGAGCACCGCCGTGCCGAACACCAGCCGCCCCAGCGTGACCTGGAACGGCGCGTAGCCGCCGGTGCCCACTTTGATCAGCAGAAAACTGAAGCCCCATATCAGCGACAGGGCACCGAAGCGGAGACGCCAGTCGAGGCGGACACGGGGGCGCGAGGCGGTACGTGCTTCGCTCCGGGTGGCTGTGGCTGTGGCTGTGGCTGTGGCCGTGGCTGTGGCTTTGCCTGTGGTTGCGGCGGTGGTCATGGCCTCCACGATGCTGCAGCGAACCTCGTAGCACAATTGAGATTTCCACAGCTGTACGTCTTAGTATTACTTACATGTTGAACCTGGAGCGCCTGCGTACCCTCGACGCCCTCGCCCGGCACGGCTCGGTCAGCGGCGCGGCCGAAGCGCTGCACGTCACGACCTCCGCGGTCTCGCAGCAACTGGGCAAACTGGAGCGCGAGGTCGGTCAGCAGTTGCTCGCCAAGAACGGGCGCGGCGTCCGGCTCACCGACGGCGGCCGGCTGCTCGCCGAGCACGCGGCACGCATCCTCTCCCAGGTGGAGCTCGCCCAGTCCGACCTCGAGGCGCACCGGGGCCAGGTCGCGGGAGAGCTGCGACTGTCGGCCTTCCCGACCGCCGCACGCGGACTGTTCCCCACCGCTCTCGCCGGTCTGCGCGCCCTGCATCCCGCGCTACGCGTGCGCTCCTGCGAACTGGAGCCGGAGAACGGCGTCGCCGGGGTGGTGCGCGGCGACCTGGACCTCGCCGTCGTCCTCGACTGGTACAACAAGCCGATGCCGGTGCCCGACGGCCTGGTCAAGGCTCCCCTCCTGGACGACCCCGCCGACGTCGCCATGCCGGTCGGCCACCCGCTCGCGGACCGGGACGAGGTGGACCTCGGGGAGTTCGCCGAGGACGAGTGGATCACCTGGGGCGAGGGCGAGTTCTGCCACGAGTGGCTGATGTTCACCCTGCGCTCACGCGGCGTCGAGCCGATCGTCGGTCACCGCGCGGCCGAGACCCACACCCAGCTCGGCCTGGTGGCAGCCGGTCTGGGCGTCTGCATCGCGCCGCTGCTGGGCCGCCATCCGGTGCCCCCCGGCGTCGTCACGGTCCCGCTCAGACAGCGGGTACGGCGCCATGTCTACGTCGTCTGGCGTGCGGACGCCGACCGCCGTCCGTCGATCCGGGCGGCGGTCGAGGCCCTGCGGACGGCGGCCGAGAAGGTCGACTGAGAAGGCCGGCTGAGCCGTCCCGGCCGTCCTACGCGGGCCCCAGCTTGCTGAAGTCCCAGGAGACCATCTTGTCCGGTGTCAGCCGGGCCCAGGCGTGCCGCCCGTCGTGGGGCATCTCGTCCAGGCCGAAGTTCTTCCGGGCGAACAGCATCTCGGCGGTGTCCAGTTCGGCGCACAGCTCGCCGATCCGGGGCACCTCGCCCACGAACTCGATCGTGCCGGTCAGCTCGACACCACGGAGCTGCTCGTACTCCTCACCCGAGTCGACCACGATCGCCACCCGCGGATCGCGACTGAGGTCCGTCCAGCGCTTGCTGCGCACCACGGAGTACAGCCACAGCGACACGCCGTCCCAGGCGTACCACAGGGCACTCACGTGCGGAGCTCCGCTCGCCGACACGGTGGCGACCCGGCAGGTGCGCTGGGTGGTGAGGAACTCGTCCACCTCACCCGGTGTCATCATGATCTTGCGGCCCCGGCGCTGAGTGGCGGTCATGCGTCCCCCTCTTCTCCCACGTCGTGCCAGAGGAGACGGTCCGGGTCCTGTCCGGCGCCTAGATCCTCTGACATCACGTCAGAAAAGAATGGGTCGTCTTCCCCTCGTACGCAATGGCCGTTAGTCTCGCCCGCCCGGCACCCCGGCGAAAGAGGGTCTCATGGCGTCCCGCGAGCAGCTCGGTGAGCTTCTCGAACCCGCGAGCACCGTCCTGCTCACCGTCGAGTGCCAGCAGGGCGTGGTCGGTCCCGACAGCGCGCTGCCCGAACTCGCCGGTCAGGCCCGCTCCTCCGGTGCCCTGCGCAACGTCGCCCGGCTGGTCTCCGCCGCGCACGACAGCGGCGTCCAGGTGATCCACGCCGTCGCCGAACGCCGTCCCGACGGCCGGGGCGCAGGCCGCAACGCCCGGCTGTTCCGCGCCGCCGAACGGCTCCCGGTCCAGCAGCTGTCCGGCACCGCGGCGGTGCGTGTCGCGGCTCCCGTCGAGGTGGCCGACGAGGACATCGTCGTACGGCGGCTGCACGGCCTGTCGCCCGTGCAGGGCACCGAGGTCGACGCGCTGCTGCGCAACCTGGGCTGCCGCACGCTGGTCGTCACCGGGGTGTCGGCCAACGTGGCGATCCCCAACGCCGTCTTCGACGCCGTGAACCTCGGTTACACCGCCGTCGTGCCCGCCGACGCCATCGCCGGGGTGCCCCCCGAATACACCCCGATGATGATCCGCCACACCCTCGCGCTGGTCGCCACGGTCACGACGACGAACGAGGTGCTCGGCTGCCTCGGGCGGCCGCGCCGGCGCGTCTGACGCCCGCGTTCACGCCAGCTTGATCTCGTCCCCGGAGACGGTGATGTTCGCGGCGGCCAGCGGCTGGGTCGCAGGGCCCTGCTTCACACTGCCGTCGGCGGCGGAGAAGTGGCTGTTGTGGCACGGGCAGACGATGACGCCGTCGGCGACACTGCCCACCGCGCATCCCGCGTGGGTGCACTTGGACGAGAACGCCTTGTACGTACCCGCAGTCGGCTGCGTGACCACCACGCCCTGGTCCTTGAAGACCTTGCCGCCGCCCTCCGGGATGTCCGAGGTCTTGGCGAGCGCCGTACCGCCGGCGCTGCCGCTGCTCGCCTGCTCGCTGGGTGCGGTGCCGGCGGCTCCCGTCGTTCCGGTGGACGTACCGGAGGATCCGGCCCCGCCGGAGGCGTTCGACGAATCGTCGTCCGAGCCGCAGGCAGCCAGCGCGGCGGCGAGTCCCGCCGCTCCGGCCGCCGCCACGACGGTACGGCGGGCCGGTCCGGCTGCGGGAGTGGGCGATGCGCTGGTCATGAGGGGTTCCCTTCCGCGGAGCTTTTCGTGATCCGTCCAGGGGTACGGTCTCGGAGCACCACCTGTTCAGACGGCATCGAGATCTTGTCCTCCCGGGGATGAGGCCCGCGTAAGCCGCAGCTGTGGCCGCGCTGTCGGTCCGGCCTTCAGCGCAGGCCAGTAACCTGGGGCGATGCTCAAGGAAGTCACCGCGACCCGCTACATCACGCCCCTGCGTGAGGGAGGCTCGCTGCCGGGACTCGTCGAGGCCGACGACCTCGGGACGTACGTCATGAAGTTCACCGGCGCGGGCCAGGGCCGCAAGACACTGGTCGCCGAGGTCGTCTGCGGCGAACTGGCCCGCCGTCTCGGTTTCCGGATGCCCCGGCTGGTGGCGATCGAGCTCGACCCGGTCCTGGGGCTCGGCGAGCCCGACCAGCAGGTGCAGGAACTGCTCAGGTCCAGCGGCGGCACCAATCTCGGCATGGACTTCCTCTCCGGAGCCCTCGGCTTCGACCCGCTCGCCTTCACGGTCAGCCGTGCGGAGGCCGGGCGGATCGTCTGGTTCGACGCGCTGGTGAACAACGTCGACCGCTCCTGGCGCAACCCGAACCTGCTGGTGCGCGGGGGAGAGTTGTGGCTCATCGACCACGGCGCCACCATGATCTGGCACCACAACTGGCCCTCCGCCGAGACCTCCGCCACCCGTCCGTACGACGCCTCGGACCACGCCCTCGTACGTTTCGCGCCGGATGTCGCGCGCGCCGCCGCCGAGCTGGCCCCCCTGGTCACCGAGGAGCTACTCGCCGAGGTCACCGCCGAGATCCCCGACGCCTGGCTGGCCGACGAGCCGGGCTTCGCCACTCCGGACGACCTCCGGCGGGCGTACGCCCGGCCGCTGCTCGCGCGAGCCGCCGTGATCCATGAGCGCATCGAAGGCGTAGAAGGCACCGCAGGCACCGCAGGCACCGAAGGCATCGAGGGGCACGAATGACCGAGCGCCACATCACCAGGGCGGGCCAGGGCGGCGACCGCGACGTCTTCGAGTACGCGCTGCTCAGGGTCGTCCCCCGCGTCGAGCGGGGCGAGTGCATCAACGCCGGCGTGCTCGTCTACTGCCGAGCGAAGGCGTACGTCGGTGCCCGAACCCACCTCGACGAGGCCCGGCTGCTGGCTCTGGACCCCGCCGCGGACGTGGCCGGCGTCCGGGCCGCGCTCGGGGCCGTCGAGAGGGTGTGCGCCGGCGGGGCAGTGGCCGGGCAGGCGGCGGGCGACGCCGCCGGGCGGCGCTTCCGCTGGCTGATCGCACCCCGCTCCACGGTCGTCCAGCCAGGGCCGGTGCACACCGGGCTCACCACCGATCCGGCGGGCGAGGCTGCGCGGTTGCTGGACCTTCTGGTGAGGTAATGGATCACACGCACCGGGTGTGCCGTTGACACCGGGTGCCACGGCTTCTAGCGTCACGTGTACTGAAGGTACTAAGCGGTCGCTCACCAAACGGGCGCACCTTCTCTAGGGCGAGGAGAACCAGCAATGTCCACCACTGAGCAGCGGGTCGCCGTGGTCACCGGCGCGGCACGCGGCATCGGCGCCGCCACCGCCGTGCGCCTGGCCGCCGAGGGCCGCGCGGTCGCGGTGATCGACCTCGACGAGGCCGCCTGCAAGGACACCGTGGAGAAGATCACCGCGGCCGGCGGCAAGGCCATCGCGGTCGGCGCCGACGTCTCCGACGAGGCGCAGGTCGAGGCGGCCGTGGCGCGCATCGTCGAGGAGCTCGGCGCGCCCACCATCCTGGTGAACAACGCGGGCGTGCTCCGCGACAACCTGCTGTTCAAGATGAGCGTCTCCGACTGGGACACCGTCCTGAACGTGCACCTGCGCGGCTCCTTCCTGATGACCAAGGCCGTGCAGAAGCACATGGTCGACGCGAGCTTCGGCCGCGTCGTCAACCTGTCCTCCTCCTCCGCGCTGGGCAACCGCGGCCAGGCCAACTACTCCGCCGCCAAGGCGGGCCTGCAGGGCTTCACCAAGACCCTCGCCATCGAACTGGGCAAGTTCGGTATCACCGCCAACGCCGTCGCCCCCGGCTTCATCGCCACCGAGATGACCAAGGCCACGGCCGATCGCGTCAAGATGGGCTTCGAGGAGTTCAAGGCCGCCGCCGCCACCCAGATCCCCGTCCAGCGGGTCGGCGAGCCCGAGGACATCGCCAACGCCATCGCGTTCTTCACGGGCGAGGCCGCCGGCTTCGTCTCCGGCCAGGTGCTGTACGTGGCCGGCGGACCGCTCGACTAGGACCCTGGGGATCACGGACATGACTGAACTTCCCGAACTCTCCGGCAAGGTCGCCCTCGTCACGGGTGCCAGCCGCGGCATCGGCCACGGCGTCGCCGAGGCGCTGGTCGCGCGCGGCGACCGGGTGTGCATCACCGGCCGCAACGAGGAGGCCCTGAAGGAGGCTGTCGAGCAGCTCGGCGCCGAGCGGGTCATCGGGGTCGCCGGCAAGGCGCACGACCTCGCCCACCAGGCCGAGGCCGTCGAGCGCACCATGGAGGCCTTCGGCCGTATCGACTTCCTGGTCAACAACGCCGGTACGAACCCGGTGTTCGGGCCGATCGCCGACCTCGACCTGGACGTCGCGCGCAAGGTGTTCGAGACCAACGTGATCTCGGCGCTCGGCTTCGCGCAGAAGACCTGGCACGCCTGGCAGAAGGACAACGGCGGCGCGATCGTCAACATCGCCTCGGTCGCCGGCCTCGCGCCCTCGCCGTTCATCGGCGCGTACGGCGTCAGCAAGGCCGCGATGATCAACCTGACCCAGCAGCTGGCGCACGAGTTCGCCCCCAAGGTGCGGGTCAACGCCATCGCCCCGGCCGTCGTGAAGACCAAGTTCGCGCAGGCCCTGTACGAGGGGCGCGAGGCGGAGGCGGCCGCCGCCTACCCGCTCGCCAGGCTCGGTGTGCCCTCCGACATAGGCGGCGCCGCCGCGTTCCTCACCTCGGTGCAGTCGGACTGGATCACCGGTCAGACGCTCGTGGTCGACGGCGGCATCTTCCTGAACGCCGGCGTGGGCTGACGGCACGGTCGGCACAGCGCTTCGGGCGTCGTCCCCCGCGGGGACGACGCCCGTTTTGCGTAGTACCGGAGCCGCACGGTCCGGTGACAACGTCGTCATACCACAGTTGATCAAGGGCGCTGGTCACAGGGTGGTTCAGGGCGCGGAACGCTGCGGTAAGGTCTGCCGACCCTTGGTATGGCGGATCGAGGAGCGTGCGCGTGTTCAACCGGAAGCGATGCCTGAGACGAGTGGCGGCGGTCGCGTCCATAGGCCTGATGACCGGGTGCAGTGTCTTCTCCGCGAGCGACCCGAGCAGCGAGGGGCCGATCGTCGTGGGGACCACCAGCGCCCCCAGCACACTGGACCCGGCCGCGTCCTGGGACGGCTCCTGGGAGCTGTTCCGGAACATCTACCAGACGCTCCTCGCCTACCCCAACGGCGCCACCAGCCCTCAGCCCGACGCGGCCAAGAGCTGCAAGTTCACCGACTCCGGGTACCGCACCTACAGTTGCGAGATACGCCCCGGCATGAAGTTCTCGAACGGCGACGCGCTCACCGCCCAGGCCGTCAAGTACTCCATCGACCGCATCCGCACCATCAACGCCAAGACCGGCCCCGCCGGACTGCTCGGCAGCCTCGACCGGGTGCAGGTGCTCGGCGACCGCCAGGTGGTCTTCCACCTGAACAAGTCCGACGCGACCTTCCCGTTCGTGCTCGCCACCCCGGCCATGTCCATCGTCGACCCCGACGACTACCCCGCCAGGTCGCTGCGCAAGGACGGCAAGGTCGACGGATCCGGGCCCTACGAGCTCCAGTCGTACCAGGAGGGCGAGAAGGCCGTACTGGTCCGCAACGACCACTACCAGGGCTTCGCCCAGCGCCAGAACGACGCGGTGACCATCCGCTACTTCCGGGACTCCGGCACCATGGTCAAGGCGCTCAAGGACAAGCAGATCGACGTCACCTACCGCGGCCTCGCCGCCGACGACATCGTCGCCCTGCAGAGCAAGGGCTCCTCCGACCTCCAGCTGGTGGACGGCGCCGGCACGGACATCAACTACCTGGTGTTCAACCCCCAGGACCCCTGGGCCAAGAACCCGGCCGTCCGCAAGGCCGTCGCGCAGGTCGTGGACCGCGCCGCCATCGCCCACAAGGTGTACAAGGACACCGTGGACCCGCTGTACTCCATGGTCCCCGCGGGGCTGACGGGCCACACCACCGGCTTCTTCGACGACTACGGCGACCCCAGCGTCCCCAAGGCCCGCCAGATCCTCACCAGGGCGGGCATCCACCAGCGCGTCCCGCTCACGCTCTGGTACACCACCGACCGCTACGGCTCGGAGACCGCCAAGGAGTTCCAGGAACTCAAGGGGCAGCTGGAAGGCTCCGGCCTGTTCACGATCACCCTGAAGAGCCGCCCGTGGAAGACGTACGTGCAGGGGTACGAGAACGGTGAGTACCCGGTGTTCGGGCGCGGCTGGTTCCCGGACTTCCCGGACGCGGACAACTTCATCGCCCCGTTCGTGGGCGAGCAGAACGCCCTGGGCACGCCCTACCCGTCGCCGAAGATCACCAAGACCCTGCTGCCCGAGTCACGCCGCGAGAGCGACCGCGCCAAGGTCGTGAAGGAGTTCCAGGAGGCGCAGCAGATCCTGGTCGACGACGCCCGGTTGCTGCCGCTGTGGCAGGGCCGCCAGTACGTGGCGGCCAGCGACGACGTCTCCGGCGGAGAGCAGGCGCTCGACCCCTCCACGATCATGATGATGTGGGAGCTGCACCGCAAGACCAGCTGGTAGTCGGAAGCTGGTGGTCAGGGGTGTTTTCCGCGGGCGGGCTCGCGTTGTCAGTGGTCGGCTGTAGGTTCTGAGACCTGGAAGTGACCGCACACAGTAGTTGATCGACATCGTGAGGACGTTGACGTGACCGACATCGCCATGCTGCCCGAGTCCTGGCGCGGGGTTCTGGGCGACGAACTGCAGCAGCCCTACTTCAAGGAGCTGACCGAGTTCGTCGAGGAGGAGCGGTCGAAGGGTCCCGTGTATCCGCCCCGCGAGGAGGTCTTCGCCGCGCTGGACGCCACGCCCTACGAGAGCGTGAAGGTCCTCGTCCTCGGTCAGGACCCCTACCACGGCGAGGGCCAGGGCCACGGCCTGTGCTTCTCGGTCCGTCCGGGGGTGCGGATCCCGCCGTCGCTGCGCAACATCTACAAGGAGATGCACGAGGAACTGGGCACGTCGATCCCGGACAACGGCTATCTGATGCCGTGGGCCCAGCAGGGCGTCCTGCTGCTGAACGCGGTGCTCACGGTCCGGGGCGGCGAGGCCAACTCGCACAAGGGCCGGGGCTGGGAGCGGTTCACGGACGCGGTGATCCGGGCCGTGGCCGACCGCCCCGACCCGGCGGTCTTCGTACTGTGGGGCAACTACGCGCAGAAGAAGCTGCCGCTGATCGACGCCGAGCGGCACGCCGTGGTGAAGGGCGCGCACCCCTCTCCGCTGTCGGCCAAGAAGTTCTTCGGCTCCCGTCCGTTCACGCAGATCAACGAGGCGGTTGCCGCGCAGGGCCACGAGCCGATCGACTGGACCATCCCCGACCTCGGCTGACCGCGATCCGGCGGCCCCGTGTCGTACGGGGCCGCCTGACCGGGTTTGCCGGTGCCGCCGGTTAGCGTCGTCCGGGACAGGCCCCTAGTGTGCCCGGAGGACGCGGTGGCGGAGCGACAGGAGCAGGCGGCGTCCGACGCCGTGCTGACCCGGATCGGGCAGGTCGTGATGCTGCATCACGGCGGGGACCGTGAGGAGGCCCGGCGCCGGTTCCTGGACCTGTGGGCGGAGCTGGGAGCGGACGGGAACCCGCTGCACCGCTGCACGCTGGCACACTACCTGGCCGATACCCAGGACGACCCCTCGGACGAACTCGCCTGGGACCTGAGGGCGTTGTCGGCGGCGGAGGAACTGGCCGAGGACCACGCGTCCGAGGACGGGAGTCCGGCGGCGGTGCGCGCCTTCTACCCCAGCCTGCATCTGAACCTCGCCGCCGACTACGTGAAGCTCGGCCACCGCGAGGCGGCCCGCACCCATCTGCGCCAGGCCCGCGGGGCGGCCGACGCACTCGGCGACGACCGCTACGGGGACGGGGTGCGCGCGGCGATCAGCCGGCTGGAGGTGCGGCTCGCGGAGGGGGGCACCGCCGGAGGGGGACCCTGGGGACCGCCGAGGCAGCGCCCGACGTAGGCGGCCTGCCCCGGCCGGCACCGGCCTGCCCCGGTCAGCGCCGGTAGGCCTGTTCGCAGATCGTCGCCTCGGGACTGTCCGGGCGCCAGCCGCCGTACTTCCTGCCGAGGGCGCAGACGTCCGGGGACTTCGGCGCCGTCCGGGAGAAGTCCGGGACCTCGATGTGCGACTGCTCCGGGGACCTGCGCCGGTGGGGGCGGGGATGCGGATGCGGAGGGGCCTGCACACGGGGTGGCGGCTGCCGGGTCGTGGGCGGCTCCGCCGGCGGACGCGGGGCGGGTGACGTGCGCTGTTGCGGGTGGCGGGGCGGGCCGACCATCTCCAGCGCCTCCCGTGCCGGTGCCTGCACGGCACGCGGCTGGGCGCTGCCGTCCGGCCGGGGCACCGGTGCCTGCGACGGGGCGGAGTCCGGCGGGCCGGGTGCCGGCCGGTGCTGGACCGTCACACAGCCGGAGAGGGCCGAGACGGCCACGGTGGCCAGGAGCGCTGCGGTGGTCGTCGTACGATGCACGCGCGCAACTCTGCTGGCTGGGGCCCGGGTTGGAAACGGTACGGGAGCGGATGATGCCCCGCACGGGTGATCTCGTGCCCCGTACGGGGAGTGCGGGTGTGCCGCGGTTGACGTCAGTCGCCGGTCGAGCCGTCCAGTCGCTCCCGGACCAGGTCGGCATGGCCGTTGTGGCGGGCGTACTCCTCGATCATGTGCGTGTAGATCCAGCGGAGGTTGAAGGGCTCCCCGGTCGTCCTGCCCCGCATCTTGGAGAAGTCGTCGAGCGCCAGGGCCGCGCTGTGGCGCCGAGAGGTCTCGATCGCGGCTTCCCAGGCGGCTCGGGTCTCGTCCCAGGTCTCCGTCCCGGTGAGGTGGAAGTCACCGTCCGGGTCGTCCTCGGTGCAGTAGAGCACCCCCGGGTCCTCGCCCAGCAGCACCTCGTGGAACCACCACCGCTCCACCTCGGTCATGTGCCGCACCAGCCCCAGCAGCGACAGCTCGGAGGGCTCCACCGACGCGGTCCGCAACTGCTCGTCCGTCAGGCCCTCGCACTTCCAGGCCAGCGTCCGGCGGTGATAGTCCAGCCAGCCCTCCAGCATGGAGCGTTCGTCGGCGTTCTGGGCGGGCTCTTCACGTGTGATCGTCATGCCTCGCATCCTCGCCCACCCCGACGCCTCGCACCACGGGTTTTCCCGGCCGCGAGCGGCGGTTCCCTCCAGCCGCCGAACATCCCCCGCAACCCGGCCCGCACCCCCGCCAGGCCTCGTGGAAGGCGCGCTGTTCCGGGCGGCGGGTCGCCTCCAGTGCCTGTTCGCAGCGGGCCACCAGCAGCGCGCGACACCGCCGTCGCCGCACGGTCGAAGGCCGCCCCGGCACTGTCGCCGCGCAGCTTCGACGGGATCGCCGACCGGAGCCCCCCGTATGCTGCCGGGAGGACACCCGCACGCAACCGCCAGGAGAGCGCTCGTGAAGGTCGGCTGCATCGGACTCGGCGACATCGCGCAGAAGGCCTACCTGCCGGTGCTGGCCGTGCAGCCGGGCGTCGACCTGCACCTGCACACCCGCACGCCCGCGACCCTGGCGCGGGTCGCCGACGGCCTCCATCTCCCGGCCGGGCACCGGCATCCCACCCTGGAGTCGCTGCTCGCCCAGGACCTCGACGCCGCCTTCGTGCACGCGCCCACCGTCGTGCACCCCGAGATCGTCGGCCGGCTGCTCGAGGCGGGCGTACCGACGTACGTCGACAAGCCGCTGGCCTACGAACTGGCCGACTCCGAGCGGCTGGTGGCGCTCGCCGAGCGGCGCGGCGTCTCGCTCGCCGTCGGCTTCAACCGGCGCCACGCCCCGGGCTACGCGCAGTGCGCCGACCATCCACGCGAGCTGATCGTCATGCAGAAGAACCGGATCGGGCTGCCGGAGGAGCCGCGTTCGATGATCCTCGACGACTTCATCCACGTCGTGGACACCCTGCGGTTCCTGGTGCCGGGACCGATCGAGGACGTGACCGTCCGCGCCCGCACGGAGGGGGGCCTGCTGCACCATGTGGTCCTGCAGCTCGCCGGGGACGGCTTCACCGCGCTCGGCATCATGAACCGGCTCAGCGGCTCGGCGGAGGAGATCCTCGAGGTCTCCGGGCAGGACACCAAGCGCCAGGTGGTCAACCTCGCCGAGATAATCGACCACAAGGGCCAGCCGACGGTGCGGCGGCGCGGCGACTGGGTGCCGGTGGCCCGCCAGCGCGGCATCGAACAGGCCGTGCTGGCGTTCCTCGGGGCCGTGCGGGAGGGCAAGGTGGTCAGCGCCCGTGACGCACTGGCGACCCATGAACTGTGCGAACGGGTGGTAGGTGCGGTCCGGGAGTCCTCCTCCGGCGCCGCCTGACCGTCCGCGTCCCCTCGCTGACGCACAGGGCGGCGAGCACCAGCAGCGCGACGTGCACCGGCCAGTCGCCGTAGCGGACGTACGGGGTGACGCCGTGTGCCAGCGGCACGTCGTACACATGGGTCGTGCTCGCGTCCGTGCCGAGCCACGGGCCGAGGCGCTGCCCGCCGGGCCCGTACACCGCGGAGACACCGGTCAGCGTCGCATGCACCATCGGGCGTCCGGTCTCGGCGGCCCGCAGCGCGGCCAGCGAGGCGTGCTGCTCCGGGGCCCAGCTGTCCTGGAACGACGATGTCGAGGACTGGCCGAGCAGGAGGTCCGCGCCGTCCTCGGCGAGATGGCGGCTCATGTCGGGGAACGCCGTCTCGAAGCACACCAGCGGGCCGACGCGCAGACCGTGTCCGACGTTCATCACCACCTGCTTGCTGCCGCGCCGCCGGTCCTCACCCGCCGCCTTGCCCACCGAGGTGACCCAGCCGAGCACCGAACGGGCGGGTATGTACTCACCGAACGGCACCAGCCGCATCTTGTCGTACCGGGCGCCGGTCGGGCCGCCCGGGCCGATCAGCATCGAGCTCTTGTAGATGCCGGGCCGGTCGGAACGCCGGGCGTCGACATTGACCAGCACGTCTGCGCCGGTCGAACGGGACAGCGCGGCGAGCCGGCGGGTCAGGTCGGGGCGGTCGTCGAGGTCGTAGCCGACGCTGCTCTCACCCCACACCACCAGGTCGACGTGCTGCCCGGCGAGCCGCCGGGTGAGCGCCTCCTCGCGGTCGAAACGGGCGTCGGGGCCCTTGATCACGCCGGGCTGGACGACAGCGATCCGCACCCCGCCGTCGACGTGGGGCCGCGGCGCCCACATCCAGGCCGCGGAGGCCGCGGCGGCGGTCGCCACCAGCGAGGCCACGGCGGGCACCCGGGAGGCGCGCACCGACACCAGCACGGCGACCGCCACGTTCACCGCCACCACCAGGAAGCTGAGCAGCCAGACCCCGCCCACCGAGGCGAGCCGCAGCGCCGGGGGCACCTGCCACTGGGTGGAGCCGAGCATGCCCCAGGGGCCGCCCAGCCCCTGCCAGGAACGGACCAGCTCCGCCGCCAGCCATGCCGACGGCAGCACCAGCAGCGCGGCGGTCACCCGCCCGGGCCCGGGTGCGCGCGCCGGTCGGACACCCGCCGGTCGGACAGCCGCCGGTCGGACGCTCGCCGATCCGTCGCCCGCCCGTCCGTCACCGAGGAACCGGCGTGCCAGCCAGCCCCACGGCGCCCACAGCGCCCCCAGCAGCGCGGCCAGCAGGAAGATGAAGACGTTCAGACTCGGCAGCAGCCAGTGGTGCACCGCCACCATGAAACCGAACCCGCCGCACCAGCCGTCGTACACCGCCCGCCGACCGGTCGGCGCGGCGCGCGCGAGCAGGATCCACGGGACCAGCGCGACGAAGGCGAACCACCACAGGGAGGGCTCGGGGAAGGCGAACACGGGAAGGGCACCCGCGAGGACGGCGAGGGGGGATCGCCGCCACGGGGAGGCGAGCCAGCGGTCGAACGTATTCATACGTCGCCTCTCTACCCTGCCAGCGCCGGCCCGTGCATACCGATTTCCCGATGGTTTCCCGATGGACGGTTCCAGTGTGCGCACCGGACGTCCTTCCGGCACAGGGTGCATCGGCCGGGCGCCGGTCAGGAGCCGGCCTTCCCCCGTCGCCGGCGCCGGGCGGAAGCCGGGGTCACCCCGTCGCCGGTGCCGGGCGGGGGTCAGGGAGACGACGCCATTTCTCCTGGACGACGACCTCGCGCAGCCGCCAGCCGTCGGCCGTGCGCAGCAGACCGAAGGAGTAACGGCCGCCGCACACCAGATCCGGCGCGGTGGAGCCGCCGCCGTCGCCCGCGAACCGCATCGGATTGAGGTAGTCGGCCTGTACTCGGGCGGTGTCCCCGGTGTCCTGCTCCAGAAGGCCGAACCGGATCCGCCGGTTGACGATCAGATGCTGGCGCATCGCGAACAGTCCCAGACTCTCCGCGAGCCATCCGGCGACCTGCCCCACGTCCCCCTCGATGCCGCCCGCGCTGCGGTAGTCGGCCCGCCCGTCCGCCGTGAACAGACCCCGGTACGCCGCCCAGTCGCCGTCGTCCACGGCCACGGCGTAGTCGGTCACCACCCCGTCCACGGCCAGCCGGTCCATCACCGTCGCGAGCTCCACACGCTGCGTCACCGACACAGTGTTGGGCACCCGGCGCACGGATCCAAGAGGCGTGCCGGGGGCATTCTTCGCGGTGCTCATGATGAGCACCCCGCAGTCGCAGGCCGCACAGCACCGACACGCCAACGAGTACGCGTTGTGGAACATGCACGGCGCAAACGGGTTCCGGAACGTCGACCAGCGTGTGCAGATCACGCGGAAGGCGAACCATTCGTACCGGGCCGTGCTGGGGGATTTCACGGCCACGCCCGGCAAGGGCGGTTACCTGGGCCTGCAGACCGACGGCGCGTGTTTCGACCGCACGACCGGTCGGACGGAGATCTTCTCGCTGTGGAACGCGAACGGCAGCAAGGGGAGCGGTTGCGGGGTCTTCGGCGGCGAAGGCTCGGGCCGCAGTCGCAGGATCCTGTACGCCATCGCTCCGCTCGGCGAAGCCGTCGCCTGCGACAAGGTGCCCGATCGGTCGCCTACTTCACACAGCCCGCGGCCAACGCTCTTGGCGGCGGCCGCTACCAGTACGGCTCGACCTGCAAGTCGTCCAGCCGGGGAAGTTGCACCCGGGTTTCCGTGACACCGGCGAATCCGGGAGGGACCAAAGCCGCCAAGGTGGTGCTCGGCGGGTCATTGACCCGGCAGGACGCCCGCCCGGGTCCCGTCCGACGGCCGGTGCGGCTCCGCCGGTTCAGGCCGCCTCGATCACCCCGTCCCGGATCGCCTCGGCCCACTCGATCACCAACAGCTCGTACGCCTCCCGCTCCTGCGCCGAGAGGGACCCGCCCGCGCGCAGCCACAGGGCGCGGATCTGCTCGTTCAGCTCGGCAGCAGACCGCACGGAACCAGGGGTCGTGGAATCGGGGGACACGCGGACAAGCCTAGGGCCAAGCACTGACAGTCCGCTACCGCACGGCTACGCAGACCGTATGTGGTTGGTCACGGGAAGACGGGCCGGGCGGGGCCTCAGCTCGCCGACTCGGCCGCGTGCGGGCTGAGCGCACCCGCTGTGACCAGGGCGATGATGACGATGCCGAGGGCGACGCGGTACCAGACGAAGGGCATGAAGCTCTTCGAGGAGATAAACCGCATGAACCAGGCGATCACCGCGTAGCCCGAGGCGAAGGCGATCGCCGTGGCGAAGAGGGTCGGCCCCCACGCCACGTGCCCGCTGCCCACCGCGTCCTTCACCTCGAAGGCTCCGGAGGCGAGCACCGCCGGGACGGCGAGCAGGAAGGAGTAGCGGGCGGCCGCTTCGCGCTTGTAGCCCATGAACAGGCCGCCGCTGATCGTGGCGCCGGAGCGGGAGACGCCGGGGACCAGGGCGCAGGCCTGGCAGAGGCCGAAGATCAAGCCGTCCTTGACGCCGAGGTTCTCCAGCGTCTTGCGCTGCTTGGGCGCCCGGTGCCGTCCGCCGGTCTCGTCGCGCGCCGCCAGCCGGTCGGCGATGCCGATGACCACGCCGATCACGATCAGCATGGTCGCGGTGACCCGCAGGTCGCGGAAGGGGCCCTCGATCTGGTCCTTGAGCGTCACACCGAGGACCCCGATGGGTATGGAACCCGCGATCACCAGCCAGCCCATCTGGGCGTCGTGGTCCCGGCGCATCCCCTTGTCGGCCAGCGACCGGAACCAGGCGGAGAGGATCCGCCCGATGTCCTTGCGGAAGTAGATCAGCACCGCGGCCTCCGTGCCGATCTGGGTGATGGCCGTGAACGCCGCCCCCGGGTCCTTCCAGCCGGAGAAGGCCGCGGTCAGCCGCAGGTGCGCGCTGGAGGAGACGGGGAGGAACTCGGTCAGCCCCTGGACGAGTCCGAGGACGAGGGATTCAAACCAAGACATGAAGGTGTGGCGTCCAAGTGCTGAGAAGGCCAAGGGGGTTGAGCGCGATCCGACGGTCGTCCGGCGGTGCTCCTCGATCGCGATCTTGTGTCGCGGAGGGCAGCGTACCGTCCCGCTGTGACGGGCCGGACCCGGGGGTTCACCTGGTCGGCCGGGTCGGAGGTGTTGACCGGCCATGTTGTCGCCACATACGTTGCAGCGGAAAGGGAAAGCGCTTGCTGCGCTTGTCCGCGCGCGTCCGCCGTCCGGAGAGGTGCTGATCACGCCCATGTCCCGTCCCACACCCCCGCTCACCGGCCGGCGTATCAGGGCCGCCGTCATCGGCACCGGCGCCATCGGGCGCGGATCCCATCTGCCCGCCCTGGCGCGGCTCGCCGAGGAGGGCGAGACGGAGGTCGTCGCGGCCGTGGACATCGACGCGGACGCCGTCGAGGCGTTCTGCGCCGAGACCGGCATCCCGCACGCCTACACCGACCTGGACCGGATGCTCGAGGAACAGCGGCCCGACCTGGTCTGCGTCTGCACCCCGCCGACGCTGCACCGCGAGCAGACCGTGGCCGCCCTGCGCGCCGGGGCCTGGGTGTGGTGCGAGAAGCCGCCGGTGCCGACCCTCGCCGACTACGACGCCGTGGAGGCGGAGGAGGGGACCGACGGCGGTCCGTACGCGTCGATCGTCTTCCAGCACCGTTTCGGCTCGGGCTCCCGGCACGTGCGCCGGCTGATCGCCGAGCGGGCGATGGGGCGCCCGCTGGTGGCGCACTGCCAGACCACCTGGTACCGCGACACCGCGTACTACGCGGTGCCCTGGCGGGGCCGCTGGCACACCGAGGGCGGCGGGCCCGCCATGGGCCACGGCATTCACCAGATGGACCTGCTCCTCGACCTGCTCGGTCCGTGGAGCGAGGTACGTGCCATGGCCGGCCGGCTGGTCCACGACGTGGAGACCGAGGACGTCTCCACGGCACTGGTCCGCTTCGAGAGCGGAGCGCTGGCGACGATCGTCAACAGCGTCCTGAGCCCCGACGAGGTGAGCCGCATCCGCATCGACTGCGAGCGCGCGACCGTCGAGCTCACCCACCTCTACGGCCACAGCAACGAGAACTGGCGTGTCACCCCGGCCCGGGACGTGCCGGCCGCGGAGGCCGCCGCCTGGCAGGACTTCGGCCCCGACGTGCCCAGTTCGCACCTGGAGCAGCTGCGGGAGCTGGTCGCCAGCATGCGCGCGGGCCGGCGGCCGCGCAGCAGCGGGGCGGACGGGCGCACCAGCCTGGATCTGATCACCGCGCTGTACAAGTCGGCGTTCACGGACACCACGGTGCGGGCGGGCGAGATCGGACCCGGCGACCCGTTCTACACGGCGATGCACGGGGGCGCGCCCGGCTGGGCGCCCGCCGTCGCGGCGGAGGTGCCCGCGTGACCCGTACGAGCCGACTGCGCGTCGTCCACGCCCACGGTGACCGCATCACCGTCACCGAGCCGGGCACCGGCGTCGAACTCCTCGCCTACGTGTACCGCCCGGAGGCCGCCTGGGAGGCGCCGAAGCCGTACCTCCACCCGGTGCGGACGCTGGCCGGCGACGTCGTCACCGACTACCGGCCGAACGACCACCGCTGGCACAAGGGCCTGCAGCTGACGGCCTCGCACCTGTCCGGCGCCAACCTCTGGGGCGGCAACTCCTACGTCCACGGCCAGGGGTACCTCCCGCTTCCGGAGCGGGTCGGCTCGATGGCGCACGTCGGCTTCGACGAGGTCGCCGCGCTCGACGACCGCGTGGTCATCGCGGAGCGGCTGACCTGGCACCCGTACACCGGTGAGCTGTGGGCGGACGAGGAACGCCGGATCGAGGTGCACGACGTCGACCCGGCGTCCGGTTCCTGGGCGCTGACCTGGACCAGCGCCATCACCAACCGGCGGGCCGAGCCGCTGCGCTTCGGCAGCCCGACGACCGCCGGGCGTGCGATGGCCGGGTACACGGGCCTGTTCTGGCGCGGCCCGCGGGCCTTCCGCGACGGCCGGATCATCGGTCCCGAGGCCGAGGGCCCCGACCTGATGGGGGCTCAGGCGCCCTGGCTGGCCTTCACCGGCGAGCACGACGGCACCGACGGCCACGCGACGCTCGTCTTCGCGCACGCTCCCGAGAACGACCACCTCGGCGCGGAGGGGACCCACCCGGCCCACTGGTTCGTGCGCAACGACCCGTTCGCCGCCGTCGCCCCCTCCTGGGCGTTCTTCGACGAGCTGGAACTGGCCCCCGGTGACACGCTGCGCCGGCGCTACCGGGTCGTCGTGGCGAACGGGGCCTGGGAGCGGGCGGAGATCGCCGAGTACCTTCAGGCGCATCCGTGGTGAACGGCGGGGAGTTCGCCGGACTGCCGGGCGGCGTCGCCGTCTCCCGGCTGTGCGTGTACGACTGGCCGGCCGCCGACGGCGTCCGGGGCGGAACTCCCCATCTGCACCTGGCCTGCTCGGAGGCGTACGTGGTCACCGGCGGGCGGGGTGCCGTGCAGACACTCACGACGTCCGGGTACGAGGTCACGCCCCTCGTGTCCGGCACGGTCGCCTGGTTCACGCCGGGCACCGTCCACCGGCTCGTCAACGAGGACGACCTGCGCATCACCGTCCTCATGCAGAACAGCGGGCTGCCCGAAGCGGGGGACGCGGTGCTCACGCTGCCCCCGGAGTACCTGACCGATCCGGCGGTGTACGCCGCCGCCACCGTCATCCCCGCCGACGTGCCGCAGGAGGAGCGGGAGCGGATCGCCCGCGCCCGGCGCGATCTCGCGCTGGAGGGCTATCGGGCGCTGCGCCAGGCCTCCGGTCCTGAGGCGCTGGCCGCCTTCCACCGGGCCGCCGCCGCGCTCGTACGCCCCCGGATCGCCGAGTGGCGCGAGCGCTGGCGGCGCGGTGCGGCAGCCGCCGCGACGGCTACGGGGGAGCAGCTCGACCGGCTCGAGCGGGGGGACGCGGCCCATCTGGCCGGTGCCGTCGTACGGGCCGAGCAGCCGGCGGAGTACGGGAAGTTCGGAATGTGCGGCCGGCTCGACGTGTACCCGGGAGCCGGCTGACGAGGCCGTCGACTGCCGACTGCCGACTGCCGACTGCCGACCGCCGACCGCCGCGGGCCGCCGGGCGGAAGCCGCCCGGCGGCCCTGACAGGGCTTCAGCGGGCGCGCAGGTGATGGCGTTTGCGCCAGGCCACCACCGTGCCCACGAGCGCGGGTACGGTGATCAAGGCCATCGCGACCAGGAAGGCCGGCGAGGTCGGGGCTGATGCGCGGGCGCCGGCGACGGCGTACGCGGCGGTGTTCGGGACCGAGCCGAGCGCCGTCGCCAGCAGGAACGGCAGCCAGCCCATGCGGGAGACCGCGGCGCAGTAGTTCGCGGCCCAGAACGGCACGCCCGGGAAGAGCCGCGCCACCATCATCGACCGGAAGCCGTGCCGGCTGAGCTGCCCGTCGGCCGCCTTCAGCCAGCGACCGCGCAGCAGCGGGCGCAGTGCGTCCTGACCGAGCAGCCGGCCCAGGCCGAAGGCGATCCCGGCACCGAGCACGGTGCCCGTGAGCGCCGTCCCGAGACCCACCTGGGAGCCGAACAGGGCGCCCGCGGCGAGATTCAGCAGGGGCCGCGGCACGAAGGCCACCGTGCACAGCCCGTACGCGGCCGCGAACACGGCCGCCGCGGTGGCCCCGCCGAGCTGCGGCGGCCAGCCGTGCGTGATCAGCCGCTGCGGCTCGAAGAGCAGCACGCAGGCCCCGGCGGCCGCGAGCAGCACCAGGAGCAGCGACAACCGCGACCACGGCGAGAGCAGCACTCTGGTGCAGCGGGCGACGAAGCCGGACGGGCCCGCGGACCGGACGGACAGAAGGGGCGCAGCGGTCGCGGCCGTGGGGACGGCGATCGCGAGCTCCGAGGCGGCGGCCCGGGGAGAGGCCGTGGCGGTGCCCCCAGAGCGGTTGGTGGCATCGAGCATTCGGTGACATTAACCGACGAACGCGTGTGATCGCCGTATGGAACCTGTCCGTTGCCCGCGACCCGGGGCCGGGAAGCGCCCGGAAAACCATTCGACGTGCGACGAAGCGTCAGCCATGATCTGCGTCATGTTCCGGTACGCCTTCCTCCTCGCAGCATCCGCGGTCGCGGATGCCCCGAAGGCTGCCGTCCCGATCCTCCTGGCCGCCGTCGACGGCGCCCGAAGCTGACCCTCTCCGGAAAGTCCGGCGGACCCCGCAGGGGGAGGGTCGGCGAGTCCTCGGGGTCCCCATCTCTCCTGGAACTCTTCTACGCAGAGGCTTCGAGGTACTCAGTCATGCCCAAGACGGCGTACGTACGCACCAAACCGCACCTGAACATCGGCACGATGGGTCATGTCGACCACGGCAAGACGACCCTGACCGCCGCCATCACCAAGGTCCTCGCCGAGCGCGGCAACGGCACGTTCGTGCCCTTCGACCGCATCGACCGGGCCCCGGAGGAGGCCGAGCGCGGTATCACCATCAACATCGCGCACGTCGAGTACGAGACCGACACCCGGCACTACGCGCACGTGGACATGCCGGGCCATGCCGACTACGTCAAGAACATGGTCACCGGTGCCGCCCAGCTCGACGGGGCCATCCTCGTCGTCTCCGCGCTCGACGGGATCATGCCGCAGACCGCGGAACACGTGCTGCTCGCCCGGCAGGTGGGCGTGGACCACATCGTCGTCGCCCTCAACAAGGCCGACGCCGTCGACGACGGCGAGGACACCGTGCTCGCCGACCTGGTCGAGCTGGAGGTCCGCGACCTGCTCACCGCGCACGGCTACGGTGGCGACGCCGCCCCCGTGGTACGGGTCTCCGGCCTCAGGGCCCTGGAGGGCGACCCGCGCTGGACGGCGTCCATCGAGGCGCTGCTCGACGCGGTGGACACGTACGTGCCCATGCCGGAGCGGTACCTGGACGCGCCGTTCCTGCTGCCGGTGGAGAACGTGCTCACCATCACCGGGCGGGGGACCGTCGTCACGGGCGCGGTCGAGCGGGGCACGGTGCGGGTCGGTGACCGGGTCGAGGTGCTCGGCGCCTCCGTCGAGACGGTCGTCACCGGGCTGGAGACCTTCGGCAAGCCGATGGACGAGGCCCAGGCCGGTGACAACGTGGCGCTGCTGCTGCGCGGGGTGCCGCGGGACGCCGTCCGGCGGGGGCACGTCGTGGCCGCGCCCGGGAGCGTGGTGCCCAGCAGTCGGTTCTCGGCGCGGGTGTACGTGCTCTCCACGCGGGAGGGCGGGCGTGCGACGCCGCTCGCCTCGGGGTACCGGCCGCAGTTCTACATCCGCACGGCGGACGTGGTGGGCGACGTGGACCTCGGTGAGGCGGCGGTGGCGCGGCCCGGGGACACGGTGCACATGACCGTGGAGCTGGGCCGTGAGGTGCCGCTGGAGCCGGGGCTGGGCTTCGCGATCCGCGAGGGCGGCAGGACGGTCGGGGCGGGCACGGTGACCGCCGTGCACTAGGGCCTGTCCGGCGGATCAGGTCGCAGGGTACGGGCGGTGCCTCATCGGCGCTGGTGAGCGGGGCGAATGGGGGTGCCCCCGCGCGAGCTCATTCGAGCGTGGGGGAGCGTCCGGCTGCAAGGCGGAGGAGGGCGTCGACGCGATGGGGGTGCCCCCGCGCGAGCTCGTTCGAGCGTGGGGGAGTCGGCAACCGACGACAACGCCGGTGGGGGCACCGCCCGCTCGAGCGAAGCCGAGAGCGGGGGAGGGCGTGCCAAGCCCCGCGTCTGCGGCATGATCCGCCGGACAGGCCCCAGGCACAATGGGAAGGTGAACGAGCCGATATCCGTCGAGCCGATACCCGTCTCCCGGGTCACCGACCACGGCACCGCCAAGCTGATGCCGGACGTCGACCGGGAGCGGGCGTGGCTGCTCACGGTCGACGGGGCGCCGCAGTCGTACGTGGACCTGGACGCGCCGACGCATCTGGAGTTCGAGTACGCGCGGCGCCTCGGGTACGTCCTGGAGACGGTCGCCGAGCCTGGGCGGCCGCTGGACGTGCTGCACCTCGGCGGCGGCGCGTTCACCCTGCCCCGGTACCTCGCGGCGGCCCGGCCCGGGTCCCGCCAGGACGTCGTGGAGGCCGACCGGGGGCTGCTGGAGCTCGTCGCCGAGCACCTGCCGCTCCCGGACGGCTCCGGTATCGCGCTGCACGCCGCGGACGCCCGCGCCTGGCTCGAGTCCGCTCCGGCCGGCTCGGCGGACGTGCTGATCGCGGACGTCTTCGGCGGCTCCCGGGTGCCCGCGCACCTCACCTCGCTCGCCTACGCCCGTGAGGCGGCCCGTGTGCTGCGCGCCGACGGGGTCTATCTCGCCAACCTCGCGGACGCCGCGCCGTTCGCCTTCCTCCGCTCACAGCTCGCCACCTTCGGTGCCGTCTTCGAGGAGCTGGCGCTGACGGCCGAGCCGGGTGTGCTGCGCGGCCGCCGGTTCGGCAACGCCGTCCTGGTCGCGGCGCACCACCCCCTGGACACGGCCGCCCTGGCCCGTCGCGCCGCCTCCGACGCCTTCCCGGCCCGGGTCGAACACGGCCAGGCGCTGAGGGACTTCACAGGCGACGCCCGGCCGGTGCGGGAGGAGGACGCCGTGCCCTCGCCCGAGCCCCCCGACGGGACGTTCGGCATCGGCTGACGTGCCGTCGACCACCCGGTCACATCACCCTGTGGGGTCACCGGACAGGCGCACCGTACTCATGATCTTCATGATGGTCTTGTCCGGGATCTCTCCGCTGACGCCGGTGGCCCCGTAGAGGACCCACGAGACGAAGTCCCCGGCGGAGTTCTTGAAGCCGAAGCTGACGGCCTTGCCGTCGCTGGCGCACTTGGACTTGCCCTTCTGCGGGCTGTTGTGGGACCGGGCCCAGGCGTAACTGCCCTTGATACCCGAATCCGTCGTGAACTTCGTGGCCTTCTTGTCGAGGGTGAGGCTCTTCTCGTCGGGCTGGGTGTAACCGCCGTAGACCCACCAGCCCACCGCGTTGATCGCGGCGACGTCGGTGTTCTTCGCGCCGCTGGCGCCCTTGGTGCCGGCCGCGCCCAGCTCCGTGTCGTCCGTGCGGCCGTCCTTGTCGTCGTCGGACGTGCACCACTTGGACTTGTACAGGGCCGTGCCCGTCATGAAGGCGATCGGCTTGCCCGTCTTGTGGTCCTCCATGCCTATGCCCGAGCCGGAAGGCTGGACCTCCCAGTCCGGCGGCACGTCGAAGGCGACGCCCCGCTTGGGATTCACGACGACCTTCCAGCCCGCGATCGTCGGCTTCTGCGTCTCCGCGCCACGCGGATCGGCGTCCGCCCCGGACGGGGAGCCGCCCGGGTCCGGGGACGCCGACGCCGACCGGCTCGCATCGTCCTTCGCCGCGCCGTCGTCGGTCTTGTCGCCCTTGCCGCCCAGCACCAGGAATCCGGTCACACCGGCGGCCACCACCACGGCCGTGGCGGCGACGATGGCGACGACCTTCGTCCGGTTGTCGCCCCCGTCCCCGCCTCCGCCCTGCGGCGGAGGCGAAGCACCCACGGGCGCGGGCGGTCCCCAATGCGGTTGCTGCCCGTAAGGGCTGGGCTGCTGGTAGCCGGGCTGCTGGTAGGGATTCGGCTGCTGGTAACCCGGTTGCTGGTACGGGTTGTTCTGCGGGTTCTGCTCGCCCCCGGGCGGCTGCTGTCCTGGCCACATGGCACGTAACCCTAATGGGGTGCCGCACGGGCTCTGGCCAGGATCGGCTACTCATGAGTAACATGCGGTCATGAGCGCAGACCAGATGTCGATCGGCGAGCTGCTGGCCGCAACGGTGCCGATGGTGCGGACCCTGAATCTCGAGTACCTCGAGACCACCCCGGAACGGGCCGTGCTGTCCCTGCCGGACCAGAGCGAGTACCGCAACCACGTCGGCGGGCCGCACGCCGGAGCGATGTTCACCCTCGGCGAGTCCGCCAGTGGTGCCGTCGTGCTCGCCGCCTTCGGCGACCAGCTCGCGCGCGCCGTGCCGCTCCCGGTCACCGCCCAGATCGCGTTCAAGAAGATCGCCCTGGGCCCGGTCAAGGCCACCGCGACCCTCGGCCGCCCCGCCGCGGACGTGGTCGCCGAGCTCGACGAGGGCAAGCGCCCGGAGTTCCCGGTGACCGTCGCCATCCAGCGGGAGGACGGCGCCGTCACGGGGGAGATGACCGTGATCTGGACCCTGAGGCCGGGAGGCTGATCCGCGGCTCGACCGCGGACCCAGCGACTCGACGGCGGACTCCGGGAACGCTCCGGCCGGTCGCACGCCAGGCGGACCACCGTGCACGGGTGGTCCGCCTTCTCGCTGGTGCCGTGGCGCGGCCGGCCGGGCGGGGTGCGCCGCAGGGCGCCGAAGACGGCCGGGCCGAGGACGTGACGCCCGATCACCGCCTAGGAGCTCGGGGCGTTCTCGGGTGACGGTTTCTCCCTCTGGCCGGTGACGCGCACGACGTCGGCCGGCCGACCCGGGCGGCCCTGGACGCGGTGCGGCGCCCGGGTCGCCCGGCGGACATCCACCAACTCAGCCATGGCGACCCGCTCGGCGTCGGTCACGCCCCCGCCGCCCCGCCCGGCACGGACGGCCGCGCTCTCACAGCCGGCACACACCCGGCCGCCCCCACCGCTCGGCCGGGTCGGTGGTGTCACCCCAGGCCGCGAGGGGCCTGCTCCCGTTCATAGGCATCGTTGAAGTGGTATGCCACTACGCACTCGTGACGTCCGGTCACAGGGGCCCGCTGCGGCGGGACTCGACGGCCCGGCTTGTCGACGGCGGGCGGCATCTCCCCGGACGGGGTGCGGGAGAAACCCGTGGGAACGGGGTGTCACCGCGCATTCGAGGGGCACTCGTTGACGCTTCTGCAACCTCGGATCTCGAAAGCGGGTGTGGATACCGGTGGTAACTTCTCGGAAATTCCCGCACCCTGAACCTGGGTCACTCGAACTTCTTGTTTCCTGTGAGGCGCGTGTGCGAAGGTGAGCCACCCGCGGGAGGGGTGCGGCCGGTCCCGTGGAGGAAGGCCGACCCCCCAGGTACGCACCGATCAGGCACTGATTTCCGCAGGGCGCGCATTGCCCGTGCCGTCCTGCGGCCCGGAAGGAAAAGGTCCAGTGCAACCCCCTCACCCCCCACCCCCGCCGTACCCGCCGCGTCCGGGCTCCACTCCGGGGGATTCCGACCGCGACCTGGTCGCCCAGCTGCGCGGCCCGGGTGGTGACAGTCATCGTGCGGTCGCCCTGCTGCTGGCCCGGCACTGGCGCGCGACCTGCGACTACGCGGTCATCTGCCTGGCGTCCATGTCGAGTTCCGCCCAGCTGGTGGCCACCTCCGCCTTCAGCCGGGTGCTGGGCCGGCTGGCGGGTGGAACGGTCGGCGGCGCGTTGCGTCCGCAGCTCCTGGCGGCCGTACGGGAGACGGTGCGGAACTGGGCGGCCGACGACGTTATTCCCATAGTCCTGCCGGAACTGCGCAAGCCCACCGGTGGCCGCGGTCTACGCGCGGCGATGCCCGGCACGCCCGAAAGGCGCCAACTCGCCGAGCGTGCATTCCGGGCGCTTCCCGGAGCCTCTCAATGCCTTCTCTGGCACACCGAGGTCGAGGCAGAACCGATAAACATACCAGCCAGTCTGCTCGGGGTGGACACCGCCACCGCGTCCGCCGCTCTGGTGCGGGCCCGCGCACAATTCCGGGTGGCCTGCGTACGGGCCCACCGGGAACTCGCGCCCACCAAGGAATGCCGCTTCTACAATCGTCTGCTCGAGATCCCCGTCCGCCGGGGCGGCGTGCTGCTGCCCGATGTGCAGCGGCATCTGGTGCGGTGCCGCTACTGCCGGCACGCCGCCGAGCAACTCAGCCACTTCGAGGGCGGCCTGGACGCACTGCTCGCCGAGGCCGTGCTCGGCTGGGGTGCCCGCCGCTACCTCGACTCGCGCGAGGTGCGCGGCCCGGCCGAGGAGCGGTCACCGGTGTCCCAGGCCGCCCACCCGGCGGCCGGTGGACGTCATCGCACCGGATCCCGGGGCAGGCGCCGCAAAGCCCTGCTGGTCGGCGTCGGCCTCACCGCCCTCGCGCTGGTCGTCACCTTGCTCCTGGCCAAGAACTGGTGCGACGACAGCGGCATCCCCCTTCCCCGTGCGACATGGGGTGCCTCCGGCGGCGGCTCCGCCCGCCCGGGTGCCGACGAGGCGACGTCCCCGGCGCCGTCGCCGGCGCAGCCCCCGGCGGCCGAGTCCGTCGGCGGGACCGTCGAGGCCGATCACGGCGCTCGGGCGGCTCTCCCCGCGGCCCGTAGGGCCGATGTGCCCCACGGCCGGCCCGCGCCGACGCCGTGTCGCGCGCACTCACCCACCCTGGCCTCGACGACCGCCATGACGGCATTCGGCCGGCGCGAGCCGCGCCGCCCGGGAGGGACGTTACCGGCCGTTACTTCAAGGATTTACGACAACTTTCCCCGATAGGTGTTTACGCTCAGGGAATACGTCATCGAGTGGTTTCCCGGGGGCGGCGCCCCGATCGAGCCACGGGGTGGCGGACATGGGGATTTAACACAGCGCGGCCCGGCGGCCCGCCGCGTTGCGGAGAGATGAGTGCCGGGTGAATCACCCGGGCGCTTTGACGGGCTTGCGGTGGTGTGGCGCGTGCCGGGGCGGGACCCGCGCCACCGTCCGGCCGCAGGGAATTGCTCGGATTTTCGGCTCTTGCGGTGAGTTCAGACGGCTGGCCGGATCGGTTCGACGGCATCGGGAAAGCCCGCACCGATATTGACCCGCGAGTAAGGCGCTCGCTAGTTTCCGGGGGCCTCGCACAGGAGTTCCACGTCGCACTAGCCCCCCACCGTGCTGGTCCACCGAATTCTTCGGAGCATCATGACGTCTGCCGTGCGCGCCCTGGACCTGATCATCTGTGTCACCCCTTTCGGAGAACCCGATGCCAGGCTCGCCGCGGCGGCCTCCGGAGCCGGCGGACTCGGCGTCCTGGACCTCGGAGCCGGGGACCGGGGAGCACGTGAGGCGCTGGCACGCCTGAGACGGACGGCCCCCGGCCCGTACGGGGTGCGAGTGGCCGCGCACTGCCGTATGCGGCCCCGGGACCTGACGGGACACGCCACCTCGGGCCCGGAGGAGAAGAACGCGGGCGGCCCCGACTCCGTGGTGCTGGCCCCGGGCGCACCCTGGCGCGTCGACGAGGTCGCCGCCCGCCACCGCGTTCTGGTCGAGGTGACGGACCTGGCCGGGGCCCGCGACGCGGTGCGCGCCGGGGCGCACGGGCTGATCGCCCGGGGCGGGGAGAGCGGCGGCCGGGTCGGCAGCCTCAGCACCTTCGTCTTGCTGCAACAACTGCTGGCAGAGCCGGACCTGGACGTGCCGGTGTGGGCATGCGGCGGCATCGGGCCCCGTACGGCGGCGGCCGCCGTGGCCGGCGGGGCCGCCGGAGTGGTGCTCGACAGCCAACTGGCCCTGCTGGCCGAGTCCGGGCTGCCCGAGGCGACGGCCGCGGCGCTGCGTTCCCTGGACGGCTCGGAGACCGTCGTGGTGGACGGGTACCGGGTGCTTCGCCGCCGGGGCCCGGACGCACCGCCCCTGCCGTCCGGGGATCCGGCGGCGGTCGCGGCCCTGCTCGGCGCCGACGATCCGCGTCACCGGTTGCTGCCGGTCGGCCAGGACGGCTTCCTCGCGGCCCGCTTCGCCGAACGGTGGCGCGACGTCAAAGGCGTGGTCCGGGGAATGCGGGCGGCCGTCCGGGAAGCGCTGGCGGATGCCGGGCACACGACTCCCGCCCCCGGCACCCCGGTTGACCGGCAGTCCGGGGCGACCGCCCCCACACCCGACCGAGCCCTCCTTCCCGGCTCGCCCATGAGCCGTGCCCTCGGCACGCGGCTGCCCGTCGCGCAGGGACCCATGACCCGGGTCAGTGACCAGGCCGGATTCGCCGCGGCCGTGGCCGACGCCGGTGCGCTGCCGTTCCTGGCGCTGGCCCTCGCGAGCGGCGAGCAGGCCCGGACGATGCTGGCGCAGGCCCGGACCGCACTGGAAGGGCGGCCGTGGGGTGTGGGAGTACTCGGGTTCGCGCCCGAAGAGGTCAGGAACGCCCAGTTGGAAGCCGTACGGGAAGTGCGCCCCAGCCACGCGGTCATCGCGGGTGGCCGGCCCTCCCAGGCCGAGGCGCTGGAGCGGGCCGGGATCAAGACCTTCCTGCACGTGCCCTCGCCGGGCCTGCTCCGGCAGTTCCTGGACGCCGGGGCCCGCCGGTTCGTGTTCGAGGGCGCGGAGTGCGGCGGCCACGTCGGACCCCGGGCGAGTTTCCCGCTGTGGGAAGCCCAACTCGCCGTACTGGAGGACTTCCTGGACGGCGCGGACGTGGAGACCGCCCGGCGGATCGAGGTGTTCTTCGCGGGCGGCGTGCACGACGCGCGCTCGGCGGCCATGGTCGCCGCGCTCGCCGCACCACTCACCGCCCGGGGTGCGGCGGTCGGCGTGCTCATGGGCACCGCCTACCTGTTCACCGCGGAGGCGGTCGAACACGGCGCGATCCAGCCCCTCTTCCAGCGGCAGGTCGTGACGGCCACCACGACCGCCCTGCTGGAGACCGCCCCCGGACACGCCACGCGCTGCGTCCCCAGCCCCTTCACCCACGACTACCGCGACCGGGAAGCCGAGTTGCGCGCCCGGGGCGTCCCGGACCGGCGGATCTGGGAGGAACTGGAACGGCTCAACGTCGGGCGGCTGCGCATCGCCAGCAAGGGCCTGGACCGGCCCGACGGCGGGGAACTCACCCCGGTCGACGAGCAACGCCAGCTCAGCGACGGCATGTTCATGGCCGGCGACGTGGCCGTCCTGCGCTCGGCGACCACCACGATCGACGCCCTGCACCACTCGGTCACCGCGGAAGCGGCCGGTTTCCTCGCCGGCCGCACCCGGGAGCTCACCGAACGGCTCGGCGCGGACCCGGCACCAAGGCCGGCGGCGCCCGCCCCCCTCGACATCGCTGTCATCGGCATGGCCTGCATGTTCCCCGACGCCCCCGACCTGCCCGCCTTCTGGGCGAACGTCGTCGCCGGACACGACGCGGTCACCGAGGTCCCGCCCGATCGCTGGGACCCAGCCGTCCACCACGACGGCGGCGCCACCACCTCCAAGTGGGGCGGGTTCCTGCCCCGCATCCCCTTCGACCCGCTGCGCTACGGCATCCCACCCGCCTCCCTCGGCGGCATCGAGCCGGTCCAGCTGCTGTCCCTGGAGGCGGCCCGGCGTGCCCTGGAGGACGCCGGATACGGCGACTCGGGACGGGACTTCGACCGCTCCCGCACCTCCGTCGTCTTCGGCGCCGAGGCCGGCAGCGACCTGTCCAACGCCGCCACCCTGCGCGCCGTACTGCCGTCGTACTACGGCGGGGTGCCCGACGGGCTGGACGCCCAGTTGCCCCGGCTCACCGAGGACTCCTTCCCGGGCATGCTCGCCAACGTCATCTCCGGGCGGATCGCCAACCGCCTCGATCTCGGCGGGGCCAACTACACCGTCGACGCCGCCTGCGCCTCGTCGCTCGCCGCGGTCGACGTCGCCTGCAAGGAACTCGTCGCCGGCACCAGCGACGTCGTGCTGTGCGGAGGCGCCGACCTGCACAACGGCATCAACGACTACGTCCTGTTCTCCTCGGTGCACGCGCTCTCCCCGACGGGCCGCTCCCGTGCCTTCGACAGCTCCGCCGACGGCATCGCGCTGGGCGAGGGCGTCGCCTGCGTCGTCCTCAAGCGGCTGGCCGACGCCGAACGCGACGGCGACCGGATCTACGGCGTCATCAAGGGGCTCGGCTCGTCCAGCGACGGCCGCTCCCTCGGTCTGACCGCACCCCGCCCGGAGGGGCAGCGGGCCGCACTGGAAAGGGCGTACCGCAACGCCCGCGTCTCGCCCGCCGACGTCGGTCTCGTCGAGGCGCACGGCACCGGCACCGTGGTCGGCGACCGCACCGAACTCACCGTCCTCGGAGAGGTGTTCGCCGCCGCGGGTGCCGGAGCGGGCGGCTGCTCGCTCGGGTCGGTCAAATCGCAGATCGGGCACACCAAGTGCGCCGCCGGCCTCGCGGGTCTGATCAAGACGACACTGGCCGTCCACACCGGCGTCAAGCCGCCCACCCTGCACCTGGAGCGCCCCAACCAGGCGTGGCGTCAGGGAGAGAGCCCCTTCGCCTTCCACACCCGGGCCCGGCCGTGGGCGGCTCCCGCAGCCGAACGCCTCGCCGGGGTCAGCGCGTTCGGCTTCGGCGGCACCAATTTCCATGTGGTGATCGGGGCCCACGGTGACGCCGTACCGCCCGAGCAGGCGCTGGACACCTGGCCCGCCGAACTGTTCCTGTTCCGGGGCCGGGACCTCGCGGCGGCCCACCGGGCCATCGGGGACCTGCTGACGGCGGCCGAGACCGAGGGCCGCCCGTGGCGGCTGCGGGACCTGGCACTGAGCGCGGCGAGGCGCGCGGACGCCTCCCCGGAGCCGGTACGTGCGGCGGTCGTGGCGAGTGACGTCGACGACCTGATCGGGCAGTTGCGCCGGGCGCTGGCCGGGGAGCACGACCCGACCGCGGGCATCCACCTGGCGCAGGAGACGGCAGGCTCCGCCGAGGGCAAGGTCGCCTTCCTCTTCCCCGGTCAGGGCAGCCAGCGCCCCGGGATGCTCGCCGAGGTGTTTCTCGCCTTCCCGGAGCTGCAGCGGTTCCTGGAGGCGGCACCCGAGCTCGCCGAGCGGATGTATCCGCCGGCCGCCTTCGACGAGGCCGGCCGCGCACGGCAGCGGGCCGCGCTCACCGACACCCGGGCCGCCCAGCCCGCGCTCGGCATCACCGGCCTGGCCGCACACGCCCTGCTCACCGCGGCCGGAGTGCGCCCCGACATGGCGGCCGGACACAGCTACGGCGAACTGGCCGCACTGTGCGCGGCCGGTGCCCTCGACCCCGAGACACTCCTGGAGCTCAGCACCGAGCGCGCGGCGGCGATCCTGGCCGCCGCCGGCGACGACCCCGGCACCATGGCCGCCGTCGCCGCCGGCGCCGAGGACGTCGAACGGGCCCTGCGCGCGGCCGGCGCACCCGCCACGGTCGTCGCCGCCAACCGCAACTCGCCCGAGCAGACGGTGATCTCAGGGCCGACACAGGATGTCGCCACCGCGGTACGGCTGCTGCGCTCCGCCGGACTCACCGCCAAGAGCGTCCCCGTGGCCTGTGCCTTCCACAGCCCCCTGGTGGCCGGCGCGGGTGAGCGGTTCGCCAAGGTCCTGAAGGACAAGACCGTGCGGCCGCCCGAGTTCCCCGTGTGGTCCAACCGCACTGCCGCCCCCTACGACCCGGACCCCGACGCGGTGCGCGCCGGGCTCGCCGCGCAGATCGGCGCACCCGTGGCCTTCGTCCGGCAGATCGAGGCGATGTACGAGGCCGGGGCACGGATCTTCGTGGAGGCGGGACCCGGCACGGTCCTCACCCGGCTGGTCCGGCAGATCCTCGGCGACCGTCCGCACCGCACCGTCGCCTGTGAGCCGCGCGACGGAAGCGGCCTGCGGGGCTGGCTCGACGCGCTGGCCCAACTGGCCGTCGCGGGGCGGCCGGTGCGCACCGCCTGGCTCCTGAGGGGACGCGACGCCGTCGACGCGGTCCGCACTCCGGCGCCCAGGCGGCCCGGATGGACCGTCGACGGACACCTGGTCCGCACCGCCGCCGGAGACCTCCTCCCCGGTGCGCTCGCACCGGCCCGACGAGTCGTGGAGACGACTGTGACGACGAACCCCCCGCACGGCGCCCCGGCCGATCACGACGCGTTGATCTCCGAGTTCCTGCGCACCAGCCGGGAGATGATCGCCGCCCAGCGAGATGTGCTGCTGAGCTACTTCGGCGCGGCACCGGGCACGTCGGTCCCGGCCCCGGCGGCCCCCGCCGCGCCGCCCCGGCCGCAGGCCGCGCCCGCCGGACTCTCGCCGGCCGGGACCGTGCCGGCCCAGCCGTCCGCGCCCGCCCCGGCCGAAGCGGACACCGGCGCCCCCGAGGACGTCGACGTCCAGCGCGTCGTCCTGGAGATCATCAGCGAACGCACCGGCTACCCCGTCGACATGATCGAGCCCGACCTCGACCTGGAGGCGGACCTGAGCATCGACTCGATCAAACGGGCCGAGATCGCGGGTGAACTCGCCAAGCGACTGGGCATCGCCAGCGGCTCCGAGCTGCAAGCCTCCCTTGGTGACGCCGAGTTGGAGGAGCTGGCCAGGGCGCGGACGGCCGCGTCGGTCACCGACTGGCTGGCGGCGCGGCTGACCGCCCCTACCGACGGGGCGACTGCCGGAGAGCCGGTGTCTGCGGCTGCGGCTGTGACTGCGACTGCGGCCGCGACTGATGCTGTCATGGACCTGACGGTCAAAGTCCCGGAGGAGTCCCCGCACGAGCCCGCGGAGATCGCCTCGGACATCACCCCGGAGATCACCGGCGAGGCCCCGAAGCGCTTCGAACTGCGCCCGGTGCCGCTGCCCCTGCCCGCCGGACCACCGGACCCCGCCGCCGCGCTCGCCGGAAGGCGGTTCGCCGTCCTCGGCGACGGCGCGGGCGCGGCCGGGCAGATCGAGGCGCGGCTCGCCGGGTACGGCGCCCACGTGCTGACCGCCGGCCGGGAGCACCTGCTCACCGAGGCCGACGGCCCGCTGGACGGCGTGCTGTATCTCGGCGCGCTGCCCGGCGCCGACGTGCCCGTTCTGCCGGACGCCTTCCCCGTGCTCCGGGCCGCCCTGGCACTGGGCCCGGGCCGGCTGCTGGCCGCCCGCTCCACCTCCGGCGGCGACGCCCTTCCCGCGGCCGGGCTGTACGGCCTGTTCCGCACCATCGCCCGCGAGTACCCGGAGACCGTCGCACGGGTCGTCGGCCTCGACGACACTGCACCGTCCTGCGTCGCCGACGCCCTGCTCACCGAACTGCTCGCACCGTCGCCCGGGCAGGACCCCGTCGTCCTGCGCACAGCCGCCGGACGGCACGGCACGGAACTTGTCGAGGCGCCCCTCGGCCTGCTCGGCACCACCGGCGCCGGTCCGGCCGGCGACGGCGCGGCCGAGGCCGCCGCGCTCGGCCTCGACCACGACTCCGTGGTGCTGCTGGTGGGCGGCGCCCGCGGGATCACCGCCAGGTTCGCGGCCACGCTCGCGGCGGCCTGCCGCTGCCGCATCGAACTCATCGGCAGGACCCCCGCCCCCGCCGGCCCCGAGGACCCGCGGACCGCCGCCGCCCGCACCCCGGCCGCGCTGCGCGCGGTGCTCGCCACCCGCGCCGACGTCTCGCTCAGGCCCGCGGAGATCAACCGCGCCGCCGAACTGATCCTGGCGGGGCGGGAGATCACCGCGACGCTCGCGGAACTCACCGCGCTCGGCAGCGAGGCCCGGTACCGCTCGGTGGACTTCCGCGACCGGGACGCCGCACTCCAGGCGGTCAAGGAGGTGCACACCGAGCACGGACGGCTGGACGGGGTCGTGTTCGCCGCCGGAGTGATCGAGGACCGGCTCATCGCCGAGAAGACCGCCGAATCCTTCCAGCGGGTGTACGGCACCAAGACCACCGGCGCCACCACCCTGCTGGCCGCCCTGGAGGAGCTCCCCACCGGCCCGCGCTTCGCCGTGCTGTTCGGCAGTGTCTCCGCCGTCCTCGGTAACCGGGGCCAGGCCGACTACGCGGCCGCCAACGACGCCCTGGAGGACCTCGGCGCCGACTGGTCCGCCCGTACCGGCCACCGCGCGCTGACCGTGCACTGGGGGCCGTGGGCGCCCACCGGCGCACACACCGGCATGGTGAGCCCGGAACTCGGCCGCGAGTACGCCCGGCGGGGAGTGCGGCTCATCGACCCCGAGGAAGGCACCGCGGCCCTGCTGCGAGAACTGGCCTGGGGCGACGAATCGGCCCGCGCGGTCGTCTACACCGCCTCGGCCTGGTGACATGGCGGCCCACGACGTGATGAGCCGTCAGGTCCCGGTGGCCATCGTGGGGATGGCGGTCCTGCTGCCCGGCGCCGCCGACCTCGACGCCTACTGGTGCAACCTGCGCGACGGCGTGGACGCGATCGCCGACGTGCCCGAGGGCCGCTGGGACGCCGACTACTACCGGCCCTCGGCCGCGACCGGGCCCGCCACGGCCGACCAGGTGTACTGCCGGCGCGGCGGGTTCGTGGACGGCCTCGCCGAGGTGGAGGTCACCCGGTTCGGCATCATGCCCGCCTCGGTGGCGGGCACCGAGCCCGACCAGTTGATCGCGCTGCACGTGGCCGCCGCCGCGATCGCCGACGCGGGCGGCGAGGACCGGCTGCCCGAACGGCACCGCGTCGGCGTCGTCCTGGGCCGCGGCGGCTACCTCACCCCCGGCCTGGTCCGGCTCGACCAGCGGGTCCGCACGGCGGGACAGCTCGTACGCACCCTGGGCGAGCTGCTGCCCGACCTCACACCGGACCAACTCGGCCGCGTCCGTCAGGCGTTCACCGAACGCCTGGGCCCCGACAGCCCCGAGTCCGCGATCGGCCTGGTGCCCAACCTGGCGGCCTCCCGCATCGCCAACCGGCTCGACCTGCGCGGCCCCGCCTACACCGTGGACGCGGCCTGCGCCTCCTCGCTCGTCGCCGTCGACCAGGCCGTCGGCGAACTCGCCGCGGGACGCTGCGACATGATGCTGGCCGGGGGAGTGCACCACTGCCACGACATCACCCTCTGGAGCGTCTTCTCCCAGTTGCGCGCCCTGTCCCCGAGCCAGCGCATCCGCCCCTTCCACCGGGACGCCGACGGCATCCTCATCGGCGAGGGCACGGGCGTGGTCGTCCTCAAACGCCTGGCCGACGCGGAGCGCGACGGCGACCG
This sequence comes from Streptomyces sp. NPDC001544, assembly GCF_042894285.1. NCBI lineage: Bacteria > Bacillati > Actinomycetota > Actinomycetes > Kitasatosporales > Streptomycetaceae > Streptomyces > Streptomyces sp. NPDC001544. The sequence continues at coordinate 59,769 of NZ_JBIAVN010000021.1, read as the reverse complement.
CGTGTACGCGGTGATCCGCGGCACGGGCGTGGCCAGTGACGGCCGTACGTCCGGTCTCGTCAACCCCGACCCGGGCGGCCAGAGCCACGCCGTACGCCAGGCCTGGCGGGCCGCCGGCCTCGACCCGGCGGCCCCCGGCGCGGTCGGCCTGCTGGAGGCGCACGGCACCGCGACCCCGGCCGGGGACACCGCCGAGCTGACCACGCTGGCCGAGGTGTTCGGCCCCGGGGACCCCGGCGACCCCTGCGGCGACGAACGCGCGGTGCTCGGCTCCGTGAAGTCGATGATCGGCCACACCATGCCGGCCGCCGGGGTGGCGGGCCTCGTCAAGGCCGCCCTCGCCGTCCACCACGGCATGCTCCTGCCCACCCTGCACTGCGACGACCCGCACCCCGCCCTCGCCCGCACCCGCTTCCGCCCACTGGAGAAGGCGGCCCCCTGGGAGACCACCCCGGACCGCCCGGTACGCCGGGCGGCCGTGAACGCCTTCGGCTTCGGTGGGATCAACGCCCACGTGGTGCTGGAGGAGGCACCCGGCGGGCGGGCGACGGCGCCCGCCGCGGACGAGGACGCGGCGACGGCCACGGGCGGGCGCCCGCGCACCCCCGTCCGCGTCGCCGAACCGGAGCGCGTCCTCCTGCTCGCCGCCGACCGTCCGGAGGGGCTCGCCGCCCTCCTCGCCGCCGACGACTCCGCCGTCCTCGGTTCCGGGCTGGACGGCGCCCGTACGCACCCGGAGGCGGGCCCCGCACGGCTCGGCATCGTCGACCCCACCGCCAAGCGGCTCGCACTCGCCCGGCGAGCGGTCGGCAAGGGCAGGGCCTGGCAGGGCCGCAGCGACGTCTGGTACCGGCCCGGCCCGCTCCTCGGACCCGGGCGGGGAAAGCTGGCCTTCGTCTTCCCCGGTCTGGAGGCCGAGTTCACGCCACGCGTCGACGACATCGCCGCCCACTTCGGCCTGCCCCGGCTCCCCGGGGCCGCCGCCGGGGAGCCGCGGGTCGACGACGTGGGCCGGCACGGCGCCGGTGTCGTCGGTGTGGGGCGGCTCCTCGACGCGGCCCTGCGCCGGATGGGCGTGGTCCCGGACGCGGTCGCCGGGCACAGCGTCGGTGAGTGGACCGCGATGGCGGTGGCCGGGCTGTACTCGGGTGCCGAGGTGGACGCGTTCATGGCCGGGTTCGACCCGGACACGGTCACCGTCCCGGGCCTGGCCTTCGCCGCCGTCGGCGCATCCGCCGAGCAGGTCCTCGCCGCCCTCGCCGACGGCTGGGCGGACACGGGGATCGTGCTCTCCCACGACAACGCGCCCAGCCAGTCGATGGTGTGCGGCCCGGACACCGCCGTCGGCGACTTCGTACGGGCCCTGCGCGCCCGGGGCGTGCTGTGCCAGGTGCTGCCCTTCCGGTCCGGGTTCCACACGCCGATGCTCGAGCCCTACCTGTCGCCCATACAGGAGGCCGCGGCCCGGTTCCGGCTGCATCCGCCCACCGTCCCCGTCTGGTCGGGGACGACGGCGGCACCGTTCCCCGAGGGCGAGAGAGCCGTACGCGAACTCTTCGTCCGGCACCTGCTGGAACCCGTCCGCTTCCGCCGGCTCGTCGAGGCCCTGTACGACGCCGGGCACCGCGCCTTCGTCCAGGCCGGCCCGGGACAGCTCGCCTCCCTCGTCGACGACACCCTCGGCGACCGGGACCACCTGGTCGTCGCCGCCAACTCGCCGCACCGCACGGGACTCGCCCAACTCCGCCGGGTCGCCACGGCGTTGTGGACCGCGGGTGCCCGGGTGGCACCGGCACTGCCCCGGCCGCACGCCCCGGTCACCGCCTCCGCCCCCACCGCCCGGCCGCAGCGCCCACCGGTCCCGCTCGACCTGGGGGGCGCGCTGGTGTCGCTCGACGGCCCGGACCTGACCGCGCTGCGGGCGGAGCTGCGCGCCGCGCCCGCCGCGGACCCGGCCCCGGCACGCGACGGCACCGCCGCCCCGACGTCCCCGCTGGACACCCTCGCCGAACGCTTCCCGGCCGCCGCCGAACTGAGCGCGCTCCTGCGCGACACCGCGCACACGGCCGCCGAGCTCATCACGGCGGAGAGACGCAGGCACCCGGCCGCGCCCCCGCGCACCGGCAGCGCCCCCCGCACTGTCGGCGGCACCCGCGAAACGCCTCCACCTCCCGCGCCCGCCCGGCGCCCCCCGGCCACCATCACCCCGTCCACCCGCCGCACGACCGTCCGCGTCTCCCCGGACACCATGCCCCACCTGCTCGACCACTGCTTCTTCCCGCAGCGCCCCGGCTGGCCGGACGTGGCCGACCGGTGGCCCGTGGTCCCGGCGACCACGATCGTGCAGCACATGATGGACGCGGCCGAGCAGGCGTCACCCGGGATGCGGGCGGTCGCCGTGCACGGGGCCCGCTTCGACCGGTGGCTCACCGCCACCCCGCCCGTCGACGTCCCGGTCACCGTCACCCCGACCCCGGACGACCCCCACCGCCTTGCCGTCTCCTTCGGCCCGACGGCCCGCGCCGTGGTCGAACTCGCCGCCCGCCACCCCGAACCGCCCGCACCGCGCACGGCCCCCCTCGTCCCGGAAGGCACCCCGGAACGCACCCCCGACCACACCGCCGCCCAGCTTTACCGCGAACGCTGGATGTTCCACGGGCCGGCGTTCCAGGGGGTCACCGAACTCACCGGCATCGGGGACGGACACGTACGCGGCGTCATCACCACGCCCACCGCCCCCGGCGCCCTGCTCGACAACGTGGGCCAGATCCTCGGCTACTGGATCATGGCGACCAGGACCGAGCGGACCGTTGTGTTCCCCGTGCAGATGCGGCACATGCTCTTCCACGGACCGCACCCGGCCCCCGGCACCCGGGTCGAGTGCCTGGTGCGGATCACCTCGCTCACCGACACCGTCCTCGAGGCGGACGTGGAACTGACCGTCGCCGGACGGGTGTGGGCCCGGCTGGCCGGCTGGCAGGACCGCCGCTTCGACAACGACCCGCGGACCCGCCCGGTCGAGCGCTTCCCCGAACGCAACACCCTTTCCGAACCCCGGCCGGGCGGCTGGTCGCTGCTCCACGAGAGGTGGCCGGACCTCGCGTCCCGCGAGCTGATCATGCGGAACTCCCTGGGCGGCCCGGAGCGGGCGCGGTACGCCGACCACCCGCCGCGCGGCCGCAGACAGTGGCTGCTCGGCCGGATAGCGGTCAAGGACGCCGTACGGCGATGGCTGTGGGAACAGGGCGAGGGGCCGGTCTTCCCGGCCGAGATCCAGGTGCACAACGACGACCTCGGCCGCCCGTACGTCACCGGAGTGCACGGACGCACCCTGCCCCCGCTCGACGTCTCCCTGGCCCACCGCGCCGAGGCGGGCGTGGCGATCGTACGGCCGCACACGCCCGGCCCGGGACCCGGCATCGACATCGAGGAGGTCACCGAACGCGACCCGGCGGCCGTCGCCGCCCTCGGCGCCGAGGAACTCCGGCTGCTGCACGCCCTGTCCCGGGCGGACGACGCCTCGCTCTGGTTCACCCGGTTCTGGGCCGCCAAGGAGGCCGTCGCGAAGGCGGAGGGCACCGGATTCGGCGGTCGCCCCCGGGACTTCGCCGTCTTCCACGCGGCACCGGCCGAAGACCGGCTGCTGGTCTCGGGCCGCCTGGAACGCGTGTACACGGTGCACTGCGCGACGGTCCGCAATCCGCCCGCACTGCCGCCGAGGAACTACGTCGTGGCCTGGACGACGGGCCCGGCGGGCGACGACGAAGAGGAGCAGGAGCGATGACACCCATGGAGCCGACCACCGCGCACGCCGACGAGGAGGCGGTGCTCGCCGACATCAGGGGCATGCTCCTGACCCTCCTGGAGGAGTACGGCGAGGAAGACCTCGAGATCGGCATGACCACCACGTTCAACCGCGACCTGGAGCTGGAGAGCATCGACCTCGTGACCCTGGCGGGGCTGCTGCGGGAGCACTACGGAAACCGGGTCAACTTCGCCGAGTTCCTGGCCGGGATGGAGTTCGAGGAGATCATCGAGCTCACCGTCGGCAGGCTCGTCGAGCACGTGGTGCACAGCCTGAAGGCTGCGGGGGCGAGCTGACGGATGGCGATCGTCGACACCGGCGAAGTCCGGTTGCACGTCCAGCGGATGGGACCCGAGGACGGCCGCCCCCCGGTCGCCACCGCCGTGCTCGTGCACGGCCTGCTCACCGACAGCCTGGCCAGCTACTACTTCACGGTGGCACCGCGGTTCGCGGTGGCGGGCGTCGACGTCGTCATGTACGACCTGCGCGGCCACGGCCGCAGCGAACGCCCCCCGGCCGGCTACACCCTCGACCACAACATCGACGACCTGGAAGCACTGCTCGACCGGCTCGGCATCACCGGGCCCGTCCACCTCGTCGGCAACTCCTACGGCGGCACCATCGCCTTCGGCTACGCCGCCCGCCACCCCCGGCGGGCGGCCAGCCTCACCCTGATCGAGTCCGAGCCGGCCACCGCGGCCTGGGCGGCCAAGCTCGGCGGAATCCTCGACCGGGTGGTGACCGAGCTGGCGCACAACGAGCCCGACGCGATTCGCTGGATCACCGCCAACCGCGGCCACAACACCGCCCGCCTCGCCAAGGGGGCCGCGCGGCTCGCCCGGGACACCACCCTCGGCCGGGACATCCCCGCCAGCCGGGTGCTCACCGAGGACGAGATCAGGGCCGTGCGCTGCCCCGTCCTCGGTGTCTACGGCGGCGACTCGGACCTGGTGGAACTGGCGCCCCTCAAGGAGGCGCTGCTCGCCGACTTCCGGTCCGTCGTACTGCCGGGACACGAACACTCCGTGCTGGTCGAGGCGGCCGGGGCCGTCGGCGGCCACGTCCTGGAACTGATCCGCTCGGCGGGCGCCGGGGCCCTGAGGTGAGCGGCTTCCTCTTCGTCGTACCGCCCCTGGTGGGGCACATCAACCCGGCGGTGGGCGTCGCCGCCGAACTCGCCGCGCGCGGACACCGCGTGGCCTGGGTGTGCGCCGACGCGGGACTGCTGCGGCGGCTCGCCGGGCCCGAGGCCGAGGTCCTCCCGTGCGCCGGACCCGCCCCGGCCGCACGCCCGCCGGAGCTCCGGGGACCGGAGGCGCTGAAGTACCTGTGGGAGGGCTACCTGCTGCCGCTCGCCGACGCCATGGCCCCCGGAGTCCGGGCGGCCGCGCGGGACTTCCGCCCCGATGTCGTCGTCGCCGACCAACAGGCCTTCGCCGGGGCCCTAGTGGCCGAGGACCTCGGCCTGCCGTGGGCCACCTCCGCGACCACCTCGGCCGAACTCACCGGCGCCTACGACGGCATGCCCAAGGTCGCCGACTGGCTCGGCGCGCGGCTCGAGGAGCTGCGCGCCCGCATCGGCGACCCGGCCGGTGACACCGACCCGCGTTTCTCCCCCCACCTGCTGCTGGCGTTCACCACCCCCGAACTCGCCGGGCCGTCGGCCGTCCGGGGCGACCACATCCACTACGTCGGCCCTTCGATCGCCGACCGCCCGGCCGCACCCGGCTTCCGCTGGGAACGGCTGGACCCCGCCCGGGCCACGGTCCTGGTGACCCTCGGCACCGCCAACGCCGACGCGGCCGGACGCTTCCTCACCGAGTGCGTGGCCGCGGTGCGGGAACGGGCCGACCGGGTACAGGCCGTGGTCGCCGACCCGGGCGGCACGCTGCAGGCGTCCGACGACGACAAGGACGTACTGGTCCTGCCGTACGTGCCCCAGCTCGCGCTCCTGGAAAGGGCCGGCGCGGTGGTGTGCCACGCCGGGCACAACACCGTCTGCGAGGCCCTCTGGCACGGTGTACCGCTGGTCGTCGCCCCCATCCGCGACGACCAGCCCGTGGTGGCCGCCCAGGTCGTCGACGCGGGAGCGGGCGTCCGGGTGCGGTTCGGCCGGGTCAGCGCCGCCCGGCTCGGCGCGGCCCTCGACACGGTCCTGCACGAACCCGCCCACCGGACCGCCGCAGGACGGATCCGCGCCGCGTTCCGCGCCGCCGGCGGCGCCCCCGCCGCCGCCATTTGCCTCGAGCGGCTGGCCGCCGCCACACGCCCGGAGGAGACCCGATGAGCAACGAGACCGAGGGCACCGACCGCGCCACCCGGGTCGCCGCACTGCGCCCCGCCTACAGAAGCGACCTCGCGGGTGGCGTGGACCGCTTCTTCGCGCCCCGGCGCGACACCTGCCCCTGGTGCGACTCCGGCCGCCTGACCACCCGGCTGCGCACCACCGACCTGCTCCAGCACAAGCCGGGCCGCTTCCTCCTCGACCGCTGCGAGGCCTGCGGGCACACCTTCCAGAACCCGGCCCTGAACGAGGCGGGCCTGGAGTTCTACTACCGCGACTTCTACGACGGCCTCGGCGAGCAGAAGATGGGCGGCACCTTCCAAGGTCGCACCAAGATGTACCGGGGCCGCGCCGAGTCGATGCTGCCGCACGACCCCACCCCCAAGAACTGGCTCGACGTGGGCACCGGACACGGCCACTTCTGCGCGGCCGCCCGCGAGGTGCTGCCCGGCACGGCCTTCGACGGCCTCGACTTCACCGACGGCGTGGAGATCGCCGCCCGTGAGGGCCGCGTGGAACACGCCCACCGCGGCCTCTTCCCCGACCTGGCACCCGACCTCGCCGCCCGGTACGACGTCGTCAGCATGTTCCACTACCTGGAACACAGCACCGACCCCGACCGCGAGCTGCGCGCCGCCCACCAGGCCGTCCGCCCCGGCGGCCACCTGCTCATCGAGGTTCCCGACCCGGAGAGCCGCTACGCCCGCCTCCTCGGCCGCTGGTGGCTGCCCTGGCTCCAGCCGCAGCACCTGCACTTCGTGCCGGTCGCCAACCTGCGCCGACGGCTCACCGAACTCGGCTTCACGGTGGTCGCCGAACAGCACGCCGAGCCGCACGATCCGGTCGACCTGCTCGCCGCCGTATGGCTCGCCCTGGACCACACCGCGCCGCGCGAGGACGCCCCCTGGCTGGCCGAGCCACCAGGTGCCCTGAGCCGGGCCCTGCGCACCGCGACCCTGCTCGCCGGCGTGCCCGCCCTGGCCCTGGCCACCCTGGTGGACCGCTTCGCGGCCCGGCCGCTGTCCCACCGTCTGGGCCTGTCCAACGCCTACCGCCTCGTGGCCCGCCGTGACTGAGGGCACGACCCCGCGCGGACGAACCCGGTAGCCTTCACGCAGGGGCGCGTCCGACGGGTGACGCCCCGCAGTCGAGGACCTACAGGGGAGGAACCGGCGGTGCACGTCCAGGATTGGCTCGACTCGGTGCCCGCGGCCGCCGTCTACGCCGTGGTGGCCCTGGTGATCGGCCTGGAGAGCCTGGGCATCCCGCTGCCCGGGGAGATCATTCTGGTCTCGGCGGCCCTGATGTCCTCCCAGCACTCCGGCGTGAACCCCGTCGTGCTGGGGGCGTGCGCGACCGCCGGAGCGGTCATCGGCGACTCCATCGGATACGCCATCGGCCGCAAGGGCGGGCGCCCGCTGCTCGCCTGGCTGGGCAGGAAGTTCCCCCGGCACTTCAGCGAGGGCCACGTCGCCACGGCGGAGCGGTCCTTCGAGAGGTGGGGCATGTGGGCGGTCTTCTTCGGCCGCTTCGTCGCCCTGCTCCGCATCTTCGCGGGTCCGCTCGCCGGTGTCCTGCACATGCCGTACTGGAAGTTCCTCGTCGCCAACGTCCTCGGCGGCATCTGCTGGGCGGGCGGCACCACCGCCGTCATCTACTACGTCGGAGTCGTCGCCGAGGACTGGCTCAAGCGCTTCTCCTACCTGGGCCTGGTGATCGCCCTGCTGATCGGCCTGTCGTCGATGCTGGTGCTCAAGCGCAAGGCGAAGAAGGCGGCCGAGGAGCGGGCGGCCGAGACCGAGCCGGAACCGGTCCCGGCCGCCGACTAGGGGGTGTCTTGCCCCGCGACCCCGGCATGATCCACAAGACACCCCCAGGGACGTGCATCAGGGCTCAGTCCCGGTGCGCGTCCCGGTGCGCCTTCGCCAGCTCCGCGTACAGCGTGCCGTTGAGTGTCACCCCCTGACGCTCCTCCTCGGTCAGCTCCCGCTTCACCTTCGCCGGCACGCCCGCCACCAGTGACCCCGGCGGCACGACCATCCCCTGCGGCACCAAGGCCTGTGCGGCCACGAGGGAGCCCGCGCCGATCACCGCCCCGTTGAGGACCGTCGCCCCCATCCCGATCAGACAGTCGTCCTGGACGGTCGCCCCGTGCACCACGGCGTTGTGCCCGACGGACACCCGCTCGCCGATGGTGACGGGAAAGCCCGGGTCGGCGTGCAGCGTCACGTTGTCCTGCACATTGGCGTCCGCACCGACGGTGATCCGCTCCACGTCGCCGCGCGCCACCGCCCCGTACCACACGCTCGCCCCCGCCCGAAGCGTCACATCTCCGATGACGGAGGCCGTGGGCGCCACGAACGCCTCGGTGTCGACCTTCGGTTCCCTGCCGCCGATTCCCATGATCAACGCCTTGTGCGTCATCGCCCTCTCCTCGTCGTCGGTACCCCGCACCGTACGCCACCCGGTGGGGCGAAGATCACAGCCTTCCGGCCTCTTGGGCGGACCGCGCGCTGAGTACGGTGAGCGGATGCCCAAGCCCAAGAACACGTTCTCGTTCTCGTCCTGGCGACACGGTCTCCTCCAGCGCGCCGTGCACGCGGGCTGGGCATGGGTGCAGCGCACGGGCTCGGTCACCGCCCAGCACCCCGGGCGCCTGCGCTTCGGTGCGATCGGAACGGGTACCAGGCTCGCCTTCCCGCTGGGCACCGTCTTCGGCGAACCCTGGATCCATCTCGGCGCCCACTGCATCGTCGGCGAACAGGTCACCCTGACCGCGGGCCTCATGCCCGACCTCGACCTCGGGCCCGAGCCCATTCTGCGCATCGGCGACGGGGTCGTCCTCGGCCGGGGCAGTCACGTCATCGCCGACACGACGGTCACCATCGGCAGCGACTGCTACTTCGGGCCGTACGTCTACGTCACCTCCACCAACCACTCCTACGACGACCCGCACGAGCCGATCGGGAAGCAGTGGCCGCGGATGGAGCCGGTGGAGATCGGCCCGGGCTGCTGGATCGGCACCGGCGCGGTGATCCTGCCCGGCGCGCGGATCGGCCGGAACGTGGTCGTGGCCGCCGGGGCGGTGGTCCGCGGGAGCGTGCCCGACCACGCCGTGGTGGCGGGCGCGCCCGCCAAGGTCGTGCGCCGCTGGACACCCGCCGACGGCTGGCAGCCGCCGTTGCGGACCCCGCCCCCGGTCCCGATCCCGGAAGGCGTCACCCCGGAGCAGCTGCTGTCCCTGGCGGAGCTGGACGAGGAGGACGTGGCCCGGCTGGCGGAGCTCGAGCCCTGACTCAACCGGTCGCCAGGAGCAGCGTGCCCAGCAGGGCGAGGCCCGCCCCCGCCGCCTGCACGGCACGCAGGCGTTCTTGGAGGAAGCCGCGGGCGGCCAGCGCGGTGACCACCGGGTAGAGCGAGGCCAGTACCGCCGCCACGGTGACCGGGCCGTGCTGGGCGGCGACCGAGTAGGTGCCGTTGGCCGCCACGTCGGCGAGCCCGACGAACCCGAGGGCGGGCAGGTCGGACCAGGGGAAGCCGCCCGCCGGGAGGGCGGACGCGCCCCGGCGCACGGAGACGTACAGTGCGGCGCCGCCCGCGGCCACGTTCGTCACGCGCTGCACGAACAGCGCGAGGAACAGACCGGTGACAGTGGTCGACGCCTCCGCGATCAGGGCGAACACCGTGCCGAAGCCGAGGGCGGCGACCAGTGTGAGCACAATCGCCCGCCGCTGCACGGACGCGCCCCGCAGTTGCGGCCCGCCCGCGAGGACGACGCCCGCGACGGCGACCGCGATGCCCGCCACCTGCGCGAGCCCCGGACGTTCGCCGAGGACGAGGCCCACGCCGATGGGGACGGCCACGCTCAGGGTGGCGAGCGGGGAGACGACACCCATCGGACCCAGGGCGAGCGCCTTGTAGAAGGACAGCATCGCCACCGGCCCCACCAGGCCCGCCGCGAACGCGAACCACAGCCGGGGCCCGGCCTCGCTCCAGCCGCCGGTGGCGACCACGATCACGCCGAGCACGACGGCCGCGATCGCCTGCGACACCACCACGACCGTCAGCGCGGGGTTGCGTCGCGTCAGCAACCCGCCGCCGAAGTCGGCCAGCCCCCACAGGAGGCTGGTGGCCAGGGCGAAGAATGCTGTCACTGAGCGCCTCGCAGTACAGTTCGGTGAAAGATCGGGTGCATGCCACCGTAGTGCAACACAATGAACCCTATCATTCATCATATTGGACGGAATGTGTCGGACCTCGACCTGCTGACCCAGTCCCTGGCGCGCAATGTGAAGCGCTGGCGCACCGAGCGTGGCTTCACGCTGGACACGCTGGCCGCCCGCGCGGGAGTCAGCCGCGGCATGCTCATCCAGATCGAGCAGGCCCGCACCAACCCCAGCCTCGGCACGGTCGTCAAGATCGGCGACGCCCTCGGTATCAGCGTCACCACGCTGCTCGACTACGAGCAGGGGCCGAAGGTCCGCATCGTCCCCGCCGACCAGGCCGTACGGCTCTGGCACACCGAGGCGGGCAGCTACAACCGGCTCCTCGCGGGCACCGAGGCCCCGGGTCCGCTGGAGATGTGGGACTGGCACCTGATGCCCGGCGAGGCCAGCGACTCCGACCCGCACCCTTCCGGCACGGTCGAACTCGTGCACGTCACGGCGGGCGAGCTGACGCTCACCGTCGACGGGACGGAGTACCGCGTACCGGCCGGCGCGAGTGCCTCCTTCGGGGCCGACACCCCGCACACCTACGGCAACGACGGTGACGTCCCCGCGGAGCTGGTGATGACCGTCTCGGTCCCGCCGGTGCGCTGAACCCGCTCCGGCGGGGGCTGTTAGCGTGCGGTCATGCGCGCACCCATCGGAGACTTCGACGCCGCGACACCAGCCCCCGACTGCCTCGACGAGCTGGTCGGCCCGGTCGCCGACGCGGTACGGCACTGGCGCGGCAGCGTCCCCGCCGAGCAGATCGTCTACGTCGACACCGAGCCGCAGTGGGCCGACACCGCCACCTTCGTCGAGCACTACGGGCGCGACCTGCTCGAGAGGTCCGCGAACTGCGTCGTCGTCGCGGGCAGGCGGGCCGGCACCGCCACCCTGGCCGCCTGCCTGGTCCTGTCCACCACCCGGGTCGACGTGAACGGCGTCGTGCGCCGCCAACTCGACGCCCGCAAGGCCTCCTTCGCGTCGATGGACACCGCGACGGGGGAGACCGGGATGGAGTACGGGGGCATCACCCCGATCGGGCTGCCGGAGAGCTGGCCGGTACTGGTGGACTCGGCCGTCGTCGACCTGCCCTACGTCCTGGTCGGCAGCGGCCGCCGACGCGGCAAACTGCTGGTGCCGGGCAAGGCGTTCGCCGAACTGCCGGGAGCGGTGGTGCTGGAGGGGCTGGGCACGGCCTGACGTCAGGCAGTCACATGGTGGGCCAGTGGCAGGTGCGGGTCGGCATGGCCCGGAGCGGGCGCCGGATCCGCGTGCACCAGGGCCGCGGTGAGCCTCGGTACGGCGTGCAGCAGTGCGTGCTCGGCCTCGACGGCCACCGCGTGGGCCTGGCGGACCGTCGCCTCGCCGTCCACCACCACCGCCACCTCCGCCCGCAGCCGGTGCCCGATCCACCTCAGCCGCAGCTCACCGACCTCCAGCACGCCCGCGACCTCCCCGAGCGCCCGCTCGGCGCGGTCCACCAGCGCCGGGTCGACGGCGTCCATCACCCGCCGGAACACCTCACGCGCGGCGTCCCGCAGCACCAGACCGATCGCCGCCGTGATCGCGAGCCCGACCAGCGGATCGGCGAGCTGCCATCCCAGGGCGGATCCTCCGGCGCCGACCAGCACGGCCAGTGACGTGAACCCGTCGGTCCGGGCGTGCAGACCGTCGGCGACCAGGGCGGCCGACCCGATGGCGCGACCCACCCGCATCCGGTACCGGGCCACCCACTCGTTGCCCGCGAACCCCACCAGCGCGGCCACGGCGACGGCCGGGAGGTGCGCGACGGGCCGCGGATCCAGGAGCCGGTCCACCGCCGTCCACGCCGCGAAGACCGCGGACGCGGCGATCGTCACCACGATCGCGAGCCCCGCGAGATCCTCGGCACGCCCGTACCCGTAGGTGAAGCGGCGCGTCGGGGCGCGCCGGCCGAGCACGAAGGCGATGCCCAGTGGTACGGCGGTCAGCGCGTCCGCGGTGTTGTGCACCGTGTCCCCGAGCAGCGCGACCGACCCCGAGACGGCCACCACGACGGCCTGTACCAGCGCCGTGCCGCCCAGCACGGCCAGCGACACCCACAGGGCGCGCATACCGCGCGCGCTGGACTCCAGCGCGGGGTCGAGCTTGTCGGCGCTCTCGTGGGAGTGGGGCGTGAGGAGGTGGGCTAGGCGATGGCGGACGGAGGGGCGGTGCGGGTGGTCGTGGTGGTGGTGCCGGTCGCTCACGTGGTTCCCCTTCCGGTGCGGGAGTGGACGGACGCCGCCCACGGAGCCATTATGTGCGTATGAGCGCACGCATGCACCTGTCACCTGCGCACCATGCGCATCCGCGCACCCCGGGCGAGGAACAGTTCGCGCTCGCCGCCGAACTCCTCGCCCTGCTCGGCGACCGCACCCGCCTTACGCTGCTGCACGCGCTGACGCGGGGGGAGGCCGACGTCACGACCCTCACGGCGGCGTGCGGGGCGGCCCGGCCCGCCGTCAGCCAGCACCTGGCCCGGCTGCGGCTCGCGGGGCTGGTGAACACCCGCAAGGAGGGCCGCCGCGTGGTCTACTCCCTGCAGGACGGACATCTGCGCCGCCTCGTCGACGAGGCGCTGAACGTGGCGGACCACCGGATCGGCGACCGGCCGGTGCACGACTGAGGGGCGGCGTCAGTGCCGCGCGGCCGTGCCCAGGTACTGCTCCGCGAACGCCGCTGCCGCCGCCGGTGAGGTGAACAGGCGCCGCAGCCGGGCCAGCGTGGTGCCCGCGCGGAACGGGTCGCCGCAGGCCGCCCCGTGGTAGATGTCCGACAGCCACTGCGAGAACTCCTGGTAGTCCCACACCCGCCGCAGTGCCGCCGCCGAGTAGCCGTCCAGCCCGGTGCCGTCGCCCCGGGTGAGCCGCGCGGCGAGCGCGTCGCCCAGCAGGAAGGCGTCGTGCAGCGCCAGGTTCATGCCCTTGGCCGCGATGGGCGCGGTCAGATGGGCGGCGTCACCCGCCAGGAACAGCCGGCCGAACACCAGGGGCTCCACGACGTAGTCGTGCATGGCCAGCACGCGTTTCTCGATCAGCCGGCCCTCCGTCAGTGCCGGCGCCCCCGCCGCCCGCAGCCGCTCGCGCAGTTCGGCCCAGACGCGCTCGTGCCCCCAGCTCTCCGGGTCGTCGCCGGGCGGACACTGAAGGTAGTAGCGGGTGACCTCCGGACCGCGGGGCATGTGCCCGGCGAAGCCACGCGGATGGACGCCGAACACGACGCAGTCGGAGGACGGCGGCGCCTCGGCGAGCAGCGCCAGCCAGCCGATGCCGTAGTCGTGCCGGGCGATCCGGGCCCGCCCGGGCGGCAGCGCGTCCCTGGTGGCACCGCGCGCCCCGTCGCAGCCGGCCACGAAGTCGCAGCCGACGATCCGCCGTCGCCCCGACTCCGGGCAGAGGTAGGACACCGACGGGCGGTCCGTGTCCAGGTCGTGCAGCCGTACGTCCCGCACGCCGAAGCGGATGTCGCCACCCCGGACCTCGGTGTACTCGCGCACCAGATCGGTCACCAGCATCGGCTGCGGATAGACGTAGTGGCGGTGGCCCGTCAGATCCGTGTACGCGAACCGGTGCCGCTCGCCGGCGAAGCGGAACTCGCACTCGGTGTGCGCCTCGGCCCGGTCTTGCATGCCCCGGCCGAGCCCGCGCCGTCGCAGCTCCCGCAGCGCCCACTCCTCGACGATCCCGGCTCTCGGCCGCGTCTCGATGAACTCGCGGCTTTCGGTCTCCAGGACCAGGCAGTCGACGGAGGCGGCTCTCAGGATGTTCCCGATGGCGAGCCCCGCGGGCCCGGCGCCCACGATGACGACCGGACGGCGCTCTTCGGCAGGGGGATCGAGATGGGGGGAGGGGAGTGTCACCGGGCCAGTATGACGGTGTTCAGAAAGGCAAGGGCCCGGCCGCGGGAGCGGCCGGGCCCTCAGCGGAATGCTGCGGTCGGTACGGAGCGCTGCGCTCAGTGCGCGGGCATGTCCACGACCACGACCTCGTCGATGCTGCGCTCGATCTCCTCGGTGCCGGAGGCGGAGGCCTTGGCCCAGTAGTAGATACCGACGGAGAACGCCGCGATGACCAGTATGTCCCACCACAGCGGGAGCTTGCCGGAGCCGCCGAAGCTGCCCAGCGCGGAGATCACGCCCATGCCCAGCAGGTAGACCGGGAGCCACTGGGCGGCCTTGAAGTCCATCCGGGGCGCGTCCGGCAGTTCCTTGCTCGTGGCATACCAGGCGTAGGAGCCGAGCAGCACGTAGCCGAGGATGATGGCGATGCCGAGGCGCCACAGGGTGTCCCAGCCGGACCAGTAGATGATGAGGCTCGCCACCACGAACGACAGCGGCGAGATCACCTTGCCGGCGGGCAGCCGGTACGGGCGCGCGAAGTGCGGCAGCCGGTCGGCGAAGACGCCGTACGCGAGCGGAGCGCCGGCGTACATCAGGACGCTCGCCGAGGTGATGAAGCCGACCAGCTCCTGCCAGCTGGGGAAGGGCAGGAAGCAGACCACGCCGGTCACGAAGGACATGATCAGGCCGAACCACGGCACGCCGCGCTTGTCGGTCTGGGCGAAGATCTTCGGCGCGTAGCCGTTCTTGGCGAGGCCGAAGGAGACGCGGGAGGTGGCGGTGGTGTAGATCAGGCCGGTGCCACCGGGGGAGATCACCGCGTCCACGTACAGCACCACGGCCAGCCAGCCCAGGCCCACCAGGGTCGCCAGGCCCGCCCACGGGCCGCTGATGCCCGGGAAGTCCAGCTTGGCCCAGCCGTGCGCGAACGCGCTGTGCGGCAGTGCGGCGATGAACACGACCTGGAGCAGGATGTAGATCACCGCACCGATCGCGACCGACCCGAGGGTGGCGCGCGGCAGGTCACGCTGGGGGTTGCGGCTCTCGCCCGCCAGCTGGATCGCCTGCTCGAAGCCCAGCAGGGCGAAGATGATGCCGCTTCCGCTGATGGCGCTCAGCACGCCCTTCGCACCGAACGGGGCGAAGCCCTCCGAGGTGAAGTTGCCGCCGTGGAAGTGGCCCGCGGCGATGATGAAGATGGCGCCCAGCGGGACGGCGATCTTCCACCAGGTGGCGGCGCTGTTGGTGTGGGCCAGGGCCCGGACGCCGAAGAAGTTGACGGCGACGAAGACCGCCATGAGGAGGACGGCGACGACGATGCCGCTGAGCGTCAGTGTTCCGTCGGTGTGCTGGAAGCCCTGGGCGAAGTGCCAGTGCGCGGCGTAGCCGATCATGGCCTCGACCTCGATCGGGGCCACGGTCGCCGCCTGCAGCCAGGCGAACCATCCGAACGACATGCCGGCCAGGCCGCCGAACGCGTAGTGCGGGTACCGCGCCGTTCCGCCCGCCACCGGGAACATGCCGCCGAGTTCGGCGTGCACCAGCGCGAGCAGGACGATGGCCACCGCGCCGATCACCCACGAGATGATCGCCGCGGGGCCGGCCGCCATGACGGCCTTCTGGGCTCCGTAGAGCCAGCCGGAGCCGATGATGGACCCCACGGAGGCCCACATCAGTCCGATGAGCCCGACGTCCCTTCGCAGACCGCTCGGGTCTCTCGTGGTTTGCGGCACGGCATGGTCGACATTCGCCATGTCAAGTGGCCTCTCAGTTTCTGAACAGAGGATTAACGAGCAATGAGGCCACAGGGTAGGGACGCCTTGCGATGCGGCAAAAGACTGTTTCCCAAGTTTTGACTGTTGAGCTGGAACACAGCGCGTGAGTCTTTGTACAGGTCAGGCGGTTGTACGGAATGTTCGTATTCAGACACGGAATGTGAGAAGAGAGTGAGACAGCTAGTCCAGACGAGGAATTTCGATCGCCGGGCACCGGTCCATCACCATGTCCAGTCCGGCCACCCGGGTCCGCTCGTACGCGGCCTCGTCGATCACCCCGAGCTGGAACCAGACCGCCTTGGCACCCTTGGCGACCGCCTCGTCGGCGACCGGCCCGGCGAGGTCGCTGTTGACGAAGACGTCGACCACGTCCACCTCGAAGGGGATCTCGGCGAGGGAGGCGTAGCCGGGCTCGCCGTGCACCGTCTCCGCCTTCGGGTGGACGGGCACCACGCGCTTGCCGAAGCGCTTCAGCACCTCGGCGACGCCGTACGCGGCCCGGCTCCGGTTCGAGGAGAGGCCGACGACGGCCCAGGTGTCACCGAGCTCGGTCAGGATCCTGCGGATGGTCGCTGCGTCGCCGTACACGGTCGGCCTCCTCGGGCCTCGGGGTCACTGTCCTCGGCGGAAACGGCGGCTGCCGGGCGGTGATTCCCGCCGCGCTGTCCAAAAGCCGCACCGCGGCCGTCCGGTATCCCGCCACAACGTCCGCAATCGCGGCCAAGTGTCTGCAAAGGGCCGCCCCTGCGCCTACAGTCGGGCCGTGCTGCGCATCATCGACTCCCGCACCGGTGAGCCCGTCGAGGCCGCTCCCGCCCGGCGGGGCCTGACCCGGGTCCACGCGCACGCCACGGGCCTCGACGCCTCCGCCCTGCGCGTGCTGCTGGTCGCCGACATCCTCGTCCGCGTCCTGGAACTCGGCGGCACCCCGGTCTGGGCCGTGCTCACCGGCGACCGGCAGCAGCCGGAACTCCGCGCCGCCGCCACCGGCCTCGGCATCCGCCCCTTCGAGGACGGCCGGGACCTCGCGACGGGGCTGGGCGAGTCCCAGGTCATCCGTGTGGCGGGGGAGCGGGAGGCGGCGCCCGACGGGACGTCGCCGGCCGCAGCCGTCCTGGTCGAGGTCGCTCCGGTGACCGGGCCGGACATCGCGACGGCGGCCGACGGCGGCGTCCGCGATCCCGCCGCCCTGCGCCTGACCCTGCTCGCCGCGCCCCGCGGGACACCCGTACGATTTGACACGGACGCCCTCGACGAAGCGGACCGCACCCTCGCGCGCTGGCGGCGGGCCGTCGCCGTCTGGGCCCGGCAGCCGTCGCGGCCGGTGCCCGAGGAGGTGCGCGGACGGCTGCGCACCGCCTGGGAGGACGATCTGGACGTGCCCGGAGTGCTGCGCGTGCTGGACCGGGTGGAGACCGAGCCGGATCTGCCGGACGGCGCCCGCTTCGAGACGTACGCCTACGCCGACCGGCTCCTCGGCCTCGACCTGGTGCGCGACCTCGGGAGGATGTCATGAGGGTTCGCGCGGGTGCCGGCCGGTTGCGGCGGGTGGTGGTGCTGTGGCATGCCGAGC
>NZ_JBIAVN010000021.1:0-42167 GCF_042894285.1 Streptomyces sp. NPDC001544 | reverse complement strand
CGAGCCGGTCCGGCCGGGTGTGGCCGAGTGCTGGTCGGGGCGTCGTGATGTGCCCGGGGCGGGCCGTTCTCCGGTGGGCGCCGGTGTCGGTGCGGACCCGGTGCGGGGACCTCGGGAGGCTGTCATGAGGGTTCGCGCGGGTGTCGGCCGGTTGCGGCGGGTGGTGGTGCTGTGGCATGCCGAGCCGGTCCGGCCGGGTGTGGCCGAGTGCTGGTCGGGGCGTCGTGATGTGCCCGGGGCGGGCCGTTCTCCGGTGGGCGCCGGTGTCGGTGCGGACCTGGTGCCGGACTTCGGGGGCCTGTCGTGAGGGGCCCCGCGGGTACGGGCCCGCTGCGCCGGCTGGTCGTCCTGCGGCACGCCAAGTCCGCCCGGCCCCCGGGCGTCGCCGACCACGAGCGCCCGCTGGCGCCCCGCGGGCGCCGTGACGCGCCCGCGGCGGGCCGCGCGCTGGCCGAGGCCGACCGGCTGCCCGACCTCGCCCTGTGCTCCACCGCCGTACGCGCCCGCCAGACCTGGGAGCTCGCCTCGGCGCAGTGGGGCACCCCGCCTCCCGTACGGTTCGATCCGCGGCTGTACGCGGCCGACGTGCCGGAACTGCTCCACGTCGTGCGTGAGGTGGCGCCCGAGGTCGCGACGCTGCTCCTCGTCGGGCACAACCCCGGCCTCGAGGACCTCGTCCTGGACCTGGCCGGGGACGACCTGGGCGACGCCCTGGGGCAGGTGCGCACGAAGTTCCCGACCTCGGCGATCGCCGACCTGACCTGGCACGGCCCGACCTGGCGGGACCTGACTCCCGGCACGGCACTGCTGACGTCGGTGACCGTGCCCCGGGGCCGGAAGGAGTAGGCGTCCGACGGGCATAGGCTGGCCGGATGCAGGACGAGTACCGCACAGTCGCCCGCGCGGGCGTGCACGAGACCGAGGTCAACCGCTCCCGCTTCCTGTGCGCCCTCGCCCCGGCGGCCACCGAGCAGGAGGCCCAGGACTTCGTCGCCGCGGTCCGCAAGGAGCACGCGGACGCCACACACAACTGCTGGGCGTACGTCATCGGCGCCGACGCCTCCGTCCAGAAGGCCAGCGACGACGGCGAACCGGGCGGCACGGCCGGCGTGCCCATGCTCCAGATGCTGCTGCGCCGTGACATGCGCTACGTCGTTGCCGTCGTCACCCGCTACTACGGCGGCGTCAAGCTGGGCGCGGGCGGGCTCATCCGGGCCTACGGCGGCGCGGTCGGCGAGGCCCTGGACGCGGTCGGCACCCGCACCCGGCGCCGCTTCCGGCTGGCCACGGTCACCGTCGACCACCAGCGCGCCGGCAAGGTGCAGAACGACCTGCGTGCCACCGGACGGGAGGTGCGGGACGTGCGCTACGGGGAGGCGGTCGCCATCGACATCGGCCTGCCGGACACCGACGTGGACGCCTTCCGGGCCTGGCTGGCCGACGCCACATCCGGGACGGCGGGGTTCGAACTGGGCGGGGAGGCCTACGGGGACGTGTGACGTTCGGCACGAACCGGACATAACTCGTCGCCGGAGCGGGGCCGATGACGGGGCGGTCCGGGAGCGACCGCCCGTGATGTCGGACCCGGCCGTTAGTCTCGGGGATCATGAGGCTCCTGCACACTTCCGACTGGCATCTCGGCCGGGCCTTCCACCGGGTGAACATGCTCGGCGCGCAGGCCGAGTTCATCGGTCACCTCGTCACGACCGTACGGGAACGCGACGTGGACGCGGTCGTCGTGTCGGGAGACGTCTACGACCGCGCGGTGCCCCCGCTCGCCGCGGTCGAGCTGTTCGACGACGCCCTGCACCGGCTGGCCGAACTGGGCGTGCCCACGGTGATGATCTCCGGGAACCACGACTCGGCCCGCCGTCTCGGCGTCGGCGCGGGCCTCATCGGACGCGCGGGCATCCATCTGCGGACCGAGCCCTCCGCCTGCGGAACACCCGTCGTACTCACCGACTCCGACGGGGACGTCGCCTTCTACGGGCTGCCCTATCTGGAACCCGCTCTGGTGAAGGACGAGTTCCGGGTCGAGAAGGCGGCCCACGAGTCCGTTCTGGCCGCCGCCATGGACCGGGTCCGCGCCGACCTCGCGGCCCGTCCCGACGGCACCCGCTCCGTCGTCCTCGCGCACGCCTTCGTCACCGGCGGCCGGGCCAGCGACAGCGAACGGGACATCACCGTCGGCGGAGTGTCCGCCGTGCCCGCCGGAGTGTTCGACGGGGTCGACTACGTGGCCCTCGGTCATCTGCACGGCTGCCAGACCCTCACCGAACGCGTCCGCTACTCGGGTTCCCCGCTGGCCTACTCCTTCTCGGAGACCGACCACCGCAAGAGCATGTGGCTCATCGACCTGGACGCCGACGGCGCCGTCACCGCCGAACGCGTCGACTGCCCCGTGCCCCGCCCGCTGGCCCGCGTCCGCGGCACCCTGGACGACCTCCTCGCGGACCCCGCGCTGGCCCGGCACGAGAACGCCTGGGTCGAGGCCACCCTCACCGACCCGGTCCGCCCGGCCGACCCCATGGCCCGGCTCACCGAGCGCTTCCCGCACACCCTCAGCCTCGTCTTCGCCCCCGACCGGGCACCCGAGGACCCCGCCGTCTCCTATGCCCGGCGCCTCGCGGACCGCAGCGACGAGCAGATCGCCCAGGACTTCGTCGCCCATGTGCGCGGCGCGGGACCCGACGAGCACGAACAGACGGTGCTGCGCGAGGCGTTCGACGCGGTGCGCGCCGACGACGCGGCACGGGAGGTGGCCCGGTGAGGCTGCACCGGCTCGACATCACCGCCTTCGGGCCCTTCGGCGGCGCCCGGACGGTCGACTTCGACGCGCTGTCCGCCGCCGGGCTGTTCCTGCTGCACGGACCCACCGGCGCCGGAAAGACCTCCGTGCTGGACGCCGTGTGCTACGCGCTCTACGGCGCCGTGCCCGGAGCACGGCAGGGCAACCAGGGCACGAACCTGCGCAGCGATCACGCGGAACGGGGCACACGCACCGAAGTCCGCCTCGAACTCACCGTCGCCGGACGCCGGTTGGCGATCACCCGGCAGCCGCCGTGGGAACGCGCCAAGCTGCGCGGCAAGGGAACGACGGTCGACAAGGCCCAGACCTGGCTGCGCGAGTACGACGCCACGCACGGCACATGGAAGGACCTCAGCCGCTCCCACCAGGAGGTCGGCAACGAGATCGAGCAGCTGCTCGGTATGAGCCGCGAGCAGTTCTGCCAGGTCGTCCTGCTGCCCCAGGGCGACTTCGCCCGCTTCCTGCGCGCCGACGCCGAGGCCCGCGGCAGGCTGCTCGGCCGGCTCTTCGACACCCGGCGCTTCGCCGAGGTCGAGAAGCACCTCGCCGAACGCCGGCGCACGACCGAGGCCCGGGTGCGGGAGGGGGACGCGGCACTGCTCGCCGACGCCCACCGCATGCAGCAGGAGGCCGGGGACGCCATGGAACTGCCGGAGCTGGCCCCCGGCGCGCCGGGACTGGCCGAGGCCGTACTGAGCGCCGCCGCCGTCGCCCGCAGCACCGCCCGCGAACGGCTCGCCCTCGCCGACTGCCGCCTCGCCGCGGCCGAGTCGGCGCAGGCCGCGGCCGAACGCACGCTGACCGACGTACGCGAACTCGCGCGGCTGCAACGCCGTTTCACGGAGGCCCGGGAGCGCGCCGGACGCCTGCAGGAGCGGGCCGGTGCCCACCGGGAGGCACAGACACGGATGGAGCGGGCGCGCAAGGCCGAGGCGGTGGCGCCCGCGCTGGACCTGCGGGAGGCCGCCGACGCCGAGCACCGCAGGGCGGCCGCCCTGCACACCCGGGCGCGTGGCCGGCTTCCGGACACCTGGGCGGACGCCGGGACGGCCGGACTCGCGGCGGCCGCCCGCCGCGCCGCCGAGGAACTGGGCGGCCTGGAGTCGGCCCGCCGCGCCGAGCAGCGGCTCGGCGAACTCGTCACCGAACGCGCGGAACTGGACCGCCTGGAGCGCGACGACGAGGACGTCCTGCGGGAGGCGGAGCACTGGCTCGCCGAGTGGGACACGACCCGCGCGTCCCTCCAGACCCGCATCGAAGCCGCTCAGGAGGCCGCCACCAGGGCCGAACAACTCGCCGTCCAGCGCGAACCCACCCGCCGGCGACTCGACGCGGCCCGGATGCGCGACCAACTGGCCGGTGACACGGAGGAAGCCCAGCGGCGTGCCCTCGACTCCGGCAACCGCGCACTCGAGGCCCGCCGCCACTGGCTCGACCTGAAGGAACAGCGCCTGGCCGGCATCGCCGCCGAACTGGCCGCGAGCCTCACCGACGGTGAGCCCTGCGCGGTCTGCGGCGCCACCGAACACCCCGCCCCCGCCCGCAAGGTCGCCGGGCACGTCGGCCGTGAGGGGGAGGAGCAGGCACTCGCGGCCTGCCGGCACGCCGAGGAACAGCACGCCGAGGACGAGCGGCGCCTGGGCGTCGTACGAGAGGCGCTGGCCGCCGCGACCGCCGAAGCGGGAGACACGCCCACGGCCCGACTGGCCGAGGAAGCGGACCGGCTGGAGCAGGAGTACGCGCGCGCCCGCCGGGACTCCTCCGGGTTGCACTCCGTGCGCGAGGAGCTGCGCCGGGCCGAGCAGGAGCGCGAGCGGCGCCTCGCGGCCCGCCAGCAGGCCGCCGTCCGGGCCGCCTCCCGGCTCACCCGCCGCGAGACCCTCGACCACGAACAGGCCACCCTGGAGCAGGAACTCGCCGAAGCACGGGACGGCGCCGACAGCGTGGCCGCCCGGGCCGCCCAACTGCAGCAGCGGGTGAGACTGCTCACCGAGGCCGCCGACGCCGCGCGCGCCGCCGAGGACACCGCCCAGCGCCTCAAGGACGCCGACGCCCGGCTCGCCGACGCCGCGTACCGCGCCGGCTTCGACACCCCGCAGGAGGCGGCCGCCGCACTGCTCGACGACGCGACCCACCGGGAGCTGCAGCACCGCCTGGACGACTGGCAGTCCGAGGAGGCCGCCGTGCGGGCCGTGCTCGCCGAGTCCGACACGGCCGCCGCCGCCCAGCACCCGCCCGCCGACCCCACGACGGCGGAGGAGACCGCCGTACGGGCGGCCCGGCGGCTGCGCGAGGCGGCCTCCGCGCGCGACGCCGCCGCCCACTGCTGCGCCGAGCTCGACCGGCTCTCCGCCCGCGCCGCCGACGGAGTACGACGACTGGCGCCGCTGCGCGAGGAGCACGAGCGCGTGGCCCGCCTGGCCGCCCTCACCGCGGGGACCTCCGCGGACAACGAGCGCCGGATGCGCCTGGAGTCGTACGTACTGGCGGCCCGCCTGGAACAGGTCGCCGCCGCCGCGACCGTACGGCTGCAGCGGATGTCCTCCGGCCGTTACACGCTCGTCCACTCCGCCGACCGCAGCGGGCGCGGCCGCAGCGGGCTCGGTCTGCACGTCGTGGACGCCTGGACCGGGCGAGAGCGGGACACGGCGACGCTGTCCGGCGGCGAGACGTTCTTCGCCTCCCTCGCGCTCGCCCTCGGCCTCGCGGACGTCGTCACCGACGAGGCCGGCGGGGTGCGGCTGGACACGCTCTTCATCGACGAGGGCTTCGGCAGCCTCGACGACCAGACCCTCGACGAGGTCCTCGACGTCCTCGACTCGCTCCGTGAACGGGACCGCAGCGTCGGCATCGTCAGCCACGTCGCCGACCTGCGCCGCCGCATCCACGCGCAACTGGAGGTGGTGAAGGGCCGCACCGGTTCGACGCTGCGGCAACGGGGCGTCGGATGAGGTCAGCGTCCCAGCGGTCGCCGGGGCAGAGGTGAGGAGTACACGACGCTGGTGGTCACCGAACCCAGCGCGCCGATCTTCCCGGAGATCTCCTCCAGATGGGACATGGACCGCGCGGCGACCTTGATGACGAAGCAGTCGTCGCCCGTGACGTGGTGCGCCTCCAGGATCTCCGGCGTCGCGGCCACCAGGTCGTGGAACGGCTTGTAGTTGCCGCTCGGATACCTCAGCCGCACGAACGCGAGGATCGACAGACCGAGGCGCTCGGGGTCCACGACCGCCGCGTACCCCTGGATGACGCCCGCCTCCTCCAGCCGGCGCACCCGCTCGGTGACCGCGCTCGGCGACATGGAGACGGCACGGGCCAGCTCGGCGTAGCCGGCCCGTCCGTCCCGCTGGAGGATCTCGAGGATGCGCCAGTCGGTGGCGTCCGGGGAAAACACGGCCATCCCGGATCAATAGCAGGGAATCCCCGGTCGATCAAGGGCAAGCCCGTGGATCCTCACTTCAGGGTGCGGGCCACCGACCGTAGATTTTCCGCCATGACCACCACCAGCACCGTGAACCCCGTCCTGCGGGTCGCCCCCGCCGCTCCCACCGAGGCCGCTGCCCACTTCCGCGCGAGCCTGGCCTTCCACGCCGACGTCTCCGACGTGGCCGCCGCGCTCGCCGTCGACGGTGACCCGGGATTCGTCGTCCTCGACGCCGTTATCCGGGCAGAGACCTGTCTCACCAGCGGATCTGTCTCTGCGGATGTGTGGAAGGGATTCACTCGATCGAGCACGTCGTCTCCGGACGAAGGCGCCGTCTGATGGTGGAAGCGATGGAGGGACAGTCGGTAGGGGGCGCTTCTCGACCCGGCAGGGATGGAAGCCCCTGTTCAACCTGGTCGTCGATAGTGAACGGGTGGACTTGGTGAGTGGCTGCTTTTGGAGCTTCGCCTCGGGCCGCACCCTCCTGATCATTAGGCTGCTGCCATGGCTGAAGGCGAGAGCGCGGCGGTTGTTGAGGCTGACATCGACGACCTGGGGTGGTCCAACACCCGCCTATGGGTGGAGCGGAGCCTGGGTCTCGGAGACCGGATCCGTGCTGTGACATGGCTGCGAGGGGGCTGGACATCACAGATGCGCCGCCTCGATGTCAAGGGGGATGGTGAGCCGTACTCCGTCGTACTTCGGTCCTTCGTCAAGCCGTTCTTCGTGAAGCACGCACTGGGACTGCTCACGCGGGAAGCGGACATTCTCCGTTTGCTCGCGGATACGAACGTGCCAGCCGCTCGTCTTCATGGTGTTGATGCCGCAGCGGAGCACTGCGACCATCCGTCGCTACTGATGTCGTTGCTGCCAGGGCGTGTCAGGCTGGACGGGGAGGACATCGAGCGAAAGACCGAGCTCCTTGCTCGGCAGTTGGTAGCGATTCACGGGCTGGTCGTTCCCGAAGAAGTTCGGCCGCGTACCTATCAGGCTTGGACCAGCCCAGAGCGAGTGCAGGTCCCCGAGCAACCGAAACAGCCGGATGTGTGGCAGCGTGCCGTGGAGGTGATCCGCCGTCCGGCGCCCGCCTACCAACCTTGTTTCCTGCACCGCGATTTCCACCCAGGGAACGTGCTCTTCGCAGGAGAAGGAGCCGGTCTGGCGATCACCGGTGTCGTGGACTGGGTGGAAACGTCCTGGGGGCCCGCTGACCTGGACGTGGCCCACTGCTCCACTGCGCTTGCTCTGCTGCACGGAGTGCAAGTGGGGATGCGGCTGGCGGATCATTACATCGCTGCCGGTGGAACGCTCAGCGACGACCCGGCTGATCATCTGTACTGGCGGGTGCTCGATGCCTTGGCCTTCGCGCCGGACGCGGAGAAGGTCGCCGAGCCATGGCGGGAACTCGGGAGGGCGGACCTGACGTCTCCCGTGCTCGCCCAGCGCTTGGAGGAGTACCTCCAAGCGCTCTTCAGTCAGTACGGCTGAGAACTCGCGGTCAGCGTCGTCCGGCGGCGGCATGTCAACGGTGTACTCATCCGGCAGACGGTGCGGTGGCCGTTGGAAGCGAGGTAATGGTGCCGTGCCGGGCGAGTTCGGCCCGCAGCCGTTGGTTGTCGAGAGTGAGGACTTGGACGTGCTGGGCGAGGGTGTCGACGGACCGGCGAAGGTCGCTGATCTCCTCGTGGCGAGCTCGACGCGCTTCGCGAAGTTCACCTTGTAGTTCGCGGATGCGTTCGCGCAGGGTGGCCGGGAAGTCTGGGCCGCTGAAACGTTCGTCGACGCGTTGCCGGAAGAGTTCCAGGACCTCGCCCGCCCTGTAGGCGCTGGCCCGGGAGATGCCCGCTTCGCGGGCCAGGGCGGCGACCGTGAGGCTGCCGTCGCTGCGCTGCGGAGTTCCGGCCAGAAGCCGGTCCATGGCCTGAATCAGGGCGGAGTGGATGGCGGGGGTGACACTCATCGGGCCGGTTCCTCGGTTTGGTCGCGCATGCGCTGCATTTGATCGATCTGCTGGTGCAGGGCGGTCTTCTGCAGACTGGTTAGGCGGCGGATGGTCAGCAGCTGCCGGGCGTCGTCGATGACCTTGTCGATCGCGGGGCGGTGTTGCGGCAGTACGCAGGAATTCGGGCACTTCGCCGGTTGGCAGTGATTTATCACCGGCTCCGTTTCCGGGCCGGCGGCCGGACGGCGCGAGAGGCAGAGGGCGGTGGAGGCCTCGAAGTAGCAGTCGTTGAGGACGCCCGGATAGTAGGTGCGGGCCGGGTTGGAGAGCATGGCTCGCAGCCGTGCGGCATCGATCGTGCGGCCGGGAAAGTCGCCGAGTTCGTCACGGACGCGGGCGAACTCCGTGGCCAGCCGGGGCGGCATCCGCACTCCGGCCTTGAAGTCCTCGTACTGGTCGAGGAAGTGCTCCAGCCGGGCCATCTGTTGTTCGTTCTCGACTTCCTTGCGGAAGCCGGAGGCCGAGCTGCCGGCGTATCCCTCGAACATCGCGACCTTCATGTGCTTGTACTGAATCTTGCCCGCGACGACCCCGAACGGCTGGTAGGCGATGTGCCAGGCGACCGTGCGACGGAACTGCCGGGTGGTGAAACGCCACCTCTTCCCGTCGATGAGCGGGATGGGGTCGTGCGGGCGGACCTCGGCGAGCCGGACGGCGAAGGCGTTCAGCAGGTCGTTGATGGTGTTGGCGATGCCCTCCCTGCTATGGCGGAAGCCGTGCCGGTAGAACAGCCGGTCGCAGTCCGTGAGGCTCTCCAGCACGGCGACCGCCTGGGCGACCGGTTCGATGACCACCCAGGTGTCCTCGTCCCCGGTGGGCCGTCGGCCCTTGAACACCGTGCCGCGGAGCTTGTGGCGCTCGATCACCCCGTCTGCGGATGGGTCGGTGAAGTGGCAGCCAGGCTTGAGGGACTGAGCCTCGGAGTCGCGCATCCCGGAGAGGTAGGCCGTGACCACGTAGCAGGCGGCCAGCAGCATGCGGACCTCGATCAGTAGAGATTTCGAGTGGAATCGCGGACGCCAGGGGCGGTCGGTCTCCTCGTCGATGCTGATCTCGGTGTCCATGCCGCCTTCCTCCCGGCCGAGTTCGGCGGTGGCCTGTCTCAGGAGCTCGACGTTCGCTGGCTGGTCCACGGAGTTGTAGCTGATCCGGGCGAGCTGGGCGACGAGCTTGCGGTTCACTCCGCCGTCGCTGCCGGTGCGGTGGTTGGCGGGCAGATTGATCTCTGTGGGCCGGGCGGGCATGCCCCGGCCTTCCCAGCGGCGCCGTTCGATGAATGCCTCCAGCCGGGCCCGCGTCGGGCTTTTGACCTCTTCGATGGGCTGGCGGATGCGTTCTTGCTCCGCCAGGGCGGCGAGGATGTCCTTCGAGGCGATGCGGACGTAGAACAGGGCGCCTCGTAGGTAGGGGGCCAGCACCTGCGGCGGGATGCGCTGGGTGGTGTTCTCCTGCGGGCGGCGGCCCGCGACGTCCTTGGGGGCCCGGCCGTCCCAGGGCAGCCGTTCCAGCCGATCGAAGGTGAGCGACTTGCGGGTGCGGAAGAGCAGGGTCAGGAACCATTTCACCCGGCCGCGTTCTTGCGCGTAGTTCTCAGGCTTGGTGCTCCCGCCGTCGACACGGTGGTGCAGGAAGGCGTCCAGCAGGGTGTCGTCGGTCAGCTCGCGCAGTCGCAGCCCTGGACAGCGGTCGGAGAGGAAAACGAACAGTTTGCGCAGCTCCCTGAACTCCCGGCAGACGGTGACCACCGACGGGAGCCGTTTGCACCCTTCGGTGATCTCGGTCAGCCGGCTGTAGGCGTACTCCTTCGCGGTCAGCCGCCAGACGTGGTCCTCGATCGTGGCGAAACGGATCGTGCTCTGCCCGTGGTGATGGTTGGGCAGATGGTAGGCCGCGGCCATGTTCCAGACGTCCTCGGCGAACCGCGGGCCCGGGCCGGCGCCCGTCATCAGTGGGCGGCCGGTCAGGACCAAGGCGTTAGCGGTGACGTGCGCCGAGACGAGGGGCTCCGCGTTCGGGGCCGTGATGTTCCTGGGGGTCATTGGCGGCTTCCGATCCCGCCCAGCAGGGGCGGCAGATGTTCCAGCGGGCGGGCGGCTTCGGCGATCGCGCGGGCCTCGGTGAGGACCGCTTCGGGGAACGCGGGCAGGACCTGCGTCAGGATCCGCTGCCGGGTGCGGCCGTGGACGAGTTCGAACGCCTCGGCGGGCATCCCTTGGCGCTGGTCTTCGATGTGGTCCAGGTAGGCCAGGACGGCGGGCAGCTTTCGCGAGGTGATCACTGCGTTGGAGCAGTCCAGGCAGCTCCAGAACGGAACCGGGCAGGCCTGCCCGGCACTGCCGAACGGGGAGTTGAAGAAGTCCCGGCAGGATGACAGCCACAGGTCCATCTCGCCGTCCAGCAGGCGCTTCGCCTCCTCCTGCCCGACGTCGAGCTCCTTCGCCGCCGCCGCGGCGTCCTGCTGCAACTCGGCCTCCCGCTGCGGCGGGATCACCCGCAGCAGGACTGCCTCCTCAAGGGCCTGTGTCAGGCCGTCGGCGACCGCGGCCTCGTGCAGCGGCCGAAGCGCCGGAATGTCGGCGTAGTGGGCGGCTGCCACCTCTGTCGAGTGGCCGCGCGCCAGAAGGGGGAGCTGACCCTTGGTTGCCCGGTAGAACTCCGCCTTGTAGGTCTTGCGGAGCCGTTTGAGCTGGACGGCCAGCCGTTCACCGTGCTCGTCGCGCAGGTCGTAGCGCTCGCAGAACAGGCCGGCCGCATGCCGTGGTCGGAAGTGCCGTCGGCCGCCGCTGATCCTCCCGGTCCGGTCCTGCCAATAGATCCACAACGCTGACTTCGAATCGTCCCAGGCATGCGCCCGGGCCCGCCGGGTCAGGCGCAGGGCCAGTCGGATCAGTCCGCCCGGTGTACTCACCCCGCCGTCACGTACCCGCATCCGGTTCAGCTCACTGCCGTGCCGGCGTCGCTTGATGTACTCGATCTCGACATAGCCGCGAGTCGGGTTCTTCAGGCAGTCCACCGACAGCTCCAGCGCGCACTCCGGCTCCAGCCCCGTGGACAGGACCAGCAGCAGGTAGAGGGCCGCCAAGTCCTCCGCCGTCGGGAACACAGCGTGGTGCAGCTCGCGCTGCCTGTTCTCCCAAGGCTCCGGCCCCATGCCAGCCTGCCGAGTGCGGTAGGCCATCAACTGCCGGACGGTCAAAGGACCGTGGCGATCCAAGTACCACAACACGTTCGCCCGCCGACCCCACCCATTGACCAACGGTTCGTCGCCTGCGGCCACCAGGGCGTCCGCCTCAACCGTCAGCCGACGTACCGCTTCACGGATGTGGTGGCGGCATGCCTCCCGCAGGGCCTGCGCGACCTGCGGAGAATAGGCATCCACCCGTTTGTCGAACGACGGGCGGGGCCGACGCCCGACGAACATCAGCCGATCATGCAAGGCCGGGCTCAGCGTCTCCGGCCGGGCGTCGCGGATCTCTCGCAGCATCGTCAGCGCGATCGTCAGCAGCGAATAGGCCGTCCGCACGGTCGGCGCCGTGTCGTAGAGCCAGGTCTCGAAGTCGTCCACGTCCTGGGGCGTGATCCGTCCGGCCGTCCAGGCGGCGCCGTCCCCGCCCGCCCGCAGGGCGAAGAACATGTCCATTTTTCGCGCGACCTGGGTGTATGACTGCACCGAGCCGCGCGAGGCGATCCGCCGCCCCACCTGTGCCATGGACCGGATCGTCGCCGCCAACTCCCTCGCGAGCAGTGGGCACTTCGCGTCCGTGAGGTCCACCAGGGTCGACGGGCGGCCGGGAAGCGGAATCCGGAAGGCCAGCGGCGAGATGTCCTCGCCCGCCTGCTCGGCCTCGGCCGGCGGCAGCGCGAAGTTTGCGCGGCGTGGCCGCCTCAGCCCGCTCACCAGGCACCCACCAGGGACGAAAGATCGTCGACACTGTCCTCCGTGAGCCGCCCGGCCATCTCGGCGACCGCCTCATCGATCAGCTCCTGGGCCTCCGCCAAGGAGTCCAGGTAGACGTAGGTCGAGCTGATGTGGGTATGCCCCAACAGCCGTTGCAGGATCCGCAGGGGATCCCCCATCACCCGTTGGTAGGCACCCATCCGCAGATCCGCCTGGCCCGACTGCATCGCTGCGATCTGCCCCCGGACCAGCTGAGTGAGCATGTGGACGGCGAACGTGTGCCGGCAGGTATGGGGCGACGCCTCGACCGGCATTCCGGCCGCCGCTGTGCGCGCGCAGGCCCGCGTGAACGCGTACTCCCACGAGTTCAGCGCCACCGGCGTTCCCCGCTCGCTCAGCCACAACGCCAGCGGCCCCAGGCGCGTCCCGACGTCATCGACTTCCATCAGCCGCATCCGCTCCTCTGGTGCAAGGTCCGCCCACCGCACCGAGGTCCACCGGCCGGATGCCGCCCGCACCCAGCCGCCCAGCGGACCCGCCTCACAGGTCTCGATCCATCCCCGACCCGACCACCCTCCCCGAGCCGCCGCACGGGCGAGCGACACCGCCCTCTCCACCTCCGCGTACTCCGTCACCCGACGCAGCACCCGCACCGGCACCCAGACCGCCCGCCCCTTGTCCCCCTTGGTCGTGAGCACCGCCAGATCCAGCCGCGCAGCACGCTCCTCCGCAAGGGGCCGCAGCCGGGCCAGCTCCGGCAGCAGCAGACTGCCGCCCTCCTCCAGCCGCACCCCCGTGGTCACCAGCACATCCGCGAACGCCGCGTTCCTCGCCCCGCAGCGCACCCGGCAGGCCGGATCC
This sequence comes from Streptomyces sp. NPDC001544, assembly GCF_042894285.1. Classification (NCBI taxonomy): domain Bacteria; kingdom Bacillati; phylum Actinomycetota; class Actinomycetes; order Kitasatosporales; family Streptomycetaceae; genus Streptomyces; species Streptomyces sp. NPDC001544. Next base: position 29,173 of record NZ_JBIAVN010000021.1, on the reverse strand, counting down.
TCCGAACCGTCCGGCCGTAACCCCCGCAACCCCACATCCCGAAAGACCCGGTAGCGCTCCATCGACAGGAACTTCACCGCGGCGCCCCCGGCCCCCTTCTCCGTGGCCTCCGCCACCAGCCGCCCCGAGGCCCGCCCTGCAACAGCCACCTCCCGGTAGCCAAACGGCGCCGACGCCACCAGGCCCTCGTCCATCGCCCACCGGTAGAACTTGTCCAGCGCCGCAGCGGACCGGTTCCACGTCTTCGCCGTCACCCGAAAAGGTGGCTGCGACAGACGGCGGGCAGCGTAGAAGGCGTCGAAGTCCGCCCGGTCCGCATCCCACACCGACCGACCACGTACCTCCACCAAGAACCGCCCCCGCAACGCCAGATCGCGGGCGTAGCCCTCCCAACTGTTCGCCGAGCGGCAGCCCAGCGTCGGCAGAGCCCGAAGGAAGCGGTTCAGGTGCAGCTCGTAGGAACCGCCCGCGTTGAGGATGAACGGCATCCCTTCGCGTACAGGCTCCCGGTCCAGAGCTGCCACCAAGTCCGTACGCGGGCCAGACTCTTGTAGCAGAGTCCTCCGAGTGAAAAAGACCTCCATGAGTCGCGGACCGTAGCGGAATCAACACGCCTCGTGCGCCACTGAGACGCTGCCAAACTGCCCGGATAAACTCCCGCTCCACCGAGTCCTGGGACCAGGGTCACGTCCCGGGCGCGGTCCACCTCCCCACCGCGCTCATCCCCGAGCGGGCCGGGCAACTCCTCGACAGGTCCGTGCCGGTGGTGACGTACTGCTGGGGACCCGGCTGCAATGGTGCCACCCGCGCGGCCCTCGCCCTGGCCGAACTCGGCTACCAGGTCAAGGAGATGCTCGGCGGCTTCGAGTACTGGGTGCGCGAGGGCTTGGAGTTCGAGACCCGGCGGGGCCGCGAGCGCCGGGCCGCCGACCCGTTGACCGCGCCGGTGGACGGCGACTGCGGCTGCTAGGTTCTGTGCCCATGGCTCGATACGCGGATCCAGGCGCGCTGGAGTGGGTGGAGTCCGGGGGCGGCCCGCTGATAGCGGTGCCGGAGACGGTGCTGCCGTTCTGGGCGGGCGCCGACAGCGAGGAACTCGCCACGGACTACGACCGCGCGTGCGAGGTCGACGGCTACGTCGGTCTGCTCCCCGTCGGCGACAGCACGGCCCTCGTCTTCGGTGACGAACCCGCCTCCACCTCCTACCTGCCCGACCACGGCACGTTCGTGCGCTGGTCCGCCGCCAACTCCGAGAGCGAGCTGCTGGCCGAAGTTCCCGCCGCGCTCGACTCGGCCGTGTGGGACCACGAGATCCGCTGGAACGTGCCCGGCCCGGTGGTGCTGTTCGACTCCGCCTGGCCGGGCGGCGCGACCCGGGGCGCCGAACACCTGCGCGTCCCCCTGGAACCGGGCCCGTACTCGGTGCGCGCGGCGTACACCCAGCCCGGACCGGAGACCTGGGTCGGTCTGGTGCAGCTCAGACGGCTTGCGGACTGAGTCCGTCCCGTCCGGCGGTCAACGCAGGCCGTCGAAGGCGATCCGCAGGTGACGCGGGCCGCGCAGCACCGCGTTCGGCCGGTACGGCGGCGGATCCTCGACGAGACGGGGGTTGTCCAGCCGCCGGGCCAGCTCGGACAGCGCCAGCTGGGTCTCCAGCCGCGCCAGCGGGGCGCCGAAGCAGCTGTGGATGCCGCTGCCGAAACCGAGGTGCTGGATGTCCTCGCGGTCCGGGTCGAACCGGTCGGGGTCGTGGAAGCGCTCCGGGTCCCGGTTGCCGGCCGCGAGGACCAGCCAGATCCGCGAACCCTTGGGGATCGTGACCCCGCGCACCTCGATGTCCGCGATGCAGGTGCGCTGCGGCACCAGCTGCACCGGTGGCTCGTAGCGCAGCAGTTCCTCCACGACCTTGACCGACAGACCGGGGTCGTCGCGCAGCCGCTCCAGGATCCGCGGGTGGCGCAGCAGCGTGAGCATGCCGTTGGTGATGAGGTTGACGGTCGTCTCGTGGCCCGCGATGAGCAGCAGCACGGCCGTGCTCAGGACCTCCATCATCGTCATGGCGCCGTCCGGGCCGCGGCTGTTCACCAGGTCGGACAGCATGTCGTCCTGCGGCTCCTTGGTCCGCTGCTCGACCAGGCCGGCCAGGTACATGCCGAGCTCCATCCGCGCCTTCTGCGCGGACTCCTTGAACTCCGCGCTCGCGCCCTGCCGGGTGTCCGGGTCGAGGCTGGCGACCAGCGGGTCCACCCAGGCGCGGAATCGCGGCTCGTCCTCGCGCGGCACCCCGAGCAGCCGGCAGATCACGGTCACCGGGAAGGGGTAGGCGAACTGGTCGACCAGGTCGATCTCCCGGGCGTCGCCGAAGCCGTCGATCAGGTCGGTGACGATCCGGGCGAGATCACCGCGCAGGGAGTCGACCCGGTGGGGCCGGTGCGGCGGGCCGAAGGAACTGTTGGCGATCCGCCGCAGCCGGTCGTGCTCCGGCGGGTCCAGCCGGATGAAGCTCGGCGGCAGGCCCGTCTGCTCGGTGCCGGAGAGTTCGTCGTCGCCGGCCGCGGTCAGGTTGGAGGCGTCCGAGCTGATCCGCGGGTCGTGGAGCAGGCTCTCGATGTCCCAGTACGAGCTGACGACGTACGGGCCGCCCGCCTCCTCCTGCAGCACCGGGGTCTTGCGGAGCTCCTCGTACAGCGGATACGGGTCGGCGCGGTTGGCGTAGTCGGTGATCTGGCTCAGGAGCGGGGCGTGCGTCATGGCGGGTCCCTAGGAAGGTGAGGGGGCCGGTCGGCCGCTCAGTGGCGGCCCGGGGTGAAGACCAGGCGCTGGTCGGCCGGTGAGTAGCCGCTCAGGGTCACGGTGGGCCCGTGGGTCGGCAGGGACGGGTCGGGGAAGTCGGCCGGCACCGGGCGGCCCTCGGGGCGCCGGTCCACGGTCGGGAACTCCACCGGGAACGGGGCACCCCGTTCGATCTGCCGCTGGTAGAACTCCAGCCACCGCGTGTTGTCGAAGCTCACCGCGGCCACCATCCGGCCCTGGTGGCCGTAGACGCCGACGAAGCGGCGTTCCGCCAGCGACCCTTGAGTGATCATCAGCTGCTCCCCCATGGGGGGCACGCCGACCGACTTGATGTTCACCCCGAACTGGGACGACCAGAAGGCGGGCATCCACAGGTGCGGACGCCGCTCGGCGCCCGGGCAGATCATGTTGTGCGCGGCCGTCTCCGCCTGGGCGAGGGCGTTGCCCCAGTGTTCGAGGGAGAGGAACTGGTAGCCGAACAGCGCGTGCGGGGACCGCGCCACGTCACCCGCGACGAACACGTCGTCCGTGACGATCCCCCGGAAGTCGAAGGCCCGGCACCCCGCGTCGCAGGCGATGCCCCGGGGCCCCGCACCGAGCCCCGACCCGGTCAGCCACTCGGTGTTGCGCATCGAACCCAGCGACACCACCACCACGTCCGTCTCGACGGTGCTCTCGTCGGACAGATGGACGGCCCGCACCCTGCCGACCGCGTCCCCCTCCAGCGCCGTGACCGTCACATGGGTGCGCAGGTCGACGCCGTTCTCGACCTGCAGGTCGGCGGCGACCGCGCCGATCACCCCACCGAGGGCGCCGACCAGCGGGCCACCGGCGCGCTCCGCGACGGTGACCGCGAGGCCCATCTCCCGGCAGCCCGAGGCGATCTCCGAACCGGTGAATCCGGCACCGATGACGAACACCCGGCGTGCTCCGGCCTTCAGCCGCCGGTACAGCCCGGCCGCGTCCTCGCGGGTCCGCAGCAGGCAGACGCCGTCCAGGCGGCTCTCCTCCTCCTTCGGCCAGGGCCGGGCGCGGACGCCGGTCGCGATGAGCAGCCGGTCGTACTCCACCTCGTCGCCGTCGGCGAGTCGCACCCGCTTGGCCGTCAGGTCGAGTCCCGTCGCCGCGACGCCCAGCCGCCACTTCGCGTCGATCTCCCAGCGGTGGGGCAACTCGGTGTGCTGCGGCGTCGCCCTGCCCAGCAGAACGGCCTTGGACAGCGGCGGCCGGTCGTACGGCTCGTAGGGCTCGTCACCGATCAGGGTGAGCTCACCGGTGAAACCCTCGGCGCGCAGCGTCTCGGCGGCCCGCAGGCCGGCCAGCGAGGCGCCCACGATCACGATGCGGCCCTCGCGTCTGAGCCACTCCACGTAGTCAGCGGCCATCGGACGTCTCCCGGCCGGCCGCCGCATGCTCACCCGCGCCGTCCAGACCGTCGGCCGTGATCGCCTGCACCGGGCAGGCGGCGACGGCCCGGGCCAGCCTTTCCCGCTGGTCCTCGGCGGGCTGCGGGTTGTAGATCAGCGACTCCTCGCCGTGCATGGCGAACACGTCGGGCGCGAGGAACGCGCACTGCGCGTACCCCTGACACTTGTTGAGATCCACGACGAGCCTCATCGACGCTCCGCCCTTCCGGTGGCCAGGTCTCGCAGGCCAGCATGGAAGCCGCGGCGAGGTCCCGCGCGCGGGGAGCGGCCGATCGGGTGACCGGGGCTCTCCCCGCGGCGCGGGACCTGGGGCCGGGGTCAGAGCCGGGACAGCTCGTCCACCAGGTCGTCCAGGCCCAGTGAGCCCTGGGAGAGTGCCGCCATGTGCCAGGCCTTCAGGTCGAAGGCCTCGCCGTGCCGCCCGCGGGCGTTCTCCCGGCCCAGCAGCCAGGCCCGCTCGCCCAGCTTGTAGCCGATCGCCTGCCCCGGAATGGTGAGGTAGCGGGTCAGCTCGCTCTCCACGAAGTCCGCCGGCCGGCTGCTGTGCGCGGCGAAGAACTCCTGCGCCAGCTCCGGCGTCCAGCGCTCACCGGGGTGGAACGGGGAGTCCGCCGGGATCTCCAGCTCGAGGTGCATGCCGATGTCGATGATCACTCGCGCGGCCCGCATCATCTGCGCGTCCAGATAGCCCAGCCGCTCCTCGGCATCCGTGAGGTAGCCCAGCTCGTCCATCAGGCGCTCCGCGTACAGGGCCCAGCCCTCCGCGTTGGCGCTGACCCCGCCGATCGACGCCTGGTAGCGGGAGAGGTCCTCGGCCACGTGCGCCCACTGCGCGAGCTGCAGATGGTGCCCGGGCACGCCCTCGTGGTACCAGGTCGAGACCAGGTCGTACACCGGGAACCGGGTCTGCCCCATGGTCGGCAGCCAGGTGCGGCCGGGGCGCGAGAAGTCCTGGGAGGGGGCCGTGTAGTAGGGGGCCGCCGCACCGCCGGGCGGTGCGATGCGCGCCTCCACCTTCCGCACCCGCTCGGCGAGTTCGAAGTGTGTGCCGTCCAGCTCCTCGATCGCCCGGTCCATCAGGCCCTGCAGCCACTCGCGGACCTCGTCGACGCCCTCGATGTGCCTGCCGTGCTCGTCCAGGTGCGCCAGCGCCACCCACGGCGTCTCGGCGCCCGGCAGGATCTTCTCGGCCTCCTGCCGCATCTCGCCGAGGATGCGGTGGAACTCGGCCCAGCCGTACGCGTACGCCTCGTCCAGGTCCAGGTCGGCGCCGTTGTAGTAGCGCACCCAGCGGGCGTAGCGCTCACGGCCCACGGTGTTCGGGGCGCCCTCGAGAGCGGGCGTGTACACGTCCCGCATCCAGTCGCGCAGCTCCACCACGGACGCGGTCGCCGCGCGGGCGGCCTCGTCCAGTTCCGCACGCAGCGCCTCGGGACCCGCCGCGGCGAAGTCCTCGTACCAGCCGCGGCCCTTTCCGTCCGTGTCCGACCATTCCGTGAGCTGTTCGACGAACGTGGCGGTGGGGCGCGGCGCCGCGTACAGCCCCCGTTCCAGACCGAGCGTCAGGGACTCGCGGTAGCCCGCCAGCGCGGCCGGCACCGCGCGCAGCCGCTCGGCGATCGCCGCCCAGTCCTCCTCCGTCTGCGCCGGTGTCACGGTGAACACGTCCCGCACCGCGTGCCCGGGCGTGCTCAGGTTGCCGACCTCGCGCAGGCCCTCCTCGGCGTCGTGCACGGCGAGCTGGGCGGTGAGCCGTTCGCGCAGCAGCCGTCCGCAGCGGCGCTCCTGGTCGCTGTCCGCGCCGGGCAGGCGCTCGGCCTCGTCGAGCCGGGCGAGCGTGTCCCTCGCCAGTCGCGCACGGGCCTCCTGCCCCGCCGGTGAGAAGTCGGGCAGCCTGCTCGAACTCTCCTTGACGCCGAGGTAGGTGCCGAGGACCGGATCGAGGGCGATGAGCTCGTCGACGTAGGCGTCGGCGACCTCGCGGGGCAGCGGGCTGTTCGTCTCAGACATGCGGTCATCCTCGTACGGCACCGATGTCCGCGTCACCCGGATTCAGCTGAGGGCGTGCGCGGTGGCAGCAGTGGTCCGCAGTCCCACTGCTGGAAGATCAACCGGGTCTCCACCCGGGCCACTTCGCGCCGCGCCGTGAACTCGTCCAGCACCAGCCGCTGCAGGTCCGCCATGTCCGCGACCGCGACGTGCACCAGATAGTCGTCGGGCCCGGTCAGATGGAACACCGTCCGCGACTCCGGCAGCGCCCGGATCCGCTCCACGAACGGCCCCACCAGCTCCCGGCGGTGCGGTCGGACCTGCACCGACAGCAGCGCTTCCAGCCCGCGCCCGAGCTTCGCCGGGTCGAGCCGCAACTGGTGGCCGAGGATCACGCCCGAGCGGCGCAGCCTGGTCACCCGGTCCAGACAGGTGGAGGGCGCGACGCCGACCTGCGCGGCGAGGTCACGGTAGGTGGTCCGGGCGTCGTTCTGCAGCAGTCGCAGCAGATGCAGATCCACCGGATCCAGTTCGACGGATTCGGCCATCGCCCGAACGTAGCACGAAGTATGCGCCCGAAGAACCGTTCACTGTTCACCCTTCCGCCCATGGACTCAGCGAGCATCCGCGCACACGACGACACGCGCACCGTGTCGAGAGCACTCGCCACCGAGGCCGTGCACGCCGGCCGTGACGACCTGGCCCGGCAGGGACTGCACGCCCCGCCGATCGACCTGTCCACGACCTACCCCTCCTACGACAGCCGCGCCGAGGCCGCCCGTATCGACGCCTTCGCCGCCGACGGCGCCGAACCCGTCGGCCCGCCGGTCTACGGGCGGCTCGGCAACCCGACCGTGGCCCGGTTCGAGACCGCCCTCGCCCGGCTGGAGGGCACAGAGGCGGCGGTCGCCTTCGCCAGCGGCATGGCCGCGCTGAGCGCCGTCCTGCTCGCGCGCGGCTCGACGGGGCTGCGTCATGTCGTGGCCGTGCGCCCCCTCTACGGCTGCAGCGACCACCTGCTGACCGCCGGTCTGCTCGGCACGGAGGTGACCTGGACCGATCCGGCCGGGATCGCGGACGCGCTGCGCCCCGACACCGGGCTGGTGATGGTGGAGTCACCGGCCAACCCGACCCTCGCCGAACTCGACCTGCGCGCGATCGCGCACGCCTGCGGCAGTGTGCCGCTGCTCGCGGACAACACCTTCGCCACCCCCGTGCTGCAGCGCCCGGCGGAACACGGCGCCCGCCTGGTGCTGCACAGTGCCACCAAGTACCTGGGCGGCCACGGCGATGTGCTGGCGGGCGTGGTGGCCTGTGACGAGGAGTTCGCGCGGCGGCTGCGGCAGATCCGGTTCGCGACCGGCGGTGTCCTGCACCCGCTGGCCGGCTACCTGCTGCTCCGGGGGCTGTCCACCCTCCCGGTGCGGGTGCGGGCCGCCTCCGTGAACGCCGCCGAACTGGCCCGGCGCCTGACGGCCGACCCGCGTGTGGCCCGGGTCCGCTACCCGCGTCTCGGCGGCGCGATGATCGCCTTCGAGGTGCACGGCGACCCCCACGAGGTGATCGGCCGGGTGCGGCTGATCACGCCGGCCGTGAGCCTGGGCAGCGTCGACACCCTCATCCAGCACCCTGCGTCCATCAGTCACCGCATCGTCGACGCCGCGGACCGGCGGGGCGCCGGAGTGAGCGACCGGCTGCTGCGGTTGTCGGTGGGTCTGGAGGACGTCGAGGACCTGTGGACGGACCTGGACCGGGCGCTCGGAGCCGGAACCGGGGACCCCGCCCGGGCGGGTCACCGGCAGGCGGTGGGCTGACCCGCGCCGGCGCCAGGCCCGGGGGCCGTCCCACCGGGCCGGGCGTCAGTCCCGTGCGATGCGCCCGGCGGGCGGCTGCTGTGCGGCGTCGGCGTCGGCGTCGTAGGGCAGCCTCGAGACGACCGGGGTGGCGTCCAGACGGGCGGTGATGACGAGAGTGCCCTCCTCGACCTGGTAGTCGAGGGGCAGGTCCAGCCCGCGCATCGCGGCGACCATGCCGGTGTTGGACGCCTGTGTCACCGCGTACACGCTCTCGCAGCCCGCCTCGACCGCCATCGCCACCAGCCGGCCCAGCAGCTCGCCGCCGATGCCGCGCCGCTGCCAGTCGTCCTCGACGAGCAGCGCGACCTCCGTCTCGTCGCCGTCCCACAGCAGGTGGCCGAGGCCGACGACGCGTCCCGACGCGGTTTCGACGGCCAGTGTCCGGCCGAAGCGGGGGCTGAGCAGGTGGTTGAGGTAGCGGTCCGCGTCGGCGACCGGCCCGTGGTACCGCATGCCGAGGGTCCGGGACGAGCAGCGCTCGTGCATCGCCCTGGCCGCCTCCAGGTCCCGCGGGTCGGCCCGGCGCACGGTGATGGCGTCGCCCTCCGGCAGGGTCAGCACGTCCCGGCCGTGCGGGACCCGCGGCCCGAGCCGGGCGTCCAGCTCCACCAGGGCCCGGGCGCGCGCGAACTCGGTCGGCGTGAACGGCAGGTACGGCCGCTCCACGGTGATCACCGCGCCCTCCGGCGCCCGCAACCGCATGACGGTGTCCTCGAGCACCCCCTCGACCGGTACGGCCTGAGAGCCACGTGTCTTTCCGGCCGGAGCGGCGGGCAGCGAACGGATGGTGCACCGTCCCAGCAACTGCCGCAGTGCAAGCGGAAGTTCCGCCGCGTCCAGCGCGGTGCGGGCCGCCAGACCCAGCACCCGGGTCGGCGCGTCCACCAGATCGTGCGCGTCGGCCCGCTCGATCCAGGTGCCCGCGCCCCCGGCCAGCGAGACCGCCCGGCAGATCTCCGCCGCCGACGCTCCGCCGGGAGCCCGCAGCAGGAACTCGTCCACCGTGCCCTCGGCCAGCGGGTGCGTCTGCAGGCTCAGGATGTCGACCCGCCGGCCGGCCAGGGCCGTGCACAGCGCGGCCAGCGATCCCGGCTGGTCCTTCACCGTCGTCCGCATCCGCCACAGCGTGCTCGCCCCGGCCACGGCCTCGGGTGCAGCCGCGGACTCGGCGGACGGCCCGGCCTGCCGCACCTCGGCGGACGGCCGGGCACCGGTATCACCGGTCGGCGGTGCGTGGCCGTGGCGCCGTGCCCACCAGACGTGGAACCCGGCCGTCGCCGCCAGGGCGATCGCCGAGATCACCAGCAGCGCCGGGCCGTCCGGCCCGTGTCCGACCAGGTTGGCCGTTGCGTCCGCCACCGCGACGGCCGTGAACAGGGCGGCGAGTTCGACGACGTCCCGTCGCCAGTGGTGCACCGGACGCCCGTCCTTCGCACGCTTCACATCGAACATGTCTCGAGTCATGCACCCACTGTGAAGGAACGGTGTTGCGTGATCACAAACGCATTGTGACTGATGGGTAAAGCGTGGTTCTGTCCCTTTTGTTGCTTTTTCTATGACTCGTCATGTGGTGGCTTCGGGCTGTACTGGGGGCGGGACGGCACGCCGCGCACCGGGGGACGACTCCGATGCGCGGCGCGGGTGACGAGGGCAGGGGAGTTACTGGCCGACCCGGCCCGGGTGCAGCACCTGCGTGAACAGGACGGTGCCGTCGTACTCGCGCAGCCGGACCGTCAGCTCACCGCTGCCGCCGTCGATGTCGACCTCGCCGAAGAACTGGTAGCCCTCGGCCGGCGACACGTTGGAGGCCGTCGGCGCCTTGACGAAGACCCGGTCGGGGCCGAACGTGCCGTCGAGCGCGTTGGCCGGGAAGGCGCCGGCGTTGAGCGGGCCGGAGACGAACTCCCAGAACGGCTCGAAGTCCTTGAACGCGGCCCGCGACGGGTCGTAGTGCTGGGCGGAGGTGTGGTGGACGTCGGCCGTCAGCCACAGCGTGCCGGTGATCCGACGGTGCTTGATGAACCGCAGCAGCTCGGCGATCTGCAGCTCCCGGCCGAGCGGCGCGCCCGGGTCGCCCTGGGCGACGGCCTCGAAGTTCGCCTTGCCCTCGACGGGGTCGGGCACGACCAGGCCGAGCGGCATGTCCGCGGCGATGACCTTCCACAGCGCGCGCGACCGGCCGAGCTCCCGCTTCAGCCACTCCAGCTGCTCCCGCCCGAGGATGCCCTGCGGGTCGGTGGTCTGGTTGTCCGGCGAGTTGGCGTCGCGGTACGTCCGCATGTCGAGCACGAAGACGTCGAGCAGCGGACCGTGGTTGACGACGCGGTAGATCCGGCCGTCGGGACGCCCGCTGATCGTGGAGATCGGGAAGTACTCGGAGAAGGCTCGCCGGGAGCGCAGCGCGAGGTCGTCGAGCTTCGTGCCGGCCGGGTACGGGGTGCCGGTGCCGATGACCTCACCCGGGTACCAGTTGTTGCGGACCTCGTGGTCGTCCCACTGGATGACGTTCGGCACCTGGGCGTTGAACCGGCGCAGCGCCGCGTCCAGCAGGTTGTAGCGGAAGTTGCCCCGGAAGTCGGCCAGCGTGACGGCGACGTGCGACTTCTCCTCGGTCGTGACGTTCCGGTACAGGCTGCCGTCCGGGAGCGTTGCGGTGGCCGAGATCGGCCCGTCCGCGTAGATGTTGTCGCCACTGCACAGGAAGAAGTCCGGGTCGAGCTTCGCCATGGCGTCGAAGATGCGGTAGCCGCCGATCGACTCGTTGATGCCCCAGCCCTGGCCGGCCAGGTCGCCGGACCAGACGAAGCGCACGTCCTGGCGCCGCCGTGCGGGAGCGGTGCGGAAGGTGCCCGTCACGGGGGCGCCGGTACGGCGCGGGTCGTCAGGGTCGGCGAGCAGCACGCGGTAGTGGATCTGCTCCCCGGAGGGCAGCCCGTGCAGCCGGGTGGTGCCGGTGAAATCGGTGTCCGCGCCGAGCAGCGGGCCGTGCCATCTGCGGGGGTTGCGGAAGGTCTCGGTGGCCGACGTCTCGACGATCATGCGGGCCGGGCGGTCCGAACGCACCCACACCAGGCCCGAGTCGGACGTCACGTCGCCGGCCTGTACGCCCCAGTCCGCCTCGGGGCGCCCGGACAGGGCGAACGCCGGTGCCGCGCCGACGGCGGTGGGCAGGGTCAGGGCCGCCGACGCGGCGAGGGAGCCGCGCAGTACGCTGCGGCGGCCCGGGAAGGGGCGGTGGGACATGGGGAGGCCTCCAGGGGCGGGATCCGGCCGGTGTGCAGTGCCACAACTACTGGCGCGCCGCAGCGCGCACGCAAACCGTGGGTGAACAACGAGCCGCGAGCGGAGGGGAACCGGCGTGCGATGTCGAGGGGCCGTACCGCCGGGCGTCGGACGGTGAGCGACTCCGCCATCGGCTTGACGTCCTCGCGGATCCGCGCCGGGGTCAGGTGGGCGTACCCGAGCACCAGCCGCACCTCGTCCGCGTCGGCTCGCCCGGACGTGCAGGAGCTCAGCGGGCGGACCATGACACCGGCCGCGGCGAGGAGAGCGGCCGGGTTCTCCTCGGGTGCGTACCGTCCGGGCAGTTCGGTGATGGCGTGCAGCCCCGCGGCGATCCCGGACACCCTCGCGTCCGGGAAGTGCTCCGCCGGCGCGGCGACCAGGACGTCACGCCGCTCACGGTAGGCGCGCCGGCAGCGGCGCAGCCGGCGGTCGTAGTCGCCGCGCTCCACGAACCGCGCGAACACCGCCTGGTCGAGGACCGGGTGCCCCGGATCCATGGTCCGCTTGAGGACCACCGCGCTGCTGTGGCAGGCGGCGGTCGTCACGGTCGTCGGGTTCGTGTGCTGGTACATGGGCACACGCAGCGGATCGGCGCGGAGCGTGCCACGCTCTTCTCCGGGCTCATCCCGGTGGCCGCCGCCTGCACCGCGCCCCTCGTCGGAACGGGCTCCTACGGGACCGCGCAGGCCGCGGGCAGTGCGCTCGTGGGAGCCGGGGCGCCCTGGGCTCGGGCGCCCTGCCCCGGCCTTCCGGGTCGGTCAGCGGCTGCCGTCCAGGATGACGCGCGCGACCAGCGCCGGGTCGTCGTTCATCGGGACATGGCCGCAGCCGGGCAGCCGGACCAGCCGCGCCTTGGGAATGATGCCCTTCGCCCGGACGCCCTGGCGGGGCACCAGCAGCCGGTCGCTCGAACCCCAGGCGACGGTGACGGGAATGCCGGGGACGTCGTCGGTGAACCGGACGGCCGTACCGGCCCGGAGGGTGTCGTCGAACCCGGTGGCGTTCGCCAGTGCCAGCGTCTCGGCGACCACGGCCTCGGGTGAACGGCGGGCGGGCCGGGCGTAGATGGTGCTCGTCAGCGCCACCCGGCCGACCGCCGTACGTGCGACCCGCTCGACCAGCGGCACCGGCAGCCGCCGGGAGATCCGGCGCATGACCGAGAGGACGCCGAAGGCCCAGACCCGCTCGGCCCCGGACCAGAACCCGGCGGGCGACAGGGCCGTGACGGACCGTACGAGTTTCTCGCGGCCGAGTTCGAGGGCTATCAGGCCGCCGAGCGAGTTGCCCGCGACATGCGGGCGCTCCAGTTCCAGCGCCTCGCAGAACGCACGGAACACCGCGGTCGTCGTCGACAGGTCGTACGCCAGGCCCTCGGGCAGCCCGGGCGACGCGCCGAAGCCGGGCAGGTCCACGGCGATCACCTCGCGCTCGGTCGCGAGGACGTCCACCACCGGGTCCCAGGCCTGCCGGTGGTGACCGATGCCGTGCAGCAGGAGCAGCGGCTCCCCGCTGCCCACGCGCGCGTAGGAGACGGTCGCGGTCCGCGGGCCGTGCGGTGTGGGGACCGGGAAGGAGACGGTGGCGGACATGGTGCTGCTCCTCGTCTGGACTCGCTGGTGGACGCCGTGGGGAGACAGACTGTCAGCGATTGCTACCGACGGGTAGCCCCCTGGGGCCGCCAATCCTGTCGCCCTCCTGTCGCCGTGGCGGACGGATGCGGCCGGACGGTGCGCATCGTTCGCGCGGGACGCGTGTGCAGGCCCCGCGGCGGACACCTCCGTGTTCTCTGCGGGAACGAGGATTGGTCTTGACCAGGGGTGGGGGCCGCCTTATCGTCGCAGACAAGTGCAACAACCTTTAATAAACAAGGGCGCTAAAACGCCGCGGACCACGGCGATTGCGGAGGACAGGGTGGGGACCACGCAGCTGGAAACGGTGCCGGAACCGAAGTACTGGCACCTCAAGACCGTGCTCAGTGAGGCACTGGACTCCGAGTTCGCCGTGGGCGAGATCCTGCCGAACGAGCGCGACCTCGCCGCCCGGTTCGGTGTCGCCCGTGCCACGCTCCGCCAGGCCCTCGAGCAGCTCGAGCTGGAAGGCCGCCTCCAGCGCCGGCGCGGTGTCGGCACCACCGTGGCACCCCCGCGCGTGGGTGTGGCCGTCGGTACCGAGCAGCAGGCCTGGCCGGGCGCCCCCGGCGACGCCTGGCAGCCCGTCGACTGCGCGCAGGACGCGCCGCCCGCCGCCGTCGCCACCGCCCTGGAGGCCGGCGAGGACGAGGCCGTGCACGTCGTGCGCCGCTCGCGCGTGTCGCACGGCCAGCCGGTCGCCGCCGAGCTGCTCTACATCCCGGCGTCCTCGGTCCCCGCCCTGTCCGGGATCGACGCGCCCTCCGGACCCGCACGCGCGCGTGCCGTCCTGCGTGAGCTGCAGCACCTGGAGCTGGAGGGCCAGGACCGCGCCGTGGAGCTCGGCTCGGCCCGCGCGGACGACGCCAGGGAACTCGACCGGCTCCCCGGCGCCCCCGTCCTCGTCGTCACCACCCGATTCTTCGCCCAGGGCCGCACCGCGGCGGTCTCCGTCGCCACCTACCGCGCGGACACCTGCCGGCTGACCTTCGGCGACTCCGGAGGTGTGGAGATAGACCACGGGCCGGAGCGCCAGGCCTCCTAGGCCGGGTCCGGCGGACCGGATCCCAGGGCCCGTCGGTCTCCGGCGGGCCCTCACCGTCGCGCCGTCACCGTGCCCTCCACCGCGAACAACTGCTCCTCGACGTGATCAAGGGCGAGCCGCAGAGCACCCGTCGCCACGGCCGCCTCCCCGAGCAGCGACAGCGCCACCCCGGGCGGCCGAAGGCAGTAGCGGGACAGCTCGCGGCGCAGGGGCTCCAGTACGCCGTCCAGTCCGGCCGCCCAGCCGCCGATCACCACCAGCTCCGGGTCGAGCGCGAGGACCAGCGCCGCGACGTCGTGCACCAGCCGCTGGATGAACCGGTCGACGGCGGCCCGGGCCCGCTGGTCGCCCTGGCGGGCGAGCGCGAACACCTCGGCGACGGCCTGCTCGTCCAGCGGGTGCAACGGCTCGTGCGTGGTGGACAGCAGCGTCTCCGGCGTCGCCTCCCGGCCCAGCAGATGCAGCGCGCCGATCTCACCGGCGGCCCCGCCGTAACCCCGGTGCAGCCGTCCCCCGATCAGTGAACCGGCGCCCGGACTCAGCCCGGCCAGCACGAACACGACGTCGTCCGACTCGGCCGCGGCGCCCTTCCAGTGTTCGGCGACCGCGGCGGCGTTGGCGTCGTTCTCCACCAGAACCGGGCACCGGAAGGAACGGCTGAGCCGTTCGCCCAGGCGCAGACCGGTCCACTGGGGTAGCGCGGTGCCCAGCCGTATCGTGCCGTCGGCCTCCACGATCCCCGGTGTGCCGACCCCCACCGCCCGCAGCGAGCCCCGCGCCGTCCCGGCCCGCCGCAGCAGCTCGGCCACCGCGGTGCGCAGCCGCTCCAGGCGCTCGTCCGCGTCGGCCGTCTCGGAGACCTCCTTCGCCTGCGAGCCCAGGATCCGCCCGTCGAGGTCGGCCAGGAGCGCGGCGACGCGATGCGCCCCGATCTCCAGCCCCAGCAGGTGCCCGGCCTCGGCCCGGAACCGGAACCGCCGCGCCGGCCTGCCCTGACGCCGGGCGGCACCCTCCTCGGCCTCCTTCTCGACGACCAGACCGGCCCCGATGAGCCCCTCGACGACGCCCTCGACCGTGGGCCGGGACAACCCCGTCACCCGGGTGATCTCCGTGAGTGTCGCGCAGTCCGTGGCACGCAGCGCGTGCAGCACCACCGCGGAGTTGATCCTTCGCAGCAGCGAGGGATCCCCGCCGGTCAGCCGCGCCACCGTCCGTCCTCCCAGCTCGTGCGCCGTGTGGGGCGGATGCTACTCGGCACACCGCACCCCGGCGAGAGCCGGGCGCCCGCGACGCACGCGGTGCCAGGGCCGGGCGGCCCGGAGGCAGGGGCCGTCCGGCCCCAGACCGCGACCACGAGCGGCGGGACCCTGGGGTCGGGGGGGGGCGACGCCCCGGGCGCCACTCGGCGTCCGGGGCACGGAACACGGCCGGAGCGGGTGAGTTGCGATGATCTTCTGGTACGGCCACGGCTCCGGCGGCTGGGGCTGGTTCGCCATGTCCGCCGGCATGATCCTGTTCTGGGCGCTGATCGTCACAGGTGCCATCCTGCTCGTCCGCGCCCTCAACAGGCCCTACGAACGCACCCGCACACCGGTCACGCCCTCGGCGGAGGAGATACTCAAGGAGCGGCTGGCCCGCGGGGAGATCGACGAGGACGACTACCGGCGCCGCCTCGACGCGCTGCGCAGCGGCCCTCCGGCCCGGTGGAAGACACCACCCTGACCAGTGCAAGCGCCGCCGGAAGCACCGCCGGAGGCATCAAGCAGGCACCTGTCCGCCGGATCAGCCGGGAGCCACGAACCCCGACTCGTACGCCGCGATCACCGCCTGGGTGCGGTCGCGCGCCCCGAGCTTCGCCAGTACGGCGCTCACATGCGACTTCACCGTCTCCGTGCCGACCACCAGCCGGCCGGCGATCTCCGCGTTCGACAGCCCCCGGGCCATCAGCCGCAGCACCTCGGCCTCCCGCTCGGTCAGCCGGGCCCGCTCCAGCACGGCACGCGCGGCCCGGTCGCCGCCGTCACCGTCGGTGCCGTACCGGGCGGCGAGCTGCCGTACGGAGGCCGGGAACAGCAACGACTCGCCCTCCGCCACCAGCCGCACCGCGTGCACGATCTCCGCGGGCCGGGCCCGCTTGAGCAGGAAGCCGTCGGCGCCCGCGCGCAGCGCCTCGTACACGTACTCGTCGTTCTCGAAGGTGGTCACGACCAGGATCTTCGGCGGGCTGTCGACGGTGCGCAGCACCGCGCGCGTGGCCTCGATGCCGTCCAGCAACGGCATCCGCACATCCATGGCGACCACGTCCGGCCGCAACTGCCGGACCAGCGGGATCACCGCCGCGCCGTCGGCCGCCTCGCCGACGACCTCGATGTCGGGCTGGGCCTCCAGCACGGCCCGCAGACCCACGCGGACCAGGGGTTCGTCGTCGACGAGGAGAACGGTGACCGGCACCCCGCCAGCGTAGATCAGCGCAGCGGAAGCTCTGCATGCACCTGCCAGTCACCTTCGTCCGGGCCGGTGAGCGCGCGGCCGCCGAGCAGTGCCGCCCGCTCGCGGATCCCGCGCAGACCGCTGCCCCCACCGGCACCCGGGACGCCGGCGGCGAGCGGATTGCGGACCTCCAGCGCGAGCGCGCCGCCGTCGACCCGCACGCGTACCTGGACGGGGACCGGCCCCGCGTGCCGGAGCACATTGGTCAGCGACTCCTGGAGGATGCGGTACCCCTCACGGGACACAGGGCCCGGCACCACCTCCAGGGGACCGGAGAACTCCGCGTCCACCTTCGCTCCGGAGGCGCGGGCCGACTCCAGCAGACGATCCGCGTCCGTCAGCGTCGGACGGCTGCTCACGGGCCGCTGGGCCTCCCGCAGGACGCCGAGCACGCGCTCCAGATCCTCCAGTGCCGCCCGGCCGGTCTCCTCGATGGCGTCCAGGGCACGCTCGGTGAACGCCGGGTCGCCGGCCGCACGAGCGGCGCCCGCCTGCACCACGGCGACGGTCAGCGCGTGACCGATCGAGTCGTGCAGCTCGCGCGCGATGCGGGTGCGCTCCAGGAGCAACTCGGTGCGCTCCTCCAGAGCGGCGATGCGTTCGGCGGGGGAGGGGCCGAGAAGACGGCGGGCGAGGGCGGTGCCCAGCTCACCGAGGCCGACGACGGCGGCGTACAGGGCGATCACCGGCAGGGGCGCCAGCAGGGCGTAGACCCAGCGGGGCTCGGAGACCGGCAGCAGCGGATTGCCGGTGGGCACGTGCCCGAGCGCCGCGCCGGTCAGGTCGACGGCGAGGAACGACAGCCAGGCGGTGGCGAAGCAGACGGCCGCCGACAGCGCCATCCGCGTCTCCAGCCACAGCATCGTGCGGAACCGGTCGCGCCATGTCGCCGACGGGGCCGTGGAGATGCCCGAGTCCTCCTCACCCGGCGTCAGCAGCAGATGCGCCTGTACGCCCTCACCCCTGCGTACCCCCGGGATCAACAGCCCCACCGGAACCAGAGCCAGCGCGGGCACCCACGGCGTGGCCGGGTCGATGAACAGCCACACGCTGACGATCAGCATCGGCACCCACAGATGCAGTAGCCGTGTGTACGTCGTCCCCCGAAGCAACGGGCGCAGGAAGCGGGCCATTTGGTCATCGTGCCAGCCGCCACCGACAGCGGACCTCCCCCGCGCGGGGGAGACGATCTCCACCGGTGGGGGAGGCCCCGCCCCCTGGCCGGCGGCCAGGCTGCTGCCATGACCAGCATCGACGTCCAAGACCTCACCAAGGAGTACGGCACCCGGCGAGCCGTGGACCACCTGACCTTCCATGTCCTGCCCGGCCGCGTGACCGGTTTCCTCGGCCCCAACGCCGCCGGGAAGTCGACCACCATGCGGCTCGTGCTCGGCCTGGACCGGCCGACCTCCGGCTCCGCCACGATCGGCGGCCGGCTCTACGCCACTCTCGGCGAACCCCTGCGCCACGTGGGCGCCCTCCTCGACGCGCAGGCCGCGCACGGCTCCCGCACCGGCCGCGATCACCTGCGAGCGCTGGCGGCGAGCAACCGCATCCCCGCGCGCCGGGTGGACGAGCTGCTGGAGGAGACGGGCCTGGCCTCGGCGGCACGCCGCCGGGTCAAGACGTACTCCCTGGGCATGCGCCAGCGGCTCGGCATCGCCGCGGCCCTCCTGGGCGATCCCGAAGTGGTCCTGCTCGACGAGCCGTCCAACGGCCTCGACCCGGAAGGCATCGTCTGGATCCGGGAGTTGCTGCGCCGGCTGGCGAAGGAGGGGCGAACCGTCCTGGTCTCCAGCCATCTGATGAACGAGACCGCGTCCTTCGCGGACCACCTGGTCGTCCTCGGCCGGGGCCGCCTGCTGGCAGACACCCCGATGCGGGAGTTCATCCACGCGCGCGTGCAGCCGAGTGTGCGGATCCGCACGACCGATCCCGCCACCCTCAGGAGCGTCCTCGCCCGGCACGATCACGATGCCGTGGAGCACGAGGACGGCCACTGGACCGTGCCCCACGCACGCGTGGACGACATCGGACGTCTCACCTCCGCCGCGGGCGTGCCCATCCTCGAACTCTCCGCCGAGGAAGGCACGTTGGAGCAGGCCTACCTCGACCTGACCGCCGCCGAAGCCGAGTTCACCGCACAGCGCCAGGAGGCCTGACCATGTCCTTCGCACCCGTGCTCCACTCCGAGTGGATCAAGATCCGCACCCTGCGTTCGCTGTGCGGAGCGCTGCTGGCGCTGTTCGCGGCGACCACGGCGTTCTCCGCGCTCGCCGGGGTCTCCGACACCTCGGACCCGGGATTCGACCCGCTGTTCATGGCGCTGTCGGGCGTCCTGCCCGGCCAGATCGCCGCGGTCTCCTTCGGCGCCATGGCGGTGTCGTCGGAGTTCCAGGGAGGCGGGCTCCGGCTGTCGCTGGCCGCGGTCCCGCAGCGTGGACGGTGGTTCGCGGCCAAGGTGACGGCCATCGCCGCACCGGCCCTCGTCGTGGGGCTGATGACCGCCTGCGCCGCCCTCCTCGCGGCGCGTACGGGCCTCGGCTCCGCGGCGAGCGGGCTGACCCTCGGCGAGCAGGTGCGGGGCGTCGTCGGCTGCGGGATCTACCTGATGCTCATGGCCCTGTTCGCGGCCGGTCTCACGGCCCTGCTCCGCAGCGGCGTGGTCACGCTCTCCGTCCTGAGCCCGTTCCTCCTCGTCGTCCCCTTCGTGATCGGCTCCGCGGCGGGCGGCGCCGCCGACTTCCTGCCCGACCACGCCGGGCAGGTGGTCATGCGCCAGTCGTACGACGGGACCCTGGGGCCATGGGCGGGGCTCGCGGTGACCGCGCTCTGGACGGCCGCGGCGCTCGGAGCGGGTGCCTGGAGCCTGCGCCGCCGGGACGCTTGACGCCCCGCCAATTGTCAGTGGTGGGCGTTTTACTGGATCACATGGACATCGCGCGGTACCTCGGCACCATCGAACTGCTGTGCGCGGCGGACTTTCCCGCGGAGCACGGCGGGACGGACGTCGGCACCGGCGGGCCGGGGTATCACGTCGCCGCTTTACAGACGAGCGGCGACTTCTGGGAGGACGACGGGACGGACCGGGAGCGGAGCGAGGAGCAGTACGAGGCCGACAGGGACGGCCTGAGCGAGGGGCTGACCCGGCGCTGGGGACCTCCGCAGGTCCTCAGCCTGGTCGGCGTCCTCGTGCGCGCGGAGAGCGGCGAGGACATACCCGAGCCATGGGCCTCGCTCAGCGCCCATGTGCCCGACCTGCACCTGTGGCGGTCGCCGGAGACGGACCGCTGGGTCGCCCTCGGTGTGTCCCAGTGGAACAGGGAACTCCCGTTCCAACTGCTCGCCCTGGTCACGGACATAGACCCCCCGTGACCCGTCAGCCCTGCGCCGCCTCCCGCAGCCGCGCGAACTCCTCCGCCATCGTCGCCGCCGTCCAATGCGCGTTCAGACCGCTCGGGTTGGGCAGCACCCACACACGCGTGTCCCCGATCGTCCGCTCCTGCGGCCCCACCCGGGCCGCACGGTCGCCGAACGCGGCCCGGTAGGCGGTCACCCCCACCACGGCCAGCCACCTCGGCCGCAGCCGCGCCACCTTCGCCGCGAGCAGCCGGCCGCCCTCGACGTACTCCTGCGCGGTCAGCTCGTCGGCCCGAGCCGTCGCCCGCGCCACGACGTTGGTGATGCCGAGCCCGTACGACAGCAACTCCCGCTGCTCCGACGGCTTCAGCCGTCTGGGCGTGAACCCGGACAGGTGCAGTACCGGCCAGAAGCGGTTCCCGGGCCGCGCGAAGTGGTGTCCCGTGGCCGCCGTCATCAGCCCCGGATTGATGCCGCAGAACAGGACGTGGAGGCCGTCCGCGACCACGTCCGGCACCAGACGGTCGCGGGCGGCCTCGAGTTCCGCCTGGGTGAAGCGGGTCAGAGGATCGCCCCCGGGGTGTAGCCCGCGGCCTCCGGGTGCTGCTTGGCGATCTCCTCGATCCGGGCGACGACGACGCCGACCTGGTCGGCCGCCGCGCCGGTGAAGGACAGCTTGTCGGCCATGAGCTGCTCGAGCTGCGTCCGGTCCAGCGGGAGGCGGTCGTCAACGGCGAGCTTGTCCAGCAGGTCGTTGCGCTCGGCGCCCTGCTCGCGCATCGCCAGTGCCGTGGCGACGGCGTTCTCCTTGATGGCCTCGTGGGCGACCTCGCGGCCGACCCCGGCCCGCACCGCCCCCATCAGCACCTTGGTCGTGGCCAGGAACGGCAGGTAGCGGTCCAGCTCACGGGCGACGACCGCCGGGAACGCGCCGAACTCGTCGAGGACCGTCAGGAAGGTCTCCAGCAGCCCGTCGAGGGCGAAGAACGCGTCCGGCAGCGCGACCCGGCGCACCACCGAGCAGGAGACGTCGCCCTCGTTCCACTGGTCGCCCGCCAGCTCGCCGGTCATCGAGGCGTAGCCGCGCAGGATGACCATCAGGCCGTTGACGCGCTCGCAGGAGCGGGTGTTCATCTTGTGCGGCATGGCGGAGGAGCCGACCTGGCCCGGCTTGAAGCCCTCGGTCACCAGCTCGTGGCCCGCCATCAGCCGGATGGTCTTGGCCAGCGACGACGGCGCGGCGGCCAGCTGCACCAGCGCGGTGACGACCTCGTAGTCCAGCGAGCGCGGATAGACCTGGCCGACCGAGGTGAAGGCCTGCGAGAAGCCAAGGTGACCGGCGATCCGCCGCTCCAGCTCCGCGAGCTTGACCGCGTCCCCGCCCAGCAGGTCCAGCATGTCCTGCGCGGTGCCCACCGGGCCCTTGATACCGCGCAGCGGGTAGCGGCCGAGGAGCTCCTCGACCCTGCCGTACGCCACGAGCAGTTCGTCGGCGGCGGTCGCGAAGCGCTTGCCGAGGGTGGTTGCCTGCGCGGCGACGTTGTGGGAACGGCCGGCCATGACGAGTTCGCCGTACTCGGCGGCCAGCTTCGCCAGCCGGGCCAGGACGGCCACCGTGCGATCGCGCACCAGCTCCAGCGAGAGCCGGATCTGCAGCTGCTCGACGTTCTCCGTCAGATCGCGGGAGGTCATGCCCTTGTGCACGTGCTCGTGCCCGGCGAGGTCGTTGAACTCCTCGATCCGCGCCTTCACGTCGTGCCGCGTGACCTTCTCGCGCTCGGCGATGGAAGCCAGGTCGACGGTGTCGAGGACACGCTCGTAGTCGGCGAGCGCTGCGTCGGGAACCTCGATCCCGAGGTCCTTCTGGGCCCGCAGCACGGCGAGCCAGAGCTGCCGCTCCAGCTTCACCTTCTGCTCGGGCGACCAGAGCGTGGCGAGCTCGGCGGAGGCGTAGCGTCCGGCGAGGACGTTCGGGATGCGGGGCTTGGCGGGCGCTGAAGTCACGTGCACGGATTCTACTGGCGATTCGTGCAGGCCAGCCCCACGGGCCTGTTCGTCGGAAGCTACGAGACCGCCGTCACGCCCTCCGCCGGGGCGTCACGCCCCCGAGTCCTCGTACGACAGCAGCTCGGGCCGCTTCGCGGGGCGGCCGTCGCCGGAGGAGCGGCCGGTCAGCCGCCGGCCTATCCACGGCAGCAGGTGCTGCCGGGCGAACCGCGCGTCCGCGACCCGCCGGGTGACCCAGCCCGGCGGCAGGGTCGCCGCCATCGGAGTCCGCCACTGAGGGTCCTCGGCTTCGTGGCCGAGCGCCTGCCAGACCGCCTCGGCGACCCGGCGGTGCCCCTCCGCCGTCAGGTGGAGCCGGTCCACGTCCCACATCCGGGGATCGGACAGCGAGGGCGCCCCGTACAGGTCGACCACCAGCGCGCCGTGCCGTGCGGCGAGCTCGTCGACGCAGACGAACAGTTCCTCCATGCGCGGACGGAACCGCTCCAGGACCGGTCCCTGCCGGGCCGGGCTGCGCATCAGCACCAGCTGCTTGCACGCCGGCGCCAGCTGTTCCACGGCCTCCGTCAGCAGGTCCTTGACCCGGTTCATGTCGCACTTGGGCCGCAGTGTGTCGTTGAGGCCGCCGACGAGCGTGATGACGTCGGCTCCCATCGCGGCCGCCACGGGTACCTGCTCGTCGACGATCTGTCCGATCAGCTTGCCCCGCACCGCGAGGTTCGCGTACCGGAACCCGGGGGTGCGGGCGGCCATCCGCGCGGCGAGGAGATCGGCCCAGCCCCGGTAGGAACCGTCGGGCAGCAGGTCCGACATGCCTTCGGTGAACGAGTCGCCGACGGCGACGAGGCTGGTGTGGGCGGGGTGGGGTGCGGAATTCGTCTGCATGGCGACAGCGATGGTATCCCGGCGCCATACCCGCCGGTCGGTCACCCGGGGGGGCCGGGCGGGTGGGGCCCCCGGCCCGGCGGGTCGCTCGTCTCCCGGCTGGTCGTCCGTGTCGCGGCGGTCGCCGGACTCGGCCGGAGCTGGGCCCGGTGGTCGTCGGGTCCTGGCCGGCCGTCCGGGCCCGGTGGTCGTCGAGTCCTGGCCGGCCGTCCGATTCTCGGTGGTCGTCCGAGTCCCGGCGGTCGTCCGCGTCCCGGCGGTCGCCCGGGCTCCGGTGCATCGTCTGGGCTCTGCGGACCCTTCCGGCCTGGTGAGGCGGCTGTTCCTTCCGGCCTTCCGGCCTGGTGAGGCGGCTGTTCCTTCCGGCCTTCCGGCCTGGTGAGGCGGCCGTTCCTTCCGGCCTTCCGGCCTGGTGAGGCGGCCGTTCCTCCCGGTCTCCCCGCCTGGTGAGGCGGCCGTTCCTCCCGGTCGGCCGGAAGGCGCCGTCACGCGGGCTGCCCGAACAGCTGCCGCAGCACGTCCTCCATCGTCACCAGCCCGGCGAGCCTGCCGTCTGCCCCGAGTACCGCCGCGAGATGCGTCCGGCTGCCCCGCATCGCGGTGAGCACGTCGTCCAGCGGTGTGTTCTCCCGCACCCGCGCGATGGGCCGCATGTCCCGCAGCCGGAACGGAACGTTGCGCGGTGAGGCGTCCAGCGCGTCCTTCACATGCAGATAGCCGACGATCCGGCGTGCCGCGTCGACCACCGGGAAGCGCGAGAAACCGGACTGGGCCGACAGGTGTTCCAACTGCTCCGCCGTGACGCCCACGCGCGCGTACACCACGCGTTCCAGCGGGACCACCACGTCCCGCACCGGGCGGCTGCCCAGCTCCAGCGCGTCGTGCAGCCGCTCCTGCGCGCGGTTGTCGATCAGACCGGCCTCGCCGGCGTCCTTCACGATCTCGGCCAGCTCGGCGTCCGAGAAGGTCGCCGAGACCTCGTCCCTGGCCTCCACCCTCAGCAGTTTCAGCAGTATGTTGGCGAAGGAGTTCACCGTGAAGATCACCGGTCGCAGCGCCCGGGACAGCGCGACCAGGGGCGGGCCGAGCAGCAGCGCGCTGCGCACCGGTTCGGCGAGCGCGATGTTCTTGGGCACCATCTCGCCGAGCAGCATGTGCAGATAGGTGGCCAGGCCCAGGGCGATCACGAAGGAGACGGCGTGGCCCGCGCTCTTGGACACGCCCACCGCGTGGAACGCCGGTTCCAGCAGGTGCGCGATCGCCGGTTCCGCGACCACACCGAGGACCAGCGTGCACAGCGTGATGCCGAGCTGGGCGGCCGCCAGCAGTGCGGACACGTGCTCCAGGCCCCACAGCACGAGCTTCGCCCGCCGGTCGCCGGCTTCCGCGTACGGCTCGACCTGGCTGCGCCGCACGGAGATCAGGGCGAACTCGGCGCCCACGAAGAAGGCGTTGACGACCAGCGTCGCCAGCCCGATCAGCAACTGGACGGCGGTCACCGTACGGCCTCCCGCTGTTCGTCGTCGAGCGGCGCGTGCAGCAGCACCCGGGCCGCCCGGTGGCCCGAGGCGTCCACCACGTCGAGCCGCCACCCGGCGACCTCGACGCGGTCCCCGGTCTCGGGTATCCGGCCCAGTTCCGTCGCCATGAGCCCGGCCAGTGTCTCGTAGGGACCGTCCGGCACCCGCAGTCCCACCCGGGTGAGCTGGTCGATGCGGGTCGCGCCGTCCGCCGAGTACAGGGCGCGGCCCTGCTCGTCGGCCCCGGCCGGGGCGAGGTCGGGCGTCTCGTGCGGGTCGTGTTCGTCCCGCACCTCGCCGACGACCTCCTCGACGATGTCCTCCAGGGTGGCGACGCCCGCCGTGCCGCCGTACTCGTCGATGACGACGGCCATGGTGCGTTTGCCGGAGAGCCGGTCGAGGAGCCGGTCGACGGTGAGCGACTCGGGGACCAGCAGCGGCTCGCGCATCACCTGCGCGACGGAGCGGTGGGGCCGCTGGTCGGCGGGCAGGGCCAGGATGTCCTTGATGTGGGCGGTCCCGACTACCGAGTCGAGACTGTCCCGGTAGACCGGGAACCGGGACAGCCCGGTGGCCCGGGTCGCGTTCGCGACGTCCTGGCAGGTCGCCTGGACGTCCAGGGCGACGACCTGGACGCGGGGGGTCATCACGTTCTCCGCCGTCAGGTCGGCGAGGTTCAGGGTGCGGACGAACAGTTCCGCGGTGTCCGCCTCCAGGGCCCCCTTCTTGGCGGAGTGCCGGGCCAGCGCCGCCAGCTCCTGGGGGCCGCGCGCGGAGGCCAGCTCCTCGGCGGGCTCCACGCCGAGGCGGCGTACGACGCGGTTCGCCGTGTTGTTCAGGTGGGTGATGAACGGGCGGAAGACGGCGCTGAACCAGCGCTGCGCGTTGCCGACCCGTTTGGCCATGGCCAGCGGAGAGGAGATCGCCCAGTTCTTGGGCACCAGCTCGCCCACGACCATCAGGAACACCGTGGACAGGGCCGTGCCGACCACCAGCGCGACCGAGTTCGCCGCGGAGGCGGAGATGCCGAGCGCCTGCAGCGGACCGGAGAGCAGCGCGGCGATCGACGGCTCGGCGAGCATGCCGACCACCAGGTTGGTGACGGTGATGCCGAGTTGCGCCCCGGAGAGCTGGAACGTGAGGTTCCGCACCGCCTTGAGGGCGCCGGCGGCACCGCGCTCACCTCTCTCGGCGGCCCGCTCCAGCTCGCGCCGCTCGACCGTGGTCAGTGAGAACTCGGCGGCCACGAAGGCACCACAGGCGAGCGAGAGCAGGACCGCCACCAGAAGGAGGAGCACTTCGGTCATCGGGTCACCTCCTTCCCATCCTCGGACAGGGCAGGGAGGGTCGCGCGACGTCGTCGACCGGGAGGCTCGCCCATGGGCGCAGGCTCACAACCTTTCATGCAGAACCGAGTGATCCTCCCATGGTAAAGGATGGGCAAAAAAGTGTGGAGGGGTATCGGTAAGGGGCGATCAGTCGGTGGAGAGTGGCTTGACCCAGCGTCGCCAGTGGTCCTCGCGGTGGTAGCCGGCCGCGCCCCAGGTGAGGTGCGCCCGTTCGTTGACCTCCAGGACCATGGCGTCGACGCGCCGCCCGCCGAGGGCGGCGAAGCGCTGCTCCGCGGCTTCCAGCAGGGCGGTGGCGATGCCCTGCCTGCGGTGGTCGGGGTGTACGGCCAGCCGGTAGGCGGAGCACCGCCATCCGTCGAAGCCGGCTATGACGGTCCCGGCGAGGACGCCGTCGCGCTCTGCGAGGAGCAGCGCCTCGGGGTCTCGCCTGATGAGCCGGGCCACTCCGTCGTGGTCGTCGCTGATGCTCGTGCCCTCCGCGGCCTCGCGCCAGAACCGCAGCACGGTGTCGATGTCCGAGAGAGCGGCGCGGCGGATGTGAAGATCACTCATGGGGTGAGCCAAGCAGAGCGCCGGCCTGCCCGGCGAACGGGTTACCGACCGAGTTCGCGGGAGAGGCGGCGCAGCCAGGGCTCGGCGAAGGCGGGCTCCGAGCTGAAGGTCCGGACGAGACGCCGCCGCACCGTCCGGGTCCGCCCGGCCTCGACCAGGGCGACGGCGGTGGCGAGGGCGCGTCTGGGGCCGTCCCCGCGGACGGGCGCGCTCACCGTGTCGTCGTGCCAGCGGCGGGGCGGGAAGGAGGGCGCGGTCCTCGGCTCGACGTCGCCCAGCAGTTGCCACACGCGTCGGTCGACCTGTGGTTACGGGCCGAAAATCTGAGGTGTCCCGCGCGCGGACCGCTGTCAGAACCGGTTGCGGCGGCCGTCGCCGGCTCCCTCGGCGGCAGCGGGCGGGGCGTCGGCAAGCTCGGCAGCCCACCGCTGCGACCACTCCGTGACCGAACGCAGGGGCTCGCGGGCGTCGTGGCCGAGCGGGGTGAGGGTGTAGCTGCCGTTGCACAGCACCTCGGCGAGCCAAGCCTCTTGGAGCTCTGTGACCCTTCAGTGCAGATCCGACTGGGCCTCGGTCAGTCGATGCCTTCGACGATGCGGAAGTCGCGCTCGACGCCGTCGGAGAGGGCGACCAGCGCCTCCTGGTAGGCCGCACTCTCGCGCGCCGCGACGGCCTGCTCGAAGCTGTCGAACTCGACCAGGACGGTGCGCTTGGCGATTCCGGCGTCATACGCCACGACCCGACCGCCACGGACGAGGGTCCGGCCGCCCCCGGCCTCGACGGCCGAACGGGCCAGCTTGTTGTAAGCAGCCGGCTTCTCGGGGTCGGAAATGGTGCGGTAGACGCTGACCCAGTAGCCCTTGGGCATGGAACCTCCAGTGTGGGGATGAGTGCATCTGACTTACGGGTTGGTCTCGGACGAGCGTCGGCGGGCGAGAGCGAGGCTTGTCAGCGCCGTGATCGCCATGGCGCCGATGCCGACCAGCGCCGCGGTGGTGTAGGCGCTGTCGTCGGGGAAGAGATGGCCGGGGCCGGTGCCCGCGGCGAGGATCAGGCCGCCGATGGCGCTGCCCAGGGAGTACCCGACGCTGCGGACGACGTAGTTGAAGCTCATGGCGCTCGACGTCTCGCTCTTGGGGGTGACGGCCAGGATGACGCCGGGTATCGCGGCCGAGAAGCCGCCGACGCCGAAGCCGAGCACGCCCATCGCCGCGAACAGTTCGGCCAGGTCCGACCGGGCCGCCGCGAACAGAGCGAACCCGCCGCCGACCACGACGGCGCTGCCGGCCAGGAGCAGGGGGTCGGCGATCCGCGTCCGAACCCGCGGCGTGACCTTGCCGGCGACGAACCCCAGCACCGAGAACGGAATGAGGACCAGCCCGGCAACGAAGGTCGTCAGCCCGAAGCCGTAGCCGGCGCCGTGCGGCGTCTGCGCGTACCGGGTGATGAGCGTGAGCAGGAGGTACATGCCGATCCCGCCGACGAACATGGCGAGGTTCGCCCCGACGACCGCCGGGTGCCGCGCCGCCCGCACATCGACCAGGGGCGCAGTGCTGCGCAGCTCGATCACGGCCCAGACGCACAGCAGCACCACCGCGACGACGGCGAGGCCCGCCGCCACGGCGAGGTGCCGGCTCCACAGATCCCGTTCGCCCGCGAGGAACAGCACCAGGAGCAGCGCAGCGGCCAAGACGACCGCGCCTGCCACGTCCACGTGGGCCAAGCGGCCTTCGGGGGCTTCGGGCATCGAGCGCCACGCGGTCAGGAGGGCGACGGCGGTGACGACCAGGCCGAGGCCGTAGGCGGCCCGTACCCCGCCGAACTCGGCGAGCAGTGCGGCCAGCGGGTAGCCGACGCCGGCCCCGATGATCGAGACCACCGAGATCAGGGCGATAACGGCCGCGCTGCGCTCCTCGGGGAGGTGGTCCCGGGCCACGCCCATCATCAGCGCCGTCAGCCCGAGCCCGACGCCCTGGGCCGCCCTGCCGGCCAGCAGCCACGCGAACGGCAGCGGCAGCACGGTGAGCGCGCTGCCGACGACGACGACCGCCAGCGTGGCGAGGATCGTGGCCCGCCGGTGCCGGCCGGCTCCAAGCCGGCCCAGGACCGGCGTGGCAACGGCGCCACTGAGCAGCGCGGCGGTCAGCGTCCACTGCGCGCTGCCGAGCGAGACGTGGAACGAGGTCGCCACGCTCGTGATGAGCGGCGTCCCGAGGCTGCCGACCGCCGCCACGACCAGAGCGATGAACAACAGCGCGGGGACCAGCAGCCGCGCCTCGGAACGCGCCACCGGGAACGCGTTCACCGCGGCCCCGTCGACCGGCTGCCCGGTTACTGCTTCGGCCCTTCGCGGTCCTGGCTTTCGAGCTCTGCCAGATGCTTCAGCGCCGGAAGGGCCGCCACCAGCGCCTCGACCTCGTCGGCGGTGAGCTCGCCGATCAACCGCTCGAACGCGTGGACGCCCGCCTGGCGCCGCGTCCGGACATAGGAGGCGCCGGCCTCGGTCAGGCACACCAGCGTGACCCGCCTGTCGGACGCGTCGCCCCGCCGCTCGACCAGGCCGGACTCCTCCATCACACGGACCAGGGCGGTCATCGCGGGCTGGGTGACGCCCTCGACCGCGGCCAGATCGGTGATGCGCCGCGGGCCGGTCCGGTCGAGGGTGGCCAGGGTGGCGGCGGACGTCAGGCTCATGTCCCGGGGCAGGCGTCTCGCGGCCCTGGTGGCCAGGCTGTAGAGGGCTGCCCCGATGGCGGCGGACGCGCCAGGAGCGGTGTCTTGACGACTCATGCTCGAAGCATAACATTTTTATATTCATACTCTATGGAAGTGGTCGACTGGCGCGGTCGGCGCTCCCCTTGGGCAGGCCGGCCCGCCGGATCCGGTCAGCGCTAGGGGGTGTCTTGTGGATCAGGCCGGTTGAGACCGACGGCGCCTTCCAGCCGACCCGAGCGGGGGCGATGGGGGTGCCCCCGCGCGAGTCT
>NZ_JBIAVN010000020.1:0-134728 GCF_042894285.1 Streptomyces sp. NPDC001544 | reverse complement strand
CTGGCGTTGATTTTTGGCACGCTGTTGAGTTCTCAAGGAACGGTCGCTTCCTTTGTACTCACCCTCTCGGGCTTTCCTCCGGGCTTCCCTTCGGTCTTGCGTTTCCGACTCTATCAGATCTTTTCTCGATCCGATTTCCTCGGTGCTTTCCAGGTTTCCCGCTCTCGCGGTTTCCCTTTCCGGCGGTTCCGACTTTATCAGAAGTTTTTGGCCGGTCTGACCAGCCGCTCATTTCTGAGTTATCGGGAGAGGCTTCTCGGGAATCCAGTTCCTCGGGAAGCAGATAGATTCTAGCTGCCGTCTCCGGAGATGTCCAGTTCTAGGCAACTGTTTGAATCTACCTCCCCACTCCAGCCGTGTCAACAGCTATCGCGGGGCGAAGAGGAGACTAGCAGCTCACGAGGCTCGCTCGCACATCACGCGGCAGTCGGCACGCTGGCGCTGCGTTCGGCGGTGTCGATGTCGCCCGTGTCGCCGGCGCGCACCGCCCGGCCGCCGAGGACGTAGACGTACGTGAGGAACGCCAGCTCGGCGAGGACGCCTATTCCTATGCGCGCCCAGGTGGGGAGCCCCGACGGGGTCACGAATCCCTCGATGGCGCCGGAGACGAAGAGGACGAGAGCGAGGCCGATGGCCATGCCGACGGCGGCACGGCCCTCCTCCGCGAGGGCCGTGCGGCGGCTGCGCGGGCCCGGGTCGACGACGGTCCAGCCGAGACGCAGTCCCGTGCCGGCCGCGACGAAGACCGCGGTGAGTTCCAGCAGACCGTGGGGGAGGACGAGACCGAGGAAGGTGTCGAGCCTGCCGGCCGAGGACATCAGCCCCAGGCCGACTCCCAGGTTGAGCATGTTCTCGAACAGGATCCAGAGCACCGGGAGACCCAGGAAGACGCCGAGGACCAGGCACATCGCGGCGGCCTGGGCGTTGTTCGTCCACACCTGGGCGGCGAAGGACGCTGCGGGGTGGCTGGAGTAGTACGTCTCGTACTCGCCACCGGGGCGGGTGAGCTCCCGCAACTGGCTGGGGGCCACGATGGAGGACTGCACCTCGGGATGGGTACCGATCCACCAGCCCAGGAGAACCGAGATCGCGGTGGAGAGCAGAGCGGTGGGCACCCACCAGTGGCGCGAGCGGTAGACCGCCGCGGGGAATCCGTGTCCGAGGAAGCTTGTGACGTCGCGCCACGAGGCTCGGCGTGTGCCCGTCACGGCGCTGCGCGCGCGTGCGACGAGCTGGCTGAGCCGACCGGTGAGCCGGGGGTCGGGGGCGCTGGACTGGATCAGGGAGAGATGGGTCGCGGTGCGCTGGTAGAGGGCGACCAGTTCGTCGGCTTCCGTACCGGTGAGGCGGCGCTGACGGCGGAGCAGCGCGTCGAGGCGGTCCCACTCGGCTCGGTGGGTGGCGACGAAGACGTCGAGGTCCATCGGGTCTGTCCGCTCCTCTCCTCGTCCCGTCAGCTTGTCGTACCGCAGCGCGATGTGTCCTCAGCTTGGCAGACTTGCCGTTCTCCGGGCGGACCAGGAAGGGCGGCGGGCGTGAGTGAGCTGGTGACGGGCGAGGCGGTGGCGCTCGAATTGCGCCCCGCGAGGCTGCCCAGCAGGGCGCTGGCGGTGTTGCTCGATCTGGTCGTGGCCTTGGTCGTCTATCTGGTCGTGACCGTGGCGCTGGTGGCGGCGACGTCGTCTCTGGACGAGGCGGCCCAGGTCGCGCTGTCGATCGCCTGCTTCCTGCTGGTGCTGGTGGGCGGGCCGATCGCGGTGGAGACGCTCAGTCATGGGCGTTCGCTGGGGAAGCTGGCGTTCGGGTTGCGGGTCGTGCGGGACGACGGTGGGCCGATTCGGTTCCGGCACGCGCTGGTGCGGGGTGCCGTCGGGGTGGTGGAGATTTTGATGACGTTCGGTGTCGTCGCCTGTATCGCCTCGCTGGTGTCGGAGCGCGGGCGGCGGCTCGGGGACGTCTTTGCCGGGACCCTGGTGGTGCGGGAGCGCTTGCCGGTGGGGCGGGGTCAGTTCGTTCCTCCGCCGCCGCCCTGGTTGGCGGGGCGTTTCTCGGGGCTCGACCTGTCCGGGGTGCCCGATGGTCTGTGGCTTGCCGTCCGTCAGTACCTGACGCGTATGCAGCAGCTTGATCCGCAGGTCGGCTGGGCCATGGCGGAGCGGCTCGCGGCAGACTTGACGGCTCGTACCGGCGCTCCGGTGCCGCAGGACGTACCGCCCGCCGCCTATCTGGCCGGCGTACTGCACGAGCGGCAGGCCCGCGAGGCCCGGCGGGCCTTCGGTGGCGGTGGTGGCGGTCCGGCCGGAAGCGGCCTGCCCGGAAGCGGTCTGCCGGGCGTCGGGGGGACGCCCGTTCCCTCGGCGGGGATGCCCGGCGGTTACGCGCAGCCAGTCCCGCAGCCGCCCGTGCCGCCGTTCCAGCAGCCCCAGCCGCCTCAGCCGCCCGCCGGGCATGAGCAGCCGGCCACCGGTTTCGTGCCGCCGGCGTAGTTGGTGCCGGGCCTGGCTCAGTCGAAGGCCGACGGTGGTGACTGGAGGTCCTCCAGCTCGACGCCGGGCGCGGCGAGGACCACGTCGCCGGCGATGTGCACGGCATGCCGTTCGCCCGTGTCCAGGGCGGTGACCTGGTATTCGTCCACGGTCAGGGGGCCGTTGTCAGTGGCGTGTGTTTCTCTTTCCACCAGGGCCCAGGACTGGTCCACGGTGCGGGGGGCGAGGACCGGTTCCGTGAAGGCCACGAGACGTACGCGGGTCGCGGCGGAGGAAGGGGTGAGGCGCAGGAGACGGGCGGTGGCGATGAGGAAGGCGGGGGACGTGCCGGTGAAGGCGTGGGCGCGCACATTGCCTTCGGTGGCATGGGCGCCGGTGGGGTCGGTACGGACCCAGGTGACGCCGTCGAGGGCGGCGCCGCGCACCTGCCAGTTCCCGGCGTGGAGTTCAAGCCGGACGGGGCGGCCGAGTTCGTCCAGGGCGAGGTCGACGGAGCCGCTGTGCTCGCCCGAGGGCGTGGTCAGCCGGGAGACGTAGCGCCAGCCGGAGGGGCCGAGGGCGCACTGGAAGTGTTCTTCTGCGAAGGGGGTGTGATCGTGCGGATCGTGGAGCGAATAACGGCCGCGGGGCATGGGGGTCCTGGGTCTTGACGGGCTGCCGGTCCGGCCCTGGTCGCCGGTCCGGCCAAAGGGGCAGGCCCCCGGCACGGGGGTGCGGGGGCCTGCCTCGGAGTTCGGCGACGCAGCGGCGACTCAGTAGCGGTAGTGGTCCGGCTTGAACGGGCCGTCGACCTCGACGCCGATGTAGGCGGCCTGCTCCGGGCGCAGCTTGGTGAGCTTGACGCCGAGTGCGTCCAGGTGGAGGCGGGCGACCTTCTCGTCGAGGTGCTTGGGCAGCGTGTAGACGCCGATCGGGTACTCGGCCTGCTTGGTGAACAGCTCGATCTGGGCCAGGGTCTGGTCCGCGAAGGAGTTGGACATCACGAACGACGGGTGACCGGTGGCGTTGCCCAGGTTCAGCAGACGGCCCTCGGACAGCACGATGATCACCTTGCCGTCGGGGAAGGTCCAGGTGTGGACCTGCGGCTTGACCTCGTCCTTGACGATGCCGGGGATCTTCGCCAGGCCGGCCATGTCGATCTCGTTGTCGAAGTGGCCGATGTTCCCCACGATCGCCTGGTGCTTCATCCTGGCCATGTCGTCGGCCATGATGATGTCCTTGTTGCCGGTGGTGGTGATGAAGATGTCGGCCTTGTCGACGACCTCGTCCAGGGTCGTGACCTGGTAGCCGTCCATCGCCGCCTGCAGCGCGCAGATCGGGTCGATCTCCGTGACGATCACCCGGGCACCCTGCCCGCGCAGCGACTCCGCACAGCCCTTGCCGACGTCGCCGTAGCCGCACACGACCGCCGTCTTGCCGCCGATCAGCACGTCCGTGGCCCGGTTGATGCCGTCCACCAGCGAGTGCCGGCAGCCGTACTTGTTGTCGAACTTCGACTTGGTGACGGCGTCGTTCACGTTGATCGCCGGGAACAGCAGCACACCGTCGCGCTGCATCTCGTACAGCCGGTGCACACCCGTCGTGGTCTCCTCCGTCACACCCCGGATCTCGGATGCGAGCTGGGTCCACTTCTGCGAGCCGTTGGTGATCGTGCGGTGCAGGAGTTCGAGGATGACGCGGTGTTCGTCCGACTCGGCGGTGTCGACCGAGGGGACCTTGCCGTCCTTCTCGTACTCGACGCCCTTGTGGACGAGGAGGGTGGCGTCGCCGCCGTCGTCCAGGATCATGTTCGGGCCGCCGGTGGGGCTGTCCGGCCAGGTCAGTGCCTGCTCCGTGCACCACCAGTACTCGTCGAGGGTCTCGCCCTTCCAGGCGAAGACGGGGACGCCCTGCGGGTTGTCGGGCGTGCCGTTCGGGCCGACGGCGATGGCGGCGGCGGCATGGTCCTGGGTGGAGAAGATGTTGCAGGAGGCCCAGCGGACCCGGGCGCCGAGCGCGACCAGGGTCTCGATGAGCACGGCCGTCTGGACGGTCATGTGCAGGGAGCCGGTGATCCGGGCGCCGGCGAGGGGCTGCGCCTCGGCGTACTCCTTGCGGATCGCCATCAGGCCCGGCATCTCGTGCTCGGCGAGGGTGATCTCCTTGCGGCCGAACTCGGCGAGCGAGAGGTCGGCGACCTTGAAGTCCTGTCGGTTGTCGACAGTCGTCATTGCGAGCTGCTCCTCGGGTTGGGGCGAGGTGGATAGGGCTGGTCTGCGCGGCGGCGGACACACGGGTGCCCGAGAAGGAGGACACAGGCATGCCCACGTGCGCGCAGCGCAGTCCGTCGGAGGCCCTCTCTCCCTCGGTCGGTCCGCGGAGGACCGCCCGACCGCCATCAGCAGCGACGTCTGGCTCCGTCCCAAGCTACACCGGACGCCCCCGCTGTCCCCAGTCCGCATCCGAAGAGAGCACGTCGATCACATGCTGTGAGGGGGATGGGGGGAGGACGGTGAGGTCGCGGTCGCCGCAGGCTTTTTCAGCCTGCGGGTGTGGGGCAGGATGCCGGGAGATCGGGAAGGCCCGGTCGACGTGCGGGGCGTCCGGGACGGCGGTCCGTGCGAGGAAAGTGAGGAGACACACGTGACCAGTCCGGCCGGCCCTCCCCCCACGGGCAGCGGCGATGGTGCGCCGCAGCGGTTGAAGCTACTCGCGGTGACCGCGTGCCCTACCGGCATCGCGCACACGTACATGGCGGCGGAGAAGCTCGCGCAGGCCGCCGAGAGCCGTGGCATCGACATGAAGGTGGAGACGCAAGGGTCCATCGGGGCGGAGAACGTACTCGATGACAACGATGTCAGAGCCGCTGACGGCATCATCGTCGCCGCTGACAAGGATGTGGACCTGAGCCGTTTCGCCGGCAAGCGGGTCCTCACCGTCGGGGTCGCGGAAGGGATCCACCACCCCGAGCAGCTGATCGAGCGGGTGCGGACCGCCCCGGTGTACACGGCCGGCACGCATTCCGCTCCGTCGGCATCGGCGCGCGAGGGCGGCGGCAAGGAGCGGAGTGCGGTGTACAAGGCGCTGATGAACGGCGTCTCGTACATGATCCCGTTCGTGGTCGTCGGCGGTCTGCTGATCGCGGTGTCGCTCGCGCTCGGCGGTGATGCGACGGCCAAGGGCTATGTGATCCCGGAGGGCACCTTCTGGGCGCACGTCAACGCGATCGGCGGCATCGGGTTCCAGCTCATGATCCCGGTCCTGTCCGGCTACATCGCGTACGCGATCGGCGACCGGCCCGCGCTGGTGCCGGGCATGATCGGTGGCTGGATAGCCAACACGGGAGCGTTGTACGACTCCAAGGCGGGTGCGGGCTTCATCGGGGCGATCGTCACCGGGTTCCTCGCCGGGTATCTGGTGCAGTGGATCAAGAAGGTCGACGTCCCGAAGTTCGTCCAGCCGATCATGCCGATCATCGTCATACCGATCGTGGCGACGACGGCGCTGGGGCTGTTCTTCATCTACGTGATCGGCAAGCCGATCGCCTGGGTGTTCGAGCATCTGACCAGCTGGCTCAGCGGGATGACGGGCACCAGCGCGGTCCTGCTCGGCGCGATCCTGGGCCTGATGATCGCGTTCGACATGGGCGGGCCGGTGAACAAGACCGCGTTCCTGTTCGGCGCGGGACTCATCGCCACCGGCAACCAGACCGTCATGGGCATGTGCGCGGCCGCGATTCCGGTCATGCCGCTGGGGCAGGGGCTGGCCACGCTGATCCGCAGGCGGCTGTACACCGATCAGGAGCGGGAGACGGGCCTTGCCGCGCTGTTCATGGGTTGCTTCGGCATCTCCGAGGGCGCCATCCCGTTCGCCGCGGCTCGGCCGGCACAGGTCATCCCGGCCAACATGCTGGGCGGCGCGGTGGCCGGTGCCGTCGCCGGGTTGGCCGGGGTGAAGGACGCGGTGCCGCACGGTGGGCCGATCGTGGCGGTGCTGGGCGCGGTGAGCGGCGTGCCCATGTTCTTCGTGGCCGTGGCGATCGGCACGGTGGTCACCGCGCTGACGACCGTCACGCTGGTCGACCTGGGCGCGCGCAGGCGGCCCGCGGCCGTGGCCGCCACCGGGACCGCTGCCGGGACGGAGCCCGCGTTGGCCGGGGCAGGGGCCGCGGCCGGGGCTGCCGGAACCGTGGTCCCTGAGCAGACCGGTCCCGCCGCACCCGCCGAACGCGCGTCCACCGCTGAAACCACCGGAGCCATCGGAACCACCGAAGCCACCCAAGCCACGGTCGTGACGCCCACGGCCGCCACGCCCACGGCGACCGAAACCGTTCCCACCACCGCCCTCTCCGGACACCTCACCGAACGGACCGTCAAGGTCCGGCTCGAAGCGGTCGGCAAGGAGGACGCCATCCGCGAGATGGCAGCACTGCTGGCGCGCAGTGGCAGGGTCGCCGACGTGGACGAGCTCGTGGCGACCGCGTTGCGGCGCGAGGAGCAGGGGACGACCGGGCTCGGCGAGGAGATCGCCATCCCGCACGCGAAGACGGACGCGGTGACCGCGCCGGTCGTCGGTTTCGCGCGGTCGGCGGAAGGCGTCGAGTGGGGCTCGTTGGACGGTACGAAGGCCAGGCTGGTCTTCATGATCGCCGTACCGGAGGCTGCCGCCGGTGACGAGCATCTGCGGATTCTGGCGCTGCTGTCACGGAAGCTGATGGACGCCGGCTTCCGCGAGCGGCTGGCCGCGGCCGAGACCGAGAGCGCGGTGCTCGGCGTGCTGGGCGAGATCGAGTGACCGAACGGCCCGCGCGCTCGGCGCGCGGGCCCGCACGCCGGCTGTGCGGGCCCCTCGGACGTACGGAGCCGGATCAGTGTCCGACGGCGTGCGGGTTGGGGCCGCCGGGGGTCGCCTCCGGGTCGGGGCCCTTGGCCGCCTCGGCCTCGCTGTAGATGTCGGGCTCGAGGTAGATGACGCGGGCTATGGGGACGGCGGCGCGGATGCGGGCCTCTGCGGCGTTGATGGCCTTGGCGACCTGGGCGGCGGTGTCGTCGTGCTGCACAGCGATCTTGGCGGCGATGAGCAGTTCCTCGGGGCCGAGGTGGAGCGTGCGCATGTGGATGACGCCGGTGACCGTGTCACCGTCGACGATCGCCTCCTCGATCTTCTTGACCTCCTCGATGCCCGCGGCCTCGCCGAGCAGCAGCGACTTGGTCTCGGCGGCCAGGACGAGGGCGATGAGGACGAGCAGCACACCGATGCAGACGGTGCCGATGCCGTCCCAGACGCCGTCGCCGGTGAGCAGGGCGAGGCCGACGCCGCCGAGTGCGAGGACAAGACCGATCAGCGCGCCGAAGTCCTCCAGCAGCACGACCGGCAGCTCCGGCGCCTTGGCACGGCGGATGAACTGCGCCCAGGAGAGCTTGCCGCGCAGTTCGTTCGACTCCTTGATGGCCGTGCGGAAGGAGAAGCCCTCGGCGAGGGTCGCGAAGACCAGGACGCCCACCGGCCAGTACCAGTGCTCGATCTCGTGCGGGTGCCTGATCTTCTCGTAACCCTCGTAGATGGCGAACATGCCGCCGACCGTGAAGAGGACGATCGAGACGAGGAAGGCGTAGATGTAGCGCTCGCGGCCGAAGCCGAAGGGATGCTGCGGGGTCGCCTCGCGTTCGGCCTTCTTGCCGCCGATCAGCAGCAGGAACTGGTTGCCGGAGTCGGCGAGCGAGTGGACGCCCTCGGCGAGCATCGACGACGAGCCGCTGAACGCGAATGCCACGAACTTCGATACCGCGATCGCTAGGTTGGCGCCGAGTGCCGCCACGATCGCCCTGGTGCCGCCTGACGCGCTCATGTGTCCGCGTTGTCCCTTCGCCTCGGTACGCACGTCGGTACGTACACCGTTCAGGCCTGGCGCCCGTCGCCTTTGCCCGTCCTTTGCCGGTGGGTCATTCTTGCAGCCCCGTGCGGCACCGACGCCTCAGGTATCCACAGGTGCGGTCAGACAATCACCGTGGCGCGAAAGACGGTGCCCGCCCCGGACGCCTCGGCCTTCTCACCCGCCGGCACGAAGACGGACTCGCCGGGGGCCAGCTCGTACTCCCCCACCCGTACCGAACCGGCCGTGCACAGCAGGATCTGCGGGGTCGCCAGGGCGAGGTCATGGGCGGCACCGCCCGCCGGGAGGACGTACCGGGACAGCCGGAACTCGTCGATCGGCGTCTCGTAGACCTCCTCGCCGTCCGGGGACGCCTCGGGGCGCAGCACGCCGGGGTCGCCCGCCTCGAAGCGGACGACGCGCAGCAGTTCCGGCACGTCGACGTGCTTGGGGGTCAGGCCGCAGCGCAGGACGTTGTCGGAGTTGGCCATGATCTCGACGCCGAGGCCGCTGAGGTAGGCGTGCGGAATGCCGGCGCCGAGGAAGAGGGCCTCGCCGGGCTGCAGGCGTACGTGGTTGAGCAGCATGGCGGCGATGACGCCGGGGTCGCCCGGGTAGTGGTGGGCGAGTCCGGCGTAGGGCTCGTAGGCGCCGCCGAGGCGGGAGCAGGCGGCGGTGGCGGCGGCGACCGTGCGGGACATCTCCTCGGGGTCGGCCGTCAGGACGGCGGTGAGGACCTCGCGCAGGGCCGCGTCCTCCGGCTGGGCGTGCAGCAGGTCGACGTAGGGCTTGAGCGCGTCCACCCCGAGCCCGTCGAGCAGGCCGGCGGCCGCCACCGGGTCACGGAAACCGCAGAGGCCGTCGAACTCGGTGAGCGCGCAGATCAGTTCGGGCTTGTGGTTGGCGTCCTTGTAGTTGCGGTGCGGGGCGTCGATCGGGACGCCGCGGCGCTCCTCGTCCGCGAACCCCTCCTTCGCCTGTTCCAGGTCGGGGTGCACCTGGAGGGAGAGGGGGGCGCCCGCGGCGAGGATCTTCAGGAGGAAGGGCAGGCGGGGGCCGAACTTCGCCACGGCCTCGTCGCCCAGTTCCCCCTTCGGGTCCGCCTCGATGACGTCGACGAGCGTGCCGCGCGCGGTGCGCGAGGGTGCGCCCGGGTGGGCGCCCATCCACAATTCGGCCTGCGGCTCACCGGTCGGCTCGACCCCGAGCAACTCGGGGATGGCCGTGGGGGAACCCCAGGCGTAGGGGCGGATGGTGTTCTCGAGGCGGTCCATGTCTGTTCTCTGTCTCCGTATGTGCGCGGCCGGTGCCGGTGCTGGTGCCGGGCGCGGGTCAGGCGGCCCGTTGGAGCAAGGTCAGGCGCCCGAAGCGAGCGCCAGGTAAACGGCGGCGAAATCCGTGACGGCGATCAGTTCCGCGAGCGTCTCCAGTTCGGCACCCTCCTCCGGCTCCAGCTCGCTGATCGGCGTGTCGTGGCTGAGGGCCAGGTCACGGGCGGCGGGCGCGGCGGTGAGGCCACCGATCGGGCGGTCGCGGAGCAGCACCACGCGCGCGTGCAGCGCGGGCGGCTCCTCCACCCGGTCCCGGAAGAAGTCGTCCGGGTCGGCGCTGGCGGCGAGGGGCCCGGCCAGCAGGGCGTTGTGCGCGGCGAGGGCCTCGGGGAGTTCGGCGACCAGGGCCGGGCGGCCGGACAGTTCGGCGAGCGCGGCGGCGAAGCGACGGCCCGCGGGTCCTGCCGAGGTGCCCTCGGTCCAGATCACGGGGAGTGCGTCGGCGAGTTCGGCGGCCAGGGTTTTCGCCGGGTTGCTGTACGTCGCGATGGCCGGTCCGCAGCGTTCGGCGACCTGGTCGAGGCGGTCGGCGATCTTCTCCAGGGCGTCGGGCGGGGCGGTGAGCAGTCCGATGCGGTCCAGCAGCGCGAGCAGCGGGGTGAGCAGCGCCCACAGAACGCCCGGGGAGGACGCGGCGAGCGGCTCGCCCTGGTCGTAGGGGGCCGTCGCCATCGGTACGAACAGCCCGTGGGCGCCGGCGACTGCCTCGGCGAGCGGAGTGCGGGCGGGCGCGACGGCGACGACCGTGCAGCCGCGGCGGTAGGCCTGTTCGGCGAGCAGGGACAAACTCGGTTCGGTGCCGTCCGGGGTGGCGATCAGCAGCAGGTCCACGGAACCCGCCCAGCCGGGGAGTTCCCAGCGCAGTGCGCCGGCCGCCGGGGCGACGCCGGTCGGGGCCAGGCGGATGACCGGGCTGCCGGGGCCGGCGAGCGTGCCGAGGAGGTCGGAGGCGTGGGTGGGGGCGGCACCCGGACCGGCGATCAGGACGGACCTGGGCCGCCCGTCCGGCTTGAGGTCGCGGATGCCCGCCTCGGTGGAGTGCCGGGCGGCGGTGCGGACCCGGGCGCCGGCCTCCGCGGCGCCGCGCAGCAGGCCCCTGCGGTCGGCGTCGGCGAGTCCCGCCGGGGAGTCGAGCAGCGATTCGTCGAGCATGGGCGGCAGCCTCCGGTCACGGGGTCCTGTTCAGGGGCGGGGACACCGCGGAATCACGCGGGGCGGCGGGCCTCGTCGACGAGGAGGACCGGGATGCCGTCGCGGACGGGGTACGCGAGGCCGCAGTCCTGACCGGTGCAGATCAGCTCGGCGTCCTGCTCCTTGAGGGGGGCGTGGCAGGCCGGGCAGGCGAGGATCTCCAGGAGGCCGGCTTCGAGCGGCATGGGGGTTCCCTTCGGGGCGGATGGTGCTTGTGCGGATGTGCCTGGTCAGCGTACCGCCGGTGGGGGCGGGGCGGCGGCTCTCGGGCCCATGCCCGGGAGCCGCACGACTCGGTCGGCTGAAAGGCGAGTTGTCGACTGCGGTCGGAGCGGTCGACTGCGGCCGGAGCGGTCGGCTACCGCCCGGGCTTGTCGGCTACGGGCGGAGGCACCGGCCGCGCCGCAGTGGCCGGAAGCCGACGGAGCCCTTCGGCCGCAGCCGTCAGCCGCGACCCGTAGCCGTCAGCCGTCAGCCGTCAGTCGTAGCCGCGGCCGGCCGCAG
Source organism: Streptomyces sp. NPDC001544 (assembly GCF_042894285.1). Classification (NCBI taxonomy): domain Bacteria; kingdom Bacillati; phylum Actinomycetota; class Actinomycetes; order Kitasatosporales; family Streptomycetaceae; genus Streptomyces; species Streptomyces sp. NPDC001544. The sequence continues at coordinate 123,365 of NZ_JBIAVN010000020.1, read as the reverse complement.
CCCGAGTCGTCAGCCCCGGATGATGGCGAGCACCTCGTCCCGGACCTTGGACATCATCGCCTCGTCACGTGCCTCCGCGTTCAGGCGGAGGAGCGGCTCCGTGTTGGAGGGGCGGACGTTGAACCACCAGTCGGTGGAGGCGACGGTGAGGCCGTCGAGCTCGTCCAGGGTCAGGTCGTCGCGGCCCTCGTACGCGGCGCGGACGGCGGCGAGGCGGGCCTTCTGGTCCGCGACGGTGGAGTTGATCTCGCCGGAGCCGACGTAGCGGTCGTACTGGGAGACGAGGGCGGACAGGGGGCCCTCCTGGCCGCCGAGGGCCGCGAGGACGTGCAGGGCCGCCAGCATGCCGGTGTCGGCGTTCCAGAAGTCCTTGAAGTAGTAGTGGGCGGAGTGCTCGCCGCCGAAGATGGCTCCCTTGTCGGCCATCTCGGCCTTGATGAAGGAGTGGCCGACACGGGTGCGGACCGGTGTGCCGCCGTTCTCCCGCACCACTTCGGCGACCGACCAGGACGTGATCAGGTTGTGGATGACCGAGCCCTTGCCGCCGTTCCGGGCGAGCTCCCGCGCGGCCACCAGGGCGGTGATCGCCGACGGGGACACGGGGTCGCCCTGCTCGTCGATCACGAAACAGCGGTCGGCGTCCCCGTCGAAGGCGATGCCGATGTCGGCGCCCTCTTCGCGCACCCGCTTCTGCAGGTCCACCAGGTTGGCGGGGTCGAGCGGGTTCGCCTCGTGGTTGGGGAAGGTCCCGTCGAGTTCGAAGTACATCGGGACGAGGGTGAGGGGAAGGCCGGTGAACACGGTGGGGACCGTGTGCCCGCCCATGCCGTTGCCCGCGTCGACGACGACCTTCAGGGGGCGGATGGAGGACAGGTCGACGAGGGAGCGCAGGTGCGCCGCGTAGTCCTCCAGCGTGTCGCGCGAGGTGACGGCTCCCGGCGTCGCGACCGGCTCGGGGGCGCCGGATTCCAGCCACCGCTCGGCCAGCTCGCGGATCTCGGCGAGGCCGGTGTCCTGGCCGATCGGGGCGGCGCCCGCGCGGCACATCTTGATGCCGTTGTACTGGGCGGGGTTGTGCGAGGCCGTGAACATCGCGCCCGGCAGGTCCAGCGCGCCCGAGGCGTAGTAGAGCTGGTCCGTCGAGCACAGCCCGATCTCGGTGACGTCGACGCCGTGTGCCGCGGCCCCCCGCGCGAAGGCGCGGGACAGCCCGGGCGAGGACGGGCGCATGTCGTGGCCCACGACGATCGCGTCCGCGCCGGTCACCCGGGCGAAGGCGATACCGAAGAGCTCGGCCAGCGACTCGTCCCACTGCTCCGGGACCACACCGCGTACGTCGTACGCCTTCACGATCTGCGACAGATCAGCAGCCACGGCCCAACCTTCCTCAATGTCCTGTGGATGGGCCCAAACTACCCGCCCGGGAGGCAGGCCCGCGCAGGATACCGGGCCGGCCGCACACCGTCAGGGACAGAGGGGTGAGCGGCGTCAGTTGTCCGGGGAGCGCAGGACGCGCAGATGGCCGCGGCGGGCGACCTCCATCGGGTCCGCGGCGCGGACCCCGCCGCCTGCCTGGGCCGCCCGTTCCTGGGGGCGGGCCGCCTCGCGCACGGCGTTGGCGAGCGCCTCCAGGTCGTCTCCCGTGGGCCGGGCCGGCGCGGAGCCGTCGAGGAGGCGTACGACCTCCCAGCCGCGCGGGGCGGTGAGGCGCTCGGAGTGCTCGGCGCACAGGTCGTAGCAGTGGGGTTCGGCGTAGGTGGCGAGCGGGCCGAGGACTGCGGTCGAGTCGGCGTAGACGTACGTCAGCGTCGCGACGGCGGGTCGGCCGCAGGCGGTGCGCGAACAGCGACGTACAGGGCTCACGACGTTGGACGGTACCGCACTCTTGAGCGGGCCGCGACGACTCTCCATGGGCTCACTCCACCGTGTCGTAGTGTGAAACGCCACATCCGGCTTTTCGATGACGTCCTCCTGACCTGCGCGGACGGCACTGTCCGAGATCCCGCACCGTCCTGCGGGCGGTCATGACTCGGTACAAACACCGTCAATTGCCTTGAGTTCGACGGTCTTGTAGAGATACGGAAACGAGCCCAACCTTGGCTGGAATGGTCATCTGCCGACAGGGCGCAGACCATGACCGGACAAGGGACCGGACAAGGGACCCGACAGGGAACCGGGCGGTGACCGGGCAGGGCACCGGTCGGCGCGTGGGGCCGGGCGGGCGGACGGCGCGGGGACTACCCTTCACCAGTGATGGACAACCGTGTACCGCCCCGTGCCGCCGGCCCCGGGCCTCGTCGCCGTGATCGCCACGGGCGGGGCATGCGCGGGCCGATCGCGCCGCCGCAAGTTCCGCTGGCGGCCAGCCGTGCCGATGTCTTCGCGGACCTTGTGCAGGACTCCGTGGAGCGCCTCGAGCGGCGATGGCCCCAACTGGCGGAGATCGACTTCATGGTGCTCGAGGTGCCGCGGCTGGACGGGCGGCCCGGTGAGGGCTGGAGCGACGAAGCGGTGCCGCTGGGCGGGATCGTTCCCGCGCGGGACGGGCGGCGGGCGCGGGTCGTCGTCTACCGGCGGCCCGTCGAGATCCGCACCAAGGGGCGGGACGAACGGGCCGCGCTGGTGCACGAGATCGTGGTGGAGCAGGTGGCGGAGTTGCTCGGGTTGACTCCCGAGACGGTCGATCCGCGATACGGGGAGGACTGAGCGGGGCCCGCCCCTTGACCGAGCCCCCGCGCGCCCCTACTTCTGCAGTACCGCCAGGTCCTGGTCGGCCTTGGGTACCGACACCATGCCCCGGTCGTCCGGAAGTGTCTGGACGGTGAGGCCGGGGACGCCGTCCTCGGTGGCCGTGAGGGTGCGGGCGCCGTAGACGGGTCCGCCGGAGATCCGTTCCACGGTCAGCGCGTAGGTGCCCTTGAGGCCGCTCGGGACGGGCGCGGTGATGTCCTGGGTGGTGCCCGACTTGATCGTGTACGTCTTGGAGACCGCCGTGCCGCCCTCGCTGCCCGCCGAGGCGGTGACCTTGACCTGGGCGGTGGCCGTGGGGGCCGTCAGGGAGAGGGTGCTGCCCTTGCCGCTGTTGTCGGCGGAGGTCGCGCGTGCGCCGACGGGGCGGGGGGCGGGGATGAAGGCGGTTTCCTGCCTGGATCCCTTGCCGCTCACGACCCGCAGTGCGGCGACCACCGGCACGGACTGGTCGGTGGGGGTGAGCACGAGGGAACCGGCCTGGCCCCGGGTGATGTCGCCGAGGTCGACCGCCGTCGTGATGCCCGACTTCACGTGCAGCGTCTCGTTCCCGGCGGGGGTGATCAGACCGTCGGAGGAGGCGAGCCGCACCTTCAGGTCCGCGTCGGCGTCGCCGGGGGTGAAGGCGATCAGGCGGACGGACGTGGCGTCCTTGGGGATGCCGGGCAGGACCAGGCGGTCCGCCGGGTCGGTGGAGGCGGTCAGCCAGTCGCCGCCCAGTTTGTCGTCCAGGGCCTGCACGGCCGCCCCGACCCGTCCGCTGCGCACGCTGACATGGACGGTCAGGTCGTCCTGCTTCTCGCCGGTGAGCGTGGACAGCAGGATCGGCTCACTGGCGTGCGGCTGGACGGTGATGCCGTCCGCCACCGTGGACTTGAGGGCGCCGTCCTTGCCGAAGAGCGCTATGTCGACGACGGCGGCACTGTCGTCGGGGTTGGTGAGGTGCACGTAGTCGGTGCGGTCGGCGGCGGTGCTGGCCCCCGGGAACCAGAACTCCGTGTCCGGAGCGGAGCAGTTGATGCCCTGCAGCCCGCGCCCGGTGCCCGCGGCCACCTCGGTGGTCTCCTGGACGGTCCAGCCGGGCGCGAACTTCCCGTCGGCCGTGCCGACCAGCGCGGGCGCGTCCGCCCCCGAGGTGTCACCGGTGACCGGCGTGCCGGGATCCTTGGGTGTCAGGACGGGCTTGACGGGCTTCTGCTCGTTCTTGCCCTTCTCGTTCTTGTTCTTCTCGTTCTTGCCGCCCTTACCGGACGTCGAACCGCCCGTGTCGTCCGCCGACTGCTCGGTGGCCGCCTGCAGTTGGGCCTTGCCGCCGCTCGAAGCGCCCTTGGTGACCGGGGTGAACGACGTGTACGACGTGTCGGCGACGTCGGAGATGCTCGGCGCCGGGCACAGCAGGCTGGTGCGCTCCACGGGCAGCCGGGCCGCCGCCGTGGCGGTACCGGCACCGGACGCGTCCGGTGTGCTGACCACGGCGAACCCGGTTATGGCGGCGAGCGCTGCCGTGCCGGCGATCAGGGACAGGGTGGTGCGGTTCACTGCTGGCTCCCGTCGGGGCGCTCGCTGCCGGTGCCGTGGGGGTGGTGCTGCGTCGGGTCGTACGCCGCGTCGGGGTCGTACGCCGGGTCGTAGCCCTGCTGGTATGTCGGGTCGTAGTGCTCCTGACCGCCGGCGCCGCCCGTACCGCCGTACGCGTAGGGGTCGTACTGGCCGTTCTGGTACGGGTCGGCCTGGTACGCCTGCTGGTCGTACGCGCCCGGGTACTGCGCGGCGCCCTGGTAGTGGTCGGCGCCGTAAGTGCCGTACTCGGCGCCCGCGTAGGCGGTGGGTTCCCACTCGTCATAGGTCTGCTGGTGGGGTACCGCGACCGGCTCCTCGGGCGCCGGAGGGATGGCCTCCGGGTCTTCCGCGCCGGTCGCCTCGGCCTCTGCCTGGGCGCGCAGCCGACGGGCCCGGCGTCCCTCGCCCGCGGGGGCCTCGGCGGGGACGGGCTCCTCCTCGGGCAGGTCGTCGTCGACGTCGCGGCGGCGGCCGGGCAGCGCGAGGACGACCAGGACGACGGCGAGTGCGCCCTGGGCCCACAGCCAGGCGGTGTGGCCGATCGGGGTGTCGTAGGTGACGTCCAGCTTCCCGCCGGTGGAGGGGAGTTCGAAGCCCTGCGCCCAGCCGTCGACCGTGGTCCGGGTGAGGGGTTTGCCGTCCAGGCTGGCCGTCCATCCCTCGGCGGTGGAGTCGGCCAGGCGCAGGACGCGGCCGTCGGAACCGGACGGGATCGTGGTGTGGATCTCGACGGGGCCCGCGGCGACGGGCTGCGGGGTGCCGGAGCCGGAGGCGGACACGATGGCGGCGCGGGAGACTTCCTGGTCGATGCGCCACAGGGCGCTGCCGCCCTGCTGGCTGAGCCGGGTCAGGCCGGGTGTGGCGTCCAGTACGCGGCTGACCTCGTGGGGCGCGCCCCTGTGCACCAGGACGTAGCGGACGGCGAACTTGCCGAGCTGGGCGGCCTGGTCGGCGCCGGAGCCGGCGACGAGGTTGGCGACGACCTTGTCGAGCTCGCCGTTCTCGCCGTCGGCGGCGGCGAGTTCGGCGTCGCCCATGCGCGCGCCGGAGCCACGCACGAGGGAGTAGCGCACCTGGGCGGTGGAGTCGCTGTCGAGGACCAGGGTGCGGGCCTGGTCGCGGGTGCTGCTGTCCTCGGCGACGAACGCGGGCACCTGGACGGGATCGCGCCGCTCCACGGGGCCGTCGGCGCCGCCGATCACCCAGCCGGCCGCGACGAGCAGCGGCCCGGCGGCCGAGACGAAGGCGATCAGCGCGGCGACCGGCTGGCGCCAGCCGAAGCTCTGCTCGGCCACACGCGCGCGTGCCCCGTCGGCACCGAGCACGGCTGCGGCGAGGAGGGCCAGGCCGTAGACGAGCGTGGCGGGGCCCGCCCAGGCGGACCTGTTGGACAGGACCGCGAAGACGAGGCCCACCAGGGCGGCCGCCCAGGCCGTCCGGATTCCCGCTTGGCGCTCGGAGCGCAGCAGCGCGGCCAGCGCGGCCAGGACGACGCCGATGAGCATCAGCCCGTGCACCGTGCCGGGGCCGCCCGGGCTGGCGCCGAGCAGGTCGAGGGCGGAGGCGGCCGAGGAGCCGTACTCCAGTCCCGCCTCCTGGAAGAAGCCGAAGGGCAGCAGGGTCAGCGACCAGGGTGCGAGGACCAGCAGCGGGGTGCCGAGCTGGGCGAGGAAGCGCAGCCCGTAGGCGACGATCTCGCCGCGGCGCACGGCCAGCACACCGAGGCCGAGGACCAGCGCGATGGGCCACACGATCGGTGTGAACGCGGTGGTGATGGTCAGCAGCAGCGCGTACGCCCAGGTGGCACGCCAACTGCCGCGTGCTCCCGAGGAGTTGGCCAGACCGCTCGCGGCGATGCCCGCGCGGGCGATGAGCGGCAGCAGCACGGCGAGGACGGCGGTGCCGATGCGGCCGCCGGCGAGGGCGCCGGTGGCGGCGGGCAGGAAGGCGTAGACGACGGCCGCCCACGCGCGCAGCAGCCGGGAGGTGACGAGCGGGCGGGAGGCGAAGTACGCGGTGAACCCGGCGAGCGGCACCGAGAAGACCATCAGGACGGTGACGGCGAGGCCGGTCGAGCCGAGGAGCGTGCCGGCCAGCATCGCCACGACGGCGAGGTAGGGCGGCGCGGACGGGGTGCCGCCGGCGCCGACGGGGTGCCAGGCGTCCAGGTACCGCGACCACAGTTCACCGGCTCCGGCGGGGGCGGGCAGCAGGGCGCCGCCCGCGAGCGCGCCGCCGCCGAGCAGGTTGCGGCAGGCGGCGAACGAGACGAGCAGCAGCACCAGGAAGAGCACCGGGCCGGGCTTGCGGGCGATGCGTTTGAGGCGGGCGAACTGCTCGATCTCCAGGAAGTCGGCGTCGTCGCCGCCGGGTCCGGACTCCACGGCGCCGCCGTGCCGTCCGGCGGAGGACACCTCCGGGTCGGAGCCGCCGAAGAGGTTGCCCGCGACCTGTTCGACGGTGGCCCGCACCGTCGCTCCGGGCGGCGGGAACAGGGGCCGCAGTTCGCCCTTGTCCACCTGCGGGCGGCCGCGCCTGCGCCGTCCGGCGATGATGCGCTCGGGCCGCAGCAGGGTGCCGAGCAGGCCGCGGATCTCGTCGACGGCCTGTCCGGGGACCTTGCCGACGAGGTAGGCGACGGTTCTCAGGAGCGTGCCGAGCACGAGTCGCAGCAGCACCCAGGGCAGCGCCGCGGTGCGGGTGTTGACGAGCAGGGTGTAGACGGCGCCGGCCTTGTCGACCTTGTGCGGGGAGGCCGCGGTGCGGCCCAGGCAGTCGACGGTGCGGCGCTCCCGGGAGGCGGCCTCCGCGTGCCGTACGACGGCTTCCGGGGCGATGAGGACGCGGTGGCCGGCCGCGTGCGCCCGCCAGCACAGGTCCACGTCGTCGCGCATCAGGGGCAGCCGCTTGTCGAAGCCGCCGAGCTGCTCGAACACGTCGCGCCGGATCAGCATGCCGGCCGTGGACACCGACAGCACGGACCTGACGTGGTCGTGCTGTCCCTGGTCCTGTTCCCGGCGGTCCAGGCCGGTCCAGCGGCGGCCGGAGTTGGCGATGCTGACGCCGACCTCGAGCAGTTGGCGGCGGTCGTACCAGCCGCGCAGCTTGGGGCCGACGACGGCCACGTCCTCGCGGCCCAGCTCCAGTTCGTTGTCCACCACGCGCAGCAGCTGGGCGAGGGCGTCGGGTTCGGGGGCGCAGTCGTCGTGCAGCAGCCAGAGCCACTGGACGGGCTCGCCGTGCGGGAGTTCCGGCAGGTCGTAGGCGTCGTCGCGCCAGCTGCGGGTGACCGGGTCCCAGCCGCTGGGACGCTTGAGGTACGGCAGATCGTCCGGGGTGAGGACGGGCGCGGAGCGGGTCGCCTCCTCCACGGCCTGGCCGAAACCGGTGCGCCGGGCGAGGTGCAGCACGCGGTCGGCGCCGAGGGCCTCGGTGACCAGCTCGGCGGACGCGTCCGCGCTGCCGGTGTCGGCGGCGACGGCGCTTTGCACGGGCCGCTCCTGGCCGAGCAGCCCGGCGAGCACGTCGGGCAGCCAGCGGGCGCCGTCGTGGGAGACGAGCACCGCGGTGACGACATGACGCGGGAACTCAGGCGCAGCGGCGTCTTGATGGGCTGCCTGGTGGCTGTGCGCGGACATCGAGGTACGGGCCCCGGTTCGGTGGACTGCGGTGGACGCCCGCGCCCTGCGGGGGCGGCGAGGCGTCTCGGACGAGCGACCACACTATCGGCTGGGCAAGAGGGCGGCCCGCCGCCTGTGGACAACCCACGCGCGACGGGCCGTTCGCACCGTTTGCCGCCTTATGCACCCATGCCGGCCACGTGTGTGCCGACCACACCCCTGCCGTCGGACCCGGTCCGGACGGGCCGGGGTCAGACCGCGGCCTTCTTCAGCCGGCGCCGCTCGCGCTCGGACAGGCCGCCCCAGATACCGAATCTCTCGTCGTTGGCGAGGGCGTACTCGAGGCACTCGGAGCGCACCTCGCAGGCGAGGCAGACCTTCTTGGCCTCTCTGGTGGAGCCGCCCTTCTCGGGGAAGAAGGACTCGGGGTCGGTCTGGGCGCACAGCGCGCGCTCCTGCCAGCCGAGTTCCTCGTCCGCGTCGTCGACCAGCAGTTGCTGCACCAGCTCGGTCATGTGCGCCCCTCGTCTGTCTTCACGTCCCCGTGGTCGTGGCCGTTAGCGGTCCGGCTGAACGACACGAGTGAAATTACAAGTGTGCCGCTCCGGGGGAGTCAAGCCGAGATCTGCTATTGGGCCCGTTATTCACTCTGCGGAACCAAGGTCAAGCGGAAAGTGTTCAAATCGCCATAAACCTTGACGCGCAGAAGGGGCCCGGGAGGGCTTCCGACCCCGCACACAGACCTGTACGAAGAAGGAGGCCCAGGAGTTCGATCGCGTTCCGACGAGGCTCGTGCGCCCGGATGGACGCCATGTGTCCCGCCAACCCGATGAGCAAACCTTTCATCTAAGGAATGAACCGGATGCGGTGAAACATGTCCCACATACCGGGCGTCGAGTTGACAGGCATGGTGTGAACCGGTGTCCTTATGGGCATGCTCGCGCACTTGGCACTCGTCACGACCCGGCCCGCCGGGTCCCACGGGGCTGCCCGCGCGCGCTGTTGTCGCTGTCACAGCTGTTGAGCCTTTTCCACCGCTCCGGCTGTCGCCGAGTCCGTCCCGCGACTCGGCCGCGTTGCCCCTCCCTGGCCCCACTCTTCCGTTGAGGACCACCGCAACCCCATGAACAGCGACAACGACCTCCAGATCGCCGGCGACATCCTCGAAGTCCCGCACCTGCTCCAGGCACCGCGCGAGCACCCGGCCACCGTCGCCGAGTTCGTCGGCCTGGCCCGCGACATCGCCGCCGACCGCTCCCAGTGGGCGCACCTCGTCGAGTACGACGCGACGAGCCGCTGGTACCACCGGCTGCGCACCGGTCCGGGCTACGAGGTGTGGCTGCTGTCCTGGGTGCCGGGCCAGGGCACCGGCCTGCACGACCACGGCCGCTCCTCCGGTGTGCTGACCGTCCTGGAAGGCACGCTGACCGAGCGGACCGAACGGGGTACGCGCGCGCTGGCCGAGGGCAGCCAGCGGGTCTTCGCGCCGGGGTACGCGCACGAGGTCGTCAACGACGCGCTGGAGCCGGCGGTCAGCCTGCACGTGTACTACCCGGGCCTGACGGAGATGCCGATGCACGCGTCCCCGCACTGCGAGGCACGGACCGAGCCGCGTCCGGTGACTGCCTGACACGATGTCGTACCCGCCTGCGAGACTTCTCCCATGCGCATTGTGGTTCTGGCAGGCGGCATCGGCGGTGCCCGGTTCCTGCGCGGTCTGAAGCGGGCCGTGCCGGACGCGGACGTCACGGTCATCGGCAACACCGGCGACGACATCCACCTCTTCGGGCTGAAGGTCTGCCCGGACCTCGACACGGTGATGTACACGCTCGGCGGCGGCATCAACGAGGAGCAGGGCTGGGGGCGGACGGACGAGACGTTCCACCTCAAGGAGGAGCTCGCGGCGTACGGGGTCGGGCCCGAGTGGTTCGGGCTCGGCGACCGGGACTTCGCCACGCACATAGTGCGGACGCAGATGCTGGGCGCCGGGTATCCGCTCAGCGCGGTCACCGAGGCGCTGTGCGACCGCTGGAAGCCGGGGGTGCGGCTGATCCCGATGACCGACGACCGTGTGGAGACGCACGTGGCGGTCGAGGTGGACGGCGAGCGCAAGGCGGTCCATTTCCAGGAGTACTGGGTGCGGCTGCGGGCGTCGGTCCCGGCGCAGGCGGTCGTGCCGGTGGGCGCCGAGCAGTCCAAGCCGGCACCCGGGGTGCTGGAGGCCATCGCGGCCGCGGACGTCGTCCTCTTCCCGCCGTCCAACCCGGTCGTCTCCATCGGCACGATCCTCGCCGTGCCCGGCGTCAGGGAGGCGATCGCCGACGCCGGGGTGCCGGTGGTGGGCCTGTCCCCCATCGTCGGGGACGCGCCCGTGCGCGGGATGGCCGACAAGGTGCTCGCGGCGGTCGGCGTCGAGTCCACGGCCGCGGCGGTGGCCGAGCACTACGGCTCGGGGCTGCTGGACGGCTGGCTGGTGGACACGGTGGACGCGGGCACGGTCGAGCGGGTCGAGGCCGCCGGCATCCGCTGCCGGGCCGTGCCGCTGATGATGACCGACGTCGACGCCGCCGCGCGGATGGCCGGTGAGGCGCTGACGCTGGCGGAGGAGGTGCGGCAGGCATGAGCGACGCGTCTGCGGGCGGTTACCGCGTCTGGGCCGTCCCCGGCCTGCCCGAGGTCCGGCCCGGCGACGATCTCGCGAAGCTGATCGCCGGCGCCGGGCCCGGGCTGGCCGACGGGGACGTGCTGCTCGTCACCTCGAAGATCGTGTCGAAGGCGGAGGGCCGGGTCGTCGAGGCCGCCGACCGGGAGGCCGCGATCGACGCCGAGACCGTACGCGTGGTGGCGCGGCGCGGTGCGCTGCGGATCGTCGAGAACCGGCAGGGCCTGGTCATGGCGGCCGCCGGGGTCGACGCCTCCAACACACCGTCCGGCACGGTGCTCCTGCTGCCCGAGGACCCGGACGCGTCCGCGCGGGCCCTCAGGGACGGGCTGCGGGACGCGCTCGGCGTGAACGTCGGGGTGATCGTGACCGACACCTTCGGGCGGCCGTGGCGCGCGGGCCTCACGGACGTCGCGATCGGCGCCGCGGGCGTGCGCGTGCTGGACGACCTGCGCGGGGGCACGGACGCGTACGGCAATCCGCTCTCCGCCACCGTCGTCGCCACGGCGGACGAGCTGGCCGCCGCCGGTGATCTGGTCAAGGGCAAGGCCGCCGGGCTGCCCGTCGCCGTGGTGCGCGGACTGCCGCACACCGTGGCCGACGACCACGGCGAAGGGGCGCGTGCCATGGTGCGCGTCGCGCGTGACGACATGTTCCGGCTGGGCACCTCCGAGGCGGTCCGGGAAGCGGTGACCCAGCGGCGTACGGTACGGGCCTTCACGGACGAGCCGGTCGATCCCGGCGCTGTACGCAGGGCGGTCGCGGCGGCCGTGACGGCACCGGCGCCCCACCACACGACGCCGTGGCGGTTCGTGCTGCTGGAGTCGCAGTCCACGCGCACCCGGCTGCTGGACGCCATGCGGGATGCCTGGATCGCCGACCTGCGACGGGACGGCAGGACGGAGGAGTCCATCGCCAAGCGGGTGCGACGCGGCGACGTGCTGCGGGGCGCCCCCTACCTCGTCGTGCCCTGCCTCGTCATGGACGGCTCCCACACCTACGGGGACCCCCGACGGGACGGCGCCGAACGGGAGATGTTCGTCGTCGCCGCCGGGGCCGGCGTGCAGAACTTCCTGGTCGCCCTCGCCGGGGAGCGGCTGGGTTCGGCCTGGGTGTCCTCGACGATGTTCTGCCGGGACGTGGTGCGCGAGGTGCTGGACCTGCCGGAGAACTGGGACCCGATGGGGGCGGTCGCGGTCGGGCATCCGGCCGAGGAGCCGAGGCCGCGACCGGAGCGGGAGGCGGGGGCGTTCATCGAGGTGCGCTGACCGGCCCGCAGGGACCGGTCGGCAGAAGCGGAAGAGGGCGTGGTCGTCTGTCGGCTCAGGCGGTTTCAGGCCGTCGGAACGTGTCGGCGTTGCGCGCGGGACCTGCACGGCAGGACGTCGAAGGTGCTCCGGGCCCTGGCCGACGCGGCCTGCGACGCCACGGGCTGCACGTCGGGCAGAACCACCTGCTCGCCGTACTGTGGGAGCGGGACGGCAGCACGCCCGGCGAAGTCGCCGCCGCGCTGAACGTCACGACTCCCACCGTCGTCAAGATGGCCGAGCGGATGACCGCAGCCGGGCTGCTCACCCGTGGCCGCGACGACCGGGACAACCGCCTCGTCCGGCTTCTGCTCACCGACGCGGGGCGTGCGCTGCAGAAACCGGTCGAGGCGGAACGGCGGTCGATCGAGGAGAAGGTCACCGCGGATCTCACCGAGACCGAACGCGCATCCCTCTTGAACGCCCTGACGAAGGTCCACCAGGCGGCGAGCGAGCTGCTGAGCGAGCCGTGAGGGCGCCTTGCACTGCGCGACCGAACCGCCTGAACCCACAGAGTCCGGCTCACGTCCACCTCGAAGGACTTCACGAGCCGATCATTTAGTCTCGTAGCACAGCTCCGGCGCTCCAGGGATCTCGATCGTGGCAGGACGTTTCGCACCGCGCCCCACGCGCACCACCGTGCGCGGCGGGGATGTCCCCGCGCCCGCCGCGCCCGTCGGTATCCCCCGGCAGGCCGCCGGACCGGGGCGGGGGCGGACCTGGGTGCCGGACGGTCCGCTCGATCTCGGGCTGGTACTCGGCCCGCTCAGACGCGGTCCGGGGGACCCCACCTTCCACGCGGCGCCCGACGGGTCGGTGTGGCGGGCCAGCCGGACCCCCGCCGGGCCGGGGACGCTGCGGGTGTCCGCGCACGGCGGCGAGGTGCGCGGCCGCGCGTGGGGGCCGGGAGCCGAGTGGCTGCTGGAGCGGTTGCCGCAGTTGCTCGGTGCCGCCGACGATCCCTCCGCGTTCACGCCCCGGCACCGGGTGGTGGCGGCGGCCCGGCACCGGCGGCCGGGGCTCAGACTGACACGGACCGGGCTGGTGCTGGAGTCGTTGATCCCGTCGGTCCTGGAACAGAAGGTCACGACGGCCGAGGCGTACCGGGCGTGGCGGCTGCTGGTGCGGAAGTTCGGGGAGCCGGCGCCGGGGCCCGCGCCCGCGCGGATGCATGTGATGCCGGAACCGCGGGCCTGGGCGCTGATCCCGTCCTGGGAGTGGCACCGGGCCGGCGTCGACGACAAGCGGGCGTCGACCATCCTGCGGGCCGTACGGGTCGCCGCGCGGCTGGAGGAGGCGGTCGGGATGGAACCGGCTCCCGCCCAGGTGCGGTTGGAGCTCGTGCCGGGGATCGGCCCGTGGACGTCGGCCGAGACCGTGCAGCGCAGTCACGGGGCGGCGGACGCGGTCACGGTCGGCGATCTGCACCTGCCGGGGATCATCGGCTGGGCGCTGGCCGGGAACCGGCACGCCGACGACGCCACGATGCTGGAACTCCTGGAGCCGTACGCGGGGCAGCGGCACCGGGCGGCCAGGCTGATCCTGCTGAGCGGGCGGGTGCCACCGCGGCGCGCCCCGCGGATGCCCGTCGGCGACATAGGCCGACTGTGAGCGTCAGCCCTGCCGTACGGCCGCGGTGCCGGTCCGGCCGTACAGCCTCAGCGCCTGCGCCAGGCAGGCCACCGCGGCCGTGGTGAGCACCGTGCGCACGATGTTGGCCGTCGACCAGACCCCCTCGAACCTGTCGACGAGCGAGTGGTCCGCGGCCTTGGCCGGGTCGCCGAGAGCGGCGAGTTCGTTGTTCAGCGGAAGGTTCACCGAAACCGTGATCACGAGTACGGCCAGGTAGAGCACACCGGCAGCGGCGGCCCACGCGGCCGCGCCCTTGCACTTCTGCCGGTACGCGGCGACCGCGGCCCACACCGTGGCCACCAGCGCGCCGACGAGCTCTCGCTGAAGTTCTGGTTGAACCAGTTGGCCCGCACCACGGTCCAGTCCGCGCCCGAGTCCTTGAGCCGGTTCTCGCTGTTCACCGCGCCCTCCTCGCCGCGTCCGGAGAGCAGTACGAGTCGGCGCGCGCCTTTGCCGACGGCGAGCGCGGAAAGCGCACCCACCGCTTCGGCGGTTCCGGGGAAGGCGAGATCCGGGTGGTAGGTGACGTAGACGGCGGTGACTCCGTCGAGCGCCGGCTCCCAGCTGCCGGGCTCCTGCCAGTCGAACGGCGGCTCACCCGAACGGGAGCCGATGCGCACCGGCAGGCCCCGGGCGGTCAGCCGCTGCGCGACACGCCGCCCGGTCTTGCCGGTGCCGCCGGTGATCAGGGTCGTCTCGGTGCCGTGTGTCGGGGTCATGCGAACAGTCAACCGGCGCCTGGTGGGCGACGGCCATAGCCGCAACGCTCAGTCGCATAAGCAGGCGTCTACGCCCCTGCCCGCCCGTCCGCCGCCCCGGGCGCCGCCTACTGGTCCGACGAGAACCGCACCGCCCCCGCCGGGATCCGCGCGTCGCACCACACCCGGACCCCTTCGCGGAGTTCGTTGTCGGGGCCGACGACCGCGCCGTCGCCGATCACCGTGCCGGTGAGGACGGAGCGTTCGCCGACGCGGGCGCGGGCGCCGATGAGGGAGTCGGTGATGACGGCGCCGGGTTCGATGACGGCGCCGGGCAGGATGGTGCTGCCGGAGACCCGGGCGCCCTCGGCGACGAACGCGCCCTCCCCCACCACGGTGCCGCCGGTCAGCTTGGCGTCGGACGCCACCGTGGCGGTCGGCAGGATCAGGCGGTCGCCGCAGCGGCCGGGGACCGCCGGGGACGGCGCCCGCCCGAGGACCAGGTCGGCCGAGCCGCGGACGAAGGCGGCGGGCGTACCGAGGTCGAGCCAGTACGTGGAGTCCACCATGCCCTGCAGATGGGCGCCCGCCGCCAGCAGGTCCGGGAACGTCTCCCGTTCCACCGACACCGGCCGGCCCGCCGGGATCGTGTCGATGACCGAGCGGCGGAAGACGTACGCCCCGGCGTTGATCTGGTCGGTGACGATCTCCTCGGGGGTCTGCGGCTTCTCCAGGAAGGCGAGCACACGGCCGGTGTCGTCGGTGGGGACCAGACCGTAGGCACGGGGGTCGGTCACCTTGGTGAGGTGCAGGGACACGTCCGCGGACGTCTCCTCGTGGGTGCGCACCAGCGCCCTGATGTCCAGTCCGGTCAGGATGTCGCCGTTGAAGATCAGCACCGGCTCGTCGGGGCCGGAGTGCAGGCGCGCGGCGACGTTGCGGATGGCTCCGCCGGTGCCGAGGGGCTCCTCCTCGGTGACGTACTCGATGTGGAGGCCGAGCTCGGCGCCGTCGCCGAAGTACGGCTCGAAGACCTCGGCCAGGTAGCTCGTCGCGAGCACGATGTGCTCCACGCCCGCCGCCCTGGCCCGGGCCAGCTGGTGGGTGAGGAACGGGACCCCGGCCGCCGGGACCATGGGCTTGGGCGTGTGCACCGTGAGCGGGCGCAGCCGGGTGCCTTTGCCGCCGACCAGGAGGATCGCTTCTGTCACCTGTCGTCTCTGCTTCCTGCCGGGACCGGCCGAACTGTGTTTTCGGCCGGCCAGTGTATGCAGACCGCGGTAAGCAGACCGTGTGACGGCGCCTCGACGGCCGCACGATGTCCCGCGGCATCGGAAGCGGATCCCCCCGACCGGGCCCCCGGCGACGAGCGTCCTCTCCGTCCGTCAGCGCCCCTGGTAGCGCGCCGCGGTGGAACGGGCCGAGCCGAGCTTGGCGTAGAGCCGTTTGCCCGGGCAGTCGGTGGCGTATCCGTCCCGATGTCCGGAGATCACGTTGAGTCGTACGTTCTTCCCCTTCGGGTAGAGATTGCCACCGCCCGACTTCAGATACGTCTTTCCGCGGGGATTGCCCCCGTAGAGTCCGAGCTTCCAGGCGGTGAGCCCGGCGATGGCCTTGACCGCGGCGGAGGACGGCTGGCCCGAGCCGTAGGCGCCGATCACGGCGATGCCCATGCTGCTCTCGTTGAAGCCGAGGGTGTGCGCGCCGCGGACCGCCTTGGACACTCCCCCGGCGCGGCCCTCGTAGATGGTTCCGCACTTGTCGATGAGGAAGTTGTAGCCGATGTCGCGCCAGCCCATGCTGCGGACGTGGTAGCGGTAGATGCTGCGGATGACGGACGGTGCCTGGGAGCAGAGGTAGTTGTTCCCGGTGGCGGTGTGGTGGACGAACGCCGCCTTGACCTTCTGGGTGTAGACGAACCCCTTCTCGCGCAGCGATTCGTCCGCGCCCCAGCCGCGCCGGGTCACGATGCGCGGGCGCGGCCCGATGTACGGCTTGCTGCGCTGAGCCTCGGTCAGCTGGTCGCCGCGCAGGGCCAGTAGCTGCATCTCGGTGTCCGCCCTGCCGAGGGCGGGGATCTCGGTGGCGGCGAAGGGCGCGAGGTCGGTGTTGACCGCGGACGCGGCGGCCTCGGCCTCCGACAGGCCGGCGTTGCCCGGGGGGTCGGCCGCGGGCCCGCCGGGCGGCGGCTCGTCGCCGGGGGCGACGAGTTCCAGGCGCAGACCGGAGGGGAGCCGGGGGCGGGCGCCGCCGGCCCGGTCCTCGTCCGCCCGGACGCGTACGTCGACCCCGCCCGAGTCGCCCACCCACAGCGGTGCCGTGCCACCGCGCACCCGCCCCGAGGCGCGCTCCGTCGTGCCGGGGTCGGCGCCGTGGTCGGCGTTGTGCGCCTCGACGTCCTGCCAGCCGGACCATCTGCCGGTGCCGGCGGCGCGGGTGCGGACCTGGACACGGCCGTGGAGTTCGGTGCCGGGGTCGTCCCAGACGACGCCGAGGAGCGAGAAACGCCGTACCCGGTCGCGGCGCAGGCCCTGTTCGGGGGCCGCTCCACCGTCGCGGTCGCGGGTCAGGGGCAGCAGGGGCAGGGACTGGGTGTCGCCGGGGGCGGCCCGGTGGGCGGTGCGGGTGGCGGTGGCCGCGGCCCGCTGCGAGGTCGGTGCCGGTCTCGCCTCGGCGGCGGCTGCGGGCGTGGCCAGCGGCAGGGTGAGGGCGGCCGCGCACGTGACACCGACCGAGGAGACACCGATCGAGGAAGGGAGAAATCCGCGCATGCCCACGATCTTGGACATAGTCATATGAATCTGTCCATCTCGGAACTGACGGGTCGTCGGCTGACGTTCCGCCGAACCGGTGGCCCCGCCGCGCCGTCCCCGGCCGCGGCGCCGCGTACCCTTGCGCGGGTGAACGCCACCGACCGCACCCCCGCCGACCTGCTGGGATCCGCGCTCGCCGCCGATCCCGGACGACCCCTGGTGACCTTCTACGACGACGCCACGGGCGAACGCGTCGAACTGTCCGTGGCCACCTTCGCCAATTGGGTGGCCAAGACCGCCAACCTCCTCCAGGGCGACCTCGCCGCCGGGCCCGGCGACCGGGTCGCGCTGCTGCTGCCCGCCCACTGGCAGACGGCGGTGTGGCTGCTGGCCTGCTCGTCGGTGGGGGTGATCGCGGACGTGTCCGGCGACCCGGCGGCGGCCGACGTCGTCGTGAGCGGACCGGACGCGCTGGACGCGGCACGCGCATGCCGTGGCGAGCGGGTCGCGCTCGCGCTGCGGCCGCTCGGCGGGCGGTTCCCGCAGCCCCCGGAGGGCTTCGTCGACTACGCCGTGGAAGTGCCGAGTCAGGGTGACCGGTTCGCGCCGTTCTCGCCCGTCGACCCGGAGGAGCCGGCGCTGATCGTCGCCGGAGCGGAGCTGACGGGCGCGGAGGTGGTGGAGCGGGCGGTACGGGACGCCCCGTCGCTCGATCTGACGGGGCCCGGGTCCCGGCTGCTGTCCGGGCTGCCGTACGACACCTGGGAGGGGCTGAGCGCGGGGCTGTACGCGCCGCTGGCCGCCGGAGGCTCCGTGGTGCTGTGCCGGCACCTGGAGCGGCTGGACGGAGAGGCTCTGGCCAGGCGGATCGAGAGCGAACGGGTGACCGCCGCGCGCCACTGAGGCAGGCGCGACCGTCACCCGTTCGGAGTAGCAAGAGCCCCCTCCGGCCTCCCCCTCGCGTCATGGTCGTAAGAACCAGCAACGTGACGCTCGTACGCCGTGAGGGGGCCGGCCGTGACCGACAGCGCAGGCAGCCCCTCCGGACGGACCCGGCCTTCCGGAGCCTCCGCGAGTGCCGAGGGGCGGATACGCAGGCGCCGGCGGCGATGGGTGAAGGGGGCGGCCCTGGGGGCCGGGGTCCTTCTCCTGGCGGCGGCCGGGGGCGGATGGGCGGTGTACGCGAAGCTGAGCGCCAACATCACGGCCGACGACGCGGCCGCCGCCGAGCTCGCCCGGTACGAGCGGGAACGGCCCACGGCGCTGGTGCACGACGCGCAGAACATCCTGCTGATCGGGTCGGACACGCGCTCGGGGGACGGCAACGACGCCTACGGGCGGGATCTTGGCAGCGAGCGGTCCGACACCACGATCCTGCTCCACCTGGCCGCCGACCGGCGCAGCGCCACCGCCGTGTCGCTGCCGCGCGACCTGATGGTGGACATACCGAGCTGCCGGCGGGCGGACGGCAGCCGCAGCGAGCCGATGTTCGCGATGTTCAACCAGGCGTTCCAGGTGGGCGGCTCGGCGTGCACCATCCGGACCGTGGAGAAGCTGACCGACATCCGGATCGACCACCACGTCGTCGTCGACTTCAGCGGCTTCAAGGAGATGGTCGACGCCGTCGACGGCGTCGAGGTGTGCCTGAGCAGGCCCATCGACGACAAGGCAGCCAAGCTGCGTCTGCCCGCGGGCAGGGTCACACTCGACGGCGAGCAGGCACTCGGCTATGTGCGGGCCCGCAAGTCCCTCGGCGACGGCAGCGACACCGACCGGATGGGCCGTCAGCAGCGGTTCCTCGGGGCGCTGGTCAACAAGGTACGCAGTGACGACGTCCTGCTGAACCCGGTCAAGCTCTACCCGGTGCTGGACGCGGCCACCTCCTCGCTCACCACCGACCCGGGGCTGGCGAGCCTGGGCGGCCTCTACCAACTGGTGCGCGGCCTGCGGAACATTCCCACCGACCAGATGCGATTCATGACCGTTCCGAGGGAGTCGTACGTTTACAACTCCAATCGTGACCAGTTGGTGGAACCGGACGCCGAGCGACTCTTCGCGCGATTGCGCGCGGACCAGCCGGTCGCGGTGGCCCGGGAAGTCACACCGGATTCTCACGCGGGCGCCCGCGGTGACGACCTCCCTGACGACCCGTCCGACGACCGGAACGCCCCCTCCCCCACCCCGACCTTCCGCGGGAACACCGCAGCAGAGGACAGCTGTGAGTAAAGCGGCCGCCAAAGCCGTACCTGTGTTCAGGAGAATGCGACGGATTGCCCAGTTGTAGGAAGGTGGAATTTGTCACGAGCGTCGTTGGACGCTGAACTGGGCGGATAGTGTGAGCGATCCGGTGCACCCGGCCGCGAGGTCTGTCCTGGGGTCGTGCACTGATTGACCGAGACCCGTGCGCCTGGTGGGGGAAGGGCGCCGCGTGGCCCCAACGGAGGATTCGGACAACCGTGGACGCGCAAGGACGTGGGCGGGCGGACAACATCGATCCCGCAGACCAGTGGGTGCTCAATCCGAACACCGGCGAATACGAATTGCGACTGAGCGCTTCCGCACCGCAGTCGACGGTACCGGGTCCGCGCAGATCCGCCTCGCCCCGAACGGGCGCGGCGGCGGGCGGGGGACGCGGCCGGACCGCCGCTCCCGGGCGCGGGAAGCAGGATCTCGACAGCCGGGACATGTCCGGGCCCGAGTTCCCGGCGCAGCGACGGCGCCGGGGCGGCCCTCCCGAGCCCCCGCCGGGGCGGCGCAACCGGCGGCCGGTGAAGAAGAAGTCGAAGGCCAAGAAGGTCCTGCTGTGGACCGGTGGCGGCATGGCGTTCGTGCTGGTCGCCGTCAGCGCGGCCGGCTACCTCTACATCAAGCACCTCAACGACAACATCACCTCCGTGTCCGACGACGGCGCGAGCACGGGTGGTTTCCGCAAGGACCAGGCGATCAACATCCTGCTGATCGGCACCGACAAGCGCACCGGCAAGGGCAACGAGGGATACGGCGACGCGGGCAGCGTCGGGCACGCCGACACCAACATCCTGCTGCACGTCTCCAAGGACCGCTCGAACGCCACGGCGCTGAGCATCCCCCGCGACCTGATCGTGGACGTGCCGGACTGTCCGACCAAGCAGGCCGACGGCTCCACGAAGGTCATCCCGGGTACCCCGGGCCAGCGGTTCAACACCAGCCTCGGCCAGGACGGCCGGACGCCGAGCTGCACCATGCGCACGGTCACGGAGGTGACCGGGATCAAACCGGACGACTTCATGGTCGCCGACTTCAACGCGGTGAAGACGCTGACCACGGCGGTCGGCGGGGTCGACGTCTGTCTGGCGAAGGACATCAACGACAAGGACTCGCACCTGAACCTGTCCAAGGGCCCGCACAACATCTCGGGCGAGCAGGCGCTGGCGTTCGTCCGCACCCGGCACTCGGTCGGTCTCGGCGGCGACCTGAGCCGGATCGAGCTGCAGCAGCAGTTCCTCAGCGCGCTGATGCGCAAGCTGAGTTCCAACTCGACGCTCACCAGCCCGACCAAGATGCTGAAGCTGGCCGAGGCCGGCACCAAGGCGCTGACCGTCGACTCGCAGCTCGACAGCATCGGCAAGCTGAAGGACCTGGGACTGGAGTTGGGCAAGCTCAACCCGAAGAACCTGACCTTCACCACCGTGCCGGTGGTCGACAACCCGGCCGACGGTGTCGTCCACAAGACGGTGATCCTCAAGCCGAGCGCCGCCCCGGCGGTCTTCGACGCGATCAAGAACGACGTCTCCTTCTCCGACGTGAAGAAGAAGCAGAAGGCGGCCAAGGACGCGCAGGCCGCACTCCTCAAGGGCACCAAGTCCGCCCCCTCCGAGGTCCGGGTACGCATCTACAACGGCGGAGCCCCGGGCGGCAGCGCACAGGCGGAGCTCAGCTACCTGCAGAACGACGCGGGCGTGCTCAAGTCGGACAACGCGGGCAACGCCCCGGCCCCACTGAGCAAGACCACGCTCGAGTACGCGCCCGACCAGGCGCCCCAGGCACGCCGGCTGGCCGCCATCCTGGGGCTGTCCGGGTCCGCGATGAAGCCCGGCAAGAGTGTGATCAACTCCCAGGGCCTGCCCGCCATGACGCTGACGCTGGGCAAGGACTTCAAGGGCGCGGGTGTGTCCTTCACCGCTCCGAGCAAGGCCCCGGACGTCGACAAGACCACGGCCAACCAGGTCAAGTGCGCCGGCTGAGCCGCTGAGGGCCCCCGGACGGGCCTGTTCCGCGCCCGAGAGGGGTGGGACAGGCCCGTTCCGCTGTGACACGGCTGTCCGTGGACGCCTCCGGCACCGGACGGTGTGCGGACGTGTACGCGCCGTGCGCACCTGGAAACCCGGGCCTGTGGGTTCCCGCAGGAAACCCACAGGAGTCTCCTGGCCGGCCGCAGAATGATGAGGCTCGCTCAGTTCCGGGAGGCGGGCGGAAGCGGGCGTGTTGTCCGTGGCGGCTGACATGGTGTGCGCCCGGCAGGTAACCCAAAGGGCCCCTCGTGCGTCTGACAAGGGGCAAGGACGTACGTACTCAGGTGAGGGCGCAGGGTGGGGAGGGGCAGGGAGTTGGTGCGGAGCAGCATGCGCGGGGAGGGTCCCGCGGTGAAGGACACGATGTCGCTCGGGCCGCAGGGGGCGGACGCGCCGGCCGGACAGGGCCGGCACGGTGGCGGGAGCGGCCGGGACGGTGCGCAGGAGGACCCGCCACGGCGCAGACGGCGTGCGCTGCGCTGGTCGGCGACGGTGCTGGCGGTGGTGATACTCGGCACCGCGGGAGCGGGCTACCTCTACTACCAGCACCTGAACGGCAACATCAGGAAGGACCCCCTCAACCTCGGGGACGCCAAGGACCGGGCGGCGGAGTCCCGGACGAACGCGGCCGGCCAGAAGCCGCTGAACATCCTGCTGATCGGGTCGGACGGACGGAACAACAAAGAGGACCAGAAACTCGGCGGCGCCAAGGAGACCTTCAACACCGCGCCACGCGCGGACGTCCAGATGCTGCTGCACCTCTCGGCGGACCGCACCAACATGTCGGTGGTCAGCATGCCCCGTGACACGCTGGTGGACATTCCCAAGTGCACGGACCCCCACGACGGCAAGGTCTACGAGGCCCTCACGTCGCACATGACCAACGACTCGCTGGGCCGCGGCGGCCCCGGGTGCACGGTGGCGACCTGGGAGAAGCTCACCGACATCCACATCGACCACTTCATGATGGTCGACTTCTCGGGTGTGGTGTCGATGGCGGGCGCGATCGGCGGCGTACCGGTGTGTGTGGACGCCAACGTGTACTCCAAGGACAGCAAGGGCCACGGCTCGGGCCTGAAGCTGAAGAAGGGCACCACGTACGTGAAGGGCGTCCAGGCCCTGCAGTGGTTGCGCACCCGGTACGGCTTCGAGGACAACACCGACATAGCCCGGGCCAAGGCACAGCACCAGTACATGAACGCGATGGTCCGCGAGATGCGGGAGAACGCCACGCTGAGCAACCCGAGCAAGCTGCAGAGCCTCGCCGAGACGGCGACCAAGGCCCTCACGGTCGACGACGGACTCGGCACGGTGGCGAAGCTGTACGACCTGAGCAAGGAGCTCAAGAAGGTCCCCACCAAACGCATCACCATGACGACGATGCCGTGGCAGTACCAGCCGCCCGACAGTGGCCGGGTGGTGCCCAGGCCGACCGACGCGGCGAAGCTGTTCCGGCTCGTCCGCGAGGACATCGCCCTGGACGGCAAGGGCGGGAAGAAGAAGGCCGTCGCGGCGAAGGCGAGCACGGACCCGGCCGCGGCCGACGACAGGATCGCCGTTCAGGTGGAGAACGGCACGCGGTCCGAGACCCTGGCGCCGGTCGGCGGACGGGCGAACACGATCGCCCGGCTTCTCCTCGACAAGGGGTTCACCCAGGCGGTGGCGGATCGTTCCGCCACGCTGAGCGAGACCACGACGGTGATCCGCTACCCGAGCGCGGATCTGGAGGGCGACGCCCAGCGGGTGGCCAAGGCGCTCGGCATCCCGGTGTCCGCGGTGAAGAAGTCCACGGACGTGTCCGGGATCACGCTGGTGGTCGGCGCCGACTGGCGCTCGGGCACCAAGTACACCGCGCCCGAGGAGGACGACTCCACCCCTGATTCGGCGCAGGTCATCAACGGCGCGGACAAGAAGCAGTGCATGCACGTCAACCCGGGCTACACCTGGTAGCCCGGGCCGACGGGCGCCTCGCGCGGCCTCAGTCGGTGGCGAGCACCGCGGGGCGGCGTGAGGCGATGACCTTCTTGGCCAGGGAGCGGGGGCTGGTCAGGAAGCCCCAGCCCCACGACATGTGCATGGTGGCGAGGGCCAGCGGGATCTGCAGCCGGGCCTTCACCGGCAGGCCCTTGCCCGCGGGCACCGACCCGGCGACGATCGCCGCGAGGTAGCCGCCGGGGACCACGAAGCCCCAGGGGGTCAGGGCCGCGCCCACCACTATGCCCGCCGCTATCGCGCACACCGCGGTCGGCGGGGCGAGGTAGCGCAGGTTGATGGAGCCCTCGTGGTAGCGGGCGACCACGTGCCGCCAGCGGCCGTAGTCCTTGTACTGCTTGGCCAGCGCACGCACGCTCGGCCGGGGCCGGTACGACACCCGCAGCTCCGGCGAGAACCAGATCAGCCCGCCCGCCTCCCGGATGCGGAAGTTCAGCTCCCAGTCCTGGGCCCGGATGAACTCCTCGTTGTAGCCGCCCTGCCGCTCCAGCGCCTCGCGCCGGAAGACGCCCAGGTAGACGGTCTCGGCCGGGGCCGCCTCGCCACCGGTGTGGAAGGCGGCGTTGCCGACACCGATCTTCGAGGTCATCGCGGCGGCGACCGCGCGCTCCCAGTCGTTCTCGCCCTCGGCGTGCATGATGCCGCCGACGTTCTGCGCGCCGGTCTCCTCCAGCAGCCGTACGGCCGTGGCGATGTAGTTCGGCGACAGCATTCCGTGTCCGTCGACGCGCACCACGATCGGATGGCGGGAGGCCTTGATCGCGGCGTTCAGCGCGGCGGGCGTACGGCCGGTCGGGTTCGGGACGGTGTGCACGCGGGGGTCTTCGGCGACCAGTTCGGCGGCGATCTCGTCCGTGCGGTCCGTGGACGGACCGAGGGCGATCACCACCTCCATCTCGCCTGCGTAACTCTGCGCGAGGATGGCTTGGACGGCCCCGCGCAGATGCCGCTCCTCATTGAGGACGGGCATGATCACAGAAACGGCGGGAGGCCGCACGTCGGGGTTGGCGTTCATAGGGGCCTCACGTTACCGCGAACGGGGGACGCCTTTGCGCGCCGCCGGGTCACTGCCCCGGGCTGGAGATCGTATGGGCCTACGGTGCTCACGGAGGTGTCCCCATGCCCGTCACGCAGCCAGGCTCTCCCGTCCGCCCCCGGCAGCGCCCGCGACCGCCCCGGCCGCAGCGGCTGCCGCGGCCGCCCGCCCGGCGGAGACGGCCGCGCTGGGCCATGCGGGCGGTGACCACCCTTTCCGTGGTGGTACTCGCCTCGGCCGGGATCGGGCACGCGGTGGTCAGCAGCCTGGACGCGGGGATCGCCCGGGTCGACGCCTTCAAGGACATGAAGAACCGTCCGCGGGCGGGCCACGGCATGAACGTCCTGCTGGTCGGCACGGACGGCCGGGACAAGGTCGACGAGCAGGCACGGCGGAAGTACCGGCTGGGCGGGGCGCCCTGCCACTGCACCGACACGATCATGATCGTGCACATCTCGGACGACCGGGAGCGCGCGAGCGTGGTGAGCCTGCCGCGCGACTCCTACGCCGAGGCGCCCGCGCACGTCGACGCGCTCACCGGGCAGCGCCACGCCCCGCACCCCCTGAAGCTCAACGCGGCCTACGCGGAGGGCGGGCCGCAGCTCACGGTGCGCACGGTCGAGAACATGACCCATGTGAAGATCGACCACTATCTGGAGGTCGACTTCACCAGCTTCATGCGGACCGTGGACGTACTCGGCGGCGTCCGGGTCTGCACCCCGCTGCCGCTGAGGGACGCGTACACCGGGCTGGACCTCCCGGCGGGCACGCACACCCTGATGGGCGGGCAGGCCCTGCAGTACGTCCGCGCCCGGCACGTCGACGCGGCCAGTGACCTGGGCCGCATGAGGCGCCAGCAGCGGTTCCTCGCGGCGCTGGTCGAGCGGGCGACGTCCTCCGGGGTGCTGCTGAACCCGATGCGGTTCCGGGACGTGACCCGGGCGGTGCTGGGCTCGGTCCGGGCGGACGAGGGCTTCGGCACGGACGAGCTGCTGGACCTGGGCCGGGCGATGCGGAACTTCTCCCCTTCCTCGTCCGAGTTCACGACCGTCCCCATCGGGCAGATGGCCTTCCCGGTGAAGGGCATCGGCTCGACGCTGAAGTGGGACGGGCCGAAGGCCGAGCAGCTCTTCCAGGCCCTGCGCGACGACCGTCCCCTGGCCACCCCCCGCCCGCCCCGGCGGGACCCGGTCGCCCCCGTGGAGGTCGCGCCGCAGCGGATCCGCGTGCAGGTCCAGAACGGCACCCGGACCGTGGGCCTGGGCAGGAGGGTCGACGCGGCGCTGGCGGCGACCGGCTTCGCCACCACTCACCTGCCGGTGGACGCCCCCGTCCACGACGTGCGCCGCACCGTGGTCCTCTTCGACCCCCGCTGGGACCGCTCCGCCAAGTCCCTGGCCGTGGCCCTGCCCGGCAGCGAGCTGCGGGCGGTACCCGGTCAGGGACCGCTGCTGAAGGTGATCGCCGGGTCGGACTTCAGGAACGTACGGAAGGTCCGGGCCGAGGCCCCGGACGGCCGGGCGGAGGCGACGGTGCTGCGGGGCGACGAGGTGCGGTGCTGAGCCGGGGCCGTGATCCTCGCCCCGGGCCAGGGATCTAGTCCTCGTACCCCTCCGCCGCACGCCTCTCCCTCAGTTCCCGGATCGCCCGGCGGCGGGCGAGGCGGTGGGTGCGGCGGATCTGGGCTTCCTGGCAGCGGCGCTCGTCGCGCTCGGTCTCCGGGAGGACGGGCGGGACACGGCGGGGTTTGCCGTCGGCGTCGACCGCGGCGAACACCAGGTAGGCGGAGCCGACATGGGTGGGCGGGGTGGACTCGTTCCAGCGTTCGGCGAGGACACGGACGCCGATCTCCATCGAGGTCCGGCCGGTCCAGTTGACCTGCGCCTTCACATGGACCAGGTCGCCGACGCGGACCGGCTCCAGGAAGACCATCTCGTCCATGGACGCGGTGACGGCGGGGCCCCCGCTGTGCCGGCCGGCCACCGCGCCCGCGGCGTCGTCGACCAGCTTCATGATCACACCGCCGTGCACCGTGCCCAGCAGGTTGGTGTCGTTGTGGGTCATGATGTGGCTGAGCGTGGTCCGGGACGCGGACGTCGGCTTGCCGGGGATGTCCGGCGTACCCGACTCCGCCGCGGTGGCCTGGTCTGTCATGGCCCCCACCATATGCCGAGGTGACATTCGCGGAATTTGTATGGGGTTCGCAACAGCGGCGCCCTGATTTCCCGACAGGCCTTGTAAGGCACCTGGTCGTGCCCGGCACACTGGGGCCCATGAATGATTGGCCCGAGGGATGGTCCGACGAGAACCGCGGCCCGCGCTACGGACGCGGGAGTGCCGGCGCGCAGCCTGAGGGCGCCCGGGTGATGCGCCAGGTCCGGCGCGGTCCGGGTTCCCCGCCCGGGCAGGGCGGGTACGGCACGCCCGGCCCGGCGGCGCCGCCGTACAGCTCGGGGGTCCCGCAGCAGCCGTCGTACGTCGACGGCCAGGGCCACGACGACGGCTCCGGGTACGACAGCGGCTACAACACGGGCCAGGTCTACGGCGCCCCCGGCGGCGGCCCGGGCGGACCGGCGGGTGCCGGCACCCGCGGCCCGCGGCCCGCGCCGAACTGGCGCAGACGCATCAAGTGGACCGCGATCACCGTGGCCTCGGTGCTGGTCGTCACCTCGGTGGCGACCTACTTCTGGGCCGATTCCAAGCTCCACCGCGACGTCGACCTGTCGAAGGTCATCGACCGGCCGGCGACGGGCGACGGCACCAACTACCTGATCGTCGGCTCCGACAGCCGCAAGGGCATGTCGGCCGAGGAGAAGAAGAAGCTGCACACCGGTTCCGCCGAGGGCCAGCGCACCGACTCGATGATGATCCTGCACGTCGGAAGCAGCGGGGACACGCTGATCTCGCTGCCGCGCGACTCGAACGTGGAGATACCGTCGTACAAGGGGTCGACCTCCGGGAAGGTCTACCCGGACACGGGCCGGCACACGAAGCTGAACGCGGCCTACGCGGAGGACGGGCCGACGCTGCTGGTCCGCACGGTCGAGTTCAACACCGGTCTGCACATCGACCACTACGTGGAGATCGGCTTCGCCGGCTTCGCGAAGATCGTGGACGCGGTCGGCGGTGTCGAGATCGACATCGACAAGGGCTTCAAGGACAAGTACTCGGGCGCCGACTTCAAGGCGGGCAAGCAGACGCTGAACGGCGAGCAGGCCCTCGCCTTCGTCCGCACCCGGCACGCCTTCGCCACCTCCGACCTGCAGCGCACCAAGAACCAGCAGAAGTTCCTGTCGGCCCTCGCGCACCAGGTGGCCACCCCGTCGACGGTCCTTAACCCCTTCAAGTTCTACCCGACGATGGGCGCCGGCCTGGACTCGCTCACCGTCGACAAGGACATGAGTCTGTGGGACCTGGCGTCCATGTTCTGGGCCATGAAGGGCGTCAGCGGCGGTGACGGCACGTCCATGAACATGCCGGTCTCCGGTTCGACGGGCGGCAACCTCGTCTGGGACAAGGCGAAGGTCAAGACGCTGGTGAACGAGCTGAACAACGACGAGAAGGTCACCGTCTCCGGCAACTAGGGCCTGTCCGGTGGATCAGGTCGCAGGAAACGGGCGGTGCCTCATCGGCGCTGGTGAGCGGGGCGAATGGGGGTGCCCCCGCGCGAGCTCATTCGAGCGTGGGGGAGCGTCCGGCCGCAAGGCGGAGGAGGGCGTCGACGCGATGGGGGTCCCCCCGCGCGAGCTCGTTCGAGCGTGGGGGAGTCGGCAACCGACGACAACGCCGGTGGGGGCACCGCCCGCTCGAGCGAAGCCGAGAGCGGGGGAGGGCGTGCCAAGCCCCGCGTCTGCGGCATGATCAAGCACCCAGCCCGCGTGTCACCAACGTCCCGGGACAGCACACCTAGGCCGCTCCGCGGGCACGGCCGAGGGCACCCTCCAGGGGAGCGGGTGCCCTCGGGGAGCGGGCTCAGGCCCGGGTCACATCGTGGCGCCGGCCATGGAGCGGCACATCTCCGCGCAGCGGCGACACGCCTCCGCGCAGCGCATCATCTGCTGGTCGTCCGGCATGGACATACACGCCTCGGCGCACATGTCGCACGCCTTGGCGCACATCGCGCACATCTCCGGGGCCATGGGCGAGCGCCGCATCATCATGTCGGCGCACATGCGGGTCATCTCGGAGCAGTCCATGAGCGCGCGCATGATCTGCATCTGGGCCTGGCCGCCCAGCTGCATGCAGGAGCTCATGGCCTGCTCGCACATGGTGTGCGCCGCCATGCACGCCTCGACGCAGTCCTGCATCTGCTTGCTCATCATGCCCATGGCGGGCTGGGTTCCGGGTGCGGTCATGGCTCCTCCTAGGAGGCAGGGGTGCCCAGGGGGCGGGCTCCGTGTGCTTCCGTCCTACGCCCGACCCGCGGGTACTGCCATTCCTGTTACGGCTTCCTGCCGACCCCGCCGAAGTGGGTGACCGCGACGGGTTCCGGGCCCTCCTCCGGACGCCAGTGGGAGCAGGAGACGATGCCCGGTTCGAGGACGTCCACCCGGTCGAAGAGGCGCACCAGGTCGGCGCGGCTGCGCAGGGTCATGGGGGCCGAGCCCTGGCTGTTCCAGTACTCCACGGCCTGGGTCATCGCCTCGCCGTCCACCTCCGTGGTGGGGTGGGAGATCACCAGGTGGCTGCCGGAGGGTACGGCGTCCAGGAGCCGGTGGACGATGGAGACCGCCTCGTCCGTGTCCATGACGAAGTTCAGGATGCCCAGCATGGTGATGGCGACCGGCCGGTCGAAGTCCAGCGTCCGCGCGGCGCCCGCCAGGATCGTCTCCGGGTCGTGCGCGTCCGCCTCGATGTAGTCGGTGGCCCCCTCCGGTGTGCTGGTGAGCAGCGCGTGGGCGTGGGTCAGGACGAGGGGGTCGTTGTCGACGTACACGATCCGGGACGTGGGGTCGACGCGCTGGGCGACCTCATGGGTGTTGTCGGCGGTCGGCAGGCCCGTGCCGATGTCCAGGAACTGCCGGATCCCCGCCTCCCCGGCCAGGTACCGCACGGCCCGCGCGAGGAACGCCCGGTCGGCCACGGCCGAGCGGGGCAGCGCCGGCACGAAGCCGATGATCTGCTCGCCGACCTCCTCGTCCACCGGGTAGTGGTCCTTGCCGCCCAGCCAGTAGTTCCAGATGCGGGCCGAGTGGGACACGTCGGTCCGCATCCGGGACACGCGCGCGACGCCTTCGTCACCGGGGGCTTGGGTTTCGGACATGACGGTCTGGTCTCCTTCGGGCGATCACCGACACGATGCGCACCAAAATAGACAGAAGGCGCCCCTCGGGACGCCTTCTTCCGAAACCTCGTAGTCGGCAACTACCCGATGACTACGGCAGGTTACGGGCCATCACGATCCGCTGGACCTGGTTCGTGCCCTCGTATATCTGCGTGATCTTCGCGTCGCGCATCATCCGCTCCACCGGGTAGTCACGGGTGTAGCCGTAACCGCCGAGCAGCTGGACCGCGTCCGTGGTGACCTCCATCGCCACGTCCGAGGCGAAGCACTTGGCGGCCGCGCCCTGGAAGGTGAGGTCGTTGTCACCGCGTTCGGAGGCGGCCGCGGCCTGGTAGGTGAGGGCGCGGGCGGCGGCGATCTTCATGGCCATGTCGGCGAGCATGAACTGGATGCCCTGGAAGTCGGCGATCGGCTTGCCGAACTGCTTGCGCTCCTGGACGTAGCCCTTGGCGTAGTCGAGGGCGCCCTGGGCGACACCGAGGGCCTGGGCGGCGATGGTGATGCGGGTGTGGTCCAGGGTCTTCATGGCGGTCGCGAAGCCGGTGCCCTCCTCGCCGATCATGCGGTCGGCGGGGATGCGGACGTTGTCGAAGTAGACCTCGCGCGTCGGGGAGCCCTTGATGCCGAGCTTCTTCTCGGGGGCGCCGAAGGAGACGCCCTCGTCGGACTTCTCGACGACGAAGGCCGAGATGCCCTTCGAGCGCTTCGAGGGGTCCGTCACGGCCATCACCGTGTAGTACTCCGACACGCCCGCGTTGGTGATCCAGCGCTTCACGCCGTTGAGGATCCAGTGGTCGCCGTCGCGGACGGCCTTGGTCTTCATGCCGGCCGCGTCCGAGCCGGCCTCGGGCTCGGAGAGGCAGTAGGAGAACATCGCGTCGCCCTTGGCCAGGGGCGCGAGGTACTTCTTCTTCAGGTCCTCGGAGCCGGAGAGGATCACCGGGAGGGAGCCCAGCTTGTTCACGGCCGGGATCAGGGAGGAGGACACGCAGGCCCGCGCCACCTCCTCGATCACGATCACCGTGGCGAGCGCGTCGGCGCCCGCGCCGCCGTACTCCTCGGGGACGTGCACGGCGTGCAGGTCGTTCGCCACGAGGGCGTCGAGCGCCTCCTGCGGGAAGCGGGCCTCCTCGTCCACCGCCGCGGCGTGCGGCGCGATCTTCGCCTCGGCCAGCGAGCGGACGGCGTCGCGGAGCATGTCGTGCTCCTCGGACGGGCGGTACAGGTCGAAGTCAGCCGATCCGGCCAAGGTTTCTCACGCTCCAACGCTAATTACCGTTAAGTAACAGAAAGTTTAGGGGTCCACCAGCGGCACGCATACGTGAGCTTGGTGACAGCCGGGAGGCTGCCCACCGAAGCGCCCGCCGAAGCACCGCGGCGCGCCTTGGCTATGCTCGGGCCCGCACCTGACGCGTACCCCTGGAGCACCCATGAGCCTCAAGATCACCGTGATCGGCACCGGCTATCTCGGCGCCACACACGCCGCGGCCATGGCCGAGCTCGGTTTCGAGGTGCTCGGGCTGGACGTCGTGCCGGAGAAGATCGCGAAGCTGGAGCGCGGCGAGGCCCCGATGTTCGAGCCGGGGCTCGAGGAGTTGTTGAGGAAGCATGTGGCGGGCTTCGAGGGTTCCTCGGGCCGGCTGCGCTTCACCCAGGACTGGGCCGAGGTCGGGGCGTTCGGCGACGTGCACTTCCTGTGCGTCAACACTCCGCAGCGGCACGGGGACTACGCGGCCGACATGTCGTACGTGAACGCGGCCCTGGCCTCGCTCGCCCCGCACCTCGCCGGCCCCGCGCTGGTCGTCGGCAAGTCCACCGTGCCCGTCGGCTCCGCCGACCGTCTCGCCGCCTATCTGGCCGAGCACGCCCCGGCTGGCGCGGATGCCGAGCTGGCCTGGAACCCGGAGTTCCTGCGGGAGGGCTTCGCCGTCGAGGACACGCTGCACCCGGACCGGCTCGTGGTGGGGGTGCGCAGCGAGCGGGCGGAGAAGCTGCTGCGGGAGGTGTACGCGACACCGATCGCCGAGGGCACGCCGTTCGTCGTCACCGACTTCCCGACGGCGGAGCTGGTGAAGACCGCCGCGAACTCCTTCCTGGCGACCAAAATCTCCTTCATCAACGCCATGGCCGAGGTGTGCGAGGCGGCGGGCGGTGACGTCGCCAGGCTGGCGGAGGCCATCGGGTACGACGACCGGATCGGCAGGAAGTTCCTGCGCGCCGGGATCGGCTTCGGCGGCGGCTGTCTGCCGAAGGACATCCGGGCGTTCATGGCGCGCGCCGGTGAGCTGGGCGTCGACCAGGCGCTGACCTTCCTGCGCGAGATCGACTCCATCAACATGCGCCGCCGCGGCCAGATGGTCGAGCTGACCCGCGAGGCTCTCGGCGGCGGTTCCTTCCTGGGCCGGCGGGTCGCGGTGCTCGGCGCCACCTTCAAGCCCGACTCGGACGACGTCCGGGACTCCCCCGCGCTCAACGTGGCGGGCCAGATCCACCTCCAGGGCGGCCAGGTCACCGTCTACGACCCGAAGGGCATGGACAACGCCCGCAAGGTCTTCCCGACGCTCGGGTACGCCGACTCCGCCCTCGATGCGGTCCGGGGCGCCGACGTGGTGCTGCACCTGACCGAGTGGCGGGAGTTCCGCGAGCTGGACCCGGCCGCGCTGGGCGAGGTCACGAAGGGCCGGCTGGTCCTCGACGGCCGCAACACCCTCGACCCGGAGCTGTGGCGGCGGGCCGGGTGGACGTACCGCGCGATGGGGCGGCCGACCGCCTGAACGAAGGCGGACGAGGACAGGTGACACCGGTTCGGCCGAGGCTCAGTCGGCCGAACCGGTGTCTTCACGCATTCTGCACCAACGGGGCGGTCGCCCGCCCACGAACTCCCTGCGATCGCCGCCGTCTCAGGCTTCCTTGGCCCGGTACCGGCGCATCTTCGCGCGCGCCCCGCACACCTGCATCGAGCACCAGCGGCCGCGTCCGGCCGGGCTGCGGTCGTAGTAGGCCCAGTGGCAGGTGTCGGCCTCGCAGGCCTTGAGGCGGTTCCAGGTGCCGGCCACCAGTGCCTCGGCGACGGCCGCCGCGATGCGGGACGGCAGGGGGCCGGGGTCGGCCGGGGCGAGGGCCGCCGAGCCGTCCCGCTCGTCGACCGCCACCAGCAGCGGGGCCCGGGCCAGCAGCTCGCCCAGGGGCATCACCGTGCGGTGCGGGGGGTGGCCGGCGTGGGCCAGCAGGGTGGCGCGCAGCGCTTCGCGCAGTTCGCGTGCCGCCGGGACGTCGTCCTCCGTGAGCCCGAACCGCGAGCGGCCGTCCGCCGTGTCGAGCGCGTCGGCACCCGATTCGATGTCCAGGGTGTTCACCAGGGACTCGACCAGCGCCAGGCCTCCTGGTGCGGCCGATCTCTCACTCATGCTTGCGACGTTACCCCCGATGCGGCAGCATGCAGTAATGGTTACCGGTTACCCGCCTCTACGGGTAACTCCGAACCGGAGCAACTCCGACCTGGAGGAGGAAGACATGGCTCTCGCCACGTTCGGTCCGGTCGTCCTGGACTGTCCCGACCCGCGCGCGCTCGCCGGTTTCTACGCGGAGGTGCTCGGCGGCGCCGTCGAGGGCGACGGGGACTGGGTGGACCTGAAGGTGCCGGGCGGACCGTCGCTGGCGTTCCAGGCGGCGCCCGGATTCGTACCGCCGAGGTGGCCGGCGGCCGATCACTCGCAGCAGTTCCACCTGGACCTGGTCGTGGAGGACCTGGACGCGGCCGAGAAGGGCGTGCTCGCGCTCGGTGCGAAGCCGCTGGACGCCGCCGACCGCTCCCGCAGCTTCCGGGTTTACGCGGACCCGGCCGGGCACCCGTTCTGCCTCTGCGCCTGCTGACGACTCGGCGTCTGCCGACGACTCGGCGTCCGCTGACCACAGGGAGGGCTCATGCCTGGTGTCGCACGTCTGCGTTCCGTCGTGATCGACTGTCCCGACCCGAGCGCGCTCGCCGCCTTCTACGAGGCGGTGGTGGGCGGCACCCTGCACACCGACGAGGGGGACGACGAGGCCGACTGGCTCGTCCTGGACGTTCCGGGCGGGCTCCGCCTCGCCTTCCAGCGGGTGGACGACCTCACGCCGCCGGAGTGGCCGCGGGGCGACCGCAACGCGCAGCAGTTCCACATCGACCTCGACGCCGGGTCCACCTGGGAGGAGGTCGACGCGGTCCACGAGAAGGTGCTGGCGCTGGGCGCGCGGCCGCTGGATCTGGAGGACCGGGAGAAGAAGGACTTCCAGGTGTACGCCGACCCGGCCGGGCATCCTTTCTGCCTGTGCCGGATCGAGCGCACCTGACGGGTCCTACCGGTCGAGCTCCTCGATGGTCGCGTGGGACGGCCCCCGCGTCGCCTGGACGCCGCGCGCGACGTCCTCCGCCGCGCCCAGCACCCGTACCGCGTTCTTCCAGGTCAGCTTGGCCAGGTCGGACTTCGACCAGCCGCGGTCCAGGAGTTCGGCGAGGAGGTTCGGGTAGCCGGAGACGTCGTCGAGCCCGGCCGGGGTGAAGGCCGTGCCGTCGTAGTCACCGCCGATGCCGAGGTGGTCGATCCCGGCGACCTCGCGCATGTGGTCGAGGTGGTCGGCCACCGTGGCCGCCGTGGCGACGGGGCGCGGGTTGCGCTCCTCGAAGGCGCGGTGCACCTTCATCGCCTCGGCGGTGGTGTCGAGGTGGTGGAAGCCGTGCGCGCGCATGTTCTCGTCGGCGGCGGCCGTCCAGTCCACGGCCGCCCGGAGCACGAACTTCGGTACGAACGTCACCATCGCCACACCGCCGTTCGCGGGCAGCCGCTCCAGGACGTCGTCCGGAATGTTGCGCGGGTGGTCGCACACGGCCCGGGAGGAGGAGTGGGAGAAGATCACCGGCGCGGACGAGGTGTCCAGCGCGTCCCGCATGGTCGTCGCCGCCACGTGGGAGAGGTCGACCAGCATGCCGAGCCGGTTCATCTCCCGGACCACCTCGCGGCCGAAGGCCGACAGGCCGCCGACGTTCGGTTCGTCCGTCGCGGAGTCCGCCCACGCCACGTTGTCGTTGTGGGTGAGCGTCATGTAGCGGACGCCGAGCGCGTAAAGGCCGCGCAGGGTGCCGAGGGAGCCGCCGATCGAGTGGCCGCCCTCCGCGCCCATGAGGGAGGCGATACGGCCCTCCCGACGTGCCGTCTCCATGTCGGCGGCGGTCAGCGCGGGGGCAAGGTCCGCGGGGTAGCGGGCCAGGAGCTGCCGTACGCAGTCGATCTGCTCCAGCGTCGCCGGTACCGGGTCGGGCAGGTCGGAGCGGACGTACACCGACCAGTACTGCGCGCCGACGCCGCCCGCGCGCAGCCGCGGGATGTCGGTGTGCAGGTGAGCGTTCTGGGGCCGGGCGATGTCGCGGGCGGCGAGGTCGTAGCGGACCTGCTCGCGCAGCGCCCACGGCAGGTCGTTGTGCCCGTCGACGACCGGGAACTCGCGCAGCAGTTCCCGGGCCGCCTCCACCGGGCTCACCGCGGTCACTTCCCGAAACCGAAGCCGCCGGACCCCTCGACCTTGGAGCGCAGCCGCTTGCCCTTCTCGGTGGCCTGGTCGTTCAGGTCCTGCTGGAAGTCGCGCATCCGCGCCAGCAGGTCCTCGTCGTGCGCGGCGAGAATGCGGGCGGCGAGCAGGCCGGCGTTGCGGGCCCCGGCGACGGAGACGGTGGCGACCGGCACACCGGCCGGCATCTGCACGATCGACAGCAGGGAGTCCATGCCGTCGAGGTACTTCAGCGGCACGGGTACGCCGATGACCGGCAGCGGGGTCACCGAGGCGAGCATGCCGGGCAGGTGGGCGGCGCCGCCCGCGCCCGCGATGATCACCTTGAGCCCGCGGTCGGCGGCCTGCTCGCCGTACGTGATCATCTCGCGCGGCATACGGTGCGCGGAGACGACGTCGACCTCGTACGCGATCTCGAACTCGTCGAGGGCCTTGGCCGCGGCCTCCATGACGGGCCAGTCGGAGTCGGAACCCATGACGATGCCAACAACAGGGCTCATTCGGTGATCGTGCCTCTCAGGTAACCGGCAGCGTGACGTGCGCGCTCGAGAACGTCGTCCAGGTCGTCGCCGTAGGTGTTGACGTGGCCCACCTTGCGGCCGGGCTTGACGTCCTTGCCGTACATGTGGATCTTCAGCTTGGGGTCGCGGGCCATGCAGTGCAGGTACGCGGAGTACATGTCCGGGTAGTCGCCGCCGAGGACGTTGACCATGACCGTCCACTTGGCACGCGGGCGCGGGTCGCCGAGGGGGAGGTCCAGCACGGCCCGTACGTGGTTGGCGAACTGGCTGGTGATCGCGCCGTCCTGGGTCCAGTGACCGGAGTTGTGCGGGCGCATCGCCAGCTCGTTGACGAGGATGCGGCCGTCGCGGGTCTGGAACAGCTCGACGGCGAGGTGGCCGACGACGCCGAGTTCCTTGGCGATGGTCAGGGCCATCCGCTCGGCCTGCAGCGCGAGGTCCTCGTCGAGGCCGGGGGCGGGCGCGATGACGGTGTCGCACACGCCCTTCACCTGCCGGGACTCCACCACCGGGTAGGCGACCGCCTGGCCGTGCGGGGAGCGTACGACGTTCGCGGCGAGTTCGCGGACGTAGTCGACCATCTCCTCGGCGAGGACCGGGACGCCCGCGCGGAACGGCTCGGCGGCCTCCTCGGCGGATTCGACCACCCACACGCCCTTGCCGTCGTAACCGCCGCGCACGGTCTTCAGGACGACCGGGAAGCCGTCGCCCTCCGCGGCGAAGGCGACCACGTCGTGCGGGTCGGCCACGATGCGGTGCCGTGGGCAGGGCACGCCGATCTCGGTGAGCTTCGCGCGCATCACCCCCTTGTCCTGGGCGTGCACCAGCGCGTCGGGCCCCGGGCGCACGGGGATGCCGTCCGCCTCCAGGGCCCTGAGGTGCTCGGTGGGTACGTGTTCGTGATCGAAGGTGATCACGTCGCAACCCTGCGCGAAGGCTCGCAGCGTCTCCAGGTCACGATAGTCGCCGACGACGACATCGTTCACGACCTGCGCCGCGGAATCCTGCGGGGTGTCACTGAGGAGCTTGAACCTGATGCCCAGCGGGATGCCCGCCTCGTGCGTCATACGCGCGAGCTGACCACCGCCGACCATGCCGACTACCGGGAACGTCACGCACCCAGGGTATCGGCCGCGCCAGCGCGGCCGGATTCCGCTCCTCTTACCCGGTACTTTCCGGGTTCTTTCCGACCTGATAGCCCGTCCGCAGGAAACCCTGCGGGGCGGCGGATAGCATGGCGGAGTTGACGCAACCTAGCGACGGGAGCCTGCACGACCATGGAACATCGTTCCTCGGGGCTGCAAAGGCTCGTACGCGAGGTGGCCAAGTTCGGCGTAGTCGGCGGCGCGGGCACCCTTGTCAATCTCGGCGTGTTCAACCTCGTACGGCACGTCACCGACCTCCAGGTCGTCCGGGCGAGCGTGATAGCCACCGTGGTGGCGATCGCGTTCAACTACGTCGGCTTCCGTTACTTCACCTACCGCGACCGCGACACCAGCAGGCGCACCCGGGAACTCACCCTGTTCCTGCTGTTCAGCGTGGTGGGCCTGGTGATCGAGAACGGCGTTCTGTACCTGGCCACGTACGGCTTCGGCTGGGACAGCCCGCTGCAGAGCAACGTCTTCAAGTTCGTCGGCATCGGGGTCGCGACCCTCTTCCGCTTCTGGTCCTACCGCACCTGGGTGTTCAAGGCCCTCCCGGCCGCCGAGGCCGTGACCGGCGCGGAATCGATCCTCGTGGCGGAGTCCAAGAAGCCGCGCCCCAGCCAGCGGGTGCCGTAGGCCCGGGTCTCAGGCGCCGCACTGCTGGGGGCTGCCGCCCCCAGATCCCCGCATCGGCCTGAACGGCCGGCCGGCGCTGTCCTAGCGGACCGTCGGGCTGTCCTCGGTGGGTTTCCGGGCGGGCGGGGTCCGGGACAGGAACAGGCCGAAGACCGGGGGCTGGGCCTGCAGGAGTTCCAGACGGCCGCCGTCGGCCTCCGCGAGGTCGCGGGCCACCGCCAGGCCGATCCCCGTCGAGTTCCGCCCGCTGATCGTCCGCTCGAAGATACGGGCGCCGAGGTCGGCCGGGACTCCGGGTCCCTCGTCGGTGACCTCCACGACGGCCTGGTTGCCGGTGACGCGGGTGCGCAGGGCGACCGTGCCGCCCCCGTGCATCAGGGAGTTCTCGATCAGTGCCGCGAGTACTTGGGCCACGGCGCCCGGGGTGCCGACCGCCTGCAGGTGCCGCTTGCCCGAGCTGACGATCGCCCGGCCCATGCTGCGGTAGGCGGGGCGCCACTCGGCGAGCTGCTGCTGGATGACCTCGTCGAGGTCGAAGGCGACGGCGGAGCCGGTGCGCGGGTCGCGGGAGTTCGTCAGCAGCCGCTGCACCACGTCGGTCAGGCGTTCCACCTGCGTGAGCGCGACGTTCGCCTCCTCCTTCACCGTGTCCGGGTCGTCGGTGAGGGTGATCTCCTCCAGGCGCATCGACAGCGCGGTCAGCGGTGTGCGCAGCTGGTGGGAGGCGTCGGCGGCCAGCCTGCGCTCGGCGGTGAGCATCCGGGCGATGCGCTCGGCGGAGGAGTCCAGCACATCGGCGACCCGGTCCAGCTCGGGGACGCCGTACCGCTTGTGCCGGGGGCGCGGATCGCCGGAGCCGAGGCGTTCGGCGGTCTCCGCGAGGTCGGTCAGCGGGGACGCGAGCCGGTTGGCCTGGCGTACCGCGAGCAGTACGGCGGCGACCACCGCGAGCAGCGCCACCAGCCCGATGATCAGCAGCGTGCGGCCGACTTCCCGGGTCACCGCGGAGCGGGGCTCCTGGACGGTGACCATCTCGCCCTCCTCGCCCTGCTGCGTGGCGTGGATCACGTCGCCCTGCGGCCTGTCGCCGACCTCGATCGGCTGGTGGCCGGGCATGCGGATGACCGCGTACTGGTCCTTGGTGACCTGTTTCTTCAGGAGCTCGGCGGTGACGTCCTGCGAGCCGAGGATCCGGCTGTCGACGATGCTGGCCAGCCGGACGGCCTCGGAGTCCACCCGTTCCTGGGCGCTGTTGCTGATCGTCCGGGTCTCGACGATGACGAGCGACACACCGAAGACGGCGATCACGACCAGGACGACGGCAAGGGTGGACTGGATGAGACGACGACGCACGGGGCCCTCCGGGTGACTCTACGACTGGGGCGAGTGAACCCGCCAAGGGGCGCGGGGCCGCATCGACCTGCGGCTCCGTCGCGGGGCGCGACCAGCCACGGAACACCCTCAGCCGCCGACGAACCTGAAGGCTCGAGCTCGAAGGCGAACCGGCAAAACCCGCTCAGCTCTTCTCGAACCGGAAGCCCACACCCCGCACCGTGGCGATGTACCGGGGATTCGCGGCGTCGTCGCCGAGTTTCTTCCGCAGCCACGAGATGTGCATGTCCAGCGTCTTGGTGGACGACCACCACGTCGTGTCCCAGACCTCGCGCATCAGCTGGTCCCGCGTGACCACCCGGCCGGCGTCCCTGACCAGCACCCGCAGCAGGTCGAACTCCTTGGCGGTGAGCTGCAACTCCTCGTCGCCCATCCAGGCCCGGTGCGACTCGACGTCGATCCGCACGCCGTGCGTGGCCGGCGGCTGCTGCGGCTCGGCGGCGCCGCGCCGGAGCAGGGCCCGGACCCGGGCGAGCAGTTCGGCGAGCCGGAAGGGCTTGGTGACGTAGTCGTCGGCGCCCGCGTCCAGGCCGACGACGGTGTCCACCTCGTCGGCCCGCGCGGTCAGGATGAGGATCGGGACGGTGTGGCCCTCGGCACGCAGCCGGCGGGCGACCTCCAGGCCGTCCATGCCGGGCAGGCCGAGGTCCAGCACGACCAGGTCGACGCCGCCCTGGATGCCGGCGTCCAGCGCGGTGGGTCCGTCCTCGCGCACCTCGACCTCGTAACCTTCCCGGCGCAGGGCGCGGGCCAGCGGCTCCGAGATGGACGCGTCGTCCTCGGCGAGCAGTACACGGGTCATGAGCTGATGGTAGTCCGCCCGCGCGTTCTGCTGGGGTGTGATCGGACTCCGGGATTCTTACCTTGGGGCACAGTGGTACGAACCTATGGCCGACAGGTGCGATCGTAGGAGATACCTTCGAAACCGGTGTCCAGTCATGGCGACACCTGTGATCCGTGTCTCAAGTCCTTCCATATCAGGCGGTGTCCTGCCGTATGGTGAGTTGAACGCCTGTGGCACGCGGCAGACCTTCGGCGCTCGTTCGACGCTGAAGGTCTCTTTTGTGCGTTCGCCGACCACTGTCGGCCAGAGGACCACCCAGGGCCGGGGCCGCTACGCGCGTCAACCCGTGCAGAGGCGTGGAACCCCGCTCCCCCCAACCGGGCGCGCACCAGCTCATCGCGGCGCGTCCCGACCAGCAAGGAACGACCATGGCGTCCAGCCTGACGAAGGACTCGGTCCGCCGGGGCACCCCCGGCTCCGACAAGACCTTCTTCGGCCACCCCCGCGGACTGGCCACCCTCTTCATGACCGAGATGTGGGAGAGGTTCTCCTTCTACGGCATGAAGGCGCTGCTCCCGCTGTACCTGGTGGCCCCGGCCGGGCTGCACCTGGGCGCGGCCACCGCGACCGCGATCTACTCGGTGTACCTGTCCCTCGTGTACCTGCTCACCCTGCCCGGCGGCTGGTTCGCGGACCGCGTCCTCGGTCCCCGCAAGACGGTCGCCGTGGCCGGCGTGGTCATCATGCTCGGCCACCTGACCCTGGCGCTGCCGAACTCCGGCACGTTCTACGCGGGCCTCGGTCTGGTCGCCATCGGCTCCGGTCTGCTGAAGGCCAACATCTCCACGATGGTCGGCCACCTGTACGACGGTCCGGACGACCCGCGCCGTGACGGTGGCTTCACGCTCTTCTACATCGGCATCAACGTCGGTGCCTTCGCCGCTCCGCTGGTCATCGGCACCGTCGGCCAGGAGGTCAACTGGCACCTCGGCTTCGCGCTCGCCGCGCTCGGCATGGCGCTCGGGCTGGCCCAGTTCCTGCTCGGCACGCGTCACCTGGACTCCCGCTCGGACGTCGTGCCCACCCCGCTGTCCGCCGAGGAGAAGGCGGCCACCCTGCGCAAGGCGGCCCTGTGGGCGGGCGTCGCGGTGGTGTTCTACGCCGTCGTCGGCTTCTCCGGCGTCTACACCCTCAACTGGGTGATGGTCCCGATCATCATCTCCGGTCTGCTCATCCCGGTCGTCGTGATCGCCCGGATCAAGCGGGACCGGGAGCTGGACCGCACCGAGCAGTCGCGGATGTCGGCGTACATCTGGTTCTTCGTCGCGGCGGCCGTGTTCTGGATGATCTACGACCAGGGCGGCTCGACCGTGTCGATCTTCGCCGACAGCAGCGCCGAGAACTCCCTCTTCGGCTGGAAGTTCCCGGTCTCCTGGTACCAGTCGGTCAACCCGGTCATGATCATGGCGTTCGCGCCGGTCTTCGCCGCGCTGTGGCTCGCCCTGAACCGGCGCGGCAAGGAGCCGAGCACGGCGACCAAGTTCGCCGGCGGCCTGGTCCTGATCGGCGCGTCCTTCTTCCTCTTCCTCGCCCCGCTCGCGATCGCCGACGGCGGTCACAAGGCGGCCGCGATGTGGATGGTGGCGATCTACTTCGTGCAGACCGTCGGTGAGCTGCTGCTCTCCCCGGTCGGCCTGTCCGTCACCACGAAGATGGCGCCCGCCAAGTACGCCTCGCAGATGATGGGCGTCTGGTTCCTGGCCGTCACCGCCGGTGACGCCACCACGGGTCTGCTGGGTGTCGCCGATGTCGACCTCAACAAGACGGGCATCGTGGCCCTGGAGGCGGCCCTCGCCGTTCTCGCCGGTCTCGCGGTGTGGATGTACCGCAAGAAGGTCAAGGAGCTCATGGGCGACGTGCGCTGACGCACGCCGAAGGCTCCGCGGAGGGCCGTCGCATCCCGTCCGGGACGCGACGGCCCTCCGGCCGTTTCAGCGCGGCCGTTTCACCGCGGCCGTTTCATCCCGGCCGTTTCAGCGGGTCCGCCGGCCCGGCAGGAACGTGAACACGGCACCGCCCAGCAGGATCGCCGTGCCCGAGACCAGGCCTAGGGCCTTCAGGGCGCCGTGGTCGCTCGCACCCGTCTCGGCCAGGCCGCCGCTGCCGCTGCCGCCGGAGGAGGAGGCGCCGCCGGAGGAGGAGGTGCCGCCGGAGGTCGAGGTCCCCCCGGAGGCGCCGCCCGGCTGCGGGCTGGTGTCCAGGGTCAGGGAGACCTCGGTCTTCGTCGGCGTGCAGGTCGTCGTCGTACCGAGGGCCTTGACCGTCAGCACACCCGGGGACAGGGTCGACTTGCCGCCGGCGCCCGGCTTGTAGGTGCCGGTCAGGTCCGGGATCGCTATCGGGTCGCCGGTCTTGATGTCGGCGGCGTTCGTCGGGCCCTCGACGTGCACCGTGCCCTTGTCCGCGCCGCCCAGCACGACGTCCATCGACGGTTTCACGGAGCCCTTGGGGATGGGCGCCGGGCTGTCCATGACCGACTTCTTGAACTGCACGGTGAGGTCGAAGCTCCCGCCGTTCTTCTTCGCGTTGATCTGCACCGGCGAGGTCGCGCTCTTGTCACCGAGGGGCGTCTTGCAGGCGTACGGGATCTGGACCTCCTTGCCGGTGAAGTCCGTCTGGCCGGTGCCGCCGCTGGCGCTGGAGGTCACGGTCGGGCTGGAGGACCTGGTCGGGGTGGCGGACTTCGTGCCGGTGCCGCCGCCCGCCGACACCTGGATGGTCGCCGAGGGCTGCACCGTCTCGGTCGGCGTGCACTTGGTGTCCGTCGACATGGCGTTGACGGTGTAGGCGTCCGGTGTCAGCTTCACCTCGCCGACCGTGGTCAGTTTCAGCGTGCCCTTCATGTCGGACAGCACCATCGCGCCGCCCTTGGGGATCGCCGGGTTCTCGCGCGGTCCCTGCATCGCGATGTCCGCGGTCTGCGCCCCGGACGCCTTGAGGGTGCCGGACGGCTGCACCGAGTTCGCGGGCAGGTCGATGATGTCCGGGTTCTTCGCCGCGGGCTGGGTGAACTTCCACACCACGTCCACGGTGTCGCCGACCTTCGCCGTGGCCGGTGCGGTGATCTCGACCTTCGTGGTGCCGTCGACGGGGTCGATGCCGGCGGGCGGCACGCAGTGGGTGGCGTACGAGACCTCGGCGGCCTCGGCGGAGCCGGCGCTCATGCCGAGCAGCACGCCGGCCGAACAGAGCACCAGCACGGCAGCCGCCGCACCCGCTCGCCGGACGACGGGTCCGCCGGTCGGTGTCACTCTCCTTCGCTTGCTCACTTGGGTCCCTTTCAGGTGGGAGTCGTCGGACTCGTCGGGCTGTCGTCGTGCGGTGCGGAGAGCCGGCCGGCCGCGCCCGGAGCGGAGTCCGGGGTGAACCACGGCAGGGTCGAGTCGGGGGCGGGGGGCGCCTGAGGGGTACGGGAGCCGGGCAGTCGCAGGGTCGGCGGTGCGCGGCGGGGCCCGCGCCGCCCGCCGCTCGCCCGGCGCGGCCGGATCCGGTCCACCACCGCCATGCCGACACGGAACAGCGCGGCCGGTACGACGAGGCACAGCAGCAGCCAGAACAGGGTCACGCCCCAGGGGTGGCCCACGCCCCAGGGCTGCTCGGCGAGCACCTTGCCGCCGTACTTCACGGAGACGGTGTAGTCGCCGTGTGCTCCGGCCGCGAGCTCGACGGGCAGCTCGATCCGCGCCTTCCCGCCGGGCGCCAGGGTGCCGCGCCACTGCTGGTCGTCCCATTCGGGGGCGAAGACGCCGTGTGCGGTGCCGACCTTGAACACGGGGTTCTTGATGTCGCCGGGGCCGGCGTTGCCGACGGTGAAGACCAGGGTGCGGGACGGCGGCGCCCCGAACCAGGTGAGCAGCCCGCTCGACCCCGACAGCCGGGTGTCGCTGAGGAGGAGGAGCCGGCCTCCGAAGGACTCGGCGGGCAGCGGCTCGACCGGGTGCCCGGCGACCTTCAGCGCCGCGTCGGCGTTCGCCTTCGCGCCGGTGACGGTGGCCACGTGCACCACGCAGGGGCACGGCACCGGCGGCTCGGCGACCGGCACCCTCCTGCTGAAGCCGCCCTTCGCGTCGGTGGTGACGGCCCGGCCGTCCGCGTTGGCGCAGGAGTTGGTGCCGCCGATCACTCCCCGGGCGGGGGTGGCCCGTCCGCAGACCAGCACCATCAGCAGTGTGTGCGGCCGCCAGCCGCTGCCGCTGACGGTGAGCGAACCGCCGGCGCCCGCCTGGGACGCGGACAGCTCGACACCGGGCCCGGAGGCCGCCGACGCGCCGCCCGCGAGGGGCAGCAGGAGCAGCGCGAGGACCACCACCAGTGCCGGGATCCGCCCCTTGCCGCTCATCGCACCGCTCCTGCCTGTCCCTGGTGCGTCGACCGGATCTGTTCGACCGAGGATGCGAACTGCGGCGTGCGACGCCTGCGCCGACGTACCGCCACGGCGGTGGCCGACACGGCCGCCGCCCCCGCCCCCGTGCCCGTCATCGCAGCCCACGGGACGAACCGCGCCGACGTGCCGGCCGTGGCGTGTGCCCCGCCGGACGCCGTCACCGTCAGCCGTACGTCGACCGCGTCCAGCGCGGGCCGGTCGGGCCACGGCTCGTCGAGCCGCAGCCGCTCGCCCGGGGGGAGCCGGACGGGCAGGGTGCGCGGGGCGCGGTCCAGGACCCGGCGGCCGAGGACGCC
Source organism: Streptomyces sp. NPDC001544 (assembly GCF_042894285.1). Lineage (NCBI taxonomy): Bacteria > Bacillati > Actinomycetota > Actinomycetes > Kitasatosporales > Streptomycetaceae > Streptomyces > Streptomyces sp. NPDC001544. The sequence goes on along the minus strand of NZ_JBIAVN010000020.1, from coordinate 79,043 downwards.
GTCGGCGCGCACCGCGAGCGTCGGCACGAGGGCGGTCGTACCGCGGTTGACCAGCTCGTACGAGATGCGGTCGCCGTGCACGGCGACGTGCTCGACGGTCAGCGCGGACAGCGCCGGTCCGACGGCCCTCAGGCGTACGCCCACGGTCGCCGTACGGCCCTCGCCGTCCCGCGCGACGATGGTGCCGGCACGGTCGCCGGGCCCGGTGCCGGGCGGGACGGTCACCGTGAAGGGCACGTCGGCGCGGGTGCGGGCGGGGACGCGGACCCGGGTCTCGGCGAAGGCGACGCGGACGCCGGTGCCGGTGAGGCGTACCGAGAGTGGCCTGCCGCCGGGGTTGGTCACGGAGACCGTGTCCCGCAGGACCGCCCCGGGGGCGCCCTCGGCGTAGACGGACGGGCGGTCGCCGCCCAGGGGAGCGAGTGTCCAGGAGTCGGCGGCCGAGGCGGTCGGGGCGGCGACGAGCAGGCTCAGGAGGGAGGCCGGCAGCAGGGACAGGCGGCTGACGCGGGTGGCGGACGGCATGGGCGGCTCCAGCGCTCGTACCCGGGGTTCAGCGGCGTACGGCCTGGTTCCGGCGGGTCAGCCACAGCGCACCCGCCGCACCCGTGAGGAGGACGGTGCCGCCGAGCGTGCCCAGTGCTATCGCGGAGTCCTCGGGGCCGGTCCGGGGCAACTGCCCGCCGGAGTCGGCGCCGCCGCCCGATGACGACGAGGAACCGGAACCGGAGCCGCCGCTCGCCCCCGCGACGTCCAGGGTCAGGGACGGTTGGGGATTGTTGGTCGGGGTGCAGGTGGTCGTCGTGCCGAGTGCCTTGATGGTGAGCACGCCCGCCGTGAAGGTGACCTTGCCGGACTTCTTCGGGGTGTAGGTGCCGCTCAGGTCGCTGATCTTGATGGGGGTGTTGGCGGGTATCGCGGCCTGGTTGGCCGGGCCGGACACCGCGAGCGTGCCGCTGTCGGCGCCGCCGAGCCTGATGGTGGCGCTCGGGTTCATCGCGCCCTTGCCGAGCTCGACGGGGCTGGAGGAGACGCCCTTCTGCCAGCTCATGGTGATCTTGTAGCCGGTGCCGCTCCTGACGCCCTTGATGTCGATGGGCGAGAGGGCGCTCTTGTCACCGATGGGCGTCTTGCACTGGTAGTTGACGTTCACGACGTCGGCGTGGGCCATGGGTGCGGCCAACAGCACCGCGGAGCCGGCCAGGGCCGCGGCGGACGCGAACGCGGCGGTTCGTTTCGGGTACACGGCCCACCTCTTTCCTGACGGCGCATCAGATGGGCCGTCAAGGTACGCCCGGGGTCGTGAGGAAGGAAGAGACGGCGCACACCGGAGTTGTGACGATCCGGCGTGCGGCATTACCCGGCCCGTCCGGGGGACGGCAGCCCCCCGGCGGGGTCGAAGGGGCAGGGCCCCTGGGGGTGGGAAGGGGGCAAGGGAGGCGGGGAGCGAGGCCCTCTCGCCCCCGCCCGGAAGGCCTACGCCGGAGCGCCCAGCTCCGCCCACACCGTCTTGCCCGACGCCCCCGGCGTGCGGACGACACCCCAGTCCAGGCACAGCCGCTGGACGATGAACATGCCATGACCGCCCGGCCGTCCGGCGCGATGCGGGGTGCGCGGCGCGGGCTGACCACTGCCACGGTCGGTGACCTCTATCCGGATCACCTTGTTGTCGCAGGTCAGAACCAGCTCATCGGGCCCCTCAGCATGCAGACAGGCGTTGGTGACCAGCTCGGAGACGACCAGCAGTACGTCCTCGGCGGCGGCCCGCTGATCGGCGGACGCGGCGGGCAGCCAGCCCCACGCGTACAACGCCTGGCGGGTGAAGTCACGGGCGAGCGGCACGACACCGCTCTCGCCGTCCAGACGCAGCCGTCGCTCCTGGCGGGGCCTGCGGCCCCCCTCCGCCGGCACGGACGGCACCGCTGCCTTCGCGGACACGCCCGACTCCGGCGTACCCCCCTCGGACGCCCCGGAAGCGCCGCTGGGCTCCGGGCCGCGGTCGCCCGGCGAGTAAGGCCGGGTGGTGCTCATCAGCGCTTCACCTCACCGATTCACCGTTCACGATTCAGAAGTCGTTCATATAGATCTTGTTACCCATCCCTGTACATACCAACGGGTCACCCGTCGAGGCCGACCGATACCAACCGATCCCCATCAGTACCGTGGACACCGACGTATTCCAGCCGGTTCCACTCGGTTCCCGCTCGGTTCCCGTCCGCACCCACCGACCCGACCGGCGGCCCACCGTGGGCGCCGATGCCTTTCGGTACGTACGTCGTACGCGGGCCGTTCGCCGGTTCCCCGATGTTCCCGCACCCCGGCACCGACAGGTTCAGGATGTCTCCTGCCCGGGCGAGCCGGGGCGACACCCCTTACGTCGGGCATGGCGCCGCGGGCGACGGCGTTCAGCCGGAGTCGTCCGCCAGGGCCTCCTCGACGGAGGCATGGACGGTGAAGACCGCCTCCGCCCCCGTGATCTCGAACACACGCGCAACGACCGGGAGCATGCCCGCCAGATGCACGCCGCCCCCGGCGGCCTCCGCCCGCAGCCGCGCACCGAGCAGCACGTTGAGCCCCGTGGAATCGCAGAACTCCAGCCGTGAGCAGTCCACGACGAGGCGCGAGAAACCCTTGTCGAGGAGGTCGTCGAGGGGTTCACGCAACAGATCGGCGGTGTGGTGATCGAGCTCACCCGCCGGTGTCACTACGGCGCTGGAACCCTCTTCCCGCACCTCCACCAGAAGCCGGCCCGACTGTGCGCTGCCGACCGTCCCGCGGTCCATGCCGTGTCTCTCCCGAGGTCGTGGTGCTGCCTGTTGCTCTGCTGACACCCGGCCGGAGCCAGGTTGATGCCCTCGAACACTACGCCTTCCACACGCACTCCGACACCCGAACAACCCCACACAAACGGACATAACCTACCAAAATGCACTTGCGGCAGTCATGCGGAAGCGGGTAGGGCTAGTAAGGACACGCACCCGACACGGCCGGCTTTGGAGGCGCCGCACACCGCAGTGCACGCACGGCTTCGGCAGCCTTATGCCGAGAACGATGGAGGACACCCATGTCACCCCGGCTCGACGCATCGCATACCCGGACGGCGACGTCGACACCCCCACCGGAACAACTGGATCCCATCGATCCCGCGGATCCCATCGACGGGCTCCCGGAGATCCCCCCGTACGACGAGATCGCCCCTCTCGACGCACGCGCCCTCTCCAAGACCCTGTTCGAGCGACTGGAGTCGCTCGAGGAAGGGACGCCCGAGTACTCGTACGTCCGCAACACCCTCGTCGAACTCAACCTCGCCCTGGTCAAGTTCGCCGCCTCCCGTTTCCGCTCCCGCAGCGAGCCGATGGAGGACATCATCCAGGTCGGCACCATCGGCCTGATCAAGGCGATCGACCGCTTCGAACTCTCCCGTGGCGTGGAGTTCCCCACGTTCGCGATGCCAACCATCATCGGCGAGATCAAGCGCTTCTTCCGCGACACGTCGTGGTCGGTGCGCGTCCCGCGCCGGCTCCAGGAGCTCCGGCTCGACCTGGCGAAGGCCGGTGACGAGCTGGCCCAGAAGCTCGATCGCGCGCCGACGCCGGTCGAACTCGCCGAGCGGCTGGGCATCTCCACCGACGAGGTCGTCGAGGGCATGGCCGCCTCGAACGCGTACACCGCCTCCTCGCTGGACGCCCAGCCCGAGGAGGACGACACCGAGGGTGCGCTCGCGGACCGCATCGGCTACGAGGACCACGGGCTCGAAGGCATCGAGTACGTGGAGTCGCTCAAGCCGCTGATCGCCGAGCTCCCGGCCCGGGACCGGAAGATCCTCTCCCTCCGGTTCGTGGCCAACATGACCCAGTCAGAGATCGGCGAGGAACTCGGCATCTCGCAGATGCACGTGTCGCGACTGCTGTCGCGCACGCTGGTGCGGCTGCGCAAGGGGCTGACCGTCGAGGAGTGAGGTCCGCGAGGTTTCTCCGGGGCGCCCGGAGAGACCTCGTTCACCTCTTGCACCGGCGCCGCCCGCTCACCCCGTCATGCGTCGTCGTCACCGAAGAGATCCCGCTCACAGGAGGCGTGGACGGCCCTCCACCATCGACGCACGCTCCTGCCGCTCGGCCGCAGGGGCAGCAGTTCCTCCAGGTCGCCGATGCCGGCGCGGCCGTCCAGACGTGAGGTGGAGCGCTTTCCCGTTCGGGGTGGTCAGGTGGTCCGGGCGGGCCGCCGGCCGGGGGGCACCGAATCGAGGACGAGGTCGTAGGAGTCGGTGACCAGCTCCTCGACCAGCGCGGCAGTGATCCCCGGGCCGGCGCCCACGGAGACCCAGTGGGTCTTGGCGAGGTAGCGTCCGGCGGTGATCGACGGATACGCGTCCCGCAACCGCCGCCCGCGTTCCGGCTCCGCCTTGACCGTGATGATCCGCTCACCGGGATCGTCCGTGACGATCAGGAAGACCTTCCCGCCGACCTTGTGGACGTCCAGCTTCTCGGTGAAGGGACGGCTGCTGCCGGAGCCGGGCAGCGCCTCGGCCGCGCGGCGTGCCGTCTGCTGCAGCCGAAGCCCGGTGAGGGTCATCGCGGGGCGCGGTCTCCCCGGTCGTATGTCGCCGGGTCCACGGGCTGCCGTGCCTTCGGGAGCCCCGCGACCACCAGCCGGTAGGAGTCGGTCACCAGTTCCTCGACCAAAGCGCGGTCGAGGGAGTCCCCGCCGTGCAGGGTGATCCAGTGCCGCTTGTTCATGTGGTATCCGGGGGTGATCTCGGCGTGCTGCGCGCGCAGCGCCACTGCCTCGTCGGGCGCGGACTTGAGGATCACCAGCGGCTCCCCGGTGACGTCGGTCATCAGCATGAAGACCTTGCCGCGCACCTTGTGCACGTCCCACTCCGGGCCGAAGGGATGCTCCAGTGCGGTGCCTGGCAGGCCCTCGGCGAACTCGGCTGCCGTCTGCTGCAGCTCCTTGCCGTTCATGACGTTCAGCTCCTTGCTCCGTGTACGACGGGACACACCCAACGGCAGGCCGCTCAGGAAGCGATCTTCTCCGTCACCGTCCGGGTGAACGCCCAGTTGGAGTGCACGATGCGCCACTGGCCGTCGATCAGCTTGTAGCCGTGCGAGGCGTTCCAGGCGCGCAGCTGCTGTTCCATGCCGTTCTCGTCGAGAACGAAGGTGTTCAGGTTGTACGCCAGGACGGCGAAGTCGCCGGCGTCGCTGACGTGGACCTGCGGGTTGAGGTACTCGCTGCGCACGATGTGCGGGTTGGAGTAAAGGGAGTCGATCCAGGCGATGACCTTGTCCCGGCCGACCACGATGTTCTCGAGGATCGGGTCGAAGTAGCTGACCTCCTCGGCGAACGCGTCGAGGTAGCCGCGGTTGTCGCCGGCGCTCCATCGCTCGTTGAAGGACTTCTCCAGCTCGATGATGGTCTTGCTGATCTCTTCCTTGCTGACGCCCATCCCCTATGCCTTTCAGAGGTGTTGTGGCCGGCCGTATCCGCCCGGCGTGCGCCCGCGTACTCCAGGCGCCAACGGCCCGACTGTCCGGGCTCCGCCAGTAATGATTTCCGAGGGCTGGGCGTTTTGGGCGTTAGACTGCGGACACATGATGGTCGGCAGCGGACAGTCGGACGGGGCGAAGGAATCCGTTCCTCCGTCGGATGCACCCGCCCCTCTGTACGGCTTCCAGCCCCCGGTCGGTACTCCCTTCGGGCTGGAGGTGACCACCGTCGAGGACTTCTTCGTCCAGCACGACGACTGGCCGTGGAACCCGCCTCGCCCCGGCCGAGCCACCTTCCACTACCTCATCGCGGTCACGGAGGGCGAGTTGCTGCACGACGTCGACCACGCCACCCGCACCGTCGCCCCCGGCCAGTGGCTGTGGGTGCGCCCCGGGCACGTGCAGTGCTGGCACCAACCGGGTGCCGCCCGCGGCCCGTTCATCCTGTTCGAGCCAGGTGTGCTGCGGCCCGACATCGCCCGCCTGCTGGCCCCGCTCACCGCGCACGACGCCCCGCCCGTTCTGACCCCGCACGCCGACGACGCCACCTGGCTGCAGGAGACCGCGCTCCAGCTCCTGGACGAGCACCGCGCGTTGGGACGCCGCCCGTTGGACGCCCACCACGCGCTGCGGCGCGGCCTGCTCGAATCACTGCTCCTGCGCCTCGTGTACTCGCCGGGCGTCGCCCGGGCCGTTCCCGCTGCCGCTCCCGATACGTACGGGCGGTTCCTGGACGCCCTGGAGCTCCACTTCCGGGACAGGCACCGGGCCGAGGACTACGGTGAACTGCTGGGTTGTTCGGTACGCACCCTCAGCCGCGCCGCCCGGCAGGCGACCGGCAAGGGGGTACGCGACCTCATCGACGAACGACGCCTCCTCGAAGCACGCCGGCTCCTCGGCAGCGCCGGATGGAGCGCCCGCGCGGTCGCCGCCCACCTCGGTTTCACCAACTCGTCCAACTTCGGCCGCTTCTTCCGCCGCCACACCGGCCATGCCCCCGCCGCCTACGCGGCACAGTCACCACCCCGGGAAGACAACTCCGGCCCGGGCTCCGGCCAGGGTCTTCAAGGCGCCGACCCGGCCGCGCCCCCCACCGCGGGTCCGGGCCTTCGCGCATCCGGGAGCCTGTGAACAAACCCCCATCTGCGCGGCGGCGTCCGGCACGCACGCTCACTCCGTCATGGGCAGGCACTCGGTGAGCAGGTCGACGACGTCCCGCCAGGCGCGCTGCGCGTGCTGCGGGTGGTGGCCGACGCCGGGACGCACGGTGTGGTCGACCGGTGGGTGATGGAAGGCGTGCAAGGCGCCGCCGTAGACCACGAGGCGCCAGTCGACCCCCGCAGCCTGCATCTCGGCGGTGAACGCGTCCCGTTGCGCAGGCGGCATGATCGGGTCTTCCGACCCGACCCCGGCCCACACCGGGCAGTGAATGCGCGCCGTCTCGCCTGGCCGGCCCGTGGTCAGTCCGTTGACTGTCGCGATCGCGCGCAGGTCGACGCCGTCGCGCCCGAGTTCCAGCGCGATTGCGCCCCCGGTGCCGTAGCCGACGGCGGCGATCCGGTCGGGGTCGGTCCGCGGCTCGGCACGGAGCACGTCGAGCGCCGCGTGGCCGATGCCTCGCATCCGGTCGGGGTCGGCGAGCAGCGGCAGGCAACGGGCCAACATCTCCTCGGGGTCGCCCAGATAGCGCCCGCCGTGGAGGTCGAAGGCCAGGGCCACGTAACCCAGTTCGGCGAGCGCGTCGGCCCGGCGGCGCTCGACGTCACTGAGCCCCATCCCCTCGGGCCCGACCAGGACCGCGGGCCGGCGGTCGGCACCGGCCGGGAGCGCGAGGTGTCCGATCATCGTCAGGCCGTCGGCCGCGTATGCGATCGGGCGCGTTGCAACCGTCGTCATGAGCCTGGACTGTAGTGATCGTCGAGCCTGGCCGGGCCGGTGTTCTGCCGCCGGCAGAAGACAGGTCCTCGGCGTATTCCGGTGTTCCCAGGCTCTGATCGGCTGTCGCGGTCCTCGGACCGGTCGGCAGGGCTGACATCGGAGCCAGGCTTGGCCTCTCTCAGAGGCTGCGGGCGGTGATGTCGCCGTAGGCGGTGGTCGCGCTGATGTTCAGGGCGGCGTCGGCGCCGTCGGAGTTCTTGAGCGCGTTGTGGATGCGGCCGTAGGTGGTACCGGCGTCCAGGGAGGCGGAGACTCCACGGGCGGCGCCGATCGAGATCTCCCCGTGTTCGGTGCGCAGGGTGACCGTGCCGCGCACGGCCTCGGCGATATGGAGGTCGCCCTTCTGGGTGCTGATCTGCGCGGAACCGCCCAGGCGGCCGACCGAGATGTCGCCGGCGAGGACGGCGAGACGGGCGTCGGCGGTCTCGTCTAGCTTGACGGTGGCCTGCTGGCCGTCGAAGACGACGTCGCCGAGCCGCCCAACGCCGCGGAACTCGGCGCTGGCAGCCTTAGCCTCGACGCGCGAGCCGGCGGGAAGCTGGACCGTCACCTCGATGGATCCGGAGGGGCCGAGGACCCGGCTCTTCGCCGCCGCGACCTCGATGCGCAGGACGCCGTCGGCGTATGCGACCTCGGTCTGCTCCGCAGCCTTCACGTCGCGCCCCTTCGAGGCGTCCGCGGGGAGGACCTCGACCGTGGTGTCGGTCCGGTCGGCGGCGATGAACCGGATGCTCCCGGCGGGGATGTCGAGGACGGCGGCGATCGGGGCGGGGGTGTCGAACTTCTGCATCGTGGTCTCCGGTGCTCGTCGTTTGTTTCTGACACTGGAAACGCTACGTTGCATTCATGGACACGGCAATAAGTTCGTTGCTTCCTAGCGACAAACGCACAGCTCAAAGGCAAAAATTCGTTGCAACGGCTCTGGATTTAATGCAACACCCCCCATTCGGAACGTTGCAATGAGCAGAGTGTGAACGCTATGCTCAAGGCACTACGAACCACAAAGGAGACACGATGCCGGGAGGCAGGCTCACCCAGCAGGAACGCCAGCAGATCGCGCTGGGGCTGGCCGACAGCCTCGCGTACGCGGAGATCGCCAGACGTCTGGAACGCCCCACCTCGACGATCACGCGCGAGGTGATGCGCAACGGCGGCCCCACCGCCTACCGCGCCGACCTGGCCCACCGCGCCACCGAGCGCCGCGCCCACCGGCGCAGGCAGGCCGTGCCCCGAGGACCGCAGGCCCGTGCGCAGGGGCAGGGACACGACACGGAGGCCGTGCGGGAGTACGAGGAGGCGTTCACCACCCTCCTCATGCAGCAGGGCCTGCCCAAGATGATGTCCCGGGTGCTGGTGTCCCTCTACACCAGCGACACGGGCAGCCTCACGGCGTCCGAACTCGTCCAGCGCCTCCAGGTCAGCCCGGCGTCCGTCTCCAAGGCGGTCGCGTTCCTCGACGGCCAGGGCCTCATCCGCCGGGAGCGCGACGAACACCGCCGCGAGCGCTATGTCGCCGACAACGACGTCTGGTACCAGGGCATGATCGCCGCCGCCCGCTCCCACGCCCAGCTCGCCGAGACCGCGCGGCAGGGCGTCAGCGTCCTCGGCCGTGACTCCCCCGCCGCCGTCCGCCTCGAAAACATCGCCCGCTTCGTCGATTTCGTCGGTGAGAGCATGATCCGTGCGGCGGAACAGGCCCGCGAGGTCCTCTACACGAAGGCCGAAACGACCTCGGGCAGCGCTACCTGAGCGACCGGCGGGCCCGCCTCAGCTCGCGGTCGACGGCCCAGGCGTCGGCGACCGGGCCGAGGTGGCCGAGCTTGTCCGGGTTGATGACCGTGCGGATGGTCTGGATCCGCCCGTCGAGCACGTCGAGGGCCAGCGTGTGCAGGACTCGGCCGTCCCGGTCGCGGAAGACCGCGCCGGGCTGGCCGTTGACCTCGTGCGGCTCGAACGTCACGTCGATCCGGGCCAGCCAGGGGAAGACGGAGGCGAGCAGCCGGGCCACGTTCTCCGCCCCTGCGACGGCCCTGGCAAGCTGCGGGGCCTTGCCGCCGCCGTCCCCGACCAGTTGGACGTCGGCGGCCAGCAGGTTCCGCAGCGCGCCCACGTCGCCGTCCTTCAACGCGTCGAAGAACCGCGCCGCCAGCTCCTGCCGCTCCCGGCGGTCCGCTTCGAACCGTGGCCGCCCGGCCTGCATGTGCCGCCGTGCCCGCACCAGCAACTGCCGGCACGCGTCCTCGGAACGCCCCACCGCCGCGGCGACCTCGTCGAACCCGAAGGCGAACACCTCCCGCAGCACGAACACCGACCGCTCCAGCGGGCTGAGCCGCTCCAGCAGCAGGAGCGCCGCCGTCGACACCGAGTCGGCCAGCTCCGCCGAGCGCGCCGGATCCTCGTACGGGTCGCTCAGCAGCGGTTCGGGGAGCCACGGACCCACGTACGCCTCCCGCCGCACGCGCGCGGAGCGCAGTACGTCGATCGAGACCCGTGTCACCGTGGCGGACAGAAACGCCTTGGCCGAGGCGGGCGGGGTCGACGAGCCGTCGAAGCGCAGCCATGTCTCCTGCACCGCGTCCTCGGCCTCGCTCACGCTGCCCAGAATCCGGTAGGCGATCGAGAACAGCAGCGGCCGCAGCTCCTCGAACTCCTCCACCTTGTTCACGCCGAACCCCCTCCCCTTGGCACCTTCTCACCCGGCCGTGCTGAGCTCACGCCGTCTCAGTGGAACTGTCCGGGCTCGTAGTCGCCGGCCGGCTGCTGGGTGATGATGTTCAGCCGGTTCACCGAGTTCATGAAGGAGACCAGGATGACCAGGGCGGTGAGCTGTTCCCCGTCATAGTGCTTGGCGGCGTACGCCCACACCTCGTCGCTGACGCCCGTGGCCGCGTCCGCGACCCTGGTCCCCTCCTCCGCCAGCGCCAGCGCGGCACGTTCGGCCTCGGTGAAGACGGTGGCCTCCCGCCACGCCGCCACCAGGTTCAGCCGCACCGGGGTCTCACCGGCCGCGGCGGCATCCTTGGTGTGCATGTCGATGCAGACGGCGCAGCCGTTGATCTGGCTGACGCGCAGCGCCACCAGCTCCTGCGTCGCGGCCGGCAGCGGCGAGTCCTTGAGGGCCTTGCCCGCCGACATGAAGTACTTGAGGGCCTTGCCGGCGGTGGGGCTGGCGAAGTAGTTCAGTCGCGCGTCCATGAGGTGCTCCTCGGTTGCTCGGGAGTGGCTACACCCCCGAGACGAGACAGCCCGGCCTCCTGTGACACGGGCGAATGTGACCCGCTTCACCCGGGCGTCGGTGCGGTCACATCACCGGCATGCCTCGCCGCCAGACCTGCTTCACCAGCGGCACCCCCGGCCGGTAGGCGAGGTGCACGTGACTCGGCGCGTCCAGCAGGGTCAGGTCGGCGTACGCGCCCGGGCTGACGCGGCCGATGTCCTCGCGGCGCAACGCCGCCGCCCCGCCCGCCGTCGCGGACCACACCGCCTCGTCCGGGGTCATCCCCATGTCCCGTACCGCGAGGGCGATGCAGAAGGGGACCGAGGAGGTGAAGGAGGAGCCGGGGTTGCAGTCCGTGGACAGGGCCACTGTGACGCCCGCGTCCAGGAGGCGGCGGGCGTCGGGCCACTGGGCGCGGGTGGAGAACTCGGCGCCGGGCAGCAGTGTGGCCACCGTGCGGCCGCTCGCCAGCGCGTCGACGTCCGCGTCCGTGAGGTGGGTGCAGTGGTCGGCGCTGGCCGCGTCGAGCTCGACGGCCAGTTGCACGCCGGGGCCGTAGGAGAGCTGGTTGGCGTGGATACGGGGGTGGAGGCCCTTCGCCTTGCCGGCGGTGAGGATCGCGCGGGCCTGGTCGCCGTCGAAGGCGCCCTTCTCGCAGAAGACGTCGATCCAGCGGGCGTGCGGGGCGCAGGCGTCGAGCATCTCTCCGGTGACCAGGGCGACGTACCCCGCCGGGTCCTCGGCGTAGTCGGGCGACACGATGTGCGCGCCCAGGTAGGTGACCTCGTCCGTGTGCGCGGCCGCGATGCGCAGGGCGCGGGACTCGTCCTCGACCGTCAGGCCGTAGCCCGACTTCGTCTCGAAGGTGGTGGTGCCCTGGCGGAGGGCCTCGCTCAGGTAACGGGTGAGGTTCGCCTCCAGTTCCGCGTCCGTCGCCGCCCGTGTCGCCGCGACCGTCGTGCGGATGCCGCCGGCGCTGTAGGGGCGGCCTGACATACGGGCGTTGAACTCGGCCGTGCGGTCGCCCGCGAAGACCAGGTGCGAGTGGGAGTCGACGAAGCCCGGCAGCACCGCCCGGCCGCCCGCGTCGACCCGATTGTCAGTGGCGGGTGCTTTGCTGGTTTCACCGGTCCACGCGATGCGGTCGCCGTCGATGACGACGGCCGCGTCCTGGATCAGACCGAGAGGGGAACCGTCGCCGAGGGAGGGGTCGTTGGTGACCAGCGTGGCGATGTTGGTGATGACGGTGCTGCTGCTCATGGCGTCCTCGTGGGTGGTGGGGGTCCGACGGCTGCCCGGCCTCAGCCGCGCAGGACTTCGATCGCCTCTGCCAGCGCCGACGGCACATCCGGTACGAGGGCGTGGACGCCGTCCCGTACGACGTGCCGTCCCGCCACGATCGTGTGCCGTACGTCCGCTGCCGTCGCGGCGAATACGGCCGTCTCGGCGCCCAGCCGAGGCAGCGGCCCGGCCGTCCTGACGGAGTCGAGCGCGATCGTCGTGAGGTCGGCGAGCGCGCCGGCCTCGATGGTGCCCGCACCGTCCCAGCCCAGCGCCGCGTGACCGTCCGCGGAGGCCGCGCGCAGCAGGGCGGCGGCGGTCCAGTGGCCCCGCGCGCGGGTGCGCAGCCGCTCGTCCAGTTCCATCGCGCGCGCCTCCTCGAGCAGGTCGACGACGGCGTGGCTGTCGGAGCCGAGGGAGAGTGGGGAGCCGGCGCGCTGGAGTGCCGCGGCGGGGCCGATGCCGTCGGCGAGGTCGCGTTCGGTCGTCGGGCACATGCAGGTGCCGGTGCGCGAGCCGCCGATCAGGGCGATGTCCTCGTCGGTGAGGTGGGTGTTGTGCACGCCGGTGGTCCGCGGGCCGAGGACGCCGTTGTCGGCGAGCAGCCGGGTGGGGGTGCGGCCGTGTGCCGCGAGGCAGGCGTCGTTCTCGGCGGTCTGCTCCGACAGGTGCACGTGCAGCGGGGCCCGCCGTGCCTCGGCCCACCGGGCCACCGTCGCCAACTGGTCCGCGGGCACGGCCCGTACGGAGTGGATCGCCGCCCCGATCCGTGCGTGATCCCGCTCCTTGAGAACTGAACAGCGTGCGGCCCAGGCCTCGGCGGTCCCGTCGGAGAAGCGGAGCTGGTGACTGTTGGGCGGCTGTCCGAAGCCGGAGGACAGGTAGCAGGTGTCGAGGAGGGTGATGCGGATCCCGGCTTCGGCGGCGGCCGCGATCAGGGCTTCGCCCATGGCGTTGGGGTCGGCGTACGGGGTGCCGCCGGGGGCGTGGTGCACGTAGTGGAACTCGCCGACCGCCGTGACACCGGCCAGCGCCATCTCGGCGTACACGGCGCGGGCCAGGGCGTGGTAGGTGTCCGGGGTGAGCCGGTCCGCGAAGGAGTACATCACCTCGCGCCAGGTCCAGAAGGTGCCCGAGCCGACCTGGACGGTGCCGCGCAGGGCGCGGTGGAAGGCGTGGCTGTGGGCGTTCGCCAGGCCCGGCAGGGTCAGGCCGCGGAGGATCTCCGCGCCCGGCGGCGGGGCGGGTGTCTCCGTGCGGACGGCCGTGATCCGGCCGTCCGCCACCTCCAGCAGTACCCCGGGCTCGACGTGGGTGTCGAGCCAGGCGTGCTCCAGCCAGTACGACCGCGTCGGCTCAGTCGTCGTCACGTGCAGGCCAGCCCTTCCAGTACGTCGGCGAGCGCGGTCACCCCGGCCACGCAGTCGTCCTCGGCGGCGAACTCGGCCGGGGAGTGCGAGACGCCGGTGGGGTTGCGTACGAACAGCATGGCGGTCGGGATGTGCCCGGAGAGGATTCCGGCGTCGTGTCCGGCGCCGGTGCCCAGCACGGGTACCCGCAGGTCCGTGTCCCGGCCCAGGATGCGGGCGAGTTCGTCCCGCAGGGCGTGGTCGAACTCGACGACCGGCGTGAAGGACTCGCGCACGACGTCGAGGTCGACCCCGTGCGCGGTCGCGTACTCGCGCGCGGCCTTCTCCACGCCCGTGACCACCGTGTCGAGGGTCTCCTGGTCGGCGGCGCGGGAGTCGAGCCAGCCGCGCACCAGGGAGGGGATGGCGTTGACCCCGTTGGGCTCCACCGCGATCTTGCCGAAGGTGGCCACGGCGCCGGCGAGTTCGGCCTCCCGGCGGGCTGCGAGCACGGTTTCGGCGTACGACAGCATCGGGTCGCGGCGGTCCACCAGCCGGGTGGTGCCGGCGTGGTTGGCCTCGCCGCGGAAGTCGAAGCGCCAGCGTCCGTGCGGCCAGATGGCACTGGCGATGCCGACCCGGTCGCCGGACAGGTCCAGCGCCCGGCCCTGCTCGACGTGCAGTTCGACGAAGGCGCCGATCCGGGCGAGCCGCTCCGGGTCGGGCCCGACGGCGTCGGGGTCGTACCCGGCGGCCTCCATGGCCTGCGGCAGCGTGATGCCGTCGCCGTCGGTCAGCCGGTGCGCCTGTTCGACGGTGAGCTGCCCGGCGGTGAGCCGCGACCCGACACAGGCGAGCCCGAACCGGGCGCCCTCCTCGTCGCCGAAGTTGACGACGGCCAGGGGCCTGGCGAGCCGCGCTCCCCTCCCGCGCAGTTCGTCGAGGGCGGCGAAGGAGGACACGACCCCGAGGGGCCCGTCGAAGGCCCCCCCGTCCGGCACGGAGTCCAGATGCGACCCGGTGACGACGGCGTCCCCGGCGGCCGGGTCCCCCAGCCAGGCCCACTGGTTGCCGTTCCGGTCGACCTCGTAGGCCAGCCCGCGTGCCTCCGCCTGCTCCCTGAACCAGGCCCGGCAGTCGGCGTCGGCACCGGTCCAGGCGTAGCGGCGGTAGCCGCCGGAGGCGGAGCTGCGGCCGATCGGCAGCAACTCCGCCCACATGCTGTGGAAGGTCACGCCTGGTCACCCTCGCGCATCGGCACCCGCACCCCGCGCTCCTGCGCGACGGACTCCGCGATGTCGTACCCCGCGTCCACGTGCCGGATGACCCCCATCCCCGGGTCGTTCGTCAGCACCCGGCGGATCTTCTCCCCGCCGAGCTTCGTGCCGTCGGCGACGGTCACCTGCCCGGCGTGGATGGACCGGCCCATGCCGACGCCACCACCGTGGTGGATGGACACCCACGACGCACCCGAGGCCACGTTGACCATGGCGTTGAGCAGCGGCCAGTCGGCGATCGCGTCGGAGCCGTCGAGCATGGCCTCGGTCTCGCGGTACGGGGAGGCCACGGAACCGCAGTCCAGGTGGTCGCGGCCGATGGCCAGGGGGGCCGCCAGCTCGCCGGAGGCCACCATGTCGTTGAAGCGTTCGCCGGCCTTGTCGCGCTCGCCGTAGCCGAGCCAGCAGATACGGGCGGGCAGGCCCTGGAAGTGGACCCGTTCGCCGGCCATCTTGATCCAGCGGGCGAGGGACTCGTTTTCCGGGAAGAGGTCGAGGATCGCCTTGTCGGTCTTGGCGATGTCGGCGGGGTCGCCGGAGAGGGCCGCCCAGCGGAAGGGGCCCTTGCCCTCGCAGAAGAGCGGGCGGATGTAGGCGGGGACGAACCCGGGGAAGGCGAACGCGCGGTCGTATCCGGCGAGCTGGGCCTCGCCGCGGATGGAGTTGCCGTAGTCGAAGACCTCGGCGCCCGCGTCCTGGAAGCCGACCATGGCCTCGACGTGCCGGGCCATCGACTCGCGGGCGCGGGTGGTGAAGCCGGCCGGGTCCTTGGCGGCGGCGTCGGCCATGTCCTCGAAGGCGACGCCGAGCGGCAGGTAGGCCAGCGGGTCGTGGGCGGAGGTCTGGTCGGTGACGATGTCGATCGGTGCGTTCATCGCGAGGAGCTGCGGGACCAGTTCGGCCGCGTTGCCGAGGACGCCGATGGACAGCGGGCGTCGGGCGTCGCGGGCCTCGGTGGCGAGCTGCAGCGCGTGGTCGAGGGAGTCGGCCTTGACGTCGAGGTAGCGGTGCTCGATGCGGCGTTCGATGGCGCGCGGGTCGCAGTCGATGCAGATCGCCACGCCGTCGTTCATGGTGACCGCGAGGGGCTGGGCGCCGCCCATGCCGCCGAGGCCGGCGGTGAGGGTGATGGTCCCGGCGAGGGTGCCGCCGAACTTCTTGGCGGCGACGGCGGCGAAGGTCTCGTAGGTGCCCTGGAGGATGCCCTGGGTGCCGATGTAGATCCAGGAGCCGGCGGTCATCTGGCCGTACATGGTCAGGCCGAGGGCCTCCAGACGGCGGAACTCCTCCCAGTTGGCCCAGTCGCCGACGAGGTTGGAGTTGGCGATGAGGACGCGCGGAGCCCACTCGTGGGTCTGCATGACGCCGACCGGGCGGCCGGACTGGACGAGCATGGTCTCGTCCTGCTTCAGCCCCTTCAGCGTCCGCACCATCGCGTCGAAGGAGCGCCAGTCACGGGCCGCCTTGCCGGTGCCGCCGTAGACGACGAGCTTGTCGGGGTGCTCGGCGACCTCCGGGTCGAGGTTGTTCTGCAGCATCCGCAGGGCGGCCTCCTGCTGCCAGCCCAGGGCGCTCAGTTCCGTACCGCGCGGGGCTCGTACGGGGCGGGGTCCCGACATCGTCTGCCTCCTCCTGTTACTGCGTCTATTCAAATCATGTCCGCCTGAATAGAGCTAGTCAATACATCGGGGAGCCAAGTCCGTGCCGCATGGGTGTATGGCTGAAGTACCGGAGGAACAGGTACGTACACCGACGAAGGCGGGGAAAAACCGTGCAGCAGGGCATCGACGCAACAGGGGAAGGCCGCGCCGCCCGGCGTGACGAGGCGGTGCGGGCCGCCGTGCGACAGGGGCTGCTCGGCCACGGCGTCGTGGGACTGCTGGACGTCACCGGCATCCGGGAGTCGGCGGCCGAGTTGCGCGCCGCGTTCGAGGCGGTGTCGGCGCCGGGGACGCCGGTGCTGCACGCCTTCGCGGTGAAGGCGACCCCGCTGGTGCCGGTGCTGCGGCTGCTGCACGAGGCGGGGATCGGCGCGGAGGTGGCCAGCCCCGGCGAGCTGGCCCTGGCGCGGGCGGCCGGGGTTCCGCCGGAGCGGATCGTGCTGGACTCACCCGCCAAGACACCGCAGGAGCTGCGGGAGGCGCTGCTGCTCGGGATCGCCGTCAACGCGGACAATCCGCAGGAGCTGGCCCGCATCGATGCCGCGGTGCGTGCCGCGCCCAGCCCTCCCCCGCTCGGGATCCGGGTCAATCCGCAGATCGGCGGGGGCACGATCGAGGCGACCTCGACGGCGACGGAGACCTCGAAGTTCGGGGTGGCGCTGCGCGACGAGGGGGCCCGGGAGTGGGTCGTGCGGGCGTACCTGGACCGGCCGTGGCTGACCCGGCTGCACGCGCACACCGGCTCGCAGGGCATCCCGCTGTCGCTGATGGCACGCGGGGTGGCTCAGACGTACGGGCTCGCCGAGGAGATCAACGCGCGCGCGGGACGGCGGCAGGTCGACACGCTCGACATCGGCGGCGGCCTGCCGGTGAACTTCTACTCCGACGCGACGACACCCACGTACGCGCAGTACGCCAGGCTGCTGCGCGAGGAGGTCCCGGGGCTGTTCGACGGGCGGTACGGGCTGGTCACGGAGTTCGGGCGGTCGCTGCTGGCCAAGCACGGGACGGCCCTCGCCCGGGTGGAGTACACCAAGAGCGCGGGCGGGCGGCGGGTGGCGGTGACCCACGCGGGCGTGCAGGTGGCGGCGCGGACGGTGTACGTGCCGGGGGCGTGGCCGCTGCGGATCGCCGCCTACGACGCGGAGGGGCGGCCGAAGACGGGACCCGAGGTGGTCCAGGACATCGCCGGGCCGGCCTGCTTCTCGGGCGACCTGCTCGCGCAGGCGCGCGCCCTGCCGCTGCTGGAGCAGGGCGACCACGCGGCGGCTCTGGACACCGGCGCCTACTGCTTCGCATCCCACTACGCCTACAACTCCCTTTCCCGGCCCGGCGTTTACGGCTTCGCTCCGGACGGGGCGGGAGGCGTTGCGTTCGTGACGGTGCGCGAACCGCAGACGGTCGAGGAGATCGTGTCCGAATCCGGAGGGGCGCACGTCACCGCCCTCACCACCCTAGGCGCGTCCGGGCGCCGTTGACGCACCCCCACGTTCACTCGATCAAGTGGGATGACCCCAGGGCAAGTTGACCCACACTAGCCCCCCGGAAGCATGTTCCACTGGAAAATGCCAGAAGGCTCACCTGCCACGCACACGTTGCGTAGTGTCTGCGTCACTCAGCCGGAGTCCCAGGCGGGAGGGGAGCCCAACGGTGCCCGGAATCGACGAGTGCTTGCTGGAAGCGATGCGCCTGCCCGGTGCCCGGGGGGCGGCGCTGGTGGACTGGACGAGCGGGCTGGCACTGGGCACGGTCGGGGACTCCCCCGGCGGTGACCATGAGACCACCGCCGCCGAGGCGGCGGAGCTGGCCCGGCTGGCCGCGGAGCACGGGGCGTTCGCCGCCGCCGGGGAGGCGGAGGACGCGCGTCCACCGGTCGAGGACCTGATCATCAGCAACCGGGACAGCTACCACCTGCTGCGGTTCGTCGACACGTCGTTCGACAGCACCGTGCTGCTGCACCTGTGGCTGACCCGGGAGGACGGCAATCTCGCCCTCGCCCGGATCAGGCTCGGCGAGATGGCTGCCGGGCTGGTGCTGGGATGACCATGGTCAGAACGCCTACGCCGCCGCCCCTGCCCGTGCGGGACAGAGCAGCCGAACGGGAGTGGGACCGCGCCGCCCTCTCGCCGATGCTGACCCGGCTCGCGGAGGAGCGGGCCACCGGTGTCCTCGTCCGCGAGCACGGCACCCTGCATCTCGCCGAGGGCCGGGTGGTGCATGCCGAGAGCCCCCTCGCACCCGGTCTCGGCCTGCTCCTCACGGCCCACGGCACACTCGCGCCGGCCACCTGGCGGCAGGCCGCGGAACGGGCCGGCGACGCGCCCGGCGCCGCCCGTCTGCTGCTCGGCGCCGGGCAACTGACGGCGGGCGCGCTGGAGCTGTGCCACCTGGGCGCGGTGTTCGACGCCGGGTACTTCGCCCTGGCCCCGAGCAGCACCCCCGGCCACTTCCGGTACGGGCCCGTGACCGCCCCGGCCACCCTGCACCCCGTCCCGGTCACCGTGCTGGAGCGGGAGACCCTGCGGCGCCGCCTGCTGCTGCACCGCGTCTGGCCGGAGCCGGCCACCGACAGCGCGCCGCTGATCCGGGCCGCCCCGCTCTCCGCCCCGCAGGTCACACCCCGCCAGCGCGCGGTCCTGGCCCGGGTGGACGGGGTCCGTACGGCGGCGGGCATCGCACTGGAGCTGGGCCGGCCCGCCTTCCACACGCTGATGGACGTACGACGCCTGGCGGCGGCCGGCCTGGTGGCACCGGACCCGGCGGTGCCCGCCCCGCCGGCTCTGCCACCGCCCCCGACCCCGGTCACCGACCCCGACATCGCGCTGCTGAAGAGGCTCAGGGATGCGCTGGAGGCCCTTTGAACGGCACCGCCCCGCCGAGAGGAGACATCTGATGGCGGCCGAGCCGGAGATCCACGTGATCCTGGACGAACTACGACGACTGCGCAGCCGCGTCCCCCAGCTCACCGGCGCCCTCGCCGCCGGCGTCGACGGCCTGGTGGTCGCCCACGACACCCCCGGCGTCGATCCGGAGGGGCTGGCGGCACTCACCGCGGCCGCGCTGGGCGTCGCCGTACGGGTCGCGGACGCCACCGGGCAGGGCGGCTTCCGTGAGCTGCTGGTCCGCGGCGAGCACGGCTATGTCGCCACCTACGCGGCAGGCCGCACCGCGGTCCTGACCCTGCTCGCCCAGGACCGTGTCAACGTCGGTCGGCTGCACCTGGAGGGCCGCCGCGCCGGCGCCCGGATCGGGGAGCTGGTCGACGCGGCGGAGGCGGCCGCCCAAGCCGCCCAGACGGCGCAGACCGCGCGGACGGCACCGACCGCCCAAGCCGCCCAGACCGCGCAGGCGGCCCAGCCCGCCCCGCGCGCCCGGTCGTCCGGCCGGAGCGCCACCGCACTGCCCCCCAGACCCACTCGCACGCCACGCGCCGCGGCCACCGACGCGCGCACCGCCACCGAAAGTTGAAAGGACAACAGGAACCATGGCGAACACCGAGACCGCACTGAAGGAATGCCTCGCCTCCATCGAGGGAGCCACCGGCGTCGCACTCGTCGACTACACCAGCGGGATGGCGCTGGGCACGTTGGGCGGCAGCAAGAGCTTCGACCTGAACGTGGCCGCCGCCGGCAACACCGACGTCATCCGGGCCAAGATGCGCACCATGGAGCACCTCGGCCTGAAGGGTGAGATCGAGGACATCCTGATCACCCTGTCGAACGCGTACCACCTGATCCGGCTGCTCAAGGGCCGCGGCGGCAACGGTCTGTTCCTCTACCTGGTCCTCGACTCCAGCCGGGCCAACCTGGCGATGGCCCGGCACCAGCTGAAGAAGATCGAGGAGGACCTGGAGGTCTGAGCCCGGCTCAGACGAGGGCCGCGTCGCGGCGGCGGGCCCCGCCCGGGGCCGCGTCGCCCGCGGCGATGCCCGTGCCGCGGTAGGCCTTGACGGCCTTGCCGGCGGGGCTTCCGCCACGCCCCCCGAGCCAGTCGACGCGTACCCACAGCAGCGTGTCCAGGGACCGCTCCCGCCGGCCCAGCCAGGCCGCCTTCAGCCGCAGCCCGGTGCCGGCCCCGGCCAGCAGCATGCCGCCGGCCGCGGGCACCGCGAAGGAGCTGCCCAGCGCGGCGGCGAAGGCCAGCAGCAGCCACCAGCGGTGACCACGGCGCCAGTTGCGCACGGTCACCGCGCGGTCCTGCAGCACGTCGTGCTTGCCCGCGCGGGCCACCCCGCGGGCGAGGTCCGCGT
Source organism: Streptomyces sp. NPDC001544 (assembly GCF_042894285.1). NCBI lineage: Bacteria > Bacillati > Actinomycetota > Actinomycetes > Kitasatosporales > Streptomycetaceae > Streptomyces > Streptomyces sp. NPDC001544. The sequence continues at coordinate 58,582 of NZ_JBIAVN010000020.1, read as the reverse complement.
ACCGCCGACGGCGTGCGAGGGCCACCACGACGGCGGTGACGAGGAAGAGCGCGGCCCCGGCCAGGACGCCGATCCGGCGCCCGGTCACCCCGGGCGGCAGCACCCCGATGCCCGCCCCGAACACCCCGACCCACCACAGCGGGGCCGCCCCCGCCCGTACGACGACGGCGACCCGTGCCAGCCCCTGTCCTCCGCGCGCCACCTCAGCCTCCCGTCCCATGGTCCGTAGCGCCTGTGCGCAGGCACGTTAACGGGACAAGGTGAGACGAGTCTTAAGAGCACGCCGGAGGAGCCGGGCCGGTTCACTCGACGAAGAGGCCCCGCGACGCCGCCTTCGCGTCGAACTCCTCCAGCCGTGCCTGCGCGTCCGGCAGGTCGTCGCACATGGCCTCCAGCAGCACCCGCCCCAGCAGCATGGGCGCGCACGCGGTGTCGAAGGCGAGCCCGGTGCCGACGGCGGCCGGCAGCAGCAGGTCGGAGGCCTTGGCGACCGGCGCGAACGCCGAGTCCGCGACGGCGACCACGGTCAGGCCCGCCTCCTGGGCGTAGGCGAGGGTGTCGACGACCTCGCGCGGATGCCGGGGCAGCGCGAAGCACAGCAGGGCGGTGGCGCCGGCCCGGACGGCCGCGTCGATGCGGTCGTGGAGCATCGTGCCGCCCTCGTTGAGCAGCCGGACGTCCGGGTGGACCTTGGCGGCGAAGTAGGCGAAGCCGTACGCCTGGGATGCGGCGGCCCGCAGCCCGAGGACCGGCAGCGGGCGGGAGGCGGCGAGGATCCGCCCGGCGTTGCGCACCGGCCGCGGGTCGGCCAGCAGCTCCGCGAGGTGCCTGAGGTTCTCGATCTCGGCTTCCACGGCCTGCTGGTACTCGTTGTACGACGCCGTGCCCGCCGCGGGTTCGGCGGGCACGACCTCGCGCAGGTGCTTGCGCAGGGCCGGGTAGCCGTCGAAGCCGAGGGCCACCGCGAACCGGGTCACGGAGGGCTGGCTGACGCCGGCCAGCTCGGCCAGCTCCACGCTGGACAGGAACGGCACGTCGGCGGCGCGCCGCACCATGCTGTGCGCGATGCGCCGCTGGGTCGGTGTCAGCCGGTGCCCCTCGAAGAGTGCCTGCAGGCGGGCGGCAGGACTGTCGGTCACGTTCATGACGTGCTCCCCCTCCAGATGTCCGTGAACCGGTCGAGCAGTGCGGCCGCGGCCGTCACGTCGTCCGTGAGCGGCCGGTCGGCCTGGTCGTCGTCGAGTACCGGCTCCGCCAGCTCCAGCGCGTGTCCGGCCGGGAGGTCCGGGTCCGGCCTGATACCGCGCTGGCGCAGCGCGCGGACGGCGGCGACGAGTTCGCAGCCGACCACCAGACGGTACGCACCGCAGGCGCGCAGCGTCTGCCGGGCGGCGAGCGAGGCGAAGCTGGCCTGTTCCTCGACGCCCCGGGAGAGTACAGCGTGCCCGAGCGACGCGGGAGCCGAGAACGCCCGCAGGTCACCGAGGGCGGCCGCGGCGGAGTACTCCAGGATCATCACTCCGGAGGAGGCGGCCTCCTGGTCGGCGAGGAAGGGGCGCAGCCGGGTGTAGGCGGGCTCGTTGAGGGTGGACAGCCGGGACGTGGACAGCCGGGCCACCTGGGTGACCGCCAGTCTGAAGTGGTCCAGCGCGAGCGCGAGTTGGGCCTGGTAGAAGCCGCCGTGATGGTAGGCGGCCATGTCCTCGGGGCAGATGAGGGGGTTCTCGGCGGCCGCGTTGATCTCCGTCGTGAGCACCTCCTCCAGCAGGTCCGCCGCGTCGTGCGCGGGGCCGTGGATCTGGGGCAGGCAGCGGAAGCCGTAGGGGTCCTGGATACGGCCGAGCGGCGGCGTGGGCCGGTCGGCGGCGCCGATCAGCTCCCGCATCCGGCGGGCCACTTCCGCGCTGCCCCGGTGCGGGCGGGCCGCGTGCACGGGAGCGGCGTAGGCCTCGTGCGAGCCGTCCACGGCCAGCAGGGAGAGGGCCGCGACGACCTGGGTGGCGGCGATGAGGCCGCGCAGCTCGTGCAGGGCGAGGGCGGACTGACCGAGGGTGAGGGCGTTGCTGCTGATCAGGGCGAGGGCGTCGTTGTTGTCGAGGGGCTGCGGCTCGGGCGCGCGGACGGCGGGCGGTGCGTCCGGCCCGTCCGGCCCCCGCCAGGGATGCTCGCCCGCCAGCGCCAGCCCGACCTGTGCCAGGGCCGCGATGTCCCCGGTACCGACGGAGCCGAACTCGTTGACGACCGGGTACGCGCCCGCCTCCAAAGCCTCGCACAGGGCGGTGACGACGCTGGGGCGCAGGCCGGCACCCCCGGCCAGGAGCTGGTTGGCGCGGACGGCGAGCATCGCCCGTACCTGACGGGCCGGCAGTTCCGCGCCGACGGCGCCGGCGTGGCTGCGCAGCAGGCGCAGGCCGTGTCCGGCGGCGGCCTCGGTGGGCACGTCCTCGTTCCGGTTGGCGCCCACGCCGGTGGAGCGGCCGTAGACCCGTCCGGTCGCGGCGATCCGCCGGGCCGCGTCCCAGGACTGCGCCGCCCGCTTCATCGCGTCGGTGCCGGGCACCGGCCGCGCCGCGCCGTCGGCGAGCCGCACGACGTCCATCACACCGAGGCCGACCCCGTCGAGGACGACGAGTCCGCGATGCCCGGAGGTCTCGACTCCCGGCATGTCCACGATTCGAGACGACATAAAGCCCAAATCCCCTCCAGCCGGATATTTCATCTCGCCTGTCGGTCATCGTTACGCCGGATTAACGCCGGAGCATTGACAACCTATTCAGACACCAAGAACTCTGCATGACGTTATACAGCCGGGCAAGGGACATCTCATGATCCAGTTCGATGCGGTCCACAAGCGCTTCCCCAACGGCACGACAGCGGTCCACGACCTCACCCTGGAGATGCCGGAGGGCGGAGTGACCGTCCTGGTCGGATCTTCCGGTTGCGGCAAGACGACCACCCTGCGGATGATCAACCGAATGGTGGAGCCGACCTCCGGCACCATCCGGGTCGGCGGCCGGGACGTCACCGAACAGGACGCCGCCGAGCTGCGCCGCTCCATCGGCTACGTCATCCAGCAGGCGGGCCTCTTCCCGCACCGCACGGTGCTCGACAACGTCGCCACCGTCCCGCTCCTGCTCGGCTGGAACCGCAGGAAGGCCCGCGCCCGGGCGGCCGAACTCCTGGAAACCGTCGGTCTCGCCGCCGACGCCGGGAAGCGCTACCCGCACCAGCTCTCGGGTGGCCAGCAGCAGCGCGTCGGCGTCGCCCGCGCCCTGGCCGCCGACCCGCCCGTACTGCTCATGGACGAGCCCTTCGGCGCAGTCGACCCGGTGGTGCGCACCCAGCTCCAGGACGAGCTCCTGCGTCTGCAGACGGAGTTGAGCAAGACCATCGTCTTCGTCACCCACGACATCGACGAGGCCGTCCGGCTGGGCGACCGCATCGCGATCTTCCGCACCGGCGGCCACCTGGTCCAGTGCGCCCCGCCCGCCGAACTGCTCGCCCGCCCCGCCGACGACTTCGTGGCCGACTTCCTCGGCGCCGAACGCGGTCTGAAGCTGCTGTCCCTCAAGACCCTCGCCGACGTCCCGCAGGGCCCGGCGCCCGAGGGCGGCACCTGGTCGCTCGTCCTGGACGAGACGCGCAAGCCGACGCACTGGCGTTCGGCGCAAGGGGCCGAGCTTCCCGTACGGCCGCTGCGGGACACCGACTCCCTGCTCTCCGCGCTCAACGAGTCGGTCTCCTCCCCCACCGGCCTGATCGCCCGCGTCGACGCGACCGGCACCCTCACCGGCGTCTCGTCCCGCGACGACATCCACGAGCACGCGGGCCGGGCCCACACCGAAGTGGGCGTGGCCGCGTGACCATCGACTGGTCGTGGATAGGCGACCACGCCGACGACCTCACCAGTCTCACCCTCTCCCACCTCCAGGCCGCCCTGACCGCCGTGTTCTTCGGCCTGCTGATCTCCCTGCCCCTCGCGGTGATCGCCCACCGGGTCCGCCCCCTGCGCGGCTTCCTGCTCGGCGTCTCGAACATCCTGTTCACGATCCCCTCGATCGCGATCTTCGTGCTCCTGCTGCCCATCAGCGGTCTGACCCGCACCACGACCGTGATCGGCCTGACCGTCTACACCCTGGTCGTCCTGCTCAGGAACACGGTCGAGGGCCTGGATTCGGTCCCCGCGAAGACGAAGGAGGCCGCGAAGGCGATGGGCACGCGCCCGCTGCGCACCCTCCTCACCGTGGAGCTCCCCCTCGCGCTCCCCGTGATCATGGCGGGCGTCCGCATCGCCACCGTCATGTCGATCTCCCTGGTGTCCGTCGCGACCTACATCGGCGACGGCGGCCTCGGCCAACTGTTCACCGACGGCTTCCAGCGCGACTTCCCGACCCCGGTGATCGTGGGCGTGGTCCTCACGATCCTGCTCGCGGTGGTGGCGGACGCGCTGCTGGTGGCCCTCCAGTACGTGCTGACCCCGTGGCGCAGGAGGCGGGCCTGAGATGTACGAGCTGTTCAAGAACCTCGCCAAGTGGCTGACCAGCGGCTCCCAGTGGGCGGGCCCGGACGGCATCGCCCACCGCCTCGCCGAGCACCTCCAGTACTCGCTCCTCGCCACCCTCATCGCCGCCGCGATCGGCCTTCCCCTCGGCCTGCTGATCGGCCACACCGGCAAGGGCGCCTTCATCGCCATCAACCTGGCGTCCTTCGGCCGCGCCCTGCCGACCGTCGGCCTGGTGGTGCTGGTCTTCCTGGCCGGCGGGCTGTCGATGCTGCCGGTGTACGTCGCGCTGGTCGCCCTGGCCGTCCCCGCGATCGTCACCAACACCTACGCCGGGATGACGGCCGTGGACCCGGACGTCCGCGACGCCGCACGCGGCCAGGGCATGCGCGGGCACCAGGTGCTGTTCCAGGTGGAGCTGCCGCTGGCCCTCCCCCTGGTCATGACCGGCCTGCGGCTCGCGCTCATCCAGGTCGTCGCGACGGCCACCATCGCCGCGTACGTCTCCTTCGGCGGCCTCGGCCGCTACGTCTTCGACGGACTCGCCCAGCGCGACCTCGTCCAGGTGCTGGGCGGCGCGGTGCTGGTCGCTGTCGTCGCCGTCGTACTCGACCTGCTGCTGAGCACCCTCCAGCGTTTCCTCTTCCGCCACCGCACCGCTTAGGGACCCCCTCGATGAACCGACGTACTCTCCTCGGCGGCCTCTTCGCAGCGGCCTCCGTCCCCGCCCTCTCCTCCTGCGCCGGCGGCATCACCTCCCTGAACCAGGGGAGCGGTTCGACCGCCGGCGGCGGCTCCAGCAAGGGCGGGATCACCATCGGCACCGCCAACTTCACCGAGAACCAGGTGCTCGGCTACCTCTACGCGGCCGTCCTGTCCGCGGCCGGCGTGAAGGTGAAGGTCCGCCCCAACCTCGGCACCCGGGAGATCGTGATCCCCGCGCTCAAGGCCGGTGACATCGACCTGCTCCCCGAGTACCAGGGCGCCCTGCTCAACTACCTTGCCCCGAAGGACGATTCGGCGGATCCCGGCACCATGCAGAACGCGCTCGCCCTGGCGCTGCCCGCCGGCCTCCAGGTGCTGCCGTACGGGGAGGCGGCCGACTCCGACTGCTTCGTCGTCACCCGGGCGACCGCCCGGAAGTACGGCCTGGCCTCACTCGCCGACCTGGCGAAGCAGAACGGCAAGCTGGTCATCGGCGCCGCGCCCGAGGTGAAGAAGCGCCGGGTGGGCGCGGTCGGGCTGAAGGACGTGTACGGCGTGGAGTTCAAGGAGTTCAAGTCCCTCGACTCCGACGGCCCGCTGGTCAAGGGCGCCCTGAAGAAGGGCGACGTCGACGTGGCCAACCTCTTCACCACCGACACCGACATCGCCGCCAACGGCTGGGTGGTGCTGGCCGACCCCAAGAACCTGATCCCGAGCCAGCACATCGTCCCGCTCATCGCCGACCGCAAGGCCGACTCCCCCGTCCGCAAGGCCCTCGCCCGCCTCGGCAACACCCTCACCACCGCACAGCTCACCCAGCTCAACAGCCAGGTCGACAACGACAAGAAGGACCCGGAGGACGTGGCGAACGACTACGCGAAGCAGCACGGGCTCACGAAGTAGCCGCCCGGCAACGGGGGGCTATCCCCAGTGCGGACGGCGCCCCCGGGCCCCTACCTTGTCCTCATGACCGGGATGGAGGCGCTGGACGCCGATCTGAAGAAGGAACTCAACGCCACCCTGCAGGCGCGCAGGGAGCTGGGTGAGGAGTACGAGTCCGCGCTGGTGGAGTCGTTCCTGGAGAAGGTCGACCAGCGCATCGACGGCGCGGTGGAGCGCCGCGTGCGCCGACAGCTGGCCGAGCAGCAGTTGCAGGTCGCCCGGGGCAGCCGGGAGCCGAGGAACGGCGACTCCTGGGGCGAGCGCTTCGGCTTCGCGATCGTCTCGCTGGTGCTGGCGGTCCCGCTGTCCGCGATCGGCGGCGCCCTCGGGCACACGACCGGTCTGTTCGCCGCCTGGGTGGGCATCGTGGGCGTCAACGTCGCCCAGGCGGCCCGTGCCAACCCCGGGCTCTTCGGCGGGCGGCGCCGCACGTCCCCCCAGGGCGGTGACTGGAAGGAGTGACTGCCGCCGGTCACGCCTGCCGGGTCGGCAGCACCATGATCTGGCGCAGGTTCACGTGCCGGGGGCGGCTGGTCGCGTAGGCGATGACGTCCGCGATCTCCTCGGACGTCAGTGCGCCCATGGCCTCCAGCATGCCGTCCAGCTGTCCGGACAGCTCCGCGTTGTCCACGTGCGTCGCGAGCTCGGTCTGCGTCAGGCCCGGCTCGATGTTGGTGACGCGCACGTCACGCGGCCCGAACTCGGTGCGCAGCGACTGGGAGAGATAGGTGACGGCCGCCTTGGTCGCCCCGTACACCGCGTAGGTGGGGAAGAAGACGTGGGCGCCGATGGAGGAGATGTTCACCAGGTCCGCGGTACGGCCCTCGGCGGCGGCCCCCACCAGGTCGGCGGTGAACGCGCGGATCATCCGCAGCACGCCGGTCACGTTGGTGTCGAGCATCCGCTGCCACTCGTCGACACGGCCGTCGTCGACCGGGTTCGGCAGCATGACGCCCGCGTTGTTGACGACCAGGTCGACACGCCCGTAGGTCTCCTGGATCCGCTCCTTGGCGGCCTGCACGGACGCGTCGTCGGTGACGTCGGCGACGACCGCGAGCGCCTGCCCGCCGTCGGCCCGGATCTTCGCGGCGATCTCCTCCAGCCGCTCCCCGCGCCGGGCGAGCAGCGCCACCCGCGCGCCCCGCGCCGCGAGCAGCACGGCGACGGCCTCACCGATTCCGCTGGCGGCTCCGGTGACGACGGCGGTGCGGCCGGAGAGGTTCTCGTACGACATGGGTGACTCCCTGGGTTCGCGGCCGGGGCATCTCCCCGGCGGCACTCACCACCCTGCGCCGTCTTCGCAGCCGTACCCAGGGATGCGCTTTTCCTGGGTCTGCCAGTACCAGGTTCGGGGCCGGCCGTTCCCCTACGATCGAACCCATGGACGGGGACCTCGGAGATTTCCTGCGCTCACGCCGCGCTCGCATCCAGCCCGAGGAGGTGGGGCTGGCCTCGCACGGCAGGCGCCGGGTCCCGGGACTGCGCCGCGAGGAGGTGGCGCAGCTCGCGGGGGTGAGCGTCGACTACTACATCCGGCTGGAGCAGGGGCGGGGGCCTGGGGGCCCCTCCCGGACGAAGTCCGGGGGAGTTTCCGACGCGGTGCTCGACGCGGTCGCGCGTGTGCTCCGGCTGGACGAGACGGAGCACGAGTACCTGCGGACGGTGGCGCGGCCCGCGCGGCAGAAGCAGAGCAAGCGGCCGCCCGCGCCCCGCGTGCGCCCGGGCGTGCAACTGCTGCTGGACGGCATGGAGCGCAGCCCGGCCTTCGTCCTCGGCCGCCGTATGGACGTACTGGCCTGGAACACCCTCGGGGACGCGGTGAACGGCTTCAGCCGTATGGCCCCGGGCGACCGGAACATGCCCCGGCAGGTCTTCCTCGACCCCGCGGCCCGGGACCTCTACCCGGAGTGGTCCGCGGTGGCCGCCCAGACGGTGGCCTATCTGCGGCTGGCCGCCGGGACGTACGCCGACGATCCCGCGCTGTGCGCGCTGGTCGGCGAACTGTCCCTGAAGAGCGAGGACTTCCGTCGGCTGTGGGCCGACCACCAGGTCGCGGAGTGCGCGTACGGCGTGAAGAAGATCCGGCATCCGGTGGCGGGCGTGCTCACCCTCCCGTACGAGACCCTGGCCGTCCCGTCGGAGCCGGAGCAGACGATCGTGGTGTACACACCGGAGCCGGGTGCGGAGACGGCCGAACGTCTCGCGCTGCTGGGCAGTTGGGAATCCGCGCCCGCCCGCTGAGAAGAACATGCGCGGGGACCGCCGCACCCCCGTTACCGGGGGGCGGGACGACGGCGGTCCCCGCGAGGGACGCGGGCCGGGTCAGGGCCGGGCTTGCGCGTCCGTGGCGTCCATGGAGGTCCGGGAGCCGCTCCGGTAGTCCTTGGCGCCGCTGGGCGCCGGCCTGGGCGGGGAGCCGCTCCCGCCCTGCCGACACCCACCAATGTGCCGTACATGTGTTAAGCGGGTGCTGCGCGCACGTGACGCGCTCGTACCACTTCCGCGAAGTCCACCGCCGCGGCAGGACACCGCAACTACCGCACGGACACCGGCCGTTCACCGGCCGTTCGCTACTGCTTCCCGCCCTTGGCGAGGAAGGACAGCAGGTCCTGCCGGCTGACCACACCGGTCGGCTTGCCCTCGACGAGGACGATCGCCGCGTCCGCCGAACCGAGCACGGACATCAGGTCCGCGACCGGCTCGCCGGAGCCGACCTGGGGCAGCGGGGCCGACATGTGCTTCTCCAGCGGGTCCTCCAGCGAGGCCCGCTTGCTGAACAGCGCGTCGAGCAGCTCCCGTTCGACGACCGAGCCGACGACCTCGGCGGCCATCACGTCCGGGTGACCGGCGCCCGGCTTGACCACCGGCATCTGCGAGACGCCGTACTCGCGCAGCACCTCGATGGCCTGGCCGACGGTCTCGTCCGGGTGCATGTGGACCAGGGACGGGATGACGCCGCCCGCCTTGTCCTGCAGGACGTCGGCGACCCGGGCGCTGGGGCCCTCGTCCTCCAGGAAGCCGTAGTCGGCCATCCACTCGTCGTTGAAGATCTTGCTGAGGTAGCCGCGTCCGCTGTCGGGGAGGAGGACCACGACGACGTCGTCCGGGCCGAGCCGCTCGGCGACCTTCAGCGCCGCGACCACCGCCATGCCGCAGGAGCCGCCGACCAGCAGTCCCTCCTCCTTGGCCAGCCGCCGGGTCATCTGGAAGGAGTCCTTGTCGGACACGGCGACGATCTCGTCCGCGACCGTCCGGTCGTAGGCGGTCGGCCAGAAGTCCTCACCGACGCCCTCGACCAGGTAGGGCCGACCGGAGCCGCCGGAGTAGACCGAGCCCTCGGGGTCGGCGCCGATCACCTGGACCTTGCCGTCGCTGGCGTCCTTCAGGTAGCGGCCGGTGCCGGAGATGGTGCCGCCGGTGCCGACACCGGCGACGAAGTGGGTGATCTTCCCCTCCGTCTGCTCCCACAGCTCGGGGCCGGTCGAGTGATAGTGCGACAGCGGGTTGTTGGGGTTGGAGTACTGGTCGGGCTTCCAGGCGCCGGGCGTCTCACGCACCAGCCGGTCGGACACGTTGTAGTACGAGTCCGGGTGCTCGGGGGCCACGGCGGTCGGGCACACGACCACCTCGGCGCCGTACGCCCGCAGTACGTTGATCTTGTCGGTGCTCACCTTGTCGGGGCACACGAAGATGCACTTGTAACCCTTCTGCTGGGCCACGATCGCCAGGCCCACGCCGGTGTTGCCGCTGGTCGGCTCGACGATGGTGCCGCCCGGCTTGAGCTCCCCGCTCTGCTCGGCGGCCTCGATCATGCGCAGGGCGATGCGGTCCTTCACGGAACCACCCGGGTTGAAGTACTCAACCTTGGCCAGGACGGTCGCCTGGATCCCCTTGGTCACACTGTTGAGCCTCAGCAGCGGGGTGTTGCCGACGAGGCTGATCATCGAGTCGTGGAATCGCACCGTTGTCTCCGGTTGCTTGCAAAAAAGGTGGTCGTGATTGGTGCGGCCAGCCTACGGCCCCCGTCGGCACCGCGGCGTGCGTTCACTGACCGTTGAGATTGGAGTACGGGCCGTACGGGGCAAGGAGTGGGTGAACGGGTAAGAGGAGGTGGCGGCGAGGCATGACGAGCATGTCGAGGGCGAGAGTTGCCCGGCGGATCGCGGCCGGCGCGGCATACGGGGGCGGCGGGGTCGGGCTGGTCGGCGCGGCCACCGTGGGGGTGATCCTGGCCGAGGTCCGGCTGGCCAGGCGGCATGTGGGCAACGGCGCGCGCGGGCGGGTGCCCGTCGCCGACGGTGTGTACGGCGGCTCCTACCGGACCCCCGGCGAACCGCCCCTCCGGCTGGCCATGCTGGGCGACTCCACGGCCGCGGGCCAGGGTGTGCACCGGTCGGGCCAGACACCGGGCGCGCTGCTGGCGTCGGGGCTGTCGGCGGTGGCGGAACGCCCGGTGGAGCTGCGCAACGTCGCCCAGACCGGCGCCCGGTCGGACGACCTGGACCGGCAGGTGGGCCTGGTCCTCGCCGATCCCTCCGCCGTGCCCGACATCTGCGTGATCATGGTCGGGGCGAACGACGTGACGAACCGGATGCCCCCGACCCGCTCGGTCCGTCATCTGTCGGCCGCGGTACGGCGGCTGCGCACGGCCGGTGCCGAGGTGGTGGTCGGCACCTGCCCGGATCTGGGCACCATCGAGCCGGTGCAGCAGCCGCTGCGCTGGCTGGCCCGCCGCGCCTCCCGGCAGCTGGCGGCGGCCCAGACGATCGGGGTGGTGGAGCAGGGCGGGCGCACGGTGTCGCTGGGCGACCTGCTGGGCCCCGAGTTCGCCGCGAACCCGCGTGAGCTGTTCGGCCCCGACAACTACCACCCCTCCGCCGAGGGCTACGCCACGGCGGCGATGGCGGTCCTGCCGACCGTCTGTGCCGCCCTGGGGCTGTGGCCGGCGGAGGAGGAGCGCCCGGACGTCTCGCGACGCGAGGGCTTCCTGCCGGTGGCCCGCGCGGCGGCGGAGGCGGCGGAAGAGGCCGGTACGGAGGTCACCGCGGCGATGCCGACCGGGCCCCGGGGGCCGTGGGCCCTGCTCAAGCGCCGCAGGAGGCGGCGGGTGGCCGAGCCCGAGCCGAGCTCCGAACGGGCCCCGACGACCCGTCCGACATGACAAAGCAAGCGCTTAGAAAGTGCGGTCAGGGTCACATCCGGTTACCCGTGACCTGAGCCATACGGACAGGTAACTTCCGAGGGAGCCACGAGATCCCCGTAGCCCGCGAGCGCTACGCGCTGCCTTTCGAACTGGAGCCGTGATGCCCGAAGCAGTCATCGTCTCGACCGCCCGCTCCCCCATCGGCCGCGCCTTCAAGGGTTCCCTCAAGGACCTGCGCCCGGACGACCTGACCGCCACGATCATCCAGGCCGCCCTGGCCAAGGTCCCCGAGCTCGACCCCCGGGACATCGACGACCTGATGCTCGGCTGCGGTCTGCCAGGCGGCGAGCAGGGCAACAACCTCGGCCGGATCGTCGCCGTGCAGATGGGCATGGACCATCTGCCGGGCTGCACGGTCACCCGTTACTGTTCCTCGTCGCTGCAGACCAGCCGCATGGCCCTGCACGCCATCAAGGCCGGCGAGGGCGACGTCTTCATCTCGGCCGGCGTCGAGACGGTCTCGCGGTTCACCAAGGGCAACTCCGACAGCCTCCCGGACACGCACAACCCGTTCTTCGCCGAGGCCGAGGCCCGCACCGCCGCCGTCGCGGAGCAGGAGGGGACCACCTGGCACGACCCGCGCGAGGACGGCCTGGTCCCCGACGCCTACATCGCCATGGGTCAGACCGCCGAGAACCTCGCCCGCTGGAAGGGCGTGACCCGCCAGGACATGGACGAGTTCGGCGTGCGCTCGCAGAACCTCGCCGAGGAGGCCATCAAGAACGGCTTCTGGGAGCGGGAGATCACCCCGGTGACCCTGCCGGACGGCACCGTGGTCAGCAAGGACGACGGCCCGCGCGCCGGCGTCACCCTGGAGGGCGTGCAGGGCCTCAAGCCGGTCTTCCGTCCGGACGGCCTGGTCACCGCCGGCAACTGCTGCCCGCTCAACGACGGCGCCGCCGCGCTCGTCATCATGTCGGACACCAAGGCCCGCGAGCTGGGCCTGACTCCGCTCGCCCGCATCGTGTCGACCGGTGTCTCGGGCCTCTCCCCCGAGATCATGGGCCTCGGCCCGGTCGAGGCCAGCAAGCAGGCCCTCCAGCGGGCCGGCCTGACCATCGACGACATCGACCTGGTCGAGATCAACGAGGCCTTCGCCGCCCAGGTGATCCCCTCGTACCGCGAGCTCGGCATCGACCTCGACAAGCTGAACGTCAACGGCGGCGCCATCGCCGTCGGCCACCCCTTCGGCATGACCGGCGCCCGGATCACCGGCACGCTCATCAACTCGCTGCAGTGGCACGACAAGCAGTTCGGCCTCGAGACGATGTGCGTCGGCGGCGGCCAGGGCATGGCGATGGTCATCGAGCGCCTGAGCTGAGCACCCGCTGGGCGCCGTGCGGTGACCGCCGCGGGACCCACCGTGACCCAATGGCCCGACGTTCGAGAAAACCTCGAACGTCGGGCCGGTTTGTGATCCAATCTCCCCCAGGATGTGACCTATCTCCTGCAGGAGGTATCCAGGCAGGTCAGAGCGGTGAACGCGGGAACATCGAGGCAGAGAACTGTCCGTTTCGTGACGTTACGCACTGACAGCTGGTTAGTCCGCCCTTCAAGCTGATGTAGGACATCGGGGGTCGTCTTTTAACCGGGAGTACGTCAGTGAGCGCCATGCCGATCGCCCTGCTGGTCACCACGGCCGCCACCGGCGCCGTGGGCGTCGCCGTCCTGCGCGCACTGCTGGGCTTGCGTCGGCAGCTCGCGGCCCTGGACCAGCAGCTCGCCGAGAACCGGTCCGCCGCGACACGCGCCCTGCTGCCCGCCGCCCGCACCGCGGCCGACACCGACGACATACGCGCCGCCGTGGCCGCGGCGCTCGCCGAGGAGCGGGAGCGCGAGCTGGCCGAGGCGCGGGCGTTCTGGGCCGCACAGGAGGCCCGCGAGATGCCGGACGCGCCCACCCTGCTCGGCCTTCCCGACAGCGAGCTGTTCCTGTCCCGCCCGTCCGACTTCGCGGGCCTGGAGCCGGTGGCGGAGCCCGGCGTGGACACCGACGAGTTCGCCGGGGAGTCCCCGGAGCTGGCTGCGGCCCGCCGCCGCCATCCCTCTCACCCCGACTTCGTCCCCGTGCAGTCGCCCGTCGTGAACGACCACGAGCGCACGGTCACCATCCTCGAACAGCTCACCGATTCCCGCATCGAACTCACCGACGTGCGCCCCGGGCCCCTCGGCACCCTCGACGTCTACGTCTTCGCGGACGGTACGACCCTGTGCATGACCCCCGGCCACCGGGAAACGGCGGAACGCCTGGCGGCGGGCGTGCGGGCGGGTGAGAAGCCGTATCTGATGGGCGGCTCGGGCATCTCGGGCGCGTACACGCTGACGTTCGCGTGCGGCGAGGAGAGCGTCTACATCCTGGCGGACCGCGTCATCGCGTCCCAGTAGGGCAACGCCCGGCGCAAGGCACGGACCTCGCGGCGGTCGCGGCAAGAGGGGCGGAGTTCAGACCCCCGCCCGCTTCTGCGCCTCGGCGACCAGCCGCACCGCTTCCTCGACCTCGCCGTCACTGGCCAGCACCAGCGCCAAGTCGTGCGCGGCGACGGTGATTTGGTCGGCGGCCGCGAACATCCCCGCGTCCGGCATCCGCCTCGGTTCGAGGTCGGGGCACTCGATCCGCTGGGCCCACACCGCCAGGTCCCTGGCCAACTGCAGCGCCTCGGCGGCAGCGCTTCGTTGCAGTCGGGACTGCGGCGCCGCCCGCAACCGGTCGGCGAAATGATCCACGGCACGGGTCAGGGGCGTCGTATCAACCACGCGGTGAGCGTAACGCGTCCCAGCGGGACTGTTGCCAATACGCCAACGCTAGGGCACGGTGACCTGAAGGACCGGCTTACATCCCCTTTGCGTTCGGAGGCGCCGATGTCCCAACTGTTCTCCGAGGAGACCCACCGCAACCTGCTCGCCCGCATCCCCCACTGCACCGGTCGTGAAGTATCCGACTGGCTTCGCGCCGTAGAAGAAGGTCCCGCTCTCTTCCGTTTCGAGGAAAAGGTCAGCTGGCTCCGGCACGAGCACAACCTCGCGTACGGCCACGCCAAGGCGATCGTCCATGAGTACGACCTGAGGAGGGCCGCGCGCAAACTCCTCTAGTCGCGCACCGCGCCGTACCCGGACGGCGAGACGGCGAAGGGCCCCGGGGAAACCCGGGGCCCTTCTCCCAACCGTTGTCGGCTACCGCCGGGCGGCGGCTAGTCGTTGCTGCTGAAGATCGCCGCGAGCCGCAGCATCTCCACGTAGATCCACACCAGGGTCATGGTGAGGCCGAACGCGGCCAGCCAGGCCTCCTGGCGCGGGGCGCCGTAGGCGATGCCGTCCTCGATCTGCTTGAAGTCGAGGGTCAGGAAGAACGCGCCGATGATCACCGCGATGATGCCCACGGCCGCGCCCAGCGGACCGAAGCTGCGCAGACCGCCGTCGCCGGCGACGCCGAACGCGACCAGCAACAGGTTGACCGCCATGACCAGCACGAACGCCATGGCGATGGCCAGGCCGATGCGGGCGTACCGGGCGGTGACGCGGATCCAGCCGGCCTTGTAGACCAGCAGGGTGGCGGCCGAGACCGCCATGGTGCCGAGGACCGCCTGGAACGGGGCGCCGCTCCACTGGCTGTTGTACATCTCGCTGATCACACCGAGGAACACGCCCTCGAAGGCGGCGTATCCGAGGATCAGCGCGGGCACCGGGGTGCGCTTGAAGCTCTGGACGAGGGCCAGGACCATCGCGACCAGCGCGGACCCGATCGCCAGGCCGTAGCTGCCGGCCGAGACGGGAAGCAGGGCCCAGGCGAGGACCGCGCCGACGGCGACGGTGCCGAGCGTCATGGCCGAGCGCATGACGACGTCGTCCATCGTCATCCGGCCGGTGGCGACCGGTGCCTGCGGCGGAGCGCCGAACTGCTCGTCCTGCTGGGCGTACGGGTTGGTCGCGTAGGGGTTCTGCGCGTACGGGTTGCCCTGTGCGTACCCGGCCTGCGGCGCGGTGTTGAAGCCCGCGTAGCCGTTGTCGCGGCTGAACCCCCGTCGCGAGAAGACCGGGTTACTGCTCCTCATTTCACTCCTCCATGGCCACCCTTCGTGGCCTTGGCTCAAGAGTAATGGATTGGCAAAGGAATGCCCCTCGTACTTGAGGAGGATCTTTCCCTGCCCGTGCTGGCCAACACGCTACGCGGATGCGTGATTCCCGGCCACGGAGGGATCCATTCCTCACCGAACCGGTACACAGCCGGAACCGGACAGGGACGACGGCGTCCGTCATCGGCCGTCGAGCGCCGGTCGTCGGCCTCCGTCAGTCGAACGCGAACCCCGTGTACGCCTCGGCCAGGTCGGTCTCCGCGGCCCGGGAGGAGGCGATCCGCTCCAGGCGGGCCAGCTGGAGGCGGTCCTCGAACACGGTGGCGTCGGGGGCCCGGTGCAGCAGGGTCGTCATGTCGTAGGAGAACCGCTCGGCCTGCCACACCCGGCGCAGACAGGTCTCGGAGTACGCGTCGAGCAGCTCGGCCGAACCGGTCTCCCGCCGGTGGGTCAGCGCCCGTGCGAAGGTGACGACGTCACCGACGGCCAGATTCAGTCCCTTCGCACCGGTCGGCGGCACGATGTGGGCCGCGTCCCCGGCGAGGAAGAGACGGCCGTGCCGCATGGGTTCGTGGACGAAGGAACGCATCGGGGTCACCGACTTGTGGGTGATGGGCCCGCGCTCCAGCCGCCAGTCGTCGGCGGTCTCGAAGCGGCGCTCCAGCTCGTCCCAGATCTCGCCGTCGGCCCAGGACTCCGCCTCGGTTCCGGTGGGCACCTGGATATAGAGGCGGGAGACGGACGGGGAGCGCATGGACAGCAGGGCGAAGCCGCGGTCGTGGCGGGCGTAGACCAGCTCGTCGTGCGAGGGGGCGACATCGGCGAGGATGCCGAGCCACCCGAAGGGGTACGCGCGTTCGAAGACTTGGGAGAGTGCGACGGGAACGGCCTTCCTGGACACCCCCCAGAAGCCGTCGCAGCCGACGACGTACTCGCACTCCAGCACGTCCTCGCGCCCCGCGTGCCGGAAGGGGACGCGGGGCCGGTCGGTGTCCACGTCCTCGACGGCCAGGGCCTCCGCCTCGAACAGCAGCGGGCCGCCCTCCTTCGACTGGAGGGCGATGAGGTCCTTGCAGACCTCGGTCTGGGCGTAGACCATCACGGACCGGCCGCCGGTGAGTGCCGGGAAGTCCACGCGGTGGCGCCGCTTGGCGAACCGCAGCTCGATCCCGTCGTGGCGCAGCCCCTCGCGGTCCATGCGCTCCCCGGCACCGGCCGACCGCAGCACGTCCACCGTGCCCTGCTCCAGGATCCCGGCGCGCTGCCGGTGCTCGACGTACGAACGGTCACGGCTCTCCAGGACGACCGAGTCGATGCCCGCGGTGTGCAGCAGCCGCGCGAGGAGAAGCCCGGCGGGGCCTGCTCCGATGATGCCGACGGTGGTGCGCATCGGACGTTCCCTTCGGTCGGTGCGCGCTCCCGCGCCGCTTGCGTTCGCCTGGTGAAACTTCCTTCACTGCTCGCTCGAGTCTCCGCCCGGCCTGCGGTGATGTCAATGGCCGTACGCGCACAGCCGTCCGCCGGGCCGGCGCACAACGCGCGGGCCCGGCGGAGGGTGGGGGGCGACGGCGGCTCGGGTCAGTGGCCGGGCCAGCCGTCGAGGTGGCGGTGCACGGTCACGTCGGGCTGCGTGTCACCCTTCGGTGCCTGTGCCACCGCGTCGTGGAGGACTCCGGTGACCTCCGCGGCGAGGCCGTCGACCTTCGACTTCAGCTCGGCGGCCGGGAGCGTGGACCGCGTCAGCTCGTCCAGCCGGCGGTGGATGTCGGCGAGCTGCCCGCGGGCGGTGTCGTCCAGGGCGAGCGGGGTCGGCGTGGAGACGACGAACTGGTAGGCCCCGGCCAGGGTCTGACAGCCCGTGCACTTCTTGTTCGCCGCGTCGCTGAGGTTCAGGGCGTTCAGCCTGGTGTGCTCCCCGGCGACCGTGACGATCTGGAAGGACAGCGCCACCGAACGGCAGTGGGCGTCGGCCGAGCAGCCCGCCGAGACCGCGTTCGCCTGGTTGCGCACGGCGGTGGCGTCCACCGTGCCGAACTGGCGGATGGTGAAGGAGTCCTTCGCCTGCGTGTGGTGCGCCCGGTCGGCGTGGCTGAACACGTGGTCCGAGGCGATGGCCATGTGCGTCTGCGGCGCGGCCGTCGCGGCCTGGGCCGGCACGGCGGTCGCCACACCGGCGATGCCGGCGGCGAAGAGCCCTATGCGGACGGCCCGCTGGGTGAGGTGGCTGGTGGTGGAGCGTGGCTTTCGATGGCTGTTCATGGGATCTCCAGCGATGGATCGGACACGTACGGGTTGGCTGCCGCCGCAGGTGGGCGGTCGGCTGCCGGGGCCGGGGCGTGGTGGGTGGCTGCCGCCGCAGGTGGACGGCGGCCTGCCGGCACCGGCCCCGGCCCGGCCGCCGCAGGTGCCGGCGGCGACTGCCGCGAACACGCGCTTCGCGGCTGCCATGAGCCCGCGGCTCGCGGCTGACGCGGCCGGGACGCCGAGGTGGCCGCCCCCGCAGGTGGGCGGTGGCCTGCCGGCTCCGACGCCGCCCGGCTGCCGCGGGCGCTATCGGCGACTGCCCTCACGGGGGCATGGTTCGTGGCTGCCGCCGCAGGTGGACGGTCGGCTGCCGGGACCGGCCGGAGCGGAGGTGACTACCGCCGCCGGTCGGCCGCCACGGGGAGTTCAACGGGTCGTCAGGACGTCGCCGGCGCGGGCGAGTCGGTGACCGGTGGTGCGGAGGGGCTGTCCGTCGGGGTCGGCGGGATGCTCTCGGACGGGGTGGGCGTGGGATCGACCGCCGGCCCGCCGCCGGTCCCGCCGGGGGTGGTGGGCGGCACGGGCTCCCGGCTGTCCGGGGCGCTCTGCGCGGCCTTCGGCGAGGACGCCGTCCGGCTCGGCTTCGCCGACGCGGAGGCCGAAGCCGACGTGGACGCGCTTTTCGAGGCCGAGGCCGACGGACCCGCCCCCGGCCGCGCCGACCCGGTGCCGGCCACCCCCGACGGTGAGGCGGTACTCCCGCCCGACGGGTCGTACGAGGTGCCGTCGTCCGGCGTGGACGCCTCCCGCGGCTCCGGCTCCCGCGTGGAGACCCCCGGCTGCAGGATCGGCGCGATCGGCGGCTTCTTCGGCAGCGGCTGCGGCGTCAGCCCGGACACCCAGGCGTAGCTGAGCCCCGCCAGCCCGGCCAGGGCCAGCGCGCACAGCGCCACCCGCAGCCGCGGCCGGCCGTCGGTGGAGCGTTTCGCGGCCCGCAGGATCCGGCCGCCCATCTTCACCGACAGGTAGACGACACCGGCCATGGGGCACAGCAGCATCACACAGCCGATGACCCCGACCAGGCCCTCGACGATCTGCCCGTGCACGAAGGCCGACCCGGTGCCGAGGAGCTGCTCGGTCAGCGACCGGATCATCGTGGCGACGATCCGGGGCAGGTTCCACAGGGCGTACCCGAGTTCGCCGACGATCAGCGGCACCATCGTCAGCACCCAGGTGGCCACGATGGTCCGGGCGGACTTCTTCAGCCCGGCGACCTCCTCGCGGGCCGCGCGTCCCTTCGCACCCGGCACCAGGCTCAGCAGGATCGGTTTGATCTTGCCGTACAGGTCCGGTACGCCGGCGAGGTCGCCCAGGATGTAGTAGCCGTCCAGCCGGACGGCCGGCATCAGCTGCTCCAGGATCTCGAAGTGCCCGAGATAGACCGTGGCCAGCAGGAACTGCGCTCCGGTGGCGAAGTACAGCCCCGCCATGGCCAGCATGAAGACGACGTTGAAGTACACCCCGCCCAGGTCGGTGCGCAGCCGGCCGCCGCGTCCGATCCGGTAGACGTCGGTGACGTCGGTGTACATCGACGGCCAGATGAGGAACAGCCCGCAGCCGATGCAGCCGGGTCTGGCACCGCCGTATCTGCAGGCGGAGGCGTGACCGAACTCGTGGAAGACGAGGGAGGCCACGGTGAGCACGAAGACGACGAGGATCAGCACCGGCTGGTCGAGAACCTCCAGGACCGGCTCGATCGCCCCGAAGTACCCGAACAGCCAGACGTCCATGGCCACGGCCGACAGCAGCACGAACGCGACCGCGGCCGGCCGGTGCAGCCAGGCCAGGGCCCGGGCGATCTTCGCGGTGCGCCGCTCGTTGAAGACGACCCGGTGTCCCTTGAGGGCGAGCAGCAGGTCGGAGCGCGGGGCCTCGACCTCGTCGTCCTCCTGGCCCTCGGGGACCGTCAGCCCGAGCGGCTCGAGCTTCTTCTCGACCAGGTAGCGGATGTTGTCACCGCTGACCTCCTTGCCGTACCGGGCGCTGACCCGGTGGGCGATGGCCTCGACGTCCCGCTCGCCGTCCACGGACGACGCGACGAGGTACAGCAGCCGCGACAACTGCACGACCTGCCCGTCCCCCCGACGGGCGATGTACTTGGGGTCGGTGAAGCCCGATCCCTGGTACTCACCGTGCAGTTGCAGCCCCGCGCTCAGTCTCGGCACCAGCGGTGGCGGCTCGACGACCGGCAGGCTGCCCGTCGCCACCTGCTCGTAGGTCACCGGCCAGCCGCCGGGGCCGGGGACCGGTCCTGTGTCGTGAAGCGCCGCGGTCCCGTCTCCGAGCACCGTCATCCGTGATCTCCCCCCACGTGCTCACCGCTCCCCCCCCATCCGGCTGACGGGGGCGGGCCGCGCCACCTCGCGGTCCGCCCCCGTCAGGCCGTCGTCGCGGCGCCGCCGCTTACTGCGTGACGTTGATCGTCTGGGCGGCCGAGGACTCGGCGGCCGACCACGCCGAGTGGTCGTTGAGCGCGGCCGACTCGTTGTGCGCGTTGATGTTCGCCACGTGCTTGGTGACGTTCACGGTCTTGCCGAAGCTGAACTTCAGACGACCCAGGGCCTCACGGCCCGGCAGCAGCTCCGCGGACTCGGTGTCGAGCTCGTGCATGTCCATGCTCATGATGGATGTCCTTTCGGGTGTTTCCGGCGTTTCAGGTGTTTCGGTGTTTCAGATGCTCAGCTGCTCAGTACGCCCAGCCGCCCGGCTGGGCGTACGCGTCACTGGGCGACATTGATGGCCTGCGCGGCACCGGAGTCGGCCGCGGACCACAGCGAGTGGTCGTTCACGGCGGCGGACTGGTTGGCGGCGTGGATGTTCGCGACGTGCTTGGTGACGTTCACGGTCTTGCCGAAGCTGAACTTCAGGCGACCGAGGGCCTCGCGACCCGGCAGCAGCTCCGCGGACTCGGCCTCGAGCTCGTGGGCGTCCATCATGATCGATTCCCCCTCAGGGATAGACATTTCCGGTCGGACGGAGTCAGGTTCCCCCCGGACTCTGTCCAACGTGGTCGGACGTGCTGTCCAACGAGATTGGACACTACGGGGTCGAGGACCCTCCGCGCAACCCATTCGGGTAATCACCCTTTCGGCCGCACCCGCCCCCGACCGTAGAATCGGCCCCGACATGGACAGCCAGGCCCCAAGCCGAGCGGCGAGCAGGAAGTGACCGTCAGTGGCCAACGCACTGCAGCAGTTGATCCGGGAACGCCTCGACCGCAAGAGCTGGTCCTACGGAGACGTGGCGCGCCGCGGCGGCATCCCCCGCTCCACCGTCCACCACCTGGCCACCGCCGACCGCGTCGTGCGCATGCCCCAGGCGGCCACCCTGGAGGGCCTGTCCAAGGGGCTGGAACTCCCCTTGGACACCGTGCGGCGCGCCGCCGCCGAGGCCTGCGGCATCCACGTCTACGGCGCCCCGTCCGCCACGGCCGCCGACACCGGGGCCGCTCCCGCCACCGACCCCGAGGTGGATCTGCTCATCGCGAGCGTGCAGAAGCTGTCCTCGGACGACCGCCGCCACGTCGCCGCCCTGGTGGAGTCCCTGCTGGACCGCTCCGCGCGGGAGAACTGACCGCGGCCCCGGCCGGCCCGGCCGCGCCCCGAAACCCGAACGGTCGCTCTGTCACCAAGTCGGTTAAAGAATCCGACACCGCCCGAAACCGCCGAGATCCCCCGCTAGTCTCTCGTCCTGCCCGACAAGCCTCTCGTCCTGCCGACGCGCGAGAGCCGCACGACCACGGGCTCTCAGGGGGGAATGTGTTGTTCGTGCATGGCGGACCGACCACGGCAGTGGTCCGGGGACCCGCCGGTGAATCGGTCGTCCTGCTGTCCGGAGAGCTGCCCGAGGTACTCACCGTGGAGGCGGTCGACGGCCTGCTGGACCTGGCCGCCGCCATCCTGGACGCGGAGGAACTCGCCCTGTTCCGCACCTGCCTGGAAACCCTCCGCCGCAACGGCATGCGCGCGGGCCGGCGGATCGAGGTGGGGGGCGCGGTACTGACGGTCTACGAAGGCTGACCGCCGGCCCTCCTCCTGCGACGCCCTGGGAACGAACGAGGGAGCGCGCGTGCAGCCCTCCGGTGAGTGAACGACGGGCTCCTTGGAGGTCTTCACCGCCAGGGACCCTGCACCGAGATGCGCGTGTCGTGCGCATCCGACACGGTATGGCGGAAAGTGCCCGGAACCGGACTTGAACCGGTACGCCCGCGAGGGGCAGCGAGGTTTAAGCTCGCCGTGTCTGCATTCCACCATCCGGGCAGGCCATGGGCTCCGCTTCGAGGTTCGAGCCTATCGGGGGTGCACCCCCCGAACAGCGGGAGGTCGGACCGATGTTGTCTTATTTTATTGAGGTCTGAGGGTTCATCAGCCCACTGAACTCGCCATCAGCACTTGCCAATAGCGTTACGCGAGGTGGGTTCCCGCGTACGTGGAATGACGGAATTTCACCGTACGAACAAGGGGGCCCCACCCGTTCTCGACAGCTTGTCCACGCCCCTGAGGGCCTTTCAGGGTCCGGCCGTCATCCCCAGGTATGACATGGCGCCGCCCGGTCCGACCGCAGTCGGCCCCCGGAACCGGAACAGCGGCTGACTCCGGGGAGCGCAACGGCCGGGACGATGGTTCATGTCCCCGATGAACGCCGTCGTCCCGACAGGAGCACGTTTCCGTGACCACCACACCCACCGCCGACCGGACCACCGCCGTGGCCGCGCGCGCCTCGGAGCTGTCGAAGATCTACGGTCAGGGTGAGACCCGGGTGGTCGCCCTGGACCAGGTCTCGGTCGACTTCCGGCAGGCCGAGTTCACCGCGATCATGGGCCCGTCCGGGTCCGGCAAGTCCACCCTGATGCACTGTGTGGCCGGGCTGGACACGTTCTCCTCCGGGTCCGTGCGGATCGGCGACACCGAGCTGGGCTCCCTGAAGGACAAGCAGCTCACCAAGCTGCGCCGGGACAAGATCGGGTTCATCTTCCAGGCGTTCAACCTGCTGCCCACGCTGACGGCGCTGGAGAACATCACCCTCCCGATGGACATCGCGGGCCGTAAGCCGGACAAGCAGTGGCTGGACACCGTGATCGAGATGGTCGGCCTGTCCGGGCGGCTGAGCCACCGGCCGTCCCAGCTCTCCGGCGGCCAGCAGCAGCGCGTCGCCGTCGCCCGCGCCCTGGCCTCCAAGCCCGACATCATCTTCGGTGACGAGCCCACCGGAAACCTCGACTCCCGCTCGGGCGCCGAGGTGCTGGGCTTCCTGCGCAACTCCGTGCGGGAGCTGGGGCAGACCGTGGTGATGGTCACCCACGACCCGGTGGCCGCGGCGTACGCGGACCGGGTGGTGTTCCTGGCGGACGGCCGGATCGTCGACGAGGTGTACGGGCCCACGGCCGAGTCCGTCCTCGACACGATGAAGCAGTTCGACGCGAAGGGCCGTACCAGCTGATGTTCCGCACCGCCCTGCGCAACGTACTCGCGCACAAGGCCCGGCTCCTGATGACCGTGCTCGCCGTCATGCTCGGTGTGGCGTTCGTGTCCGGGACCCTGGTCTTCACCAGCACCATCTCCCAGGCCTACCAGAAGAGTTCCGCCAAGGGCTTCGACCGGGTCGACGTCGCCGTCACGGCCGAGTACCGGGAGGACAGGGGCAACACCGTCGGGAAGCCGGTGAGACTGACGCAGTCGATGCTCGACAAGAGCGCGAAGGTCCCGGGGGCCGCCTCCGCCACCGGCGTCCTCACCGGGTTCACCGCCATCGCCGACAAGGACGGCAAACTGGTCGGCAGCGGCTGGCAGTCCGAGGGCGGCAACTACTGGGGCACCGAGGACGCCCGGTATCCGCTCGTCCACGGCCACGCCCCGCGCGGCGAGGACGAGGTGCTGATCGACTCCAGGACCGCCGAGCGGGCCGGATACAAGGTCGGCGACAAGGTGCGCCTCTCGGTCGACGGCCCGGTGCTCGAACCGACCGTCAGCGGCATCTTCACCACCGACGACGGCAACGTCGCCGCCGGCGGCAGCCTCGCCCTGTTCGACACCGCCACCGCGCAGAAGCTGTTCGGCAAGCCGGGCACGTACGACGAGATCGACGTCAAGGCGAAGCCGGGCACCAGCCAGACCGCGCTGCGGCACGCCGTGGACCAGGCCCTGCCGAAGAACCTCGTGGAGACCACCACCGGGAAGAAACTCGCCGACGACCAGGCGAGGGAGATCTCCTCGCAGATGAGCGGGCTGAGGCAGAGCCTGCTCGTCTTCGCCTACATCGCGCTCTTCGTCGGCACGTTCATCATCGCCAACACCTTCACCATGCTGGTCGCCCAGCGCACCAAGGAACTGGCCCTGCTGCGCGCGGTCGGTGCCTCCCGCCGCCAGATCACCCGGTCGGTGCTGATCGAGGCGTTCGTGGTGGGCGCGGTCGCCGGTGTGACCGGTCTGGTCGCCGGCATCGGCATCGGCGCCGGGCTGCGGTCGCTGATGGGCACGCTCGGCGCCACCGTCCCGGACGGCCCGCTGGTCATCACACCCGGCACGGTCGCCACCGCCCTCGGAGTGGGCGTCGTCATCACCATGCTGGCCGCCTGGCTGCCCGGCCGCCGCGCCGCGAAGATCCCGCCGGTGGCCGCGATGAACGCGATCCACGCGAAGGCCACCACCAAGTCCCTGGTGCTGCGCAACACGATCGGCGCCCTGTTCTCGGCAGGCGGCATCGCGGTGGTCCTGGCGGCCACGACGATGGACGCCGACGCCGCCAAGGGCCCCATGGGCCTGGGTGCCGTCCTCCTGATCATCGGCGTGTTCGTGCTGACCCCGCTGCTGTCCCGTCCGCTGATCGCGGCCGCCGCGCCGGTGCTGCGTGTGTTCGGGGTCTCCGGGAAGCTGGCCCGGCAGAACTCGGTGCGCAACCCGCGCCGCACGGCCGCCACGGCCTCCGCGCTGATGATCGGCCTGACCCTGATCACCGGGATGACGGTGATGGCGGGCAGCCTGCAGAAGTCGATCGACAGGATGGCGAGCTCGGCGATCCGCGCGGACTACGTGGTGTCGATGGCCAACGGCAACGCGCTCTCCCCCGACGTGGCCAAGAACGTCGCCGCATCCGACGGCGTCACCGCCAGCAGCCCGATGCGCGACGGCTACTCCCGTATCGACGGCACGTCCGAGCTCCTGCGGGGTGTCAACGGCTCCGCCATCGCCGAGCTGACGGACCTGAAGGTCGACGACGGCTCCTTCAAGGTGGGCGGCTCGCAGGTCGTCGTCGACTCCGACACGGCCAAGGCCCACCACTGGAAGCCCGGTTCCGCTTTCACCGTGCACTACGAGGACGGCAAGCAGCAGAAGCTGACGGTCGCCGGGGTCTACGAGGGCAACGACCTGATCCAGGGCATCATGCTGGACAACACGGTCCTGACCCCGCACCTGACGGACCCGGCCGACATGCGGGTCATGGTGAAGACGGCGGGCGGCGCGTCCGACGCCACCAAGGACAAGCTGGAGAAGGCGCTGGGGAACAACCCGGCGATCCAGGTCCAGGACAAGCAGGACCTGTCCGACTCCGTCGCCAAGATGTTCACGCTGATGCTGAACATGGTCTACGGCCTGCTGGCGATGGCCGTGATCGTGGCGGTGCTCGGGGTCGTCAACACCCTGGCCATGTCGGTCTTCGAACGCTCCCAGGAGATCGGCATGCTCCGCGCGATCGGCCTGGACCGCAAGGCCGTCAAGCGGATGGTCCGCCTGGAGTCCCTGGTGATCTCCCTCTTCGGTGCGGTGCTCGGCATCGGCCTGGGCGTGTTCTTCGGCTGGGCGGCGGGTCAGCTGCTCGCCACGCGGATGGACACCTACGAACTGGTCGTGCCGTGGGCCCGGATCGCCCTCTTCCTGCTGCTGGCCGGCGCGGTCGGCGTCCTGGCGGCCCTGTGGCCGGCCCGCCGGGCGTCCCGGCTGAACATGCTGTCCGCCATCAAGGCGGAGTAGCCGTACGGACGCCGGGGCCCCGCTCTCCTCCCACGAGTTCCAGGAGGAGAGCGGGGCCCGCGCGTTTCAGTTCCAGGTACGGGACCGCAGCGGCAGCCCCGACTCGCCCG
This sequence comes from Streptomyces sp. NPDC001544, assembly GCF_042894285.1. Classification (NCBI taxonomy): domain Bacteria; kingdom Bacillati; phylum Actinomycetota; class Actinomycetes; order Kitasatosporales; family Streptomycetaceae; genus Streptomyces; species Streptomyces sp. NPDC001544. Next base: position 32,780 of record NZ_JBIAVN010000020.1, on the reverse strand, counting down.
ACGCGGGGGTGCGTACCGCGAGGACCTGGTTGACGCCGATGCGGTTGCCTTCGAAGGCGAGGGCGCAGGCCGCCATGTACAGGCGCCAGACACGGGCGCGGCCGGGGCTGGTGAGCCGGACCGCGTGCGTCCAGCCGGCCTCCAGGTTGGCGACCCACCGGCGCAGGGTGCGGGCGTAGTGCTCGCGGATCGACTCCACGTCCCGGACCTCGAAACCGGCCCGTTCCAACTGGGTGACGGTGGTGCCGAGGGGGGCGAGTTCGCCGTCCGGGAAGACGTAGGCGTCGATGAACTCGTTCAGCCGGTAGGCGGACTCGTCGCTCTGCGGGCGGCGCGCGATCTGGTGGTTCAGCAGGCGTCCGCCGGGCCTGAGCAGGGCGTACAGAGCCGTGGCGTACTCCAGATAGCGTTCGGCGCCGACGTGTTCGGCCATGCCGATGGAGGAGATCGCGTCGTAGGGGCCGTCCGTGACGTCCCGGTAGTCCTGGACCCTGATCTCCACCCGGTCGGTGAGCCCCTCGTCGGCGACCCGCTTGCGGGCGTAGGCGGCCTGCTCCTGGGAGAGGGTGACACCGACGACGCGCACGCCGTGCTCGCGGGCGGCGTGGATCGCCATGGAGCCCCAGCCGCAGCCGACGTCCAGGAGCCGCTGCCCGGGCGTCAGGGCGAGCTTGCGGCAGACCAGTTCCAGCTTGTCGCGCTGGGCCGACTCGAGGGTGCCGGCCTCCTCCCAGTAGGCGCAGGAGTACACCATGGACGGGCCGAGCACGAGCTCGTAGAAGTCGTTGCCGACGTCGTAGTGATGGCTGATGGCGCGTCTGTCGGTGCGTCTGGTGTGCAGGTGGCCGGCCCTGCGCACCTCCTCGCGGGGCGGCGTGGGCGGGATCGGGGGCCCGGCGAGCCGGAACAGCCCCCGGGCGGCGGACCTGAACTCCGGGTCGCGCAGTGCCTGGGCGAGGGTGCGGGCGTCCTCCCCGCGCTCCCAGACCAGGCCGGACATGGCCCGCAGGGTGGCGTACAGGTCACCCTCGATCTCCAGGTCACCGGCCACCCAGGCGCGGGCCAGGCCCAGTTCGCCCGGCTTGAACAGCAGACGGCGCAGGGCGCGCCGGTTGCGGATCACCAAGGTCGGCGCGTCCGGCGGGCCGGCCTGCGAACCGTCCCAGGCTCGGATGGACACCGGGAGCGGGACTCCCAGCAACTGTTCGAGCAGGCTCTTGAGCCGCGACGCGGCGTCGGCCATGGCGCGCACCTCCGTGACGACGTACCCCGGAATGTCCTCCACCACGTAAACATCCCCATACCCTCCGGGGAGTCCCGCAATGAAGTCATGTCTGGGCAAACACCCTTTCCGAGCAATGCGCGGGACCGGGAAACGCCGAAGGACGCCGGGAAAGGCCGAAGGACGCCGGGAACGCCGAAGGACCTCCCGCACCACGGATGGCGGGAGGTCCTTCGGTGTGTTCGCGACCGGTGAGGGTCAGGAGGCCTTGGCCTTCTCCTCGGTCTTGCCGGCCGCGGCGACCGGCGCCGGCTTGGCGGCCTCGTAGAACTCCTCGCGGGGGTTCTCCATGGCGCCGAGGGAGACGACCTCGCGCTTGAGGAACATGCCGAGCGTCCAGTCGGCGAAGATGCGGATCTTGCGGTTCCAGGTCGGCATGGCCAGACCGTGGTAGCCGCGGTGCATGTACCAGGCGAGACGGCCCTTGAGCTTGATCTTCATCTTGCCCATGACGATCATCGCGACGCCCTTGTGCAGGCCGAGGCCCGCGACCGCGCCCTTGTTGGCGTGGCTGTAGTCCTTCTGCGGGAAGCCCCGCATACCGGAGATCACGTTGTCGCCGAGGACCTTGGCCTGGCGCAGCGCGTGCTGGGCGTTCGGCGGGCACCAGGCGTTCTCGTTGCCCGCCTTGCGGCCGACGAGGTCGGGGACCTGGGCGTTGTCACCGGCGGCCCAGATGTAGTCCGTGCCCTTGACCTGGAGCGTGGGCTCGCAGTCGACGTGGCCGCGGGGGCCGAGCGGCAGGCCGTAGCGGGAGAGCGCCGGGTTCGGCTTGACACCGGCGGTCCACACGATGGTGTTGGAGTCGACCTCGAGGCCGTTCTTCAGCACCACGTGGCCGTCGACGCAGGAGTCCATGGAGGTGGAGAGGTAGACCTCGACCCCGCGGCTCTCCAGGTGCTCCTTGCCGTACTGGCCGAGCTTGGGGCCGACCTCGGGGAGGATCTTGTCGGCGGCGTCGACCAGGATGAAGCGCATGTCCTCGCGGGACACGTTCTTGTAGTACTTGGCCGCGTCCCGGGCCATGTCCTCGACCTCGCCGATGGTCTCCGCACCGGCGAAACCGCCGCCGATGAAGACGAAGGTGAGCGCCTTGCGGCGGATCTCCTCGTCGGTCGTGGAGTCGGCCTTGTCGAGCTGCTCGAGGACGTGGTTGCGCAGGCCGATGGACTCCTCGATGCCCTTCATGCCGATGCCCTGTTCGGCGAGGCCGGGGATCGGGAAGGTGCGGGAGACGGCGCCGAGCGCGATGACGAGGTAGTCGAAGGGCAGCTCGTACGCCTCGCCGACCAGCGGGGCGATCGTGGCGACCTTGCGGTCCTGGTCGATGGTGGTGACCCGGCCGGTGAGGACCTCCGCCTTCGGCAGCACGCGTCGCAGCGGGACGACGACGTGGCGAGGGGAGATGCTGCCGGCGGCGGCTTCGGGGAGGAAGGGCTGGTAGGTCATGTACGACCGGGGGTCGACGACCGTGACGGTCGCCTCGCCGTAGCGCATCTTCTTCTGGATGCGCCGAGCTGCGTACAGGCCTACGTACCCACCGCCTACTACGAGGATCCTGGGACGCTCCGTGGTGCTCATGCCATCGAGTATCCACCCGGCCCTAGGGGGTCGCTCGTGCGCCCCTTCACAAGCTCCTTGAGGGCCTGTGCTAAACTCCGCGGCCCTCGTGACGCAGATCATGATCAGGTCCGGGAACCGGCGGTCGCCGTGATCCGTTGTCAATGCCGCATGAGCTGCCTCTCCGGCGGTCTGCGACCCCCGAGAGCCCCCTGAAACACCCGCTTCCGCCGTGCACCGAACACCGGCCCGCACAGCCCTCCTGAGCAGGTTCTCCGGCGCCCGGAACCCCCGAACGGCGCAACGGGACCGCCCGGATCCCCCTTGGGGGCAGAATTCCTTGTGAAGAACTTCACGAACTTTCTCGGCGGAGGTGCCCCGAGGGGCCCTGGACAGGCCCCTCGGCGGCGCTCAAACGTTATCCGACCTGCTCACTCGTCGGCTACCGATCAGTAACGAATGAGGCCTAGGACACGGACCACGCGATGCCGTCGAGGATGTCGTGCTCGCTCACGACGACCTCCTCCGCCCCGATGCGTTCCATGATCGAGAGCAGGACGAGGGCGCCGGCGCCGATGACGTCGACGCGGCCCGGATGCATGGAGGGGATCGTCGCACGCTCGGCGTGGGTGGAGCGGAGCAGCTCACTCGTGATCTCGCGGACGCGGCCGAGAGGGACCCGGGAGTGGTGGATGGCCTCGGAGTCGTACTCGGGCAGGTCCTGGGCGATCGCCGACACGGTGGTGACCGACCCGGCGAGACCGACCAGGGTGCGTGCCTCGCGCAGCGGGACCGTCTCCTCGGCCAGGTCGAGGGCCGCCTCGATGTCCGCCCTTATCGCCGCGATCTGCTCCTCGGTGGGCGGGTCGCTCACCTTGCCGTCGCGCACCAGGTGCCGCTCCGTCATCCGCACACAGCCGACGTCCACGGAACGGGCGGCCCGCACGTGGTCGTCGCCGACGACGAACTCGGTGGAGCCACCGCCGATGTCCACCACGAGGAAGGGCCGGGCGAGGTCCGCACGCCCCGTCAGTTCCTTCGTGGCACCGGTGAAGGAGAACTCGGCCTCCTGGTCGCCGGAGATCACCTCGGGCTCGACCCCGAGGATGTCCACGACCCCGCGCACGAACTCGTCCCGGTTCTCGGCGTCCCGGGAGGCGGAGGTGGCGACGAACCGCAGCCGCTCGGCGCCGTGCTCCTTGATGGCCGCCGCGTACTCACGGCAGGCGGCGAAGGTCCGCTCCAGCGCCTCGGGGGCGAGCCGCCCGGTGCGGTCGACGCCCTGCCCGAGCCGCACGATGGTCATGCGCCGGTCCAGGTCGACCAGTTCGCCCGTCTCAGGGTCGGCGTCGGCGACGAGCAGGCGGATGGAGTTCGTACCGCAGTCGATCGCGGCGACGCGGGTCATGGGCGGGCCCTTCTTCGTTGGGGAGATGGTGCAGCGCCGGCCGCTGTGTCTCAGCCCGTCCGGCGCTTGAGGACGAGGCCGTTCAGGCCGAAGGGGCGTCCGGGGGCTCCGCCCCCGGACGCGGGAGCGGACCCACCGCGTCACTCGCCGTCGGCGGGAACGACGCACGGCCCCTTGCGCCACCACTGAGGCAGCATCGCGATCGCCTCGTCGCCGAGCGGGTTGACGCCCGGGCCCGCGGCCAGGGAGTGGGCGACCAGGACGTGCAGGCACTTCACCCGGTCCGGCATGCCGCCCGCGCTCGGGAAGCCCGTCAGCTCCTCGATCTCGTCGCGGCGCCGTATGTAGTCCTCGTGCGCGGCGCGGTAGGCGGCCGCGAGCTCGGGGTCGGTGGCCAGCCGCTCCGTCATCTCCTTCATCACGCCCTCGGCCTCGAGCGTGCCGATCGCCGAGGCGGCACGCGGGCACGTCAGGTAGTACAGCGTCGGGAAGGGCGTGCCGTCGGGCAGCCGCGGAGCCGTCTCGACGACGTCCGGCTGCCCGCAGGGGCACCGGTGCGCGATGGCGCGCAGCCCGCGCGGCGGCCGGCCGAGCTGCTGCTTGAAGGCCTCGACGTCGGCGTCGGTGGGCTCGGTGCGCGGGGTGGTGGGAGGGGGCGTTTCCATGCCTGTACGAAAGTCTCTCTGTCGTGTCACTGGTCGGAGGCGTCGGACTTGTCGACCCCGTCCCAGACGTTCGCGTACCAGGGGCGGTCGGCCGCCACCAGGTCGGCGCGCGCCTGCTTGGCCGCGTCGGGGTCGATCACGACGAATCCGGTCTCCCCCGGCATCACGTAGTGCAGCCGCCGCCGGATCTGCTGTTCGGCGTAGGCGTCGTCCTGCCATCGTGCCTTGAGGTCGCGCAGCTCTTCGACCCGCTGCTCGGCCTGCTGCTTCTGCCGCTGCAGATCGGCGATCTGGGCGCGCTGCGAGACGTACTGCCGCATCGGGTAGGCCAGGGCCACCACCATGGTGCAGACCACGAGGGCGAGCAGCGCGGCCCGGCTGGTGAGCCGTGAGCGGCGAGCCTGCCGTTTGGTCTGGGAGCGGTAGACCCGGGCCGCGGTCTGCTCGCCGAGCAGCCGGATCCTGGTCGCGGTGGAGAAACGGTCCCGTTCCTTCGCGGCCATCTGGCTCTCCGCCTCCCCTGGGTGCTTCCTACGTGCGTACGTCCCCGGACACGGTACGGGACCGGGTACGGGGACGTACGTACGACTGGCTGTCGCTTGACCCTGGCGGGGTCAGCCCTTGGAGATCGCGCCCTTGAACCGCGGGAACGCGCTGCGGCCCGCGTACACCGCCGCGTCGTCGAGGATCTCCTCGATCCGCAGCAGCTGGTTGTACTTGGCGACGCGCTCGGAGCGGGCCGGGGCGCCGGTCTTGATCTGGCCGCAGTTGGTGGCGACGGCCAGGTCGGCGATGGTGACGTCCTCGGTCTCGCCGGAGCGGTGCGACATCATGCACTTGAAGCCGTTGCGCTGGGCCAGCTCGACGGCGTCGAGGGTCTCGGTCAGCGAGCCGATCTGGTTGACCTTGACCAGCAGGGCGTTGGCGGTGCCCTCCTCGATGCCGCGGGCCAGGCGCTCCGGGTTGGTGACGAACAGGTCGTCGCCGACGAGCTGGACCTTGTCGCCGAGCTTGTCGGTGATGACCTTCCAGCCGGCCCAGTCGTCCTCGAACAGCGGGTCCTCGATGGAGACCAGCGGGTAGGAGGCGACGAGGTCCTCGTAGTACTCGGTCATCTCGGCGGCGGAGCGGGACTTGCCCTCGAACTCGTACTTGCCGTCCTTGTAGAACTCGGACGCGGCGACGTCGAGCGCGAGCGCGATCTGCTCGCCCGGGACGTAGCCGGCCTGCTTGATCGCCTCGAGGATGAGGTCGAGGGCGGCGCGGTTGGACTCCAGGTTCGGTGCGAAGCCGCCCTCGTCACCGAGGCCCGTGGACAGGCCCTTGGACTTCAGGACCTTCTTCAGGGTGTGGTAGACCTCGGCACCCCAGCGCAGCGCCTCGGAGAAGGACTCCGCGCCGATCGGGGCGATCATGAACTCCTGGATGTCCACGTTGGAGTCGGCGTGCGAGCCGCCGTTCAGGATGTTCATCATCGGCACCGGCAGCAGGTGCGCGTTCGGGCCGCCCAGGTAGCGGAAGAGGGGGAGGTCGCTGGCCTCGGAGGCGGCGTGGGCGACGGCGAGCGAGACGCCGAGGATGGCGTTGGCGCCGAGCGAGCCCTTGTTGTCGGTGGCGTCCAGGTCGAACATCGCCTGGTCGATCAGGCGCTGCTCGGTGGCGTCGTAGCCGACCAGCTCCGGGCCGATCTGCTCGATGACGGCGAGGACGGCCTTCTCCACGCCCTTGCCGAGGTAGCGGTTCGGGTCACCGTCGCGGAGCTCGATGGCCTCGAAGGCGCCCGTGGAGGCGCCGGACGGGACGGCGGCACGACCCGTGCTGCCGTCGTCGAGGCCGACCTCGACCTCGACCGTGGGGTTGCCTCGGGAGTCCAGGATTTCCCGGGCTACGACGACGTCGATGGACGGCACGAGCATCTCCTTCTTGGATGTGACGCTGGAAGTGCGGGGCTGTGTGCCTTGCGGCGGGGCCTTGCGACTAGAGCCTAACCGTCCCCGGGGCATCGGCAGCCGACCGACCGCCCCGTGGACACGGTGACCGTACACATTGTTCCTTGCCGGAACAAAGGGTGGGGTGAAGAGAAGCCCCGAGGGAACGAAAAACCCCGCTCCGGTGCGTACGGGGGAACACGCACCGGAGCGGGGAGCCCGTGAGGGCGGGGGCGGCCCTCACCAGGCCTCCACTGTGGGAGGCATGGTGATGAGGGCACTGTGGTTCGGGTAAGGACCAGGTGTCACTTCAGGTGCAGCTGCTGGCCCGGGTAGATGACGTTGGCGTCGTCGATGATGTCCTTGTTCAGCTGGAACAGCTTCTCCCAGCCGCCGGCGACGTGGTGCTCCGCGGCGATCGAGCTGAGGGTGTCACCCGTGACGACCTTGTACTCGCCATCGCCCTTCTCGACCTTCTTGCCGGTCGGGGTGGTGACGGTCTTCTTCGGCGTCGACCGCACCTCGGAGCGGTTGGCGGCCTGCTGGTCGGTCGAGCGGGTGGTGGTGCCGTTCGACGAGGAGCCGGCGGAGCTCGACGAGCTGCCGGAGTTGCTGGAGCCACTGGAGCTGCTGGAGCCGCTGTACGTGGCGCCGGACAGCCCCTTGCCGCAGACCGGCCAGGCACCCTTGCCCTGCGCGGCGAGGACCTTCTCGGCGATCTCGATCTGCTGGGACTTGCTGGCCTGGTTGGCCTGCGGGGCGTAGTTGGTGCCGCCGTACGCGGCCCAGGTGGAGGCGGAGAACTGCAGACCGCCGTAGTAGCCGTTGCCGGTGTTGATGGACCAGTTGCCGCCGGACTCGCACTGGGCGACCGAGTCCCACTCGGAGGCGGTGGCGGCGGAGGCGCTGCCGGACGCCATCAGCGGGGCGGCGACGGCGGCGCCGGTGACACCGGCGACAGCGATGGCGCGGACGGCCTTGGACGGACGACGGTGCTTGCCCTTGCCGGAAAACAGCATGGATCGATCCCCTCACCGACGCCTGCGAGGTGAGCTGTCGGGTTCGGGCCGGTTGAGTTGCCCGGCCGCACCTCGCGTGGTTCTCGTGCGAGACGCGGCTCCACCCCTAGCCGTTTCCGTCGGTCTGCCGACCTCCGGACCCGGCGCCTACCTTGGGTCCCCCGCTCCTGCCTACGGCGCTTGACGCGACGACTGTTCCCGGGCAGCCGCTGGCAGGATTCGGCGTTGCGGCAGCCGGGGCTCGTGTTGGCGAGCGGTCACGACCGTAGACATGCGATCCGCCGGATTTCAAAGACGATCAGGGCTTCTGAGACTCATCCCACACTTTCACCAAACCGGACAATCAAGCCTAAAACGGGGCGTCAACTACCCCTGCTTTCAACCCTTTTCGACGCTGAGTTCCAGCGTCTGACCGGCGGTGACGTTGTTCGGGTCGGTGCCGATGGCGTCCTTGTTGGCGGAGTAGAGCGCCCGCCACCCGCCCTCGAGGTCAAGGGAGTCGGCGATGGAGGCCAGGGTGTCGCCGGCGTGGACGGTGTACTCGCGTGCGGCGTGACGGCCGGAAGAGGGAGTCGCCTGGCTTTTCGTCACGTCTTCGTCCGCACTGTCGCCCCGATGGCGGCCACCACTGATCGCCCCGGTATCCACAAGGCTCCAAGAACCCCCGGTCTGCCATGAATTGTCCGAGTTGTCGACCTCGGGGCCCGCCGTGGACGAACCGCCACCGCCCTGCGCATGCCCGGAGCCGGAAGAGGCCGTCTTGCCCGACTTGCCCGAAGCGGAGGAGTCGTCCGCAGCGTCGGCACCCTTGCTCGAACTCGGCGGGGGCGAGGCGTCCGACGAGGGGCCGGAATCGGGCGACCCGGATGAACCGGACGCGGAATTCGAGGAATCGGCGGAATTCCCGGAAGTCCCGGAACCCTTCGAACCGGAGGAGTCGGTTGAACCGGATGAATCGCTTGAATGGGAGGAGTTGCCGGAATCGGATGATCCGGAGTCTCCGACGCCCGTGTCGACGTCCACCGAACCGGAATTCGACGTGAGACCGGAAAGCAGGGCACAGGTGGCCCAGGGCTTGGTGCCCAGGTCGGCGAGGATCTTCTCGGCGACCGCGATCTGCTGCGAGCGGCTGGCCTCTTCGGGGCTGGAGGCGTACTCGAGGCCGCCGTGGTTGTCCCAGTCGTCCTGGGAGATCTGCAGGCCGCCGTAGTAGCCGTTGCCGGTGTTGGCGCTCCAGGAGCCGCCGCTCTCGCACTCCGCGACCTTGTCCCACGTGGTCCCGTCGGCCGCGTGCGCGGCGGACGCGCCCATCAGCGGGATGGCGATTGCGGAGCCGGTCACTCCGGCCGCGACGAGGAGAGCCGGAGCCTGACGGGGGCGACGGTGGCGACCGTTCCCGGAGAGCATGCGGTGACCTTTCGCAAGACAGCAGTGACCCAGCGCGGCTAATGCCGTGAGGCACCGCGCTGACGAGTGAACGTATCGGCAGACGATCACTTGTCACAAGTTAATGCCGCGCAGATCACGTGAAGATCACAGAGTTGAACGCCGGTCACTTTTCGTGGTGGCCGCCCTGCTTTTCAGCCGATTGCGGGGCGGGTGTGAACTCCACGGGCAAGGTGCGCAGTCCACGCATGATCAGTCCGCCACGCCAGCGCAAATCGGTTTCTTCCACCGCGAGTCGGAGGTCGGGGACACGGGTGAGGAGGGTGGCGAGCGCGGTCTGGGCCTCCAGCCGGGCGAGCGGAGCGCCGAGGCAGTAGTGGATGCCGTGGCCGTAGCCGAGGTGCTGATTGTCACGGCGTGCGAGGTCGAGGACGTCCGGGTCGGCGAACCGCTCGGGGTCCCGGTCCGCCGCCGCCAGCACCACGAGGACGGGGTCGCCGGGTGCGATGTCCTGTCCGCCGATGGTGAGGGGCCGCGTGGCGAACCGCCAGGTGGCCAGCTCCACCGGGCCGTCGTAGCGCAGGAGTTCCTCGACGCCGGTCTCCAGGAGGTCCCGTTCGCCACGTTCGAGGGAGGTCTGCAGCCGCTGCCGCTCTCCGGGGTGGGTGAGAAGGGCGTAGGTGCCGTTGCCGATCAGGTTGACCGTGGTCTCGAAACCGGCGAACAGCAGGATGAAGGCCATGGCGGCGGCCTCGTTCTCGGTGAGGTGCTCACCGTGGTCGGAGGCGCGGATGAGACCGGAGATGAGGTCCTCGCCCGGCACCGGCTCGGCCGGGAGCGCCTCCCGTTTCTTGTGGATCAGCTCGGCGAGGTAGCCCCGCATCTTCTTCACCGACCGCGCCACCCCGCCACGCGGGCCTCCGCCGTGCCGGATCATCATCCCCGCCCAGTCCCGGAAGTCGTCCTGGTCCTCACGCGGGACGCCGAGCAGGTCGCAGATGGCGTAGATGGGGAGCGGGAAGGCGAACTCGTGGATGAGGTCGGCGGCTCCTTTCGTGACGAACCGGTCGATGAGGTGGTCGGTCAGCTCCTGCACGCGGGGCGCGAACTCGGCGACACGGCGGGGTGTGAAGGCCTTGGAGACGAGTCTGCGCAGCCGGGTGTGGTCCGGCGGATCGATGTTGAGCAGATGCGTCATCAGCTCGGCCTTGCGTTCACCGGGGATGCCGGTCTTGCCCCTGGCGTGCTCCGGCTCGTCGTGGTGCGCCGGGTTCTTGGACAGCCGCGGGTCGGCCAGGGCCTGTTTGGCGTCGGCGTACCGGGTGACCAGCCAGGCCTCCACACCGCTGGGCAGCTTCGTCCGGCGCACGGGCGCGTGCTCCCGCAGCCAGGCGTAGGCCGGGTAGGGGTTGCTGGCGAACTCCCAGCTGAACAGCTCGGGGGCGGGCGCTTCGGGGACTGCGGGGAGGTGGGGGTGGTCGCTCACCCCCTGACGGTATCCGGCTTTCCTGCCCGCGCCCGGGGCCGTGCCCCCTCGGCCGTTACTCCGCCACGCCCTCGGCGACCCGTATCGCGTCCCGGTAGGCTCGCGCGGCCGCCCGCAGTGCCGCCTCCGGGTCCACGCCGTCGGCCTCCGCCCGGACCGCCAGTGCCAGCAGGTCGTAGCCGATGCCCTCGCCCTGGGGCAGGGGCACGTCCAGACCCGCGGTGCGCACGCGGGAGGAGAGCTTCGCGGCGAGGGCGAGGCCGGGCTGGCCGAGGGGTATGCCCTCCGTCACCGAGGTGCGCTGCTTCTCGACCGCCTTGGTGCGCAGCCAGTGCTCCTTGACCTCCTCGGGCGTCTCGGCCGTCGCGTCGCCGAAGACATGGGGGTGGCGGTGGACGAGCTTGGCGACGATGCCGCCGGCCACGTCGTCGACGGAGAACGGGGCCTCGGCGTCCTCCTCGGCTATGCGGGCGTGGAAGACCACCTGGAGCAGGACGTCGCCCAGTTCCTCCCGCAGCTCCTCCCGGTCGCCCGCCTCGATCGCCTCGACGAGTTCGTACGCCTCCTCGATGCCGTACTTGGCCAGGCCCTCGTGGGTCTGCCGGGAGGACCAGGGGCACTCGGCGCGGATGCGGTCCATGACCTGGACGAGGTCGAGGAGACGGGCGCCGGGCAGGTCGTAGGAGGCGGGGAGCAGCTCCAGTTCCGGCATGGTGACGCGGCCGGTGCCGGCGAGGCGGGCCAGGCCGTCCGTGAGGTCCGGATCGCCCTCGCCCGTCGCCACGACCACCACCGTGCGGCCGCCGGCGCAGGCGTCGACGAGTTCCTGGGCGGTCGGGGCGGCCTCGTCGACGGGTATCCCGGCCTCGCGCAGATAGGGCAGCTGCGGATGCGCACCGTCCGCGCAGAGCACACGGTCGGCGGTGCGCAGCGCCTGCCAGGCGGGCCAGGACAACAGGCCCGGGGCGACCCGGTGGCTGGTGGTGAGCAGGACGATCCGGCCGGGGGCCGTGTCCGGGCCCGGTGCCTGGGTGTCTTCGAGGCTGGTGGTGTTCACGCTTCGAACGTAACGCACGCCTGCCGGTCACCTCCCGCGTTGTCCACAGGGTGTGGGCGATGATCGGTTCGTATGACTGACCTGGGGTGCCTGACCTGGTGCGGGCGCCATGGTGCGACCGCGCTGGTGTGACCGACCTGGTGCGACCGACCTGTGCCGGCCTATGCCGTCTCCTGCGTCCCGCCCGCCGTGACGTCCCGTACCCACGGCGTCTTCGCGTCCACCCGGCTGCTCTTCTGCACGTCCCAGGTGCCGTAGCGCGGGTTCAGGTCGACGTGGAGCTCCTCGGACGCGGTGGACAGCGTCTTCCAGAACGCGGGGTCCGTGGTCTGCGTGCCGAGCTTGCCGGCGAGTTTCGTCGCCTCGACCTGCAGGCGCAGATTGTCGTCGAGGCGCTTCGGCGCGATGCCGTACTTCTGCAGCCAGGTCGCCTCCAGCCCCTTCGAGCCGCCCGCCTGCTGCTCCAGACGGGCCCGCATCTGCTGGATCTCCAGGCGGCTGACCGTGATGCCCTGGTCCTGCGCGGCGCGGTGCAGCACCCGGTCGAGGACCATGTTGTGCAGGGTGTCGCGGGTGAGGCTGCTGGTGGCGGCGAGGACCTGCTGGTACTGCGTCTCGTCCGGCACCGCGGCCTTCTGCGCCTGGCGCACCTCGTTCACCCGGCCCTCCAGCTGGGCGACGGTGATCCGCTGCCCGCCGACGACGGCCGCAGCACCCGGGTGCGCTTCGTCTCCGCACGCGGTGAGCAGGGGGGCCGCGGCGGCGATCGCGGCGGACAGGACGAGCGCGGTGCGTCGGCGGCGGTGCAAGGGGACCTCCAGGGGAGATTGTGCGACGGTGCACAAAGTCTTGCGGTGATCGATGGTAGGCAGTGGGCGAGCTCTGGCCAACCCATTCGACCAACGATTCGCGCGCGCTTCGGGCACCGTCGCGCCGTCCCGGCCGGGCGGCCGGTCAGCCGGTGATGGCCACCGGCGCGTCCCACGCGTCACGGTCGACGGTGATCGTGACGCCGCCGTACGTCTCCTTGCTGTTGACCATGTACTGGTGGGCGCGGCTGTGGCCGGTGAACTGGGTGGAGCCCCACGGCCAGTCCGCGGTCGTGGTGTTCTGCTTGTCCCACAGCGCGTACCAGAGGTTGCCCGGCAGGTCGGTCTTGTCCGTGGCGGTGGCGACGGCCTTGGCGCTGGAGCTGGTGAAGCCGTAGTAGCCGGTGCGGTACGTCTTGGCGTGCAGGCCCTTGTCGAAGGCGCGGACATACGTCAGCACGGCGTCGTTGCACGACTTGTTCGTGATGTCGTACGCCTCCATGTCCAGGTAGATCGGACTGCCCGCCTTCATGCCCAGGGCGGAGGCCTTGGCCACGGCGTCGGAGGCGTCGGAGGCGCCGAGGGAGGCGGCGGTGGAGGCGGTCAGCTTCTCCGGGTTGGAGCCCGACTGGCAGGGCGGCTGCGCGCCGACGTAGAGCGGGATCAGCTTCCATCCGATGCCGCTGACGGACTTGACCCAGGAGGCGGTCAGGTTGGGCTGGGCGCAGCCGCGGTTCTTGCCGCCCACGTAGACGGCGGCGGCACCGTAGAAGCCGGTGTGCCAGGCCTTCATGGCCGACAGGGAGGGCGCGGCGCAGGTGTCGAACGCGCGGCCGGTGTACGTCTTCTGCGCGGGCCAGGTGGTGGCGGCCATGGAGGTCTGCGCGGCGATGCCCGCTCCGGCCACGACGGCGGCACCGGCGACGGCCCACGTGATGTATCTGCGCTTCCTGGACTGCCGATGGCTCGACATGAGAACCCCACCCCTGTGTGCTGCTGTGTGTGCTGTTGTGTGTGCTGCTTGGTGCCGCTGCTTGGTGTGCTGATGTGAAAAACGGACCGCAACCTATCCGGTGCCGGGTCCGTGTCCTGAGAACTCCGCCCCAGGAAGAGCACAAGGATCTCCCAGCGGACGGCAAAGCCTAGCCACGGACCTGCCCCAGCCACTGCAGGGTCCGCCTGATCTCGGCGGCCAGCGGGTTGCCGGGGCCGTGTACCCGCTCGACGTCCAGCAGCAGCCGCCCGAGCGTGTCATGGGCGGCGGGCCGGTCGCCGAGGGCGAGCAGCAGGTGGCCGATGCGGCGGCGGACGTCGTGGGCGAGTTGCGGATCGCCGGAGACGTACTGGTTCTCGTAGTACGGCAACAGCGCCCGGTACTCGGCGAGTGCCGCCGCCGGTTCGCCGAGCTGTTCCAGGCACTGGGCGGCGTCGTAACGGAAGCGCAGGGACTGCGGGTCGGCCTGGCCGGCCTCGGCGGCGCGTTCGTCGGCGAGGCGGCGCAGCTCGGGCAGCGCGCGCCGGTACTGGCCGTCGTCCATGAGGGTGGCCGCGTACTGCTTGCGCAGAGTGCGGACGACCGGGGAGTGCTCGCCGTGCTGGTCGGCGGCGACGGGCAGGATCGCGCCCAGGATGTCGACGGCCTGGGTGATACGGCCCTCGCCGAGCAGCCGCTTGACCTCGTCGACGGCGGCGGCGACATCGGGCTTCTCCGCCACGGGCGGCGCGGGTGCCACGGGGGCGGGCTGGGGCGCGGGCGTGCGCGCCCGGTCCGGCCAGGGGGCGTGCGGCCGCAGGAAGGGGCGCGTCGGGTCGAGCGGGGCTCCGGTGGGCGTGCCGCGCGCGGGCAGGAGCAGCGCGAGGTGCTCGTACACCTCCTGCGCGGAGGCGGGCCGGTGCTGCGGATCCTTGGCCAGCAGGCGCAGGACCAGCGCTTCGAGGGCTTCCGGGACCTCCGGGCGGATCCGGCGCACGGGCAGCGGCGGCTCGTACAGATGCCGGTGCAGCACGCCGAGCGCGGTGGAACCCGCGAACGGGACGTTTCCGCTGAGCAGTTCGTGCAGCAGCACACCGAGCGCGTACAGGTCGGTGTACGGGCCGACCGCGCCGCCCATGGCCTGCTCCGGCGCCATGTAGGCGGGCGAGCCTATGGGCGAACCGGTGTGTGTCAGCCGTGTGGTGTCGGTGTCCATGACGGACGCCACGCCGAGGTCGAGGACGGTGACCGTGCCGTCCTGCTTCACCATCACGTTCCGCGGTTTCAGGTCGCGGTGCACGATCGGCACCGCGTGCACGGCGCTGAGGACGGCGCACAGCTGCGCGGCCACGGCGACCGCCCACTGCCACGGGTACGGGTCGTGCTCGGCGAGGTGGTCGGAGAGGTCGGCGCCGTCGACGTACTGCATGACGAGGAAGAGCTCCTCGCCCTCGCTGCCCGCGTCGTGCACGGTCACCAGTCCCGGGTGGTCGACCTGCGCGGTCACCCTGCACTCGCGCTGGAAGCGGCGGCGCAGTTCGTCGGCCTCCTGGCCGGCCACCTTGTCGGGGCGCAGCAGCTTCACCGCCACACGCCGGTCGAGCCGCTGGTCGTACGCGGTCCACACCTGGCCCATGCCGCCCTGCCCGATGAGCGTGGACAGCTCGTAGCGGCCGGCGACGACGCGGCCTTGTGCCGCGGTCACCGTCCGCTCTCGTGGTTGCCGTCGTGGTTGCGCAGATAGTCACTCAGTTCGTCCAGCTCCGCGCGCACCTGGTCGATACGTGCGGGCGCCGGGCGCTGGGGCGGCGGCGGGGTCGGTATCGGCGGCTGGGGCAGGGGCGTGTGCGGCATCGGAGGCGGTGTGTGCGGGCTCTGCGGAACGGTCGGGACGCTCGGCACGCTCGGCACGGTCGACGCGGTGAACGGCGACGGCTGCGGGTAGCCGTACGCCGCCGCGGGCTGCTGCGCGTGGAAGGCGCGGCGCAGGCGCTGGAAGTGGCGTATGTCCGCGGCCAGGTAGTACGCCGTCGCGGCCACCAGCGTGCCGAGGAGCAGGGTGATGCCCAGATAGCCGCCCGGGGTGTGGACGTCGTCGCCGGGCTCGCTGCCGAGCAGCACGATGCTGAGGACGTCGGCCGCGAGCACCGCCACGAACAGTCCCCAGTCCAGCGACCTGCGGGTCACGATGGCCAGGCGCAGCAGCATCGCCCAGGCGAAGAACCCGATGCCGAAGAAGGCGATCACGACGAACAGCACGCGCAGGAAGATCAGCCACCCGGTGTGCGGCGGCTGCTGCACCGGCTGTGCGTAGCCGTGGCCTTGCATGGCTGCTCCTGTTCGCCTGGCGAGGACGTGCGGTTGTCGCTTCGAGCGTATAGGCCGACACGGACAAGCGGCCCGAGTTGTGCCGAACCGTTGTACTGCTGATCACAGCACGGCTCAGCCGGGCGCCACCGTGCCGTCCGTCAGGCCGTCGTACATGCCGCGCACGAGCTGCTCGCCGAGCCGGCCCGCGTGCCTGAGCGCCCGCTCGAACTCGTCGAGGGCGCGGAAACGCTCGCCGTAGCGCCGCTGTTCGTCGAGCGGCAGCCGGGGAAGCTGCAGGCGGCGCACGTCGAGGCGGGTGGCGGTGGACGCGTAACTGCTGGCCTGCCGGTTGTTGGCGGTACCGCGCAGGAACCCGGCGACGAACCACGGGTCGAGCGCCGTGGAGTCGGGGCGAAGCAGCACGAGGTTGCGTCCCAGGGCGGCGCCCGCGGTCGCGTCGTCGATCACGCGCGTCACCGAGCCGCCGCCGAGCACCGGGACGACGACGTCGCCCGGTTCGGTCAGCACAGCCTCCTCCTCGCTCTCGGGGAGCGTCCCCGAGGGCGCGGTGCCGGCGAGGACGTCGTGGTCGGTGAGAACGGGCACGCGCGCGTGGCCGCCGGTTCCGCCCGTGCGCATCACCAGGGCGCCTCCGCGCGCGAGTTCACCGATGGTGGTCAGCGGCCAGCGCGCCGGCCGCGCGGAGCCGGCCGGGGGCGGGGTGAGGTCGGCGGTCAGGCGCAGCGTCTCGCCGAGGCGTTCGCGTACGGCCGTGAGCTGCCGGGCGCCGTCGGGTGCGGTGGGCGGCGGCAGGTGACGGGCGGGAGCGAGGTCCACGTCGTCGTCGAGGAGTTCGATGACCGGGACCGAACGGGCCAGGCCCGGCCGTTCCTCGCACCGTCCCTCGCGCGCGAAGGTACGCCAGGCGTCGAGGACCGCGTCCCGCACGGCCTGCCAGTCGGGGCCGCCGCGCCCCTCGGTGGCGAACCGCCCGGTGTCCGCCAGGAGCACCTCCGGGTGCGCGGAAGTCCGGTCCGGGCGGCGCAGCACCCACAGGTGCAGGGGGATGTTGTACGGCGGCGCCGCGCCCACCGGCAGCGCGACGACGGCGCGCAGCGCGCCCCGGCGCAGCAGGTCGGCGCGGATACGGCGGCCGGAGCGGCGGGAGGCGGCGGCGGGCGGCATCAGCAGCACAGCGGTGCCGCCGTCCCGGAGCCGGGCGAGCGCGTGCTGCACCCAGGCCAGCTCGGACTCGGTGCGCGCCGGGAAGCCGTACTCCCAGCGGGGGTCGTAGGCGAGTTCGTCGTGCCCCCAGTTGCGCTCGTTGAACGGTGGATGGCACAGGACGGCGTCGGCGCGCAGCTCGGGGTAGGCCTCGGCGCGCAGGCTGTCGCCGACGGCGGCGCGCACCGCCACGCGCGCGTGCAGCGCGATCCGCAGCGCGGTGAGCGCGGCGAGCTCGGGCGCGCTGTCCTGGACGTACAGCTCCTGGTCGGGGCCGGTCTCGACGGCGCGGAGCAGGGCGCCGGTGCCGCAGGCCGGGTCGAGGACGGTGCGGGCCTGGCCGGCGAGCTCGGTCATGAGCCGGGCGAGTTCGGCGGGCGTGAGCGTGTACTGGCGGGGGTTGGCGTCCAGGTGGCGTCCCAGCAGGAACTCGAAGGCCTGCCGCGCCCCGAGCTCGGCCGCGAGTTCGGCGGCGCCGCGCAGGAGGGGCGCGGACGGGAGCAGTTCGGGGCCGGCGGGGAGGTGAACCGCCGGGGCGGCGCTCGGGGCACTGTTCGCAGCGCCCGCCCCGGCCACCCCGGCCACCCCGGCCGTCCCGGCCGCCCGGCCCGTGTCGCGCCGCTGGTGGACGCGGCGGTCGGGGGCCGGACCGAAACGCGGGACGAGTACCTGTTCGAGCGCGTCGGGCAGCATCGCGGCCACGCGCGCGTCGGAGCCGGCGCTCACGTCCAGCCAGACGGTGGGGCGCTCCTGGATCAGCAGCAGGACGCAGCCGGCGTGCACCAGCGCGGTGACCGGGCCGCCCGGGTGTCCGGCGAGCTGCTGCCAGACGCGTTCCCGCAAGGGGACCTCGGCGAGTTTGCCCTGCTTGCGCAGCCATGCCTCGATCTCGGCGAGCGCGAAGGAGGGGCTGGTCTCGGTGCCGCCGACGGGCTTGGGGAAGTCGGCGTGCCGACGGCGCCAGTTGCTCACGGCGGCACGGCCGACGCCGGCGAGCCGTGCGATTCCGGCGGCGGTCACTTCTGTCGCGTTGTCCTGCACCCGCGCCGCTCCCCTCGTCCTGTGTGTGCGCCGAGCATAGCGACGTACACATGATCCACGCATTCACGAGCGTGTACCCACCCAGCCTTGTGAACCGTGTTGACTCGGTTCACAAGCTCTGCTCTTATTGACCCAGCGAACGGGCGCCCGCCAGTCCATAGGGTCCGGCCCCCGCCCCGCCCCACCCACACCTCGCCATCTCCAACCAAGGAACTGCCATGCGTCGCACCGCACTTGCCGCCCTCTGTCTCGCCGCCGCGGCCACCGTCGGACTCACCGGCTGCATGCCCGGGCAGGTCAAGGCGGACAGCAAGCCGAAGGGCCCGTTCGCCGGGCTGACCGGTGGCGAGATCGCCGACCGGGCGATGAAGTCCACCACCGGAGCCGCGTCGCTGCGGATGAAGGGCGACGTCACCGACGACGAGAGCGACGGCACCATCCAGATCGACATGGCCGTGAACAAGAAGGGCGAGTGCGCCGGCACCATGAGCATGGGCGGCCAGGGCAAGGCCGAACTGATCAAGACCGGCGACACCGTCTACATGAAGTACGACGAAGCGTTCGTACGGGCCCAGAGCAAGGGTGAGTCCAAGCAGGACACGGAAGCGGCCGTGTCGATGCTGGCCGGGAAGTGGACCAGGATGGCCGCCAAGGGACAGGACGCCAAGGACATCGCCGGCCTCTGCGACCTGGACTCGGTGCTCGGCGGCGCCGAGGACGGCGACTCGGACGCCACCCGCGGCAGGACGACCACCGTCGACGGCACGCCCGCGATCGTGCTGCACGAGAAGGACGGCAAGGACCGTTACACCGCCTACGTCGCGACCGAGGGCAAGCCGTATCTGCTGCGGATCGACGGCTCGTCCGCCAAGGAGCCGCTGAACCTCACCTTCAGCGACTACAACCAGCCGGTGCCGGCGAAGAAGCCCGCCGGCAAGATCCTCGACCTGGACGCGCTGGACGGCTGACCCGGGCGCCGGCGCCGGCGCCGCTCATGGCCGGCCCGCTCACAACCGATGCCGCATCCATACGCTGGGCTCGAGATGTACGGCGGACCGTTGGGACGGACCGGGGCGACGACCTCGGTGGAGGCAACCGCCCGGCGAGAACCGGGTTTTCCCGCGCCGGTCGGCTCACGCGCCGCACTGCGCCAGCATCATCCGCTTGTCGGCGACCGTCACGGGCAGTTTGTACTTCAGCGACACCTGGGCGACGCGCACGGAGTACGCGCAGCGGATCGTCTTGTCCGGCGGCAGCCAGGTCGCCGGGCCGGAGTCGCTCTTCGCGCCGTTGGTCGGGCCGTCCACCGGGATGAGGTTGAGCGGATCGTTGGCGATGTCCTCCCGCTCACCCTTCGTCCAGCGTGCCGCGCCCATCTGCCAGTCGTACGACAGCGGCATGACGTGGTCTATCTGGACCGTGGTCGCACGGGACTTGGTCCACTCGATCGTCTTCCCGGTGTACGGGTCGTGCAGCGTCAAGGAGGTGACGACGCAGTTCGAGCCCGCCCGGTAGCGGACCTTCTCCCCATCGCGCTTCAGGAGGTCGTTCCGGGTGTCGCACCCGTTGTGGGCGAAGGGGATGCCGCCCGGGGCCGAGTCCATCCAGGCGTAGCCGAACTTGTCCCGCTCGTAGCCCGTCTTGGGGCCGCGCCCCTTCGTCGCCACCTTCTCGATCAGCGACCGCGCCTTCGCCTTGTCCGCGGCCGACGTGATCGCCGCCAGCCCCGGCTTCGTGCCGTCCGGATTGTCCAGCGGACTCACGGCCCGGCCGTTCCCGCCGGTCGGGACAGCGGAACCTGAGGGGCCGCCGTCCGCGGGTGTGGCGAGGTCCTTGCAGCCGGCGAGCATGACCGAGGCGGCCAGCACCGCGGTGGATGCCAGGAGGACGCGCCGCCTTCCGGCACTGCGCCTCGTCCAACCGGCCCCGGTGGCCCGCCCCTTGACCGTCCCGCCCCTCGGACGCATCACGTGCGCCTCCTCCCGCCCGCCCTGTGCCGCCGCCGCACGGGCGGATCCTTCCTGGTCCACCGTAGCGGCCGGCCGGTGGGGAACGGAGAGCGCCCGGGAGCGGAACGGCAGGCGCGTGCAGCGCGCGAGCAGTCCCGACCCGATGGGCCTGGTACCCCGTTTTCCCCCAACCTTGCCTGGACCGACCGGGCTTGACCCTGCCCCTGGCGTCAGGGTCCGAGGATTGCCGGCATGAGCGAACCGAGCGCACCCCACCGCACCCCCCGCACCGTCCTGGTCACCGGAGCCGGCACCGGCATCGGCCGCGCCACCGCCCGCGCGTTCGCCGACGAGGGCGCGCGGGTCCTGGCCGTCGGCCGCCGTCCGGGACCCCTCGCCGAGACCGCCGACGGCCACCCCGGGATCATCCCCGTCCCCGCCGACATCACGGCCGAGGACGGCCCCGCGACCGTCGTCCGCACCGCGCTGGAGCGCCACGGACGCATCGACGTGCTGGTCAACAACGCGGCCGTGGTGAACACCGAGTCACTGCGCACCTATACACGGGCGTCCATGCGACCCCAGCTCGCGACGAACCTCCTCGCCCCCGTCCTGCTCACCCAGGCCGCGCTCCCCGCGCTGGAGGAGAGCGGCGGCGTCGTGGTGAACGTGACGACATCGGTCGGCCAACGCGGCTGGCCCGGCAACTCCCTGTACGCGGCGGGCAAGGCGGCCCTCGAAGTTCTCACCCGCAGCTGGGCGGTGGAGCTCGCACCGCTCGGGATCCGGGTCGTCGCCGTCGCTCCCGGCGCCGTCGAGACGCCGATCGCCGACCACTCGGGCTACACGCCCGAGCAGCGCGCCGCCATCCGCGCATGGCAGCTCGACCACACCCCGCTCGGGCGGGTGGGCCGCCCCGAGGAGGTGGCCTGGGCGGTCACCCGACTGGCCTCGCCGCAGGCGTCGTTCATCACCGGCGTGGTCCTCCCGGTGGACGGCGGCGCCGTGGTGGGGTGAGCGCCGGCGGTCACGTGGCCTCGCGCAGCGCCGCCGCCAGCCGCTCCCGCACCGCCACCTGTGCCGCGATCCTTGCGTCGATGACGGCCAGCCGGTCCCTGGCGACCTGCAGCCCCTTCGGGGAGACCCCTCCGGCCGTCACGTCTGCGTCCAGGCAGGGCAGGAACACCCGTACGTCGTCCAGGGTGAGCCCCGCGTCCAGCAGGTGCCGGATGTTGCGGACGCGGACCGCCGCCCCGGCGTCGTACTCGCGGTAGCCGTTGGGGGCGCGTTCGGATGCGATCAGTCCGGCCTGCTCGTAGTGCCGCAGGGCACGCGGCGTCGCCCCGGTCGCCGCCGCCAGCTCGCCGATCCGCACGCGCCCCTCCTGCTCAGGACCCCAGGACGGAGGCGAGGAACTCCCCGACCCAGCCCAGCAACTCCCGTCCGACCAGCGGCTTCCCGCCCACCTTCGCGGTCTTGGGCCGCGGCACCAGCACCTGGTGGACGGACGGCTTGATGACCGTCCCCGGGTACAGCCGCTTGAGCCGCAGCTCCTGCGACTCCCGCAACTCCACCGGCGCGAAGCGGACGTTGGTGCCCTGCAGCACGATCTCGCCGACCCCGCACGCGCGCGCGAGCATGCGCAGCCCGGCGACCAGCAGCAGGTTCTCCACCGGCTCCGGCAGCTTGCCGTACCGGTCGGTGAGTTCCTCCCGTACCGCCTTGATGTCCTCCTCCGAGTTGGCGGAGGCGATGGCCCGGTAGGCCTGCAGGCGCAGCCGCTCGCCGGGCGCGTAGTCGTGCGGGACGTGCGCGTCGACGGGCAGCTCGATCTTGACCTCGAGCGGCGGCTCCTCCTCGATCTCGCCGGTCTCCAGCTGGCGCCGGTAGTCCGCGACCGCCTCGCCGACCATGCGGACGTACAGGTCGAAGCCGACGCCCGCGATGTGCCCGGACTGCTCGCCGCCGAGCAGGTTTCCGGCGCCGCGGATCTCCAGGTCCTTCATCGCCACGTACATGCCCGCGCCCATCTCGGTGTGCTGGGCGATGGTGGCCAGCCGCTCGTGCGCGGTCTCCGTCAGCGGCTTCTCCGGCGGGTACAGGAAGTACGCGTACCCGCGTTCGCGTCCTCGGCCGACCCGGCCGCGCAGCTGGTGGAGCTGGGACAGGCCGAAGGTGTCGCCCCGTTCGACGATGAGGGTGTTGGCGTTGGAGATGTCGATGCCGGACTCGACGATGGTGGTGGAGACCAGCACGTCGAACTTCTTCTCCCAGAAGTCGACGACGACCTGTTCCAGCGCCGACTCGGACATCTGGCCGTGCGCGGTGGCGATGCGCGCCTCGGGGACGATCTCCCGGAGCCTGGCGGCGGCCCGGTCGATGGACTCGACCCGGTTGTGGATGTAGAAGACCTGGCCCTCGCGCAGCAGTTCCCGGCGGATGGCCGCGCCGATCTGCTTCTGTTCGTACGGGCCGACGAAGGTGAGCACCGGGTGCCGCTCCTCCGGCGGGGTGGTGATCGTCGACATCTCGCGGATGCCGGTGACCGCCATCTCCAGGGTGCGCGGGATGGGCGTGGCCGACATGGTCAGCACGTCCACGTTGGCCCGCAGCTTCTTCAGCTGCTCCTTGTGCTCGACGCCGAAGCGCTGCTCCTCGTCGACGATGACCAGGCCGAGGTCCTTGAACTTGGTCTCGGAGGAGAACAGCCGGTGGGTGCCGATGACGACGTCCACCGAGCCCTCGCGCAGCCCCTCCAGGACGGCCTTGGCCTCGGTGTCGGTCTGGAAGCGGCTGAGCGCCTTCACGCTGACCGGGAACTGGCTGTAGCGCTCGGAGAACGTCCCGAAGTGCTGCTGCACCAGCAGCGTGGTCGGCACCAGCACCGCGACCTGCTTGCCGTCCTGGACGGCCTTGAAGGCGGCGCGGACCGCGATCTCCGTCTTGCCGTAGCCGACGTCGCCGCAGATCAGGCGGTCCATGGGGACCGTCTTCTCCATGTCGTCCTTGACCTCGGCGATAGTGGTGAGCTGGTCGGGGGTCTCGGCGTAGGGGAAGGCGTCCTCCAGCTCGCGCTGCCAGGGGGTGTCCGCGCCGAAGGCGTGCCCCGGGGCGGCCATGCGCGCGCTGTACAGCTTGATCAGGTCGGCGGCGATCTCCTTGACCGCCTTCTTCGCGCGGGCCTTGGTCTTCGTCCAGTCGGCGCCGCCGAGCCGGTGCAGGGTGGGGGCCTCGCCGCCGACGTACTTGGTGATCTGCTCCAGCTGGTCGGTGGGGATGTACAGGCGGTCCCCGGGCTGGCCGCGCTTGGCGGGGGCGTACTCGACGACCAGGTACTCGCGGGTGGCGCCCTGGACGGTGCGCTGCACCATCTCGATGTAGCGGCCGACGCCGTGCTGCTCGTGGACGATGTAGTCGCCGGTCTCCAGGGTGAGCGGGTCGATGGTCTTGCGACGGCGGGCGGGCATACGGGCGCCGTCCCGGCCGGCCGCCTTCTGCCCGGAGAGGTCGGTCTCCGTCAGCACGGCGAGCTTGAGCGCCGGGTCGACGAAGCCGTAGTCGATGGAGCCGCAGGAGACGTGCACGACGGAGGGGCTGAGCTCGCCGAGGTCGGCGTCGAGGCGGGCGGCGATGCCCTCGCCGCCGAGCACCTCGGCCGTGCGGGCGGCCGGGCCGTGGCCCTCGGTGACGAAGACGGTGCGCCAGCCGTCGGCGAGCCAGCCCTTGGTGTCGGCGAGGGCCTTGGCGGTGTCGCCGCGGTACGTCTCGGGCGCGTGCATGCCGAGCTTGAGGGTGCCGTCGTCCAGGGTCTCGTCGGCGGCGAAGGGCGAGACCGACCACCACATCATGTCCAGCTCGCGGGCGCGGTCGCGGACGTCGGCGATGGACCACAGGGAGGCCGCGCCGACGTCGATGGGCGCCTCGCCGCCGCCCGCGGTGGCCGCCCAGGAGGCCTGCAGGAACTCCTGGGAGGTCGCGACGAGGTCGGCGGCACGCGTGCGTACCCGCTCCGGATCGCACACGAGCGCCATGGCGCCCTTGGGCAGCACGTCGAGCAGCAGCTCCATGTCGTCGACGAGGACGGGGGCGAGGGACTCCATGCCCTCGACCGCGATGCCCTCGGCGATCTTGCCGAGGAGTTCGCCGAGCTCCGGGTGCTGTTCGGCGAGGGCACGCGCGCGTGTACGGACGTCTTCCGTCAGCAGCAGTTCGCGGCAGGGCGGGGCCCACAGGCCGTGCTCGGCGACCTCCAGGGAGCGCTGGTCGGCGACCTTGAAGTAGCGGATCTCCTCGACGTCGTCGCCCCAGAACTCGATGCGCAGGGGGTGTTCCTCGGTGGGCGGGAACACGTCGAGGATGCCGCCGCGCACGGCGAACTCGCCGCGCTTCTCGACCAGCTCCACGCGCGCGTACGCGGCGGCCGCGAGGGCTTCGACGATCGTGTTCAGGTCGGCGCTCTGCCCGGTCCGCAGGGACACCGGTTCGAGGTCGCCGAGGCCCTTG
This sequence comes from Streptomyces sp. NPDC001544, assembly GCF_042894285.1. Taxonomy (NCBI): domain Bacteria; kingdom Bacillati; phylum Actinomycetota; class Actinomycetes; order Kitasatosporales; family Streptomycetaceae; genus Streptomyces; species Streptomyces sp. NPDC001544. The sequence continues at coordinate 8,180 of NZ_JBIAVN010000020.1, read as the reverse complement.
ACCTGCGGCTGGAGCATGGACCGTACGGGCGCGACGACGACGGAGACCGGGCCGGTCTCGGGGTCGTCGGGGCGGGGGTGGGCCAGGCGGCGCAGGACGGCGAGGCGACGGCCGACGGTGTCGCTGCGCGGGCTGAGCCGCTCATGGGGCAGCGTCTCCCAGGAGGGGTACTCCACGACGCCCTCGGAAGGCAGCAGCGAGCGCAGGGCGGCGGCCAGGTCCTCGGCCTCCCGTCCCGTCGCCGTGACCGCCAGCACGGGGCGTCCGGCCTCGCGGGCCAGGGCGGCGACCGCGAAGGGGCGGGCCGCCGGGGGTCCGACCAGGTCGACGTGCATGCGGTTGCCGTCGGCCGCCGCCTTGATCGCTTCGGCGAGGGCGGGGTCCTTGACTACGGCGTCGAGCAGACCGTGCAGGCTCATTCGGGGGCGGCTTTCGTCCGGGGCGGGCAACACGACGGGCCCGACACGCGTGGCGGGCCGGGGGTTCCCAGGGTACGACGCCGGGGGCTGTCACTCGGGGGAGTGAACGCGGGTGGCCCTGTGGAAGGACGGCGGCTACCGTATTCCCATGGGCTAGCCCGTCGGTTAGTCCACCGTTCGGGAGGTCTTTATGAGCACGCAGCACGCCCAACGGCAGTACAACGTCCACGACGCCAAGACCAACTTCTCTCGGATACTGCAGCTGGTGGAAACAGGGGAAGAGATCATCATCAGCCGGGCGGGGGAGCCGGTGGCCAAGGTCGTGCCGTTCCGGGCCACTGTTCAGCGGACCGCTCGCGGCTCCCTGAAGGAGCCGGTGGTGTTCCATGACGACTTCGACGACATGTCCGACGATCCGGGATTCGCCGAGGTGTTCGGTCTTGGGCAGGAGACGAACACGTGAGGCTTCTCGCCGACACGCACGTCGTGGTCTGGTGGCTGCTCGACTCCCCGGAACTCTCCGACGAGATCAAGGGGCTGCTCGACGCGGAGCCCGAGGCGTACATCAGCGCTGTCACGCCCTGGGAACTTGCGCTCAAGCAGGCACTCGGCAAGCTGGACGCCCCGGCCGACCTGCCGGAACGGGCCCGGGACTGCCAGCTGAGATCCCTTCCGATCAGCATGGGTCACGGTATCCACGCCGCACGGCTACCCCTCCACCACCGCGACCCCTTCGACCGCATGCTCATCGCCCAGGCCCAGATCGAAGACCTGACACTCATCACCCGCGACACCTGGATCCCCAAGTACGACGTCCCCGTCCTGCGCGCATGACAACGGCCCGGCGCCGAGAAGTCCCCCGTGACTTCTCGGTGCCGGGCCTCCCCCGTGACCCCCGTCGGGATGGCTACTCGGTCGCGATCGCGTTCAGTACGTTCATCCGGCCCGCCCGGAACGCCGGGACCAGCGCCGCGAACAGGCCCACGAAGGCCGAGCCGGCGAAGACGGCGATGATGGTGGGCCAGGGGATGTCGAGGACGTTCAGGCCCGCCAGGGCGAGCAGCTTCTGCGCGGTGGCCCCCCAGCCGAGGCCGAGTCCGAGGCCGAGCAGGGCGCCGAAGAGGGCGATGACCACCGACTCCAGGCGGATCATGCGCCGCAGCTGGCGGCGGGAGAGGCCGATGGCCCGCATCAGGCCGATCTCCCGGGTGCGCTCCACCACCGACAGGGCCAGGGTGTTCACCACGCCCAGCACCGCCACGATGATCGCCAGCGCCAGCAGGCCGTAGATCATGTTCAGCAGCTGGCCGATCTGGTCCTTCAGCGCCTTCTTGTAGTCGGTCTGGTCGCGGACGGTGTACTGCGGGTAGTCGTGCAGGGCCGTCTTCAGCGCCTTGTAGGCGGCCGTCTGCTGCCCGTCCTTGGCGCTGGCGAAGACCAGCTGGTCGAGCGGCATCTCCTTGGCCGGCACGTACTTGGCGAGGGTGGCGATGGAGGTGTACTTGGCGCCCTGGTCGATCACCTCGTCGCTGCTGGTGATCGCGCGGACCGTCAGACGGGCGGTGGAGCCGTGCTCGAAGGCGACGGTGATCTTCGAGCCGATGTGGATGCCGTGGGCCTTGGCGAACTTCTCGTGGACGGACATCGAGTCGGGCAGGTAGGCGTCCGAGAGGTTGCCCGCGACGGTCTTCTTGCGCAGGTCGGACGCGTACGTCGGGTCGGCCGCCGTGATGTCGGTGTCCTTGAGCGTCTGACCGTCGGGGGTGGTGTAGTCCGCCTTGGTCGTCTTGTACTCGGTGACCCGCGCGAGGCCCGGCGTCGACTTCACGGCCTGCACCGCCTGCCGGACGACCGTGTCCCCGTTGTCGCCCATGATGATGAAGTCCGTACCGACGGTCTTGTCGAGCTGGTCCGTGGCCGAGGCCACCATGGAGGAGCCGACCACCGACAGGCAGGCGACCAGTGCGAGGCCGATCATCAGGGCCGCGCCGGTGGCGCCGGTGCGGCGCGGGTTGCGCAGCGCGTTGCGCTCGGCCATCCGCCCCACGGGGCCGAAGATCCGCAGCAGTACGGCGCCGAGGACGCGTACCAGGCCGCCGGCCAGCAGCGGGCCGATGACGACGAAGCCGATCAGGGTCAGCAGGATGCCGAGGCCCAGCCACGAGGAGCCGGCCTTGGCCTTGTCGGCGTTTGCGGCGACGTACAGGCTCAGACCGCCGGCACCGGTGAGGACGGCGCCGATCAGGCCCCGTATCCAGCCGGCCCTGGCGTCGGCCGGGGTGCCGGCGTCGCGCAGCGCGGCCATCGGGGAGACCTTGCCGGCCCGCCGGGCGGGCAGGTAGGCGGACAGGACGGTGACCACGACACCGAGGAGCAGACCGACCACCGGGGTGGTCCAGGCGACCGTCAGGTCGTCGGTGGACAGGTGCATGCCGATCTTGCCCATGAGCTTCATCAGGCCGACCGCGATGCCGACGCCCGCGCCGACACCGAGCACGGAGCCGACCACGCCCAGCAGCAGTGCCTCGACCAGTACCGAACGGTTGACCTGCTTGCGGGAGGAGCCGATGGCCCGCATCAGGCCGATCTCCCGGGTGCGCTGGGCGACCAGCATGGAGAAGGTGTTGATGATCAGGAAGATGCCGACGAGGAAGGCGATCCCGGCGAAGCCGAGCATCGCGTACCGCATGACGTTCAGCGAGCTCGCGACTTCCTTCTGGTTGGCGTCGGCGACCTCCTTGGCGGTCTGCACCTTGTAGCTGCCGCCGAGTTCGGCCGTCACGTTCTTCTTCAGCCGGGCGTCGGTCACGCCCTTGACCGCCGTGACGTTGACGTTGGTGTAGACGCCGGTCTCGCCGACGAGCGTCTGCTGCGCGGTACGGGTGTCGAGGTAGAAGATCGCCGCGCCGGGGTTGGTGACGGTGAAGGTGGCGATGCCGGAGATCCGCCCGGTGTGCGTGCCGACCGCGGTGATCACACCGATCTCGTCACCGAGCTTCAGGTGGTGCTTGTCGGCGGTGTCCGCGTCGACCATGATCTGGCCGGATCCCTTGGGCGCCGCACCGGAGGTGATCTTCATGGTGCGGGCGTCGTTGCCGTTCCAGCTGCCCACGATGGTCGGGGCGCCGCTGCTGGGCGAGAGCTTGTCCTTGTCGGCGTCGACGACGGTGACCATGGTGGAGAACACCGTGCCCTCCGCGGCCTTGACGCCCTGGGCGCGGCGGACCTTGTCCAGCACCGAGGCCGGCATCACCGGCGGCTTGCCGTTGTCGGAGGTCGTCTGACCGGTGTCGGAGGCGCCCTTGGCGCTGACCTGGACGTCGGAGGAGGTGGCCTGGAACAGCTTGTCGAAGGTGGTGTTCATCGTGTCGGTGAACACCAGCGTGCCGCACACGAACGCCACCGACAGCAGCACCGCGATCGCCGACAGCGCCATACGGCCCTTGTGCGCGAAGAAGTTGCGCATCGAGGTCTTCAGGACGGTCATGACGTACGCCCCCGGGCGTCGAAGTCCTTCATGCGGTCCAGGACCTGGTCGGCCGTCGGCTGGTGCATCTCGTCGACTATGCGGCCGTCGGCGAGGTACAGCACCCGGTCCGCGTAGGAGGCGGCCACCGGGTCGTGGGTGACCATCACGATGGTCTGGCCGAGCTCGTCCACCGACGTGCGCAGGAACCCGAGCACTTCGGCACCCGCGCGGGAGTCGAGGTTTCCGGTCGGCTCGTCACCGAAGATGATCTCCGGGCGGGCGGCCAGGGCGCGGGCCACGGCGACGCGCTGCTGCTGGCCGCCGGAGAGCTGGGTGGGCCGGTGCTTCAGCCGCCCGGCGAGGCCGACGGTCTCCACCACACGGTCCAGCCACGCCTTGTCGGGCTTGCGGCCGGCGATGTCCATGGGCAGCGTGATGTTCTCGAGCGCGTTCAGCGTCGGCAGCAGGTTGAACGCCTGGAAGATGAACCCGATCCGGTCCCGGCGCAGCTGCGTGAGCTTCTTGTCCTTCAGTCCGGTGATCTCGGTCTCGTCCAGGTAGATCTGACCGCTCGTCACCGTGTCGAGCCCGGCGAGGCAGTGCATCAGCGTGGACTTGCCGGACCCCGACGGGCCCATGATCGCGGTGAACTGGCCGCGGGCGATGTCCACGTCGACGTGGTCGAGGGCGACGACGCGGGTCTCCCCCGACCCGTACGCCTTCACGACCTGCCGCGCCCGTGCGGCAACGGCCGTACGCCCTCCAGTGCCCCCGTGCCTGGGAATGGTCACAGCCGAAGTCACGGTATGTCTCCTATATCGGTCGGCAAGTCTGTGCGGATCCGCCCCGGTGAGCCGGTGCGTCGTTCTGGGTACGCCGATGAGTCTCCCGGCCGGCGGGGCCGCCGCGCGCTGGTGCGAAGCCCCGTCTTGCAGGGGGGTTAACCCCACCGGTGCCGGTTCGGTCAGCCGCCCCCCGACGGCGTAAAGCCAGGTTAAGGACCGGGCCCGTGCCCTCTCCTCCTCCGGCGGGACGAACCCTCCCCCAGCCGTTGTACGGAGGAACCCCTAGGGGCGGTCCACCCCGGGGTGGAGTAGGACTAGGGGGCCCTCTCCACCCATCGGCCCGTCATCCTGCGCCCTGCCGCCGCGTCAGGGTCAAGTGGCAAGCTTCTCCCGGCAGATAGGTGCAGGGGGCAGGGATCAGGGGGTTCCGGTGGGCGGTACGACACCTGCGACACGCGACGGCGCCGCGCAGCGGACCACGGCCCGCGGGCGGGGCGCGGTCGTCGCCGCGCTGATGCTCACGATGGCACTGGCGGCCCTGGACGCCACGATCGTCTCCACGGCCGTACCGCAGATCGTCGCCGACCTCGGCGGTTTCTCCGTCTTCTCCTGGCTGTTCTCCGGCTACCTGCTCGCGGTGACCGTCACGCTGCCCGTCTACGGGAAGCTCTCCGACACCTTCGGCCGCAAACCGGTGCTGGTGGCGGGCGCGTCGCTCTTCCTGCTCGGCTCGCTGCTGTGCGCCGCCGCGTGGAACATGGCCGCGCTGATCGCGTTCCGGATCGTGCAGGGCCTGGGTGGCGGGGCGCTGCAGGGCACGGTGCAGACCCTGGCCGCCGACCTCTACCCGCTCGCCGAACGCCCGAGGATCCAGTCCCGGCTGTCCACGGTGTGGGCGGTGTCGGCGGTCGTGGGACCGGGGATCGGCGGGGTGCTCGCCGGGTACGCGGGCTGGCGGTGGATCTTCCTGGTCAACCTGCCCATAGGTGCCGCGGCGCTCTGGCTGATCGTCCGTCATCTGCACGAACCGGCCCACGGCCCGGCGGTCCGTCCCCGGGTCGACTGGGCGGGCGCGCTCGCGGTGTTCGCGTGCGGCGGTGTCCTGCTGACGGCGCTGGTGCAGGGCCAAGTGGCCTGGGCGTGGCTGTCGGCGCCGTCGCTCGCCCTGTTCGGCGCGGGAGCCGCCCTGGCCGGGGTCGTGGTGTGGGTGGAGCGGCGGGCGGCGGAGCCGATCATCCCCGGGTGGGTGTGGCGGCGCCGGACGATCGCGGCGGTCAACCTGGCGCTGGGCGCGCTGGGGCTGCTGATGGTGGCGCCGACGGTGTTCCTGCCGACGTACGCGCAGTCCGTGCTCGGCCTCGCCCCCGTGGCCGCCGGGTTCGTGCTGTCCGTGTGGACACTGAGCTGGCCGGTGTCGGCGGCGCTCAGCCAGCACGTCTACCGGCGTATCGGCTTCCGCGACACCGCGCTGCTGGGCATCGGCACGGCCACGCTGGTCCTGCTCGCCTTCCCCTTCCTGCCCTACCCGGGGGCGGCCTGGCAGCCGGCGCTGCTGATGCTGCTGCTCGGCGGGGCGCTGGGCCTGTTCCAGCTGCCGCTGATCGTCGGGGTGCAGTCGACGGCGGGCTGGGCGGAGCGCGGCACCACCACCGCGTCGGTGCTGTTCTGCCGGCAGACCGGGCAGACCGTCGGCGCCGCGGTGTTCGGCGCGGTCGCCAACGGTGTCCTGGCCGCCCGGCTGGGCGGCGCGGGCGACCTGGACTCCGTCACACGGGCACTCGACGCGGGCACGGCCTCGGAGAGCACCCGGCGGGCGATCGCCGGCGCGGTGCACGCGGTGTACCTGGGGGCGGCGGGCGCGGCGGCGCTGGCGTTCCTGGTGCTGCTGGTGCTGGCGCCGCGGCGCTTTCCGGTGCTCTCCGAGTGAGCACCGCCGGGCCGCTCAGCGCAGCTGGACGGAGACCTCCGGGTTCTGCGGTGACGGCCCGTCGAGCAGCGGCTGGGCGATGCCCTTCAGGTGCAGGTCGAAGAAGGCGGCCACGTACGCGCGCGTGATCGCTTCCGAGCGTGCCGAGGAGAGCACCTTCGGATCGGCGACACCGAGCAGCTCCCCGAGCAGGGACGCGTCGGTGAAGGTGCCGTGGTCGGATCCGGCGACCGTCAGCCGGCGTTTCCAGCCGTCAAGACGGCCCCAGGCGTCGTCCCAGGGCTTGTACCCCTCCTGGGGTCGGACATCCGGGCCCGGGCGTCCGACTCCGGTCGCCCGCCCGCGCGCCGGGGCCGGGCGTGAGTCCGGGGACCGGCGGGACGCCTACTCGACGGCCCGCCCCGTCCACGTCGCGAGGTTGCTGCGCACGTCGTCCATCTGCGTCTGCATGGCGTCCCACGTCTCCCCGTGCTCACGCAGCACCTGCTCCGTCTCCCGGGCGATCGCGTCCTCGCGCACCCGGGCCTCGGCGAGGATCTCCGCGGCACGCGCGTGCGCCTCCTCCAGGCACGGGCCCACCGACGCCCGAGCCTCCTCCAGCTGCCGCTCCGCCTCCGCCAGCGCGGCCTGCGCGCGCACCGTCCGCTCGGCGTGCAGCGCGTCGAGCGCGGCCGACCGCTCGACCTCCTCCTGCTCCAGCGCCGCCCAACGCGCCGCATGCTCCCGGGTCTGCTCGGTCAGCATCCCGGAGGTCCGCTGCCGCATCTCCCGCAGCGCGGCCAGGGCCTCACTGCGCCCCTCCTTCACCGCCCGCCGCGTGCCGATCCTGATCTCGTCCGCCTCGGCACCCGCCGCGAGGAGCCGCTGGCGGGCACGTTCCTCGACGTCCCCGACGAGCGTGTCCGCGTACTCCGCGGCCGCCCGGCGCACGCTCTCGGCGTACGCCTGCGCCTCCGAGACCTCGTCCCGTGCCGCGGCCCGCGCCGACTCCCGTACGGCCTGCGCCTCTTCCACCCCGAGCTGGAAGAGACGCCGCGCGCCCTCTCCGAGCGCCTCGTACGTCTGCGGTGCGAGCCGCGCGACCGTCTCGCGCAACCGGGCCACCTCCACCGCCATGTCCTTGGCGAGCACGGTGAGCCGGGCGGCCCGCTCCCAGGCGGCGTCCCGGTCCCGCGAGAGCGCCTCGGTGAACGCGTCGACCTGGCCGGGCCGGTAACCCCGTCCCCGGACGACGACGAAGCCGTGCGGCGACACGGGTGCGCTGCGCATCCTGTGAACCCCTCTCCGCCAGACACACACGAAATGATGATTTCGGGCATATTTTGATGTATCGGGCGTAATCGTTCACAACGCGACACTCCGTAGACATGTCGCGGTCAGGTTCCCGCACATGCGAAGGGGCCGGCCCCGGTCACCCGGACGCTGTTGGTTAATCCCGGCCTTCGCGTGACGTCGGCTCCCCAGACCTTGTTGTGGTCTGGGGAACCGACGTTGTCGTATGGGGAGGGTGTCGATGTCGATGCAGCCGCGGGAGCCGGGGGAGGTCCCGGTGGAGACGGTGCGGGTGGCCCGGGCGGCTT
>NZ_JBIAVN010000019.1:132162-161076 GCF_042894285.1 Streptomyces sp. NPDC001544 | reverse complement strand
TCGGTCTTGCGTTTCCGACTCTATCAGATCTTTTCTCGATCCGATTTCCTCGGTGCTTTCCAGGTTTCCCGCTCTCGCGGTTTCCCTTTCCGGCGTTTCCGACTCTATCAGATCCTCGCGGTGTCTGATTCCCCGTCAGAGGGGGTTGTCCTCCCGGCCGTTGGGCCGTTCCGACGTCTCAAACCTTAGCGGATCGTCTCTGCGATTCCCAATCGGGCCGCCGAGTCCCTATTCGAATTGAATTCGGGCACGCCGAAATCAACCCCGTCGGGAGATCGTGCTGGTGGTTTGTGGTGCCGCTCGCGGCGGCGGAGGTGCTGCCGGAGAACCGTTACGGCTCCGTGGCAACCCGAAGAACTCTACGGATCGGGCCGGGGAGTGTCAAGCAACCCCTGTCAAGATCTTTTGCTGCGGCTCAGTCGAGGTCGCTGAGCCGGCCGCCGGCGTCCGGCTGGGCGTGTTCCACCCGGCGCAGGAGCCTCGTCAGGACCTCGCCGAGGGCCGTTCGCTCCTCGGGGGAGAGGTCCTGGAGGAGGTCCTCCTCGAAGACGGTCGCCAGACGCATGGCCTCCAGCCACTTCTCCCTCCCCTCCGGGGTCAGCTCCACGATGACGCGGACGCGGTTGGTCTCGTCCCTCTCACGGGTGACCAAACCCTCCGAGACCATGCGGTCGATTCGGTGGGTCATGGCGGCCGGGGTGAGGCCGAGGCGCTTGGCGAGGTCGCTGGGGCCCAGTCGGTAGGGGGCGCCGGAGAGGACGAGGCCCTTGAGGACCTCCCACTCGGCGTTGCTGATGCCCAGGGCGGAGGTCTGGCGGCCGTAGGCGACGTTCATCCGGCGGTTCAGACGGGACAGCGCCGAGACGATCTTCTCCACCTGGGGGTCCAGGTCCTGGAACTCGCGCTGGTACGCGGCGATCTGCTCGTCGAGTGTCGGCTCGCTGCTGACGCCGCCGGTGGTGTCGGCCATGTGCGCAGTATCGCACGCGGTGCCTTTGCCTTTAAGTCCTTCGATATGTACTCTTCAACATCGAACTTTAGGTTCGAAGTCTTCAGATCTAACTCGTTAGAGAGGTGAACGTGACCAGGGCGATGGGCGCAGCGATGCGCCGGATCCACGTGGGCAACGCACTCAGCGCGTTCGGGCTCGGCTTCACCGTCCCCTACCTGTACGTCTATGTGGCGCAGGTGCGGGGGCTGGGGGCCATGACGGCGGGGCTCGTCCTCGCGGTCTTCGCCGTGGCCGCGCTGATCGTGCTGCCGTTCGCCGGCCGGGCGATCGTGCGGCGCGGTCCACTGCCGGTCCTGCTCGCCGCCCTGGTCACGGCCGCGCTGGGGGCGCTGAGCCTGGGGCTGGCGGGCGGCTCGGTGTCCGTACTGCTGTCGGCGGCGGCGCTGGGGGCCGGGCAGGCGGTGATGCAGCCGGCGCTGGCGACGATGATCGTGGACTGCTCGGCGGCGGAGACGCGGTCGCGGGCGTTCGCGACGCAGTTCTTCCTGCAGAACCTGGGGCTGGGGGTCGGCGGTCTCATCGGCGGCCATCTCGTCGACACGACCCGGGTCTCCTCGTTCACTCTGCTGTTCGCGATCGAGGCGGCGATCTTCCTGCTGCTGGTCGTGATGATGTCGACCGTGCGGATGCCGCACTCGCCCCGGATCGAGGACGCGCCGGCCGGGTCGGCGAAGGGCGGCTGGAAGCAGCTGCTCGGGAACCGGTCGATGGTGCAGCTGTGCGTGCTGGGGTTCGTGTTGTTCTTCGCCTGCTACGGGCAGTTCGAGTCGGGGCTGAGCGCGTTCGGTGTGGAGGCCGCGGGGATCTCCACGTCCGCGCTCGGCACCGCGCTGGCGGCGAACACGTTGATGATCGTCGTGGCGCAGTTCGCCGTGCTGAAGTTCGTCGAGCGGAGCCGGCGGTCGCGGGTGATCGCCGGTGTGGGTCTGATCTGGACCGTGGCCTGGCTGGCCGCCGGGTACGCGGGTCTCGGGCACGGCAGCCAGGAGATGGCGACCGCCGCGTTCGTGTCGACGTACGCCCTGTTCGGGCTGGGTGAGGCGATGCTGTCGCCGACCGTCGCCCCGCTCGTGGCGGATCTGGCGCCGGAGGGCATGGCCGGGCAGTACAACTCCGCCTTCGCCCTGGTGAAGCAGCTCGCGCTGGCCGTCGGGCCGGCGGTGGGCGGCCCGTTGGGCGCCTCGCTGCCCGCCCCGTACATCGTGACGTTCCTGCTGTTCTCGCTCGGCATCAGCGTGCTCGCGGTGCGGCTCGGCCGGTCGCTCACGGCCGCTCAGGACCGGCCTTGGGCGGCTGCCCGGAGCCGGGTCGTCACCCGCGGCGGCGCGAGTGCCGAGCCTGTGATCGCGGAGGCGTAGGCCTCACCGAGGGGATCTCACGGCCGGGGCAGTACGAACTCGCACCACACGGCCTTCCCGCCTCCCGGTGTTTTGCGGGAGCCCCAGTTCGAGGCGATGGTGGCCACGATGGCGATGCCCCGTCCCGACTCGTCGCCCGGTTCCGCGCGGCGGCGGCGCGGGAGGTGGTCGTCGCCGTCGGTGACCTCGACGATGAGGCGACGGTCGGTGCGGCGCAGGCGCAGGCGCGTGGGCGGCGTGCCGTGCTGGAGGGAGTTGGCGACCAGCTCCGACGCGGCGAGTACCCCGAGGTCGTGGAGGTCGGCCGGGAAGCGCCAGCTGGTCAGCACGCCGGAGGCGAACGCACGCGCGCGTGGGGCCGCCTCCACGCCGCCGAGGAGTTCCAGGGCGGCGTTGCGGAAGAGTTCGCCGTCGGGGCCGGTGCGGGCGGGGTGCTGGAGGACGAGGACGGCCACGTCGTCGTCGTGGTCGGCGGTGACGCCGGCCGAGCGGACCAGGCGGTCGCAGATGACCTGAGGGGTGCCGGTCGCGCCGGCGAGGGCGCCCTCGAGGGAGGCGATGCCCTCGTCGAGGTCCTCGTTGCGCCGCTCCACCAGGCCGTCGGTGTAGAGGACGGCGGTGGAGCCGGGGGCCAGCGGTACGGAGCCGGAGGCGTGCATCCAGCCGCCGGTGCCGAGCGGCGGGCCGGTCGGTTCGTCGGCGCGCTGGACGGTGCCGGTCTCGTCGCGGACGAGGATCGGCAGGTGGCCGGCGGAGGCGTACACCAGTCGGCCCTCGTTGGGGTCGTGGATGGCGTACACGCACGTGGCGATCTGGTTGGCGTCGATCTCCGCGGCGAGGCCGTCGAGGAGCTGGAGGATCTCGTGCGGGGGGAGGTCGAGGCGGGCGTAGGCGCGGACCGCCGTACGGAGCTGGCCCATGACGGCGGCGGCCCGCACGCCTCTGCCCATGACGTCGCCGATGACGAGTGCGGTGCGTCCGCCGCCGAGGGTGATCACGTCGTACCAGTCGCCGCCGACCGCGGCCTCCGTGCCGCCGGGCTGGTAGGTGGCGGCGATGCGGAGGTCGTCGGGTTGTTCGAGTTCCTGCGGGAGCAGGGAGCGCTGCAGGGTCACCGCCGTCTCGCGCTGGCGGCGTTCGCTGGCGCGCAGCCGGGCGGCGGCCTCGGCGTGGTCGGTGACGTCGGTGGCGAAGACCAGAACGGCGCCGTCGGCGCGGTCCGCGTCCTCGGCGACGGGGGTGCAGGTGAAGGTGTAGGAGCGGCCGTCGAGGGCCTTGCGGGACTTGAGCGTGCGGGGTCTGCCGCTGCGCAGGACCTGGTCGAGGAGGGGCAGCAGGCCGAGTTCGGCCAGTTCGGGGAGTGCTTCGCGCGCGGGTGCGCCGAGGGGGCGTACGCCGAAGGCCGCGGTGTAGGCGTCGTTGACGTAGGCGATGCGGTGGTCGGGGCCCTGTACCAGGGCGACGAGGGCGGGGACGCGGTCGAGGACCTCGCGCGCGGGGAGGTCGTCGACGGCGGGTACGGGCGATGTGCCGTCGGTCAGTTGTTCGGCGCGGGCTGCGGGCACGGTGCCTTCTCCTGGCCGGTCCGGGGAGACCGTGTTCTCGGTCCGCGCTGCGGCGCGGCGCTGCGTTCCGGGGAGCCGGGCGCTCCAGCGCGTGAAGTTCACAGTGGGGAAAGCCTCGTGGGTGCTGAGGGCGGGCGGGCGCCCGTCCGAGATCGTGGGGCAGTCTGACAGGTGGCCGTCCGCGGCGACATCCGTCAGACGCCGGTGCGGGCCGTGGAGTTCCTGGGTCCGGTCAGGACGACCCCTTCGGGTTGTCCTTGGGGCTGTGAGGAGGTTTTCCACCGGCCGCCAGTTCGAACTCCGCACGGGGGTGTTCGAGCGATCCGAGGGAGACGATCTCCCGTTTGAAGAGTCCGGCGAGGGTCCACTCGGCGAGCACTCGGGCCTTGCGGTTGAAGGTGGGCACCCTGCTGAGGTGGTACACGCGGTGCATGAACCAGGCAGGGTAGCCCTTCAGCCTGCGCCCGTAGACCTGTGCGACGCCCTTGTGGAGTCCGAGGGAGGCGACGGAGCCGACGTAGGTGTGGGCGTACGTCTCGAGGGGTTCGTCGCGCAGTGTGTGGGCGATGTTGTCGCCGAGGAGCTTGGCCTGGCGGACCGCGTGCTGGGCGTTGGGGGCGGTGAGGGTGCCGGGTTCGGCGGCGGTGACGTCGGGGACGGCGGCGGCGTCGCCCGCGGCCCAGGCGTGTTCGGTGCCCTCGACGGTCAGCCGGGGGGTGCACAGGAGGCGGCCGCGCTCGCCCAGTGGCAGGTCGGTGGCGGCGAGCAGGGGGCTGGGTTTGACGCCGGCCGTCCACACGACCGTACGGGTGGGGAAGCGCTGGCCGTCGCTGAGTAGGGCGACGCGGTCGGCGCAGGAGTCCAGTCGGGTCTCGAGCAGGACCTGGATGCCCCGGCGGCGCAGTTCGGTGACGGTGTAGCGGCCCATCTCCTCGCCGACCTCGGGCAGGATCCGGTCGGAGGCCTCGACGAGGATCCATTTCATGTCCTCGGGCCGGACGTTGTGGTAGTAGCGGGTGGCGTACCGGGCCATGTCCTCGAGTTCGGCGAGCGCCTCGACCCCGGCGTAGCCGCCGCCGACGAAGACGAAGGTGAGGGCGGCGTCCCGGATCGCGGGGTCGCGGGTGGAGGAGGCGATGTCCAGCTGCTCGATGACGTGGTTGCGCAGGCCGATGGCCTCCTCGACGGTCTTGAACCCGATGCCGTGCTCGGCGAGGCCGGGGATGGGGAGCGTGCGGGAGATCGAGCCGGGGGCGAGGACGAGTTCGTCGTAGGCGGCCTGTTCGACGGGGCCGCCCTCCTCGGTGGCGAGCGTGGTGAGGGTGGCGGTGCGCTTCTCGTGGTCGATGGAGGTCACCTCGCCGACGACGACGTGGCACTGGTCCAGGACGCGGCGCAGCGGTACGACGACGTGGCGAGGGGAAATCAGACCGGCGGCCGCTTCCGGCAGGAACGGCTGGTACGTCATATAGGGGTCGGGAGTGACGACAGTGATGTCGACGGTGCCCTGCCTGAGCTCCCGTTTCAGCTTTCGCTGAAGCCGCAGGGCCGTGTACATCCCGACGTAGCCGCCGCCGACAACGAGAATGCGCGCACGTTCCTTCACCATCCCATGACGCACCCGGCGCTGTTGTTTGTCCACAGCCACGACAATTTGTGTGACCGGCGCGCGGGCGTGCGCCCGGTGGGCCGGATCGGTGGATCGGGGCGAAAGCGGGCAGGTCAGAGCAGTCGGACCAGGCGGCGCGAGGGTGCGGAACCGGGACGTATGCGCCTCGTACTCCGATCGGGGGGCGCTCTGTGCGGAACCTGCCTCTTCTGAATTGACAGGCTCTCAACTATGTTCGTGTCCACGGGGTGTAGGGCATGTGGTCGAACGGGTCCGCGACGGGCGGTCCCGATCGGTCGGGGAACGGCGCCTGATCGAGCACTCCGGAATTCAGTGGCGGGGAGAGTCTCCGGGGGGAGACGTCATTTACCGGGGGAACACTCATGCATGTTCAGGACACTCATTGGGCATCCGCGTCCGCCATCGCGCCCGGTGGCACGGCGGTGGGCGGGGCGATGACCGCGGCGGCGGGCATCGGACGCGGGAACGGTCCGCGGACGACGCCGCTGCGGGTGGACGCACAGCGCAACCTGGAGCACGTGCTGCGTGCGGCGCGCGAGGTCTTCGGCGAGCTGGGTTACGGCGCGCCGATGGAGGACGTGGCGCGGCGCGCGCGGGTCGGCGTCGGCACGGTGTACCGGCGCTTCCCGAGCAAGGACGTCCTGGTGCGGCGGATAGCCGAGGAGGAGACCTCCCGGCTGACCGACCAGGCACGTGCGGCGCTCGGCCAGGAGGACGAGCCGTGGTCGGCACTGTCGCGCTTCCTGCGCACGTCGGTGGCGTCCGGGGCGGGGCGGTTGCTGCCGCCGCAGGTGCTGCGGGTCGGCGTCCTGGAGGACGGCGACGACGCCGTGGCCGAGCAGGCGCGGGTGCCGCAGCAGCGGACGCAGCCGGGCGGCGGTGAGCTGCGGCTGGTGCCCGAGCAGCCGGCGGTGGCGGCCGAGGACGACGCGGGGGCGACGGCACTGCTCGACGTGGTGGGCCAGCTCGTGGAGCGGGCGCGCGCGGCGGGCGAGCTGCGGCCGGACGTGTCGGTGTCGGACGTGCTGCTGGTGATCGCGACGGCGGCGCCGGCGCTGCCGGACGCGGCCCAGCAGGCGGCTGCCTCGGCGCGGCTGCTCGACATCCTGCTGGAGGGGCTGCGGTCCCGTCCGGCGTGACGGTCGGGGGCGTTTGCCCGGCATCCGGGTGGGGTGGGTTGCCAGGGCCCTCCCCGTCCGGGTGATGCCCGTACCGTGCGGTGGCAGGGCCGCTCGGACGAGTGGAAGATCGTGCGGCGAAGCCCTCGGCGCAGGCCGCTGTGGCAGTCTGGCCCGGTGATCGGGTCGGGCTGGGCTGGGCTGGTGGCGGGGGCTTTCCGCGATGAGTGGTGACGGGCGGGACGGGTCGCTCGGTGACGGTGACGCGGAGACCGGCGGGCTGACCTCCCCGCAGGTCCCGAGTCAGGGTGGCCGGACTCCGTTGCCGCGGGGCCGTGCCGAGACCGGTGTCCCGGCGCAGCGCGAGGGTGACTTCGTACCGCCGCGGGAGCGGCCGTCGGCCGACGGCGAGCTGATCGGGCGGATGCGCGCGGGCGACGACCGCGCGTACGAGGAGTTGTACCGGCGGCACGCGGACGCGGTGCGCCGGTATGCGCGTACCTGCTGCCGGGACGCGTACACCGCGGACGATCTGACCGCCGAGGTGTTCGCCCGCATGCTGCAGGCGGTGCGCGGCGGCTCGGGGCCGTCGCACGCCGTGCGCGCCTATCTGCTCACCTCGGTGCGGCGTGTCGCCGCGCACTGGGCGAAGTCGTCCCGGCGTGAGCAACTGGTCGACGACTTCGCGGTGTTCGCGGCGCAGTGCGCGCGCGTTTCCGAGGACGGCGGCACGGTGGAGCCCGGTGCCGATGTGCGCGCGATGCACGAGGCCGAGGAGTCGTTGGCGATGCGGGCGTTCCGCTCGCTGCCGGAGCGCTGGCAGGCCGTGCTGTGGCACACCGAGGTGGAGGACGAGTCCCCGAGCCAGGTGGCCGCCCTGTTCGGGCTGGACGCGGGCGGCACGCGGGTGCTCGCCAGCCGTGCCCGTGAGGGCCTGAAGCAGGCGTATCTGCAGGCGCATGTCAGCGCGGCCCTCACCGGTGACGAGGACTGCGCCCGTTACGCCGACCAGCTCGGCACCTATGCCCGGCGCCGGCTGCGCACCCGTGCCGAGCGGGGGCTGCGGGGGCACCTGCGGGAGTGCGCCAGGTGCCGGTCGGCGGCCGTCCAGATCGAGGAGATCGCCGGTGGCATCCCCGCCGTCGTGCCGGTCGCGGTGATCGGCTGGTTCGGTGCCGCGGGGTACGCCAAGGCGCTCGGGATCGTCGTCGGCGGTGCCGGGGTGGGCGCCGCGGCCGCTGCGGGCGGCTCGTCCGGCGGGACGGGCGGGGGCGCGGGCGGGGCGGTGGTCTCGGAGGGGCTGGGTGCCCCGGTGAAGGCCGCGATCGCGGCCGGGGTGGTCGCGGCCGGGGTGGCCGCGGTGGTGCTCACCCTGGTGAACCATGACGAACCGGCCGTGCGGACGGCCGCGCCCCCGCCGTCCGCGCCCGCGGTCCGTCCCGGGCCCGGCTCGCCGGCCCCGACACCCCCGGGGAGGACGCCGGCGCCCGCTCGGCCGGCCGCCGCGGCCGAGGCGGTCCCGGGCCTGACCGCCACACCGGCCGCCACACCGGCCGCCGCTTCGGCCGTCGCCCCGGAGCACCGGCCGAACACCGGGCCGACGCCTGCTTGGCCGCCCGGCCCGGCGCCGGTACCGACGCGTACCGCACCGTCCCCGGCCGAGCCGCGCCCCGGTCCCCCGGCGCCTCCTCCGCCGACGCCGGTGGTCTGCAGGTGGCTGGAGCTGCGGTACGACGTGCTGGCGGCCTCCGTCACCCTTGATCTGCACCGCGCCTGCTCCGCGCACGACGCGCCGGCCGGCGTCCACGCCCTGGTGCCGGACCTCGGCAGGGTGTCCTTCTCCGTCGCCGTCCCTGTCGCGGACCGGGCCCGGGCCCGGGCAGGGTTCAGCTAGCGGTCGGGGTCCTGCCCAGCTCGCGCAGCACGTCGTCGACGGTGAGGGTGGCGCCCCGGGCCCGCTCGGCCGTGTAGCGCTCGCCGGGCAGGGTGGCGCGGGCGGTGGCGTCGATGCGCTCGGCCCCGGTGCGCTCCGGCTCGGGGCGCGGATGGCCGCCGCGCCAGTGCTCACCTGCGGCGAACAGCCGGACGGCGCCCGCCAGATCGCCGAGCCGGGCCAGCAGGTCCGCGGCGATGTCCACGAGGGTCGCCGTGATCGTCTCGGCGCACCGCTTCTCCACGGCCTCCCGCAGGGCGTCGGCGACGATCGGCAGGGCCTTCGCCGGCCCGGACTCACCGGCCGTGATGAGGGCCTCCGTCGCACGCAGTCCCGCCATGAACTGCGGCGGGGGTGTGCCGCGCCGTGTCTCCGCGCAGGCCTGCTCCCACAGCTCGCGGGCATGGACGAAGTCCCCGGCGTCCTGCGTGAGGTGTGCCCGCAGCAGCAGGATGAACCCACGGGCGTCCGCCACCCCGTACCGTTCGGCCGCCGCGCCCGCCTCTTCCAGGCCGGCCAGCGCCTTCTCCCGGTTCCCGGACCGGTAGTCGATCTCGGCGAGGCGGGCGAGGAGGAACGGTGACTCGGTGTGGGCGCCCACCTCGTAGGCGAGCCGCAGCCCCTCCTCGTACTCGCTCCCGGCCTCCTCGAACCGGCCGCGCGCCATGGCCGCCTCGCCCGCCGCGCTGCACACCTGCGCCCGCATCCAGCGGTCCCCCACGCGTCGGGAGAGCACCCGCAGCTCCGCCAGGTCGTCGTCCACGCCCTGCAGGTTGCCGGGTGAGTCGACGACCATGTGGGTGCGGAACATCAGGAGGGTTCCGATCTCCCAGTCACCGCCGTACCGGCGGCAGTTGGCGACCGCCTTGTCGAGGATGGCCCTGATGTCGTGCACCGGGCCGCCGTCCAGGTAGTAGCCGGTCATCGGCCAGACGAGGCCCGGCATCCGGGCGGCCCGCGGGCCGCCGCACTCGAACGCCTCCCGTACCCGGGCGATGTAGGCGGGTCCCCGCTCGTCCGTCGCGAGGTCCGGGGTGCCCGCCTCGGACGTCAGGAGGAGCTGCAGCATCCGCAGGTCCATGCGCAGGGCGTACCGGGGGTGCCCGGTACCGCCGTCCGGGGCTTGGAGCAGAGCGTCCACCGGGTCGGCGGATTCGGCCAGGGCGGCGAGTTCCGCCGGCGGGGCGCCCTCGGGGGCGGTGTCCAGGGCGACGCCGAGGCGCAGCACGCGCTGCACCCACTCCACGGCCTCCTGGCGGTAGTTCCGCAGCCACCAGAACCAGCCCATGCCGAGGACGAGCGCGCCGGCCTCCTCCTCGTCACCGGTGCGCACCGCCCGGTCGAGCGCCGCGCGGATGTTGTCGAGCTCGGTCTCCAGGCGGGTGATCCACGGCAGTTGCTCCGCGGACCGCAGCAGCGGCTCGGCCTTCTCGACCAGCGCGCCCACCCACGCGCGGTGCCGTCGCTCGGCGGCCGCGCGCAGACCGGGGGCCTCGGCGGCGCGCTCGGCGGCGTATTCGTGGATGGTCTCCAGCATGCGGTACCGCATGCCGGTGCCCCGCTCGCACGGCGCGGCCACGATCAGGGACTTGTCGACCAGTGCGCCGAGCAGCTCGGCCACCGGGCCGGTGCACACCGCCTCCGCCGCCGCGAGGTCCCAGCCGCCGGCGAACACCGCCATCTCGCGCAGTACCGTCCGTTCCGGTTCCTCGAGCAGTTCCCAGGACCAGTCGACGACGGCGCGCAGGGTCTGCTGGCGGGGCAGGACGGTGCGGCTTCCGGAGGTGAGGAGGCGGAAGCGGTCGTCGAGGCGGTCGGCGATCTGCCGCGGGGTGAGCAGTCTGAGCCGGGCCGCGGCCAGCTCGATGGCGAGCGGCAGACCGTCGAGGCGGCGGCAGATCTCGTCCACGGCCGCGGTGTCCTTCAGCACGGCGGCGGCGTCGGGGCGGACGGTCGCCGCGCGTTCCGCGAAGAGGCGGTGCGCCTGCTCGGGGACGAGGGGCTCCACGGGGCGCACCGACTCGCCGGGCACGCCCAGGGGTTCGCGGCTGGTGGCGAGGATCGTGAGTCCCGGGCAGCGGGTGAGCAGCGTCTCGGCGAGGCGGGCGGCCGCGTCGATGATGTGTTCGCAGTTGTCGAGGATCAGGAGCAGGCTGCGTGGTGCGCAGTACTCGACGAGCAGGGCGACCGGATCGGTCTGCGGGGCGGCCAGCTCGTTGGTCATGAGTACGGTCTCGCGCAGTCCGAGGGCGCTGACCACCGCGCCGGGAACCGCTTCCGGCCGGTCGAGCGGGGCGAGCTCGACCAGCCAGGCCTGCGGATGCCCGGCGGCGGCCTCCTCGGCGAGACGGGTCTTGCCCGAGCCGCCCGGTCCGGTCAGGGTGACGAGACGGCCCCTGTGCAGGTCGGAACGCACGGCGTCGAGTTCGGGCTCCCGTCCGACGAAGGAGGTCAGCCGGGGGCGGAGGTTGCCGGCGGGGCGGGGCGGGGCCGGTGTCGGCGGTGTCCGCTGTTCGAGCAACGACGCGTGCAGCGCCTTCAGTTCCGGGCCTGGGTCGGTGCCCAGGGAGTCGGCCAGAGTACGGCGGGCGGATTCGTACGCGGCGAGGGCGTCGGCGGTGCGGCCGGTGTCGCGCAGGGCGCGGATGAGCAGCGCGTGCAGGGGCTCGTCGTAGGGGTGGGCCGTGGTCAGTTCCGTCAGCTCCGGTACGACGGTGTGGGCGCGGCCGAGCCGCAGGGCCGCCTCGGCCCGGGCGCGGGTCGCCGCCAGGTGGAGGGCGTCCGGGCGGGTGGCGGCGGTGCGGTCGGGGAGGTCGGCCAGGGCGGGGCCGCGCCACAGCGCGAGGGCGTCGGTCAGGACACGGGAGGCGGTGGCCGGGTCGTCGCGGTCGAGGGCGGCGGTGCCGTCGCGGACCATGCGCTCGAAGACGAAGAGGTCCACGTCGTCCTCGCTCGCCGTGAGCCGGTACCCGCCGGGGTCGGAGGCGACGGCGTCCCTGCCGAGGCCGCGCCGGAGACGGCCGACCAGCGCCTGCAGGGCGGCCGGGGCGTCCTGCGGCGGATCGTCCGCCCAGACCTCGTCGATCAGGGTGTCGTGGGTGACGGCGCGGCCGGGACGCAGGGCGAGAGCGGTGAGCAGGGCGCGCAGACGGGGGCCGAGGGGTATGAGGGTGCCCTGGTCGTCCGTCGCTTGGGTCGGGCCCAGGAGTCTGTACCGCATCGGATCATTGTGGCCGGGGTACGCCGGGGCGGCACGGGAGTTTGGGTGCTGTCGGCAGCTCCGGGCGCGTAGATCCAGCCCGTCTGGGGGTGCCCCCTCTGGGGGAGATTGAGGACGAGGCCGTTCAGGCCGATGGGGGTCTGGGGGCGGAGCCCCCAGGGACGGCCCCGTCAGTACCGGGCAACCGACTCACCCCCAGAGGCCAACGCCCCCCTTCTCGGCGTAATCCCGGAGGGCACCGCACGGGCGCGGGCCGGCGTCCCCGTCCAGCAGGTGCCCCGGCGGGAGAGCAGGCGGCGCAGCCACAGTTCCAGGGAGACGAGGTCGGCGAGGCCGTCCAGGGGGAGGGGCTCGCCGGCCGCCGCGCCGCGCAGGGCCTTGCGGACGACGCGGGCCTCCACCAGTCCGGCCTCGGCGAGCAGGGGGGTGCCGAAGAGGGACATCAGGTCGTCGGCCGCCATCCTCAGCCCCGTGCGGGCGGCGGCGTCCGAGGAGGCTTGGGAGGGGGCGCCCCAGCCGGGAGGGAGGTCGGTGATGCCGGTGCCCTCCAGGACGGTGCGCAGGATGTCGGCGCGCGCCCCCGGCTGGACCCGGAGGGCCTCGGGGAGGTCGCGGCAGGCCCGGACGACCTGGTTGTCGAGGAAGGGGGCGTGCAGGCGCTGGAAGCGGATCTCGGCGGCCTGTTCGAGGACCCGGATGTCCGCCGCGTAGCGGGACAGTGCGGCACGCGCGCGGTGGTCGCCGGGGCGCTGGCCCGGGCCGATGCCGGGGCGGTTCACCGCCCCCTGCAGCAGAACCGATACTTCAGCGAGTGCCTCGCCGGTCAGCCAGCGTGCCGCCGGTCCGGGTCTGGCCCAGGTGAGCGCCGCGAGGGACGCTCCGACCGCGCCCGCGGGTTCCTCGAAACGGCGGCGCATCAGCCGCTCGGCGAGGGCCTCCACGCCGGCCCGGTACGACGTCCGTGCCAGCCGCCGTGCCGCGCTGTACACGCGCGCGGGGACCATCACCGAGCCGTCCGCCTTGGCCAGCGCGGCGACGGGCCGCACCAGGTGGCGCCGTTTGCGGTCCATCAGGAGGTCCGCGAGGCGGGCGGGGTGGGCGTCCAGGGCCTGGCGGGCGCCGTGCCCGGTGAAGTGGTCCGCGCTGCCGGCGGCGAGGCGGGCGCGGTGGCGGGCCGCCCAGATCAGGGAGCGCCCGGGTTCGTCGGTGAGCGGGCCGTCCAGGTCGGCGTAGGGCAGGACCTCCTCGCCGCCGGTGACGACGACGTGGTGCAGGCGCGGGTTGGCCGCGAGCGCCCCCGCGCGCTGGAGTTCGGCTTCCCGGCCGCGCACGGCCAGGTCGTTGAAGGTGACGGCGAGCAGCCGCTCCCCCGCGCCCGTGCCGTGGCCCAGGACGGTCCCCGGCCTGCCGGGAAGTCCGGCCGCGAGCAGGGCGAGGGTGCCGGAGGCCGGTCCGCCGGACAGGTCCGCGCCGATGCCCGGCACCGGCATCCCGCGCGCGGCCCGCCGCTCGGCGGGTCCCATGCCGGGTACGGGTCCGGGGTCTATGTCGGCTCCGGGGACGTGCCGGGGTGCGGAGAGGCGGGCGCGGACGGCGTCGACGAGCGCGTCGCGCACCGCGTCCACCGCGCGGTCGGGGTCGGCCGACGGCGCCGCCACCGCGAGGGAGGCGACCGGCTCGTACCCGGCGATCTCGCGCGCCCCCGCGCGGAGGATGAGCGCGTGCCCCGGCGGAACGCGGCGCACTCCGTCGTACGGCGTGGAGTCGTAGAGCGCGGCCGGTACCTCGGGGGCGGCGAGCAGGGCGGCGAGGTGGCCGAAGTCGAGGTTGGCCTCGATGAGGTCGGCGAGGGGCAGTGCGGCCGTCGCGTAGGCCGTGCCGCCGGCCCAGGGGGTGTGGAACACCGGGCGGGCGCCCGCGAGGTCGCCGCAGACGGTGACGCGGCGGCCGACCTGGACGACGGCCGTGTAGCTGCCCGGCCAGGTCGTCAGATGCCGCAGCGCGCCTCCGCGCGCGGTGAACAGGCCGAGCCGCAGTTCCTCGTCGGAGGCGCCGCAGGTGCCCAGGACGGCGATGCGGTTCTGTCCGTCGGCCTTCACCACCCGCACCTCGTCGGGGCGCCAGTCGCCGACCGCCCACAGGGGATCCGGGTCGCCCCACAGGAGTTGGGAACCGATCGGGTGCACGGTCTCGCCGTCGTCCCCCATGGCACCGGCGGAGCCGATTCCGGCGGCGCCCGTGGCGGTGCTGCTCCATCCCACCAACCACCGCATGGACGCCTCCACAGCCTGTGGACAACCAGTGCACCATTCGAACCGGATCCCATGCTGCCATGAAGAACGCGCCCCCGAGTGATGACGGCGCCGCCTCGGATACCATCGGCGCGCCCACGCGCGCGTGCCCGTGCGGCGGTCGGGGAGAGGCCAACACCCGTACGGCACAAGGCGGCTGCGACACGAATGCGCCCCCGAAATGCTCCCCGAAAACGCCCTTCACGCCCTCAACTACCGTGGTAGGAGCGGTGATCACCTGCGAAAGACAGGGGCGATTTTCAGCCAAATTGGCGTGGCGCGAGCAGGCTTGCGTACGCTCCGTACATGCTCTGCGCAGTGCACAGAGTGCGCACAGTCCGGGAGGCGGGCCTCGCCTCCCGGACCGGTCCGCCACCCGCGGGGATGAAGGCGGCGGTGTCCCCCAGCCCACTGGATCCAGTACAGCGGGCCGACCCACGCGACAGCCATGGAACCGCTCCCCCGGTGGCCGGAGAAGAGCGCACGGACAGGCGCACGGCCACACGACGGGGGCACGCCGCGACAGTCCGTGCACGGTGCGTGAGCGGCCGCCACCCCGGTACGGACCACAATCCCGCCATCCGGAACAATGCCCCTTAACGCTTGGGATGCGGCGAACTACGCTGGGTTTACGAATGCCGCGTGGTTATGCCAAAGCGGCAGCCGTCTGTGTCGAGGGGTGGCGCATGTCCAGGGAGCAACGCGGGCCGAACGAAAAACTCGGCGCCGTTCTCGCCCTCGCGGGAATCAGCAACGCAGGACTCGCGCGACGCGTCAACGACCTTGGCGCGCAACGCGGGTTGACTCTTCGCTACGACAAGACGTCGGTGGCGCGCTGGGTGTCGAAGGGCATGGTGCCGCAGGGTGCCGCTCCGCACCTCATCGCCGCCGCCATCGGCCAGAAACTCGGCCGCCCGGTGCCGCTCCACGAGATCGGCCTGGCGGACGCGGATCCCGCGCCCGAAGTGGGCCTCGCCTTCCCCAGGGACGTAGGACAGGCGGTCCGGTCGGCGACCGACCTGTACCGTCTCGACCTCGCCGGCCGCCGGGCCGGCTCCGGCGGCATCTGGCAGTCGCTGGCCGGGTCGTTCGCAGTGAGCGCATACGCAACGCCCGCCTCACGGTGGCTGATAACCCCCGCCGACAGTTCGGTCGCGCGGGACGCGAACCCCTCCGAGGGCTCCGGCGCACCGATCAAAGTCGGCCACAGCGACGTGCAGAAGCTGCGGGAGGCAGCCGAGGACGCCAGGCGCTGGGACTCCAAATACGGGGGCGGCGACTGGCGTTCGTCCATGGTGCCCGAGTGCCTCAGGGTGGAGGCGGCACCGCTGCTGCTCGGCTCGTACTCCGACGAGGTCGGCCGTGCCCTGTTCGGCGCCACCGCGGAACTCACCCGCCTCGCCGGCTGGATGGCCTTCGACACCGGCCAGCAGGAGGCCGCCCAGCGCTACTACATCCAGGCGCTGCGCCTCGCGCGCGCGGCCGCGGACGTCCCCCTCGGGGGCTATGTGCTGGCGTCCATGTCGTTGCAGGCGACGTACCGGGGCTTCGGCGACGAGGGGGTCGACCTCGCGCAGGCCGCCGTGGAACGCAACCGCGGCCTGGCCACCGCCCGCACCATGAGCTTCTTCCACCTGGTCGAGGCGCGCGCCCACGCGCGCGCGAACGACGCCCACGCGGCCGGGTCCGCCCTGAAGGCGGCCGAGAGCTGGCTGGAGCGGTCCCGCGACGGCGACCAGGACCCGTCCTGGCTCGGCTTCTACGGCTACGACCGCTTCGCCGCGGACGCCGCGGAGTGCTACCGCGACCTGAAGGCACCGCGCCAGGTCCGCCGGTTCACCGAGCAGGCCCTGTCGAAGCCGACGGAGGAGTTCGTGCGCTCGCACGGGCTCCGGCTCGTCGTCTCGGCGGTGGCCGAGCTGGAGTCGGGCAATCTGGACGCGGCCTGCGAGCAGGGGGTGCGGGCGGTGGAGGTCGCCGGACGGATCTCGTCCGCGCGGACCACGGAGTACGTGAAGGACCTCCTGCACCGCCTGGAGCCGTACGGGGACGAGCCGCGGGTGGTGGAGCTGCGGGAGCGGGCCCGGCCCTTGCTGATGGCACCAGCCTGATCCCGGCCCCCGGGTTTGCGGGCGTTGTCAGTGGCGCAGTGCACTATCGAGGTGGGAGGTGGTGCAGGTGCGGCCGGGGATCGCTTATGACTGCGATGCGCTCGTGATCGGTGGTGGGATCGTCGGGCTCTCCACGGCGTACGCGATCACGCGTGCCGCGCCCGGTACGCGGGTGACCGTGCTGGAGAAGGAGCCGGGGCCGGCCCGGCACCAGACGGGCCGCAACAGCGGGGTCATCCACAGCGGGATCTACTACCGGCCGGGCTCCCTGAAGGCGAGGTACGGGGTCCGCGGTGCCGCCGAGATGGTGAAGTTCTGCGCGGAGTACGGCGTGGCGCACGCCGTCACCGGCAAGCTGATCGTCGCCACCGAGCGGGAGGAGCTGCCGCGACTGCACGCGCTCGTCCAGCGCGGCCGGGAGAACGGGATCCCGGTCCGCGAGCTGGGACCCGCGCAGATCACGGAGTACGAGCCCGAGGTGCGGGGTCTTGCGGCCATACACGTCGGGACGACGGGCGTGTGCGACTTCACCGGGGTGGCCCGGCAGCTCGCCGAGGCGTCCGGGGCGGAGCTCCGGTACGGGGCGCGGGTGGTCCGGATCGACCGGCGGCCGGAACTGGGGGTCGCGGTGCGCACGGCGGACGGGGACGTCGTGCGCGGACGGGTGCTGGTGAACTGCGCCGGGCTGTACTGCGACGAGGTCGCCCGGCTGACCGGGGACGAGCCCGAGGTGCGGATCGTGCCCTTCCGGGGGGAGTACTACGAGCTGGCACGGCCGGAGCTGGTGCGCGGGCTGGTGTATCCGGTGCCGGATCCGGCGTTCCCCTTCCTCGGGGTGCACCTCACGCGCGGGATCGACGGCGGTGTCCACATCGGCCCGAACGCGGTGCCGGCGGCGGCCCGGGAGGGGTACGGCTGGGGGGTCGTACGGCCGCGGGAGGCGGCGGGGACGCTGGCCTGGCCGGGTGCCTGGGTGATGGCCCGGCGGCACTGGCGGTACGGACTCGGGGAGGTGCGGCGGTCGCTGTCGAAGGGCGCGTTCACCGACGCCGTACGCCGGCTGCTGCCCGCGGTGGAGGAGGACGACCTGGTCCCGGCGTCGGCCGGGGTGCGGGCGCAGGCCGTGCTGCGGGACGGCACGCTGGTGGACGACTTCCTGATCCGGGAGGGCCCGCGCGCGGTGCACGTGCTGAACGCGCCGTCCCCCGCGGCCACCGCCTCGCTGCCGATCGGGCGTGAGGTGGCGCGCAGGGCGCTGGGTGTACTGGGGGCCTCGGCGTGACCCCCGCCCGGCCGGTCACGGCACCAGGTCGGGCGCCGGAGCGGGCCCCGCGTAAAATCGGCCTCACTGTGTCTGACTCGTTGAACACCCCCGAGACGCCCGAAACCCCGCACCACGCCCCTGGTACGTCGGTCCGGCACACCCGGTCCAAGGGGGAGCCGCGGTTCCCGGACGGGCCCAAGGCCGACCCCGCCGGGTCGCACTTCGAGCGGCGGATCCGCAGTTTCCAGCCACGCCGGAGCCGGGTGACGGCGGGGCAGGCGGACGCGCTGCAGCGGCTGTGGCCCAAGTGGGGGCTGGACATCGACGGGCAGCGGACGATCGATCTCGGTGAGCTGTTCGGGAACGACAACCCGGTCGTCCTCGAGATCGGGTTCGGGATGGGCGAGGCCACCGCGCAGATGGCCGGCGCGGACCCCGGCACCAACATCCTCGCCGTGGACGTGCACACGCCGGGGCAGGGGAATCTGCTGAACCTCGCGGACACGGGCGGTCTGTCCAACGTCCGGGTGGCCAACGGCGACGCCATCATCCTGCTGCGCGAGATGCTCACGCCGGACGCGCTCGACGGGCTGCGGGTCTTCTTCCCGGATCCCTGGCCGAAGAAGCGCCACCACAAGCGGCGTCTGATCCAGCCGGACTTCCTCAGCCTGGCCGCGACCCGGCTGAGGCCCGGGGCGATCGTGCACTGCGCGACCGACTGGGAGCCGTACGCCGAGCAGATGCTCGACGTGCTGACCGCGCACCCGGACTTCGAGAACACCCGGCCCGACGGCGGTTTCGCGCCCCGTCCCGGCTTCCGGCCGCTGACCCGTTTCGAGGGGCAGGGCCTGGAGAAGGGACATGTGGTGAATGATCTGCTCTTCCGCCGCGTACAGCACCGGAGTCGGTAGGAAGCCGGAAGCAGTAGGAAGCCGGAGTCAGTAACCGGAGTCAGTAAGAAGACGGTCGATCTCGTTAGGGCTAATGCCGTGGCCAGCAGTCCCCCGTACCCGACGCAGCCCCCGGGCCCGCAAGGTCCGGCCGGCCCCGCCGGTGGAACACTGCGGCATCCGCACTGGTGGCAACGGCGATGGGTGCGGTACGGGGCGCTCATCACCCTGCTCGCCCTCTCCGGGCTCGTCATCCTCGCCCTCGTGCGGCAGCAGACCGGCACGGACGGGTTCCTCGTCGGGCTCGGGCTGGCCGTACTGCCCGTTCCGCTGCTCATAGCCGCCTTCCGGTGGCTGGACCGGGTGGAGCCGGGCCCCTGGCGGAACCTCGTCTTCGCCTTCGCCTGGGGCGCCTGCGCGGCGGCGCTGATAGCCATCGTCGCCAACAGCTTCGCCACCAAGTGGATAGCCACGGCGACCGCCGACCCGTCCAGCGCCGACACCCTCGGCGCGACCGTCATAGCGCCCGTCGTGGAGGAGTCCGCCAAGGCGGCCGCCGTCCTGCTCGTGTTCCTCTTCCGCAGACGGGACTTCACCGGGATCGTGGACGGCGTGGTGATAGCCGGGATCACGGCCACCGGGTTCGCCTTCACCGAGAACATCCTCTACCTCGGTACCGCCTTCGGCACGGACCAGATCACCGGCGACCGCGGCATCGCCTCCGTCACCGCCGCGACGTTCTTCGTGCGCGTCATCATGTCCCCGTTCGCGCACCCCCTGTTCACCGTCCTGACCGGCATCGGCTTCGGCATCGCCGCCCTGTCCGCCCCCCGGCAGCACGTGCGGCGCGTGCTGCTGCCGCTGGGCGGGCTGCTGCTCGCGATGAGCATGCACGCGTTCTGGAACGGCTCCTCGACCTTCGGCGAGTACGGCTTCTTCGCCGTGTACGGGACGTTCATGGTGCCCGCGTTCGGGCTGCTGACCTGGCTGGTGATCTGGACCCGCCAGCGGGAGCTGCGGACCGTGCGCGAGGAGCTGCCGGCGTACGTCCTCGCCGGCTGGCTGGGTCCCGGCGAGCCGTTCGCCCTGGGCTCGATGAAGGCCCGGCGGATGGCCCGCGACCACGCCCGTCACCACCTCGGCAAGCCGGCGGCGCGGGCGGTGGCGCAGTACGAGGCGTACGCGACGTCGTTGGCGTTCCTGCGGCACCGGGGGCGGCGCGGCCGCGCCGGGGCCGATTTCGTCGTACGGGAGGGCGAGCTGCTGGCCGAGCTGTGGCACCGGCGGCAGGTGGCGCGGCCCGCGCTGGAGTACGCGGCCAGGGCGTCGGCTCCGGTGGCCGCGACGCCCTGGCCGGTGTACGGGGTGCAGGGCGCGTACGGGTACGGCTACCCGGCGGGGCCGTACCCGGTCGCCCACAACCCGTACCGCACGTGACCCGTATCGCCCGTGGGCGCGGTTACGCCGACGCCTCGGTGAGCCTGGTCAGCTCCTCCTGGGTGAGTTCCAGCTCCGCCACGCCCATCAGCGCCGGCAGCTGGTCCAGGGTGCGGGCCGAGGCGATGGGGGCCGCCACCGTGGGCTGGGCGGCGAGCCAGGCGAGGGCCACGGTCGCCACGGGGGCGTCGTGCGCGGCGGCGATCTCGTCCAGGGCGGTGAGGACCTTCTGCCCCCGCTCGGTCTCCAGGTGCTTCGCGGCGCCGGACGCCCGCGCGCTGTCCACGGTCGTACCGGGGCGGTACTTGCCGGTGAGGAAGCCGGAGGCGAGGGAGAAGTAGGGCACGACGGCGAGGCCCGCACGTGCGGTGACGTCCCGGAGGGGACCCTCGTAGGTGTCGCGTGAGACGAGGTTGTAGTGCGGCTGAAGCGCGACGTACCGGGCGAGGCCCTCGCGCTCGGAGAAGTCCAGGGACTCCTGGAGGCGCTCGGCGGTGATGTTGGAGGCGGCGATGTAGCGGACCTTGCCCGCCCGGACCAGTTCGTCGAGCGCCCCGATGATCTCCTCGACGGGGACCTCGGTCTTGTCGAAGTGGGTGTAGTAGAGGTCGATGTGGTCGGTGCCGAGGCGGCGCAGGGACGCGTCGGCCGCGGCCTTGATGTTGTCGGCGGTCAGGCCCTGGTACTTCGGGTGCTGGCTGACCTTGGTGGCGATGACGACGTCGGAACGGTTGCCGCGGGCCTTCACCCAGTTGCCGATGATGGTCTCGGACTCACCGCCCTCGTTGCCGTCGACCCACGCCGAGTAGGAGTCGGCGGTGTCGATGAAGTTGCCGCCGGCGGCCGTGTAGGCGTCCAGGACGGCGAAGGACTGCGCCTCGTCGGCGGTCCAGCCGAAGACGTTGCCGCCGAGGGAGAGCGGGAAGACCTCGAGGTCGGAGGGGCCGAGCTTGCGAAGAGAAGTCATGCTTCTCTTCAACAACCTCAGCGGTGGCCCGCATTCCGCTTGGCGGTCACGGGCACCTCGTTCATGCGTCGGGGTCCCGTCAGGGGTTGAGGCCCTTGCCGTGCAGCCACGCCATCGGGTCGATGGCGGTGGGCTGTCCGTCGGGATGGACCTCGAGGTGGAGGTGCGGGCCGGTGACGTTGCCGGTGGCGCCGACGCGGCCGATGACCTCACCGGTTTGGACCTTCTGGCCGACCTTCACGTTGATCGAGGACTGGTGGCAGAACCACAGCTCGGTGCCGTCGTCGAGGGTGAGGATCGTGCGGTAGCCGTAGGCGCCGGCCCAGCCCGCCTCGGTGATCGTGCCGCTGTGGATGGCCTTGATGAGCGTGCCGGTCGGCGCCGCGAAGTCAAGGCCGGTGTGGTAGCCGGAGGACCACATGGCGCCGGGCTGACCGAAGGTGCCGGTGAGCGTGTACGAGGAGGTCGGCAGCGTGTACTGCGCGGCCAGCTTGGCGAGGCGGTCGGCCTCGGCCTGCTTCTTGACGGCGGCCTCGGCCTTCTCCTTGGCGGCGGCGGCCTTGACCGCGGCCTCCTGCTCCGCCTTGGCGGCCACGGCGGCGGACTGCTTCCCGGCGGCGGCCACGGCGGCGGCGGTGGCCTTGCCGTCGGCCTGGCTCTTCTGCCGCTCGGCCTGGGCCATGATCCGGTTGCGCAGGGCCTCGCCGGCGTCGGTGCCGCCCTGGTCGCTGTCGGCGGCTGCCACGCCGACGTCGGTCAGGCTGGCCGCGGTGACCTTGGCGCCGTCGGTGTGGTCGCCCAGCAGCGAGCCGACGGAGGGCAGGTCGGGCAGGGATAGGGAAACCGGCGGCTTGCCGGTGTTGGCGCTGGCGATGCCGCCCGCGCCGACGGCGGCGATGACGCCGACGCCCAGAACGGTGGAGCTGCGGGCGAGTCCCCCGCCGCGCTGCTTGGTGACCCGGTGCCGGCCGCGTTCCGGGCGGAGGGACCCCTCGGTGGGGTTCCACTCCTCCCAGGGGCCCTCGTCGGTGCGGTAGTCGCCGTAGACGAAGGTGTCGGTGCGCCGGCTCGGCGCGAACGGGGCTGTGGGGGCAGGCGGGTTGGACGCCACTCGGGCGTGCTCCTTTCCTTCCGTGACGCCTACCGGGTTAGCTGACGGGTTCGGAGCAGGAAGGTCTCCTACGCGCGTATACCGGCCGTGAACTCGACGAGCTCACAACGGCATTCGTGCGATTCACCCCAAAGTGGTGGTTCCCCGGTTCCCTTTCGGGATTCGGCGCGTGCGCACGGAGCCGTCTCGGGTGACGGCTGGGACGACCGCGCTGCGTTATCGAACGTTAATAGGCCTACCCGTCGGTTTCCAAGAGATCTGGCTTGATCATTAGCGTTTTCACCGAAGGACTTACACACCAAGGACGGTGAAAACCGGGCGAGTTGACCACGGCCCGGATGCCACGGCGGACCGTGGGAGGCTGCAAGCGGACTACCGGGGGCGCAAAAAACACTCAGGGCCGGAATCCCTGTGCTGGATTCCGGCCCTGAGCCTTCAGTAGCGGGGACAGGATTTGAACCTGCGACCTCTGGGTTATGAGCCCAGCGAGCTACCGAGCTGCTCCACCCCGCGTCGTTGTGTCACCAGTGTACGTCATCCGCGGGACACCTCGCACACGCCTTTCCGATCAGCCCGGCAGGTGCCGGTTCGGCACCTTCGCCGCCGCCTCGTACTCCGGCACGACGACCACGTCCACGCCCCCGGCCGCCAGCAGTCCGCTCCCGTCGGCCCCGGTGACGAACGTGTCCGGCTCCCGCCATGCCGTGACCACCCGCCGCACCCCCGCGTCGAGGATCAACCGGGCACACGGCGCCGGCCGGGAGGCCCGCCGGGCGCACGGTTCGAGGCTGCTGTACACCGTGGCACCGGCCAGCCGGGGGTCGTCGGGCCGGATCCTGGCCAGCGCCGCCTCCTCCGCGTGGACCACGGGGTCGCCGCCTTCACGCGAGTGGCCGCGCGCGAGCTCCGTGCCGTCGGCGGCCACGACCACCGCCCCGACGCTGAACGCCGTCTTGGAGGGCGGGCACAGCGCGGCCAGCTCGCAGGCGATCCGCAGCCAGTGGCGGTCGGCGGGGGCGGCCGAGGGGCCGGTGCCGGGGGCGGTCGGCTCGTAGCGCATCAGGACGACGTCCTCGATACGGCGGGTCTCCAGCAGCCGCAGGCGGCCGGCCTGGTAGCCGCCGGGTCCGAAGAGGCGGGGGGCGGCCGGGTCGCCGACCAGGAGGGGGGCCAGGACGAGCTGCAGTTCGTCGGCCAGTCCCTGCCGCAGCAGCTGGGTGTGGACGGTGCCGCCGCCCTCGACCATCAGGCGGCGTACCCCGCGCACCGCGTAGAGGTGTTCGAGCAGCGCGGGCCAGTCGAGGCCGGGGCCCAGTGGGACGACGTCGGCCGCGAGGGCCAGACCGCGGGCCCGCTCGGCGCCCTCGTCCGTGGTGTACACCACCTTCTCGCCGCCGGTGTGCCAGAAGTTCGCGTCCGGGTCCAGGTCGCCGGAGCCGCTGACGGTGACCTTGAGGGGGTACTCCGCCTGCCCGGCGGCGAGCCGGGACGCCCGGCGCTCGGGCGAGTTGACCAGCAGGCGCGGATTGTCGGCGCGGATGGTGCCGGCGCCGACCAGGATCGCGTCGACGGACGCCCGTACCTCGTCGACCCGGTCGAAGTCGGCCGGGCTGGACAGCAGCAGCCGGTCGGGGCCGGTGTCGTCGAGGTACCCGTCGAGGGACACGGCGGCGGACAGCAGGACGTACGGACGGGGCATCGACGCGCTCTCTTCGGGAGGCGGGCGGGTGTGGATCCGGATCCGGCGAATCCGGGATCTTGGTTCAAGTTTGAAACAAACCTACACTGGTGGCATGACGACCCGCTGGCTCACCCCCGAGGAGCAGCGCGCCTGGCGCGCATACGTGGCCGCGACCCATCTCCTGGAGGACGCGCTGGACCGGCAGCTCCAGCACGACGCGGGCATGCCCCACCTTTACTACTCCATCCTGGCCACCCTTTCCGAGACGCCGGAGCGCCGGCTGCGGATGACCGACCTCGCCGAGGCGCTGAAGATCACCCGGAGCCGGCTGACCTACGCGGTGACACGGCTGGAGAAGGACGCGCTGGTGCGGCGCGAGAACTGCCGGTGGGACAAGCGGGGCAGCATCGCCGCCCTGACGGACGAGGGGATGGCGGTGCTGGAGCGCGCGGCTCCGGGCCACGTCGAGACCGTGCGGGCGTCGCTGTTCGACCAGCTCACCCCCGAGCAGGTCGAACAGCTGGAGGAGATCTGCGGGGGGATCGTGCGGGCGCTCCAGGGTGACGGGACGGCCCGGCCGGCACCCGACGAGGTGCCCTGGCGGCGCCGGTCCTCCCCTCCCTGTTCCTGACCGGCCCTTACCGTTCCCGGCGGGGGCCTCGGCGGCCGGGCCGCGCACCTGTCGCTTCAAAACTGATTGCTTCAAAACTGGTTGCTCCAAAACTGGTTGCTTCAAAATTGAAGCAGTAGTAGGGTCCCCGGCGTGGAACTGCTTCAAATCTTAAGCAGAGCCCGCCCTGACCACCGGACCCGGAGAACCCGCATGCCCGACACCCCCGCCGCCACCCCGCGCGCCCGCGTCCGGGTACCGCTGCGCTTCCACGACGGCTACAGCGTCGACGCCGACCTCGTCACCTTCCACGGCCTGACCGACGGCCAGGAGCACGTGGCCGTCGTGCTCGGCAGCCCCGCCCCCGGCACCGTCCCGCTCGTCCGACTGCACTCCGAGTGCCTGACCGGGGACGTCTTCGGCTCGGCCCGCTGCGACTGCGGCCCCCAACTGCGCGAGGCGGTCGAACGCATCGCCGACCGCGGCGGTGTCCTGCTCTACCTCCGCCAGGAGGGCCGCGGCATCGGCCTCTACAACAAGCTCGACGCGTACGCCCTGCAGGACCAGGGCCTCGACACGTACGAGGCCAACGCCGCGCTCGGTCTGCCGGAGGACGCCCGCGACTACACGGCGGCCGCCCAGATGCTCCGCGCGCTCGGCATCGCGGAGCTGGACCTGCTCTCCAACAACCCGGACAAGGCGGACCAGTTGCGCGGCCTGGGCATCGACGTGCGCGACCGGGTTCCCACGGGGGTCTTCACCACCGCCCACAACGTGCGCTACCTGCGGGCCAAGGTGCTGCAGACCCAGCACACCCTGCCACTCGCGGAGCTGACGGAACTCGGCGTGGGCTGAACGGGCCACCTGATCACCAGGACCTGGCAGAGCGGCGCCGCAGGAGCACCGCGCCGACCACCAACAGGCAGACCACGGCCACAGCGGGGCCGCCGAGAACGAGAAGCCGCTGAAGAGAGGTCGCGGCGGCGTAGCCGACGGCTGTTGTCGGCCGCGGCAATGAGCGCCCCGTCACTCGATGACGAACGGTGTGTCGCCCCCGTGACCGCCGCCCTGCTGTGCGGGGCGGCTCTGCTCGTGCCCCGGCTGCGGTGGCCGGTCGCGCCGCTGCCGGTCACCGTGGCCACGGCGTGCTGGGGGCCGCCGCTGCTGATGCTGCTGTGCGTCGCCCTGTTAGGCCTGGCGGTGGACCAGCGGGTGCGGGCCGCGGTGGGATGCGCCGTAGCCGCGTCGGCCGCCAACCTGCTCAGCCACCCGGCCGCCTCCGGATGCCGGTGGGCATCCTCATGATCCTCGCGGTGACCGCGCTGCGCGGCACAGTCGTCAGCGACCCGCACGGCACGTGGTTCGCGCTGCTCGCCGTGGCCGTCACGATCGGCGTCCACCTGGCCTTCGGCCGCCGCACCATCCTCAGCGTGGGCATCGGTACCGCCGTCTACGTCGTCCTGCGCAACGCCCTGTGAGCCCCGGGCCGACCGAAGTAGCCGTGCTGCTGGGTGACTTCCGCTCACGCGTCGCTCACGCCGAAAGCAACCCGAGGTACTCCTCGCCCGTTTCCGTGATCCGCATGGCGTTGTCGCCCATCGAGCGGTTGGCGAATCCTCGACGGTGCAGACCCGTGAAATGACCGTTCATGTCCCGGGTCGGCAGGGCATCTCCGAGCTTGTCGGTGAGCCAAGCGGCCTCCGTGTTCTGAAGTGCTTCGACACCGAGATGCTTCGCCAGCTCAAGGGCCCACAGGAGCTTGTCCCGCTTCAACTTGACCCGGTGGTAGGGAATGAGCCCATCGAGCGTCGTGGGGATGTGGTCGAGGCCGGCGAACGCCTCCGGTACGGGGACAGCGCGCGGCCTTCTCCTCGGCGCACCCCCACGCGATGCGGAACCTGCGCCGGCGGGCTTGCCGCCACGCCTGACGCGAAGGCCGTCGAAGCCGTCCTCGATCACGTTCCGGGCCGCCTGGGCCAGATAGAACTCGCCCTTGACCTCCCCCTCATGAATCCAGCCCACCTGCACGGCTCTGCCGAAGTCACGGGTGAAGCTCGCCGGGATGCGCTCACGTGACCGCTGAAAGAGCCTGCGAACGTCACTCTGGGTAAAGGTCTCATGCCCTTCCTCCCACAGCAGATACGAGGCGAAGGCGGTCATCTTCTCCGGATTGGTTCTCGCGCCCGAGAACTCCAGCGCTTGGCGCGGGCCCTCGACGAACCGTCGTGGGCGAGCGTCGTTCCGCGCCGGGATGTCGAGCCGGGCCTCTTCCGGCTCCGGGGCCGGTGCCGGGGGAAGAGCGGGACGCTCGGAGGCAGAGTCCGGACGCGCCGGCTCCGGCGGAGCCTGCAGCATGCTGATCACCTGAGCGCCTTGGGCCACAGTGATGTCCTGTTGGAACTCGATGCGACCAGTGAGTGCCAATCGGACTTCTCCGGTCATATCGTTCATACAAGAACGGTAGCTCTCATGACGTCCATGGCAAAGAGTGGCCGAGTGCGGATGCCTCGCGGCGCCCGCACATCGCTCACGCAAGACGGAAACGAAGCAGCGCCCGAGCCGGACGGAGCCGACTCGGGCGCTGCACTGCAGGTAGAGGGGGATGCCCTCACCCGCCACCGGTAGGCCCTGTGGGACTCGAACCCACAACCAATGGATTAAAAGTCCACTGCTCTGCCAATTGAGCTAAGGGCCCAGGCGATGTTGCCTCCCCGAGCATAGCCGGAGCGGGCCGCGTCTCCGATCCGGTATCGGGGACGCGGAGCCCGAAGCGTCGTGGATCAACCGATTCGGGGGGTGTCGGTCTCCCGGACGCGGGTGCGGTCGTGGTCGGGATTGAGGAACCAGTGGCGGGCCGAGGCCAGCCACCAGGCCGTCGCGAAGCCGAGGACGACCAGGACGGCGACCGGGGCGTAGTTGAAGCTGGTCCAGGTCACCGGGGAGACCTGGGGCAGCATGAAGAGGACGGTGATGACCCCGACCCAGGCCACCGACACCACCCCGATGGGCTGCGACCAGCGGCCCAGGTGCCAGGGGCCCCGGGTGAAGGCGGCGCCCTTGCGGACCCGCAGCAGGGTCGGGACGACGTACGCGATGTAGAGGCCGATCACCGCGATCGAGGTCACCGCCGCGTACGCCGTGTTGTTGATGAGGTAGGGCAGGCCGAGGACCAGGGCGCCGGCGGTCGCCAGCCAGACCGCCGCCACGGGAGTGCGGGTACGCGGGCTCACCGTGTGCCAGACACGGGAGTAGGGCAGTGCGCCGTCGCGGGAGAAGGCGTAGATCATGCGGCTGTTGGCCGTCACCGACGCCATGCCGCAGAACAGCTGCGCGCCGATCACCACCAGCAGCAGCAGTTTTCCGGAGGTGGCGCCCAGCGCGTCGAGGAGGATCTGCGCCGGGGGCGCGCCGGTCGGGGACGCGAGCTCCTTGTCGTACGACTGGATCGCGAAGGTGAACCCGAGGAGGAGGACGAAGCCCGCTATCCAGGACGTCCAGATGGATCGGACGATGCCCTTCGGGCCGGCCGTCGCCGCGTCGTGGGTCTCCTCCGTCATATGGGCGGAGGCGTCGTAGCCGGTGAAGGTGTACTGGGCCATCAGCAGGCCCAGGAGGACCACGTACGGGCCGCTGCCCCAGCCGGTGTTGTCGACGAACTTCGTGAACACGAAGGACGCCGACTGGTGGTGGTCCGGCACGAAGGCGAGAGCGCCGACGATGACCGCGACCCCGAGCACGTGCCACCACACGCTCACGTTGTTGAGGAAGGCGACGATCCGGACGCCGAAGGTGTTCAGCAGGCCATGCAGGAGGAGGATCGCGGCGAAGAGCAGGACCGTCCGGCCCGGGGTGATCCGGAAGTCGAACTGCAGGTTCAGGTAGGCGCCCAGGAAGGACGCCGCGCCGAAGTCGATGCCCGCGGTCACCGCCACCTGGCCCAGCACGTTGAACCAGCCCGTGAACCAGGCCCAGGCGGCGGCCGAGCGCGGCGGTGCCAGGCGGTGCGCCCAGAAGTACAGACCCGCCGACGTCGGGTACGCGGAACAGATTTCGGCCATCGACAGGCCCACGAGGAGCGTCATCAGACCGACCGCCACCCAGCCCCAGGTGATCACCGCGGGGCCGCCGGTGTTCATTCCGAAGAGATAGAGGGTCAGACAGCCGGACAGGACCGAGATGATCGTGAAGGAGACGGCGTAGTTGGAGAACGCCGACATACGGCGGGCGAGGACCTGGGTGTAACCGAGCTGGGCAAGCCGTTCCTCGTCCGACAGCCCACTCACTCTGGCGTCATCTGTCATGCCCCCAGCGATTCCCTCGCCGGGGGCGTGACATGCGTCACTCAGGACTCGGTATGGCCAAAAGGTCCGGCTGGAAGATGCCCTTGCAGCCCTGCCGGCCGGTGCCGATCTTCACCCGGGCGGCGAACGAGGGAAGGGCCCGTACGACCGAAGTCGTACGGGCCCTTCCTCATCTCACTCGACGTCAGCCGTTGCGCTTCCAGCGCGGCTTGTCCTCGCGGCGGCCGAAGGAGCCGCCGGTGCCGCGGTGGTCGTCACGGCGGCCGTACGGGCGGTCGTGGCCGGAGCGGAAGCCCGGGCGGTCGTCGCGGCGGTCGCGGTTGAAGGGGCGGTCGCTGCCACGGTGACCGGTGCGGTCGTCACGGCGGAAACCGCCACGGTCGTTGTCGCGACGCTCGAACCCACGGTCGTTGTC
>NZ_JBIAVN010000019.1:63879-132064 GCF_042894285.1 Streptomyces sp. NPDC001544 | reverse complement strand
TCACGACGCTCGAAGGGACGCCCGCCACGGTCGTCACGGCGCTCGTCACGGCGGAAGCCGCCACGGTCACCGTCCCGGCGGTCGTCACGGCGGAAACCGCCACGGTCGTTGTCGCGGCGCTCGAACCCACGGTCGTTGTCACGACGCTCGAAGGGACGCCCGCCACGGTCGTCACGGCGCTCGTCACGGCGGAAGCCGCCACGGTCACCGTCCCGGCGGTCGTCACGGCGGAAGCCGCCACGGTCGTTGTCACGGCGCTCGAACCCACGGTCGTTGTCACGACGCTCGAAGGAACGTCCACCACGGTCACGGTCGAAGGAACGCCCGCCCCGCTCGTCACGGCGCTCACGACGCTCGTACGACGACGCGGCCGCGGGACGCTCCTCGCGCTCCACCCGGTCGACGTCCTGCGCGGCCGTCTGCTGCGGCACCGAGACCTCGGCGACGGTCGGCGCCTCGGCCTGCGCCTGGGCGACCGCGGCCTCCGGGTCCTCGCCCCGCTCACGGGCGACCCTGGCGACCAGCCGGTCCGCCTCCTCGCGCAGCTCGGCGGCACGCCGCTGGGCCCGCTCGAGCTCCTTGGTGAGCTGGGCGACCTCGCGCTCGGCCTGCTGGGCGGCGTTGCCCGCGGACTCGGCCTGGACCTCGGTCATGGAGCGGGCGCCGGTGATCTCGGCGACCTCCGGGTCGAAGGCGGCGCCGCCCTGGATGATGTGGCGCCCGGCGTCGACGCCGGCGTCCTCCATGAGGCGGAAGATCTGCCGACGCTGGTGCGGCAGCGAGAGGGAGACCACCGTGCCGGTGCGGCCCGCGCGAGCCGTGCGGCCGGCGCGGTGCAGGTAGTCCTTGTGGTCGCCGGCCGGGTCCACGTTCAGGACGAGGTCGATGCCGTCGACGTGGATACCGCGGGCGGCGACGTCGGTGGCGACCAGGACGTTGACGTAGCCGTCCTTGAAGTCGGCCAGCGTGCGCGTACGGGCGCCCTGGGTCATGCCGCCGTGCAGCGCGTCCGCCTTCACGCCCGCGTCACGCAGCTGCTCGGCCACGCGGTCGGCGCCGAGCTGGGTGCGGACGAAGATGATGGTGCGGCCCTTGCGGGAGGCGATCGCGGCGGTGACCGGCGCCTTGTCCTTGGGCTTCACGATCAGGATGTGGTGGGACATCGTCGTGACGGCGCCCTGGGCGGCGTCGACCTCGTGCAGGGCCGGGTCGTTCAGGTACCGGTCGACGAGGGTCTTGATCTCGTTCTCCATCGTGGCGGAGAACAGCATCCGCTGGCCGCCCGCCGGGACCTGGTCGAGCAGCTCGGTGACCTCGGGCAGGAAGCCCAGGTCGGACATCTGGTCGGCCTCGTCGAGGACCGCGATCCGCACGTCCTCGAGGGAGCAGGCGCCGCGGTTGATGATGTCGCGCAGGCGGCCCGGGGTGGCGACCAGGATGTCGACGCCCTTCTCCAGGGCGTAGATCTGGTTGCCCATCGACGTGCCGCCGCAGACGACCTTCATCTTCAGGCCGAGGACGTCACCGTACGGCTGGAGCGCGTCGGCGACCTGCATGGCGAGTTCACGGGTGGGCGTGAGGATGACGGCACGCGGCTTGTGCTTCTCGGTGCGACCGCCGGCCAGCGTGGCCAGGGTCGGCAGACCGAAGGAGAGCGTCTTGCCGGAGCCGGTGCGGCCACGGCCGAGGATGTCCTTGCCGGCCAGGGCGTCCGGGATCGTCGCGGCCTGGATCGGGAAGGGGGTGGTGACGCCGTTCTGCGCGAGCTTGCGCACGACGCCCTCGGGGAGACCGAGGTCCGCGAAGGTGACCTCGGGGGTGCCGGTCTCGTCGTTGGCCTCGATGAACTCGGCGTTGTCCGCCTCGATGTTCTCGGGCGCCACGACGTGATCAGTACTGGAAATGGACATGCGTATGCGAAACCTTCCGGAGTCTCGTCGGCACGCGCCCGTCAACTCCGTGATTCGCAATACGACCGCCTCTATGCGGTCAGCCACGGCAAAGGAGAGTACGCGCCACACGGCGCGCTCTGCAGTGGCGCCGGGCAAATGGGATCAAACGATCTACCAAGATACGCACCCCACACCCCCGAAGGCAAACCGGGACTCGTTGAGCTACGTCACACGGCCCGGCGTCCCGCTACACCGGTGACCCGGCCTCCGGCGCCGGCTCCCGCTCGACCAACTGCGGCCCCGTCTCCTCGTGCGCCGACGACGAGGGCTCGGCGGACGGGGGCGCGCTGGTCGGCGTGGGCGGCGGCGGAGGAGGCGGCGGCGGGGGTGTGGGCGTGGGCTCGGCCGTCCGCGAGGGCACGGGCTGGGCGTCGGTCGGCGCGGGCTCGCCCGGCCCGGCGGTCCTTCCCGGCTTGGCCGGCGCGGTCGGGGAGGCGCTGCCCGGCGCCGACGGCTCGGCCGACGCCGAGGCCGACTTGCCCGGCCTGGCCTTCCCGCCGTGCCGGTGCTTGCCGTCGGCCGGACCGCCGTCGTACCCACCGCCGTGCCCCGACACCACCGCCAGGCCGTCGGGCGCGCGACCGTCCCGCTGTCCCGCCGAGTGCGCGGGTCTGCCCGGGTCCGCGTCGTCGCCCACACTCACACAGCCGGAGGCGGCGGCGAGGACCATCGCCGTGGCGGCCAGACGGACGGGTACGGACAAGGGACGCACGGCGGCCACCTCCCAAGGGTGAAGAAGTCAACCTGCCCAACTCCCGCCGCCCACAAGAGGACACGCGACCCGCCGGAAAGGGCCCGAAGCGACTCAGCCGTACCCGAGCGCGTGCAGCCGCTCGTCGTCGATGCCGAAGTGGTGGGCGATCTCGTGCACCACGGTCACCTCGGTCTCCGCGACCACGTCCTCGCGGGTCTCGCACATCCGCAGCGTCGGCCCCCGGTAGACGGTGATCCGGTCCGGCAGCACGCCCGCGTACCACTCGCCGCGCTCCGTGAGCGGCGTCCCCTCGTACAGCCCGAGCAGCTCGGGGTCGTCGGCGGGCGGTTCGTCCTCCACGAACACCGCGACGTTGTCCATCAGCCGTGTCAGCTCCGGCGGAATCCGGTCGAGCGCCTCGGCGACCAGCTCCTCGAACTCCTCGCGCGTCATCTCCAGCACAGGCCCATTGTCCGGTACGGCACCCTCGTACGAAGGTCTTGGAGCACCGCATACCCCTGCACATGACCGGGCATACGGCACCAATGGCCCGCGTCCCCGTCGCAGCCCTGGACCACATGCTGAACCGGACCAAGAACCGCACCCACCGCATCCGGAAGAACCCCCGCTTCCGGAAGGCCGCCCGCTTCCGGAAGGAGCCCCGCCCCCTCCCTCCGCTCGAACTCGCCGCCCGTCCCAGCCCCTGGGCCCGCGCCCTCGGCCTGACGGGCGTCGTCCTGGTCGGCGCCTGGCTGGGCCTGCTGATCGTGGGCGACGTACGGGCCCCGGTCGGCCCGATGAACACGACGATGACCCTGCGCCCGTCCCTGACCGGCGGCACCAAGATCAACGTCGCACCGCTCGGCGCGCTCTCGCTCGACAGCCACGTCGCTCCGGTGCGCCTCGACGTCAACGTCGACCAGCTCGACCCGGTCCGCTCCCAGGCCCTGGTCGACCACCCCGAACGCATCTCCGGCCTGCAGGACGAGATCGCCCACGACGTCGAGCACGGCACCGTCGACCTGGCCGTACGCTCCTGCGTCGCCGTGGTCTCCGGCGCGACGGCGCTCGGCCTCGCGGTCTACCGCCGTCCGCGCCGCGCCCTGGCCGCCGGCGGGCTGGCGTTCACCCTCCTCGCGGCGTCCGGCGCGACCGCGTACGCCACCTGGAACCCCGAGTCGGTCCTGGAGCCGCGCTTCTCCGGTCTGCTGTCCTCCGCGCCCTCACTCGTCGGCAACGCGCGCAGCATCGTCACGGAGTTCGACGTCTACCAGAAGGAGCTGGCCCGCCTGGTGACGAACGTGACCAAGCTGTACGACGTCACGTCCACGCTGCCTGCCTACCAGCCGGACCCCACCACGATCCGGGTGCTGCACGTGTCGGACATCCACCTCAACCCGGCGAGCTGGAAGATCATCGCCTCGCTGGTGGCGGAGTACAAGGTGAACGTGATCGTCGACACCGGCGACACCATGGACCACGGCACGGCGGCCGAGAACGGCTTCCTCGACCCGATCGCCGACCTGGGCGTCCCGTACGTGTGGGTCCGCGGCAACCACGACTCGCGGGTCACCCAGCGGTACCTGGGGCGGATGAGGAACGTGCACATCCTGGACGACGGCAAGGCCGAGTCGGTGGCCGGCCTGCGCTTCGCGGGGATGGGCGATCCGCAGTTCACCCCGGACCGCTCGGGCCGGCTCAGCGACACCCAGGAGCAGCAGGCGGGGGACCGGCTGGCCTCCGCCCTGCGCGACCAGCGGACCGCCGGCACCCCGGTGGACGTCGCCATGATCCACGAGCCCTCCGCCGCCCGCGAGACCGACGGTGAGGTGCCCCTGGTGCTGGCCGGGCACCTCCACCACGAGGGCGACGAGATCATGAAGAAGGGGACCCGGCTGCGCATCGAGGGCTCCACGGGCGGCAGCGGCCTGCGCGCCGTCGAGCACAAGTACCCGGCGCCGATCGAGGCGTCGATCCTCTACTTCGACCGGGACACCCGGCGCCTCCAGGCCTGGGACGCGATCAAGCTGGGCGGCCTGGGCCTGACGACGGCCGAGGTCAGCCGCCACCTCCCGCAGGAGAACCAGCCCGGCGCGAGCCAGGTCCCGACAAGCCCGCCACCCTCGTCACCCGCCCCTTCGTCCACGGCCCCGTAAACCGTTTTGGCGATACCCCTCGCCATCCCATATGCTTCTCACGTCCCCGACGCGCTGAGAAGCGCCCAGGCGG
This sequence comes from Streptomyces sp. NPDC001544, assembly GCF_042894285.1. Lineage (NCBI taxonomy): Bacteria > Bacillati > Actinomycetota > Actinomycetes > Kitasatosporales > Streptomycetaceae > Streptomyces > Streptomyces sp. NPDC001544. The sequence goes on along the minus strand of NZ_JBIAVN010000019.1, from coordinate 127,189 downwards.
GCCGATAGCCCTCATCGTCTAGCGGCCTAGGACGCCGCCCTTTCAAGGCGGTAGCACGGGTTCGAATCCCGTTGGGGGCACGCAACACCGTGTGCGACACTGTCGTACACAACGCTTGGTCCTGTGGAGCAGTTTGGAGTGCTCGCCACCCTGTCAAGGTGGAGGCCGCGGGTTCAAATCCCGTCAGGACCGCTGGGGTTTTGTTTCACGTGAAACCCCGTGGCTGGGTAGCTCAGTTGGTACGAGCGATCGCCTGAAAAGCGATAGGTCGCCGGTTCGACCCCGGCCCCAGCCACAGCCGCCCCACCAGGGCAAACGGCCTCACTGGAGATCATCCAGTGAGGCCGTTCTCGTGTTCACCGGTCCTCGGGGTCGTCGTCGCGCAGCCTGCGCCAGACCCGGGTGCGATGCAGTACGTAGAGAGCGACGCACAGAACGGTCACCTGCAGGCCCACAGCGAGCAGCCAGAAGACGACCTTGCTCTCCAACTCGTCGGTCATGTACGTGAAGTTCATGCCGAAGAACCCCGTCAGGAACGACAGGGGCAGGAAGATCACCGACACGATGGCCAGTCGGTTGATCACGCCGTTCTGCTCGCCGGACACGAGGGTGGAGTAACTGACGAAGGCCCGCCGCGAGGCGTCCTGAAGGGACTCGATGTCCTTGAGCACCAGCCTTGAGCTGTGCTGGAAGGCGCGAGCCAGGCGCTGCCGCTCCTCCGGGAAATGGGGGTTCATCATCCTCCGCGTGAAGGCCTCGTCCGTCACCTGCAGATAGGGCAGGAGCGTGTGGTGCAGGAGGGCCGAGCGGCGTCGTAGCAGGGTCAGCTGGTAGATCTGCTGGGGGCTGCGCCGCTGGAACATCTCGTCCTCGAGCTCCTCCACCTCCAGCAGGGCCTGCACGGCCGAGCGGCGAAACGTCTCCAGGGCCTCCTGCAGCAGCAGGAACAGCGTGGCCACGGTGTCCGGGGGCCTCTCGTTCGGCAGCCGGGTCGTCACGCTGCGCATCAGTGCGATCGGCCCGCGGTGAACGGTGATCAGGTGCCGCTCGGTCACGAAGGCATGGACATGAGTGACCTGGTCCGCCTCGACCACGGGTATGACGAACCCGGCGCTGTCCCCGAGGAACTCGGCCCGCGCGGCCTCGCCCTCCGTGCCCAGCCACGTCAGGCCCGCGGCCTCGAGACCGAGCTGGCGGGCGACCGGCGTTTCGTCGTGCGGTGGGTTTTCGGACAGTTCGATGTCGACGAACAGGAAACGGGATGCCGCGAGACGCTTCCGTGCCTCGGACATGTGAGTTCGTGTGACGCTCCCTTCCGGCATCGACATCACCGATACGATCATCGTCCCTCGCTGTGGATCACGGGTGGCGGCACTCCCCAGCCTGCGCAGGCGAGGCTGTCCACGCATACGCAAGGACTCGTTCGCACCGCCCAGCGGCGCCCGGACGGGTGAAGGCGGCACTAGGGCCTGTCCGGCGGATCATGCCGCAGACGCGGGGCTTGGCACGCCCTCCCCCACTCTCGGCTTCGCTCGAGCGGGCGGTGCCCCCACCGGCGTTGTCGTCGGTTGCCGACTCCCCCATCGCGTCGACGCCCTCCTCCGCCTTGCAGCCGGACGCTCCCCCACGCTCGAATGAGCTCGCGCGGGGGCACCCCCATTCGCCCCGCTCACCAGCACCGATGACGCACCGCCCGTGCCCTGCGACCTGATCCGCCGGACAGGCCCTAATCCGCCAGGGGGTCGGCATCGCGTGGCGCGCCTACGACCGCTTCGATATCGTCCGCCGGGATATGACCGCGCGCAGGTGGATGCCTGGGCTGCGGAGCTGCGGGCTGCGATTTCCGGGGGCGGGGGACGATGAGCCGGGACGACGCGAGAGCGGGTCAGGACGTCGAGCTGGAGAAGGACCGGGCTCGGTACGGGCTGATGGCGGTGGTGTTCAGCAACCTCGCCATAGCCGCGGTCGCGATCTTCGGGGTGTGGCAGCTCGACGGGGACAGAGCGGTGATCGTCGGGGTGCTGACGGCCGCGTTCACCGCGGTGAGCGGCACGACCACCGCTTACCTGGGGATCAAGGCGGTGTCCAATACGGCGAGGTCGATCGCCCTGGGCGACGGGCATCGCCGGGAGCCTCCGCAGCCGGCTCCATCGGCTCAGCAGCCGGCTCCGTCGGCTCAGCAGAACCAGTGACCGGGGCCGCCATCGGGGCAGCCGAGCACCTTCGGCGACGGCGACCGGCTCCCCCGGGGCCCGGCAGTCGTCGACGGTGCCGTACGGGTGGCGGGTGGGAGAACCCCCTGCTGAACCGCCGGACGCAATTCGTTAGCCAGGAATTTCGCCGAGGTGAGATCCTGGACCGCGTATGTCTACGCACCCTGCCCCCGCCCTCGGCACCCTCGCCTCCCGCCTGACCGAGCTGTCGCTGCGCGACGCGCACCGGCTCGGGCGCAGGCTCGAGGGCGCGCGCAAGATCCGTAAGCCGGAGGCCCGCGCCGCCGTCCTCGCCGAGATCGAGGCAGAGGTGAGCAAGGCCGAGACCCGGATGGACGAGCGGCGCTCCCATGTGCCCGCCGTCACCTATCCCGAACAACTGCCGGTCAGCCAGAAGAAGGACGAGATCGCGGCCGCCATCCGTGATCACCAGGTCGTCATCGTCGCCGGTGAGACCGGGTCCGGAAAGACGACGCAGATCCCGAAGATCTGCCTGGAGCTCGGGCGCGGTGTACGCGGCATGATCGGGCACACGCAGCCCCGCCGCATCGCCGCCCGTACCGTCGCCGAGCGGGTCGCCGAGGAGCTGGACACCCCTCTCGGCGAGGCCGTCGGCTGGAAGGTGCGGTTCACCGACCAGGTGAACCCGGACGCCACCTTCGTGAAGCTGATGACGGACGGCATCCTGCTCGCCGAGATCCAGACCGACCGCGAGCTGCGCGCCTACGACACGATCATCATCGACGAGGCCCATGAGCGGTCCCTCAACATCGACTTCCTGCTGGGGTATCTCGCCCAGCTGCTGCCGAGCAGGCCCGACCTGAAGGTCGTCATCACTTCGGCCACCATCGACCCCGAGCGCTTCTCGCGGCATTTCGGCGACGCGCCGATCGTCGAGGTGAGCGGGCGGACGTATCCGGTGGAGGTGCGCTACCGGCCACTGCTGGAGGAGGACTCGGACGACGCCGACCGCGACCAGATCACCGCGATCACCGACGCCGTCGAGGAACTGATGGCGGAGGGGAAGGGGGACATCCTCGTCTTCCTCTCCGGGGAGCGGGAGATCCGGGACACGGCCGACGCGCTCACCAAGAAGCAGTACAGAATGACGGAGATCCTGCCGCTGTACGCCCGGCTCTCCCACGCCGAGCAGCACCGCGTCTTCCAGCCGCACACCGGCCGCCGGATCGTGCTGGCGACCAACGTGGCGGAGACGTCCCTGACCGTCCCCGGTATCAAGTACGTCATCGACCCCGGTTTCGCCCGGATCAGCCGCTACAGCCATCGCACGAAGGTGCAGCGGCTGCCCATCGAGCCGGTCTCGCAGGCCAGCGCGAACCAGCGCAAGGGCCGCTGCGGGCGTACCTCCGACGGTGTCTGCATCCGCCTCTACAGCGAGGACGACTTCCTCTCCCGTCCGGAGTTCACGGACGCGGAGATCCTCCGTACGAACCTGGCGTCCGTCATCCTGCAGATGACCGCGGCCGGCCTCGGCGACATCGAGAAGTTCCCCTTCATCGATCCGCCGGACCACCGCAACATCCGCGACGGCGTCCAGCTGCTGCAGGAGCTGCACGCCCTCGACCCGGCCCAGAAGGACCCGCGCAAGCGCCTGACGGACACCGGCCGCAAACTCGCCCAGCTCCCCGTCGACCCGCGCCTGGCGCGCATGGTGCTGGAGGCGGAGAAGAACGGCTGTGTCCGCGAGGTCATGGTGATCGCCGCCGCGCTGTCCATCCAGGACCCGCGTGAGCGCCCCGTGGACAAGCAGACCCAGGCCGACCAGCAGCACGCCCGTTTCAAGGACGAGACCAGCGACTTCCTCGCCTATCTGAACCTGTGGCGGTACATCCGCGAGCAGCAGAAGGAACGGGGGTCCAGTTCCTTCCGGCGGATGTGCAAGCAGGAGTATCTGAACTTCCTGCGCATCCGGGAGTGGCAGGACATCTACACGCAGCTGCGCACGGTCGCCAAGCAGATGGGCATCCATCTCAACGACGAGGACGCCCCGGACGACCGTATCCACGTCTCCCTCCTCGCCGGTTTGCTTTCGCACATCGGCATGAAGGATGTGAAGGACGGCGCGAAGAACGAGTACCTGGGCGCGCGCAACGCCAAGTTCGCGATCTTCCCGGGTTCGGCGCTGTTCAAGAAGACGCCGCGGTTCGTCATGTCGGCCGAACTGGTGGAGACGTCACGGCTGTGGGCCCGCGTCAACGCCAAAATCGAACCCGAGTGGGTCGAGCCGCTCGCCGGCCATCTGCTGAAGCGGACGTACAGCGAGCCGCACTGGGAGAAGGACCAGGCGGCCGTGATGGCGTACGAGAAGGTCACGCTGTACGGCGTGCCGATCGTCGCCGACCGGAAGGTCAACTACGGCCGGATCGACCCGGAGGCCAGCCGTGCGCTGTTCATCCGGAACGCGCTGGTCGAGGGCGACTGGCGCACGCACCACAAGTTCTTCGCGGACAACCGCCGGCTCCTCAGCGAGGTCGAGGAGCTGGAGCACCGGGCGCGGCGCCGGGACATCGTGGTCGACGACGAGACGCTGTTCGACTTCTACGACCAGCGGGTGCCCGAACACGTCGTGTCCGGTGCCCATTTCGACTCGTGGTGGAAGCGGAAGCGGCACGAGCAGCCGGAGTTCCTGGACTTCGAGCGGGAGATGCTCATCCGGGAGTCGGCGGAGGCGGTCACGAAGACCGACTATCCGGACTCCTGGCGCCAGGGCCCGCTCAAGTTCCGTGTCACGTACCAGTTCGAGCCGGGCGCGGACGCGGACGGCGTGACCGTGCACATTCCGCTGCAGGTCCTCAACCAGGTCACGGACGAGGGCTTCGAGTGGCAGATCCCGGGGCTCAGGGAGGAGCTGGTGACGGAGCTGATCCGCTCCCTGCCCAAGCCGATCCGCCGCAACTACGTGCCCGCGCCGAACTATGCGAAGGCCTTCCTGGAGAAGGCGGCGCCGCTCGCCGAGCCGCTCACCACGACCATGGCCCGCGAGCTGAAACGCATGGTCGGTGTGCCCTTCGAGGCCGGTGACTTCGACTGGGCGAAGGTCCCTGACCATCTGAAGATCACTTTCCGGATCGTCGACGAGCGGCGGCGGAAGCTGGCGGAGGACAAGGACCTCGAGGCCCTGAAGCTCCGGTTGAAGCCGAAGGCCCGCCAGGCCCTCTCGCAGGCCGCGGCGGCCACCGCCTCCCGCCAGGGCGGCGAGTCCCTGGAGCGCAAGGGCCTCACCGACTGGACCATCGGCACGCTCAGCCGGGTCTTCGAGACCCGCAGGGCGGGGCAGCCGGTGAAGGCGTATCCGGCGCTGGTGGACGACGGCGACACGGTCTCGGTCCGGCTCTTCGACACGGAGGCGGAGCAGACGGAGGCGATGTGGCGCGGCACCCGGCGCCTCATCCTGCGCAACATCCCGGTCAATCCGGCGAAGTTCGCGAGCGACCGCCTGACGAACGCCCAGAAGCTGGCCCTGTCCGCGAACCCGCACGGGTCGGTCCAGGCGCTGTTCGACGACTGCGCGACGGCGGCGGCGGACAAGCTGATCGCGGACTTCGGGGGCCCGGTGTGGGACGAGGAGTCGTACCGCAAGCTGTACGACAAGGTGCGCGCGGAGATCGTCGACACGACCGTGCGGACGGTGGGCCAGGTGCAGCAGGTGCTGGCCGCCTGGCAGTCCTGCGAGCGGCGGCTGAAGGCCGTCCGGAGCCCCGTGCTGCTGCCGAACCTGGCGGACGTGCGGGCGCAGCTCGACGGCCTCGTGAAGCCGGGCTTCGTGACGGCGGCGGGGATACGCCGGCTGCCCGACCTCATGCGGTACCTGGTGGCCGCGGACCGGCGTCTGCAGCAGATGCCGACGAGCGTCCAGCGGGACACCACGCGCATGGAGAAGGTCCATGAGATGCAGGACGAGTACGCGTGGCTCCTGGAGCAGCTCCCCCAGGGCCGGCCCGTCCCCTCCTCCGTCCTGGACATCCGCTGGATGATCGAGGAGCTCCGGGTCAGCTACTTCGCCCACGCGCTGGGCACGGCGTACCCCGTCTCGGACAAGCGGATCGTGAAGGCGATCGACGCGGCTGTCCCGTAATCGACCCGGTACGGGGAGTGAGTTCGACCAGGGCCCTCCCCCTCCTGTACAGTCCTTCTCGCAGCGCAACGCGACGCAGTGCCGAATGGCCGACTCCGTCGGCGGGCGCCGCGAAACCTGGTCCTGTGGAGCAGTTTGGAGTGCTCGCCACCCTGTCAAGGTGGAGGCCGCGGGTTCAAATCCCGTCAGGACCGCAGAAGAGGCCCGCATCCCCAAGGGATGCGGGCCTCAGTCATGCCCAGCCCGCGCGGCTCTCAGCCCGTCCGGCGTTCGAGGACGAGGCCGTTCAGGCCCGAAGCGGGGGTCTGGGGGCGGCATCCCCAGTGGCCGGCTGCACGCGCCCCGCACGGCACGAGCGGCGCCGGCCGAGCCGCACGGCACGAGCGGCGCCCGCCGAGGCGCACAGCACGACCGGCGGAGCCGCGCGGCGGCCTTGACGGCGTCACATTCCGCCGGTACCCAGAAAACAGGGCCGGGTTCCCCTCGAGCGGCCCCGGAGGTGGCGTATGGCGGCATCGGTCAGGCACGAGACGCGGGCGCTCCTCAGGGCGCATCTGGCGGCTGCCTCGTCCTACGGGCATCTGACCCGCCACTGCCCGATCTGCCACCACCTGCTGCGGCTGGCGCTGGACTCGCCGCCGTGCGGTCCGCTGCCCACGGACGAGGCCGCCGAGGACGAGAGCCCGTCTCCGGCGTGACCGTCCGCCCCGCACGGGCCGGCCGTAACAGGCGTTCCCCAATGTGACGGGTGTCACCGCATGACTTTTTAAAAGCACGGTACTTACACGCGACCTACAACTGGTCAATTTAATATGTGCAATTGCACCAGACCTGACGGCTGTCCCCCGGCCGATCCGACACGGCTCCCCAGAGTTCCACAAGCCTGCCCAGACGGACCCGCGCGGACGCCCCCCGCCGCACAAAAAAGATCGCGCTGGACCCGGCGGAGTCCAGCGCGATCGACGACGCACCCTGTATCGCTTGCCAGCGAGCTCTGTTCGGCTTGGGAGAGGGGCCTGTTGGGGCAGGTCCCGCGTCGCTTGGAGCTAGGTTTCGGGCTTCTCGGCCGGTTGGGGGACCTGCCGCATCGCCCGGTTATTCAGTTGTTCAGGCCTCGCTGCGCTGCTGCGGGATGCCCGCGAGCAGCGCGCGGACCTCGGCCTCGCGGTAGCGGCGGTGCCCGCCGAGCGTACGGATCGACGTGAGCTTGCCGGCCTTCGCCCACCGCGTGACCGTCTTCGGGTCCACGCGGAACATGGTGGCGACCTCAGCCGGGGTCAGCAGCGGCTCGGCATCAGGGGTGCGAGCGGTCATGAGCGGCCTCCTCGGGAGAACCGAACCTTCTCGGTTCTTTCCTCTAAATTCTGCACCTTGACCCGCGTTGCCCGAAATGGCGGACGCGAGTCGAGTCGGTTATAGGACGAACGGCTTGTCCTCGGCACTACAACTACACCATCCGTCCAGCCGCGTCGGCCAAACCGATGGAATTGCCCTCCCAGGTGTTCATCAGCGACGGAAGCCGATGGACCATGCCATAGCGGACAGTCACGCCAGTGTGACGATCAGTCACACTGGCGATCGGGAGTCACGAGACCCCCCAAAGCGTGCAATGCTGAGATTCCCCCCACAATGAAGCACAAGCGGACGGATGGAGCCCTCCCCGGACTCCTTGTCCTATTTTGGCATGAGGAGGGGCAAGTGGCGCAAGGGCCGTGTACGTGCGGTCCATCACCCTTGCGGCACTCTTCCGGACAAAAGCCCAGTTCGGGACCAACATCCCGTCAGGTCACCGAAGTGGCGCAACCGTACGCTGTTCGAGGCAGTTTCGGCCGTGATCCACGTCACTCACGCCCCGTCAGTTCGCGGAACGCCGATCCCGCACCGACCGCCACCGCTCCACGAGCCGCCCGTACGCCTCACCGGCGGCGGCCCCGTCCCCGCGGCGCAGCGCTTCGATCCCCTCGGCCACGTCGGCCGCCGAGTGATCGCCCTCGAGCTCCCCGGCGGGCAGCACGTGCACCAGGCCGCCGTAGTCCAGCTCCACCAGTGAGCGCGGGTGGAACTCCTCCAGCCAGCGGCCCACGTCCACCAGGCCGTCGATCAGCGGCCCTTCCTCGATGGCGTCCTTCAGCGCGCGCAGCCCGCGGGCCACCCGGCGCCGGGCCTGCACCATGGGCGTGCGGTAGCGCAGCACGGGCGGCTCGGCGCCGGCCGCCCCCAGGTCCCCGGCGCCCTTGGCGTACTCCCGCTCCTCGTCGGACACCAGGACGAACCAGTCGAGCGGCACCTGCCAGGTCGCGGTACGGATCCAGGGGCGGGCGTCGGGGTTGCGGTCGAGCCAGCGCTCGTAGTCCCGGCCGGCCTGCTGGCGCACGACCGGGGGCAGCACCGCGTCCAGGACCGCCGGCGGCAGCTCCTCGGCGAGGTCGCCGAGCGCCTGCCAGCCGCGCAGCCGGGTCCGCCACGGGCACACGCAGACGACCCCGTCGATGTCCAGGACGAAGGCGTCGCCGCTCTCGTGCACCGGCACCGGGACCGGCGGGGTGGGCAGCAGGTCGGCGAGCGAGCGGCGGAGTTCGTCCTGGTAGGAGGGGCGTTCCGGGCGGCGGGCGTACCGCGCCCAGTGGCCGCGCTCGGGCTCGGGGAAGGCGGCCAGCGGCTCGTACACACGCAGGTACGTGGTGTAGGGGACGATCACCGAGGACACCTTGGGCACGCCTGCTCCCTCCCCACCGGGTTCGGCTCGAAACCCTCGCGGGGCGGACACCGAATCCGCGCGAGCCGGGCTCCGGACGACGGGAAATCTCTGCAAATCGTGTCATGCCGATGCGTGCGTGGAAGCTACCGGAGAGTGATCCTGAACACTGCGCGGATGGCGGCCGGGCAGTGTTCTACGCTCAGCCCCAGCACCCGCCACCCTCCCCCACCGCCAAAAGCGTGGGGGGACCCCCATGGGAGCTGGTCCCAGGACCACCGCCGCTACTCGCAACAGGAGTCACCACAGTGACCGACGTGACCGGCGCACCTGCTGATGTACTGCACACCCTGTTCCACTCGGACCAGGGCGGTCATGAGCAAGTCGTGCTCTGCCAGGACCGCGCCAGCGGACTCAAGGCCGTCATCGCCATCCACTCCACCGCGCTGGGCCCCGCGCTCGGCGGTACCCGCTTCTATCCGTACGCGACCGAGGCGGAGGCCGTCGCCGACGCCCTCAACCTCGCGCGCGGGATGTCGTACAAGAACGCCATGGCCGGTCTCGACCACGGCGGCGGCAAGGCCGTGATCATCGGCGACCCGGAGCGGCACAAGACCGAGGACCTGCTGCTCGCCTACGGGCGGTTCGTGGCCTCGCTCGGCGGGCGGTACGTCACCGCCTGCGACGTGGGCACGTACGTCGCCGACATGGACGTCGTGGCGCGCGAGTGCCGCTGGACGACGGGCCGCTCCCCGGAGAACGGCGGGGCCGGCGACTCCTCCGTCCTCACCGCCTTCGGTGTCTACCAGGGCATGCGGGCCTCCGCCCAGCACCTGTGGGGCGACCCCTCGCTGCGCGGCCGCAGGGTCGGCATCGCGGGCGTCGGCAAGGTCGGGCACCACCTGGTGCGGCACCTGCGGGACGAGGGCGCCGAGGTCGTGATCACGGACGTGCGCGCGGAGGCCGTGCGGCGGGTCGTCGACCAGCACGCCGAGGGCGTCACGGCCGTCGCCGACACCGAGGCTCTGATCCGCGTCGAGGGCCTCGACATCTACGCGCCCTGCGCGCTCGGCGGCGCGCTGAACGACGACTCCGTGGCGGTGCTCACCGCCAAGGTGGTGTGCGGCGCGGCCAACAACCAGCTCGCCCACCCGGGCGTGGAGAAGGACCTCGCCGACCGCGGGATCCTGTACGCGCCGGACTACGTGGTGAACGCCGGCGGGGTCATCCAGGTCGCCGACGAGCTCCACGGGTTCGACTTCGACCGGTGCAAGGCGAAGGCGGCGAAGATCTTCGACACCACGCTGGCCATATTCGCACGTGCGAAGGAGGACGGTATTCCGCCGGCCGCCGCGGCCGACCGGATCGCCGAGCAGCGGATGGCGGAGGGCAGGGCTTCGCACGCATGACCGGTACCCGTCGGCGGGAACTTGGAGAGAACTCTCACTTCCGTCGGCGGGTCGTCCCGGGATAAGTGGTTAAAATCGCCACTGACCAGCGAGGACGGGGCGCCTCGCAGGGGCTGTGCACACGCGCGTGCTGCGGGCGACGTACCGTATGGGCGCGGGCTCAGGTACCGTGGAAGCCCTACGGACCGGCCTCTCCGCGGAGAGTCCGTTCCAGATCATGAACGCGTGTCAGACTCTGGGGCCGTCGAGCCCCGTCACCGAGGGGGTCGAGCCATGGGGCGCGGCCGGGCCAAGGCCAAGCAGACGAAGGTCGCCCGCCAGCTGAAGTACAACAGCGGTGGGACTGACCTGTCGCGTCTGGCCAGTGAACTGGGCGCATCAACTTCGAGCCAGCCGCCGAACGGCGAGCCGTTCGAGGACGATGAGGACGACGAGGACGATCTTTACTCTCGGTACGCCGACCTCTATGAGGACGACGACGAGGATGAGGACGACGGTCCCTCACAACACCGTCGCGGCGCTTGACCTTGCATTGAGCACTCACCCGGTCGGTGGCACTGCCACCGACCGGGTTCTGTGCTACCCGCGGGTTCAGACCGCGGCGCCGTCAGACTGAATACGTACCGACCAGCTCGGCGCCGGTTCCGTGGTCGCCCCGGTCGGTGATCTCGCCTGCCACCCAGGCGTCGACCCCGCGGTCGGCCAGGGTCGCCAGGGCCACGTCCACGGACTCCTCCGGCACGATCGCCATCATGCCGACACCCATGTTCAGGGTCTTCTCCAGCTCCAGCTGCTCGACGTCGCCGGTCCTGCCCACGAGGTCGAAGATCGCGCCCGGGGTCCAGGTGGAGCGGTCGACCCTCGCGTGCAGTGTGTCCGGGATCACCCGGGCCAGGTTGGCGGCCAGCCCGCCGCCGGTGATGTGGCTGAAGGCGTGCACGTCGGCGGTGCGGACGAGGGCCAGGCAGTCCAGGGAGTAGATCTTCGTGGGCTCCAGCAGTTCCTCGCCCAGGGTGCGGCCGAGCTCCTCGATCCGCGCGTCGAGCGAGAGGCCCGCGGTGTTCAGCAGGACGTGGCGGACCAGGGAGTATCCGTTCGAGTGAAGCCCGGAGGACGCCATGGCGATCACCGCGTCCCCCTCGCGGATACGGTCCGCGCCGAGGAGCCGGTCGGCCTCCACGACGCCCGTACCGGCGCCGGCGACGTCGAAGTCGTCCTCGCCCAGCAGACCCGGGTGCTCGGCCGTCTCACCGCCCACCAGGGCGCAGCCGGCCAGTACGCAGCCCTCCGCGATGCCCTTGACGATGGCGGCGACCCGCTCGGGGTGGACCTTGCCGACGCAGATGTAGTCGGTCATGAACAGGGGCTCGGCACCGCACACCACGATGTCGTCCATGACCATGGCGACCAGGTCGTGGCCGATGGTGTCGTACACGCCGAGCTGCCGGGCGATGTCGACCTTGGTGCCGACGCCGTCCGTGGCGGAGGCGAGGAGGGGACGCTCGTAGCGCTTGAGGGCGGAGGCGTCGAAGAGCCCGGCGAAGCCGCCGAGGCCGCCGAGGACCTCGGGGCGCTGCGTCTTCTTCACCCACTCCTTCATGAGCTCGACGGCGCGGTCGCCCGCCTCGATGTCGACGCCCGCGGCTGCGTAGCTGGCACCAGTTGTCTCAGACATGGCCAATGAGGACTTTCGTGTCGTACGGCAGGCGTTTTGGAGAAGGGACAGCAGGGGCCGTCTACGGACGGCGGATGGCGTCGGACGCGGCCGTGGCCGCCGGACCGGCCGCGAGCTCGGTCTCCAGGAGCTGCTTGCCGAGCAGCTCGGGGTCCGGGAGCTCCATCGGGTACTCGCCGTCGAAGCAGGCGCGGCACAGGTTCGGCTTGGCGATGGTGGTCGCCTCGATCATGCCGTCGATGGAGATGTACGCCAGGGAGTCGGCGCCCAGGGAGGTGCCGATCTCGTCGATGGTCATGCCGTTGGCGATGAGCTCGGCGCGGGTGGCGAAGTCGATGCCGAAGAAGCACGGCCACTTCACGGGCGGCGAGGAGATCCGGATGTGGACCTCGGCCGCGCCCGCCTCGCGGAGCATGCGCACCAGGGCGCGCTGGGTGTTGCCGCGGACGATCGAGTCGTCGACGACGACCAGGCGCTTGCCCTTGATGACTTCCTTCAGCGGGTTCAGCTTCAGCCGGATGCCGAGCTGGCGGATGGTCTGCGAGGGCTGGATGAAGGTCCGGCCCACGTAGGCGTTCTTCACCAGGCCCGAGCCGAACGGGATGCCGCTGGCCTCCGCGTAACCGATCGCGGCGGGCGTGCCGGACTCCGGGGTCGCTATGACCAGGTCGGCCTCGGCGGGGGCTTCCTTCGCCAGTCGGCGGCCCATCTCCACGCGGGAGAGGTAGACGTTCCGGCCGGCGATGTCGGTGTCGGGGCGGGCCAGGTACACGTACTCGAAGACACAGCCCTTGGGCTTCGCTTCCGCGAACCGGGAGGAGCGCAGGCCGTTCTCGTCGATGGCGACGAACTCGCCGGGCTCGATCTCCCGGACGAAGCTGGCGCCGGTGATGTCGAGGGCGGCGGACTCCGAGGCGACGACCCAGCCGCGCTCCAGGCGGCCGAGGACCAGCGGGCGGATGCCCTGCGGGTCGCGGGCCGCGTAGAGGGTGTGCTCGTCCATGAAGACGAGGGAGAACGCGCCGCGCACCTTCGGCAGGACCGCGTGGGCGGCCTCCTCGATGGTCAGCGGCTTGCCGTCCTCGTCGACCTGGGCCGCGAGGAGCGCGGTGAGCAGATCGGTGTCGTTGGTGGCCGCGACCCGTGTGGACCGCCCGTTGGTGTCCTTCGGCAGGTCGGCGACCATCTCGGCGAGCTGCGCCGTGTTGACCAGGTTGCCGTTGTGGCCGAGCGCGATCGAACCGTGCGCGGTGGCCCGGAACGTCGGCTGGGCGTTCTCCCACACGGAGGCGCCGGTGGTCGAGTAGCGGGCGTGTCCGACCGCGATGTGACCCTGGAGCGAACCGAGCGAGGTCTCGTCGAAGACCTGGGAGACCAGGCCCATGTCCTTGAAGACGAGGATCTGGGAGCCGTTGCTGACCGCGATTCCCGCGGATTCCTGACCCCGGTGCTGGAGGGCGTAGAGCCCGAAGTAAGTGAGCTTTGCGACCTCTTCGCCCGGAGCCCAGACACCGAAGACGCCGCAGGCGTCCTGGGGGCCCTTCTCGCCGGGAAGCAGATCGTGATTGAGTCGACCGTCACCACGTGGCACGTTCCCGAGTGTAGGCGAGGTCGACCACTGGTCCGAATTGGGGACAGTGGGCGGTAAGTGATCACGCACTGGTGATCGTCTCGCCGGTTTCTGCGTCCCCGCAGGTCAGCGCCGTGTTGCACAGTGCCGTCCGGTCACCGGGGGGCCGTGGCAGGGTCGCTGCGGCTCCCTTTGCCCCCATGCGTGAGTGAGGTGTCGCACATCATTCGGGTGTCCGTCACGCCATCAGCGGCAGCACTTCCCCCAGGTCGGCCCGCTCCCCACTGGCGCTGACCTCGGCCCGCGCCAGGGCGTCCGCCCAGGCCAGCCGCCCGGTGGCGAGCCGGATCCAGGTCAGCGGGTCGGTCTCGACGACGTTGGGCGGGGTGCCGCGGGTGTGCCGGGGCCCTTCGACGCACTGCACGACGGCGTACGGCGGGATCCGCACCTCGGTGGAGCCGCCGGGCGCCTTCACGGCGAGCGCGTCGGCGAGGAGCCGGGTGGCGGCGGCGAGGGCCTGACGCTCGTACGGCACTTCCAGGCCGGGCACCGCGGCGTTGAGGTCGTCGGTGTGGACGACGAGTTCGACGGCGCGGGTGACCAGGTAGTCGGCGAGGGGCAGGACGCCCGCGCTGGTCTGCAGCAGGCGGGTCCCGGGGTGTGTGTCGAGCTGCTCGACGAGGTTCCGCTCGATACCGGCGAGGTACGTGTCGAGGTCGGGGTGCCGCTCGGCGAGCCGCCGGGTGAACTCGTCGATGGCCGAGGCGTTGGCGGAGGTCGCGAACGGCCATGCGACGAGGGCGGTGTCCTGCTTCTCCGGCTCGGGGAGGGCGAGGGACCGCTCGATGGCCGTGAGCGCCATCCCGATGTGCGCGACCAGCTCCCGTACGGTCCACCCGCCGAGCCGGGTGGGGAGGGCGAGCTGCTCGGGCGTGAGGCCGCGGACGGCTTCCCGTACATGGGCGAGCTGGCCGAGTACCGCGGTGCGGGTCCTGACGGGGTCGTACGTCCGGGTGCGCTTCTTGGCCGTGGGCATGACGGCAGCCTATGTGGGCTGCGACGCGGTCGTGGGCGCCTCGAACACCTCGCTGTTGCGGGGGACGCCGATGCCGCGCCAGGTGAAGGGGACACCGCGGGCGGTGTCCGGGTCGGGGCCGTCCATCAACTGGAAGTGCAGGTGCGGCTCGGTCGAGTTGCCGGAGTTCCCGCACGCCGCGAGGGTCTGTCCGGCGTGCACCCGGTCGCCCTCCCGGACGGTGAGGGAGCCGCGCCGGACGTGCGCGTACAGCGCGTAGGTGCCGTCGCCGAGGTCCAGCACGACGTGGTTGCCGACGATCCGCCTGACGCCGAACAGGTCGCGCACGGACGCCTCCAGGAACGTGAGGTACAGCAGTGCGGGCAGCGACGTGCGGCTGAGGTGGTCGCGCTGGTCGTCGGTGGCCCGTACGACGGTGGCGTCGGCCACTGCGAGCAGCGGGGCACCGAAGGCGGGAAAGGCGCTGCTGCGCCGGGCGAGCGGCCACAGCACGCGAAAGCGCGGGCGGTCACCCGGCTCGGGCTCGGCGACGACGTCGATGGCGAACGTCTGGCCGTAGGCGTGCGTGCCGTGGCTCGGCGTGCGGTCGGCCGGGCTGTTCAGCGCGGACCAGCGGCCCGTCACGGGCGGGACGACCTCGACGGGTTCACGGGCCACGCGCGGGCGGTCCGGGGCACCGCCCCACCGACGGCCCGCGGCGACCAGGGCGTAGGCGAGGACGAGCGGTCCGAAGTTCCACCACCACGGATACCCGAGGTCGAGTAACGAGTGGGCGGCCACGAGACCGAGGAAGACGAGCTGCAGAAGCCGGTAGGCGACGGCGATCAGTTTGCGGACGGTCCGTGCGGTCATGGTTCCCCCTGTCGGTGTTGGCGCTCGGTGTCGGCGTCGGCCCGGTCAGGACCGGGCCGCGGACAGTGCGACGAGCAGCGGCACCACCCGTCCCGCCGGTACCGCGTAGCGGCCGCGTGCGGTCGTGTGCAGCCAGCCGGCGGCGGAGAGCTGGCGCAGGTGGTGGTAGATCTGGCCGGTCGTGCCGACCTCGTCCAGCTCGGCGAGCTCGGCCGCGGTGCGCCGGCCGCCGAGGATCTCGCGGAGCAGCCGCAGCCGTACCGGGTGACCGAGGGCGGCGAGCGGCTCGGCGACGCGGGTCCAGTCGTCGTCCAGAAGCTCGTCGGTGAGCGCGCCGTGCTGCCAGTCGTAGCGCTCCCCGGTCGGCAGCCGTACGGCCCCCGTGAACAGGACGCCTCCGTCGGCCGCTCCGAGCTGGGCCAGCTGCTCCTTGAGCCCGTTCAGGGCCCAGAAGTCGCTCGCGTCCAGTTGCGGGGCGGCGCGTTGCGCGTCCTCCAGCGCCGCCAGCCTGCGTTCGAGGTCCGCGACGCGTTGTTCGAGTTCCACGGCTATGAGATTACGGAACTACGTAATCACGTGCAAGCAGTACTTCGAACCCGCGCACACATGCCGAAGCCCCCACCCGGTGACCCGGGCGGGGGCTTCGAAAGAGCGGGACTTCGCGGAACCCCGCGGGGACTCAGGCCAGCAGGGCCGGGATGGTCCCCTCGTGGGCGGTGCGCAGCTCCTCCAGGGTGAGCGCGAACTCGCCCTGCACCTCGACGGAGTCTCCGTCGACCACACCGATGCGGGTGGCCGGCAGGCCCCGCGCGCCGCACATGTCGTTGAAGCGGACCTCCTCCGAGCGCGGCACGGCGACGATCGCACGGCCCGCTGACTCGGAGAGGAGGAAGGTGAAGGCGTCCAGACCGTCGGGGACGATCAGACGGGCGCCCTTGCCGCCGAGCAGCGCCGACTCCACGACCGCCTGGATCAGACCGCCGTCGGACAGGTCGTGCGCGGAGTCGATCATGCCGTCGCGCGAGGCGGAGATCAGGATCTCGGCGAGCAGGCGCTCCCGCTCCAGGTCGACCTTCGGGGGCAGACCGCCGAGGTGGTCGTGGACCACCTGCGACCAGGCCGAGCCGCCGAACTCCTCACGGGTGTCGCCGAGGAGGTAGAGCAGTTGGCCCTCCTCCTGGAAGGCGACCGGCGTGCGGCGGGCGACGTCGTCGATCACGCCGAGCACCGCGACCACCGGCGTCGGGTGGATGGCCACCTCGCCCGTCTGGTTGTAGAGCGAGACGTTGCCGCCGGTCACCGGGGTGCCGAGCTGCTGGCAGCCGTCCGCGAGACCGCGTACCGCCTCGGCGAACTGCCACATGACCGCCGGGTCCTCGGGCGAGCCGAAGTTCAGGCAGTCGGAGACGGCCAGCGGCTTGGCGCCGGTGGTGGCGACGTTGCGGTAGGCCTCGGCGAGGGCGAGCTGCGCCCCCGCGTACGGGTCGAGCTTGGCGTACCGGCCGTTGCCGTCGGTGGCGATCGCGACGCCGAGGCCGGTCTCCTCGTCGACGCGGATCATGCCGGAGTCCTCGGGCTGGGCGAGGACGGTGTTGCCCTGCACGAAGTGGTCGTACTGCGAGGTGATCCACTTCTTGGAGGCCTGGTTGGGCGAGCCGACCAGCTTCAGGACCTGGTCCTTCAGCTCCTCGCTCGTCGCCGGCCGGGGCAGCTTGTTCGCGTCGTCGGCCTGCAGCTCGTCCTGCCAGGACGGGCGGGCGTAGGGGCGCTCGTAGACCGGGCCCTCGTGCGCGACCGTGCGCGGGTCGACGTCGACGATCTTGCCGCCGTGCCAGTAGATCTCCAGGCGGTCGCCGTCGGTCACCTCACCGATGACGGTGGCGATGACGTCCCACTTCTCGCAGATCTCCAGGAACCGGTCGACCTTCGCCGGCTCCACCACCGCGCACATGCGTTCCTGCGACTCGCTCATGAGGATCTCCTCGGGCGAGAGCGTGGAGTCGCGCAGCGGTACGTCGTCCAGGGTGACGCGCATGCCGCCGGAGCCGTTGGAGGCCAGCTCGGACGTGGCGCAGGACAGGCCGGCCGCGCCGAGGTCCTGGATGCCGACGACCAGCTTCTCCTTGAAGGCCTCCAGGGTGCACTCGATGAGGAGCTTCTCCTGGAAGGGGTCGCCGACCTGGACGGCGGGGCGCTTGCTCGGCTTCGCGTCGTCGAAGGTCTCGGAGGCCAGGATCGACGCGCCGCCGATACCGTCGCCGCCGGTCCGGGCCCCGTAGAGGATGACCTTGTTGCCGGCGCCGGACGCCTTCGCGAGGTGGATGTCCTCGTGCCGCATCACACCGATGGCACCGGCGTTGACCAGCGGGTTGCCCTGGTAGCAGGCGTCGAAGACGACCTCGCCGCCGATGTTCGGCAGGCCCAGGCAGTTGCCGTAGCCGCCGATGCCCGCGACGACTCCGGGGAGCACCCGCTTGGTGTCGGGGTGGTCGGCGGCGCCGAACCGCAGCGGGTCGACCACGGCGACCGGGCGGGCGCCCATGGCGATGATGTCGCGGACGATGCCGCCGACGCCCGTGGCCGCGCCCTGGTAGGGCTCGACGTAGGAGGGGTGGTTGTGCGACTCGACCTTGAAGGTGACCGCGTAGCCCTGGCCGACGTCGACGACACCGGCGTTCTCGCCGATGCCGACGAGGAGGGCGTCGGACCGGGGGGCCTTCTCGCCGAACTGGCGCAGGTGGACCTTGGAGGACTTGTACGAGCAGTGCTCGGACCACATGACCGAGTACATGGCGAGTTCGGCGCCGGTCGGGCGGCGGCCGAGGATCTCCACCACCCGCTCGTACTCGTCCTTCTTCAGGCCGAGTTCGGCCCAGGGCAGCTCGACGTCGGGGGTCGCGGCCGCGTGCTCGACCGTGTCCAGAGGCGTCCGGCTCATGCGCCCACCAGCTTCTTGAGGATCGACGTGAAGAAGGGGAGGCCGTCGGTACGGCCGGTACCGATCAGCGGCTCGACGGCGTGCTCGGGGTGCGGCATGAGGCCGACGACGTTGCCCGCCTCGTTGGTGATGCCGGCGATGTCGTTGAGCGAGCCGTTCGGGTTGAAGTCCAGGTAGCGGAAGGCGACCCGGCCCTCCGCCTCCAGCTTCTCCAGCGTGTACGCGTCGGCGACGTACCGGCCGTCCATGTTCTTCAGCGGGATGTGGATCTCCTGGCCGGCGCGGTAGTCGGTGGTCCAGGAGGTCTCCGCGTTCTCCACCCGCAGCTTCTGGTCGCGGCAGATGAAGTGGAGGTGGTCGTTGCCGAGCATCGCGCCGGGCAGCAGATGGGCCTCGGTGAGGATCTGGAAGCCGTTGCAGATGCCGAGGACCGGCAGGCCGGCCTTCGCCTGTTCGATGAGGGGCTCCATCACCGGCGAGAAGCGGGCGATGGCGCCGGCGCGCAGATAGTCGCCGTAGGAGAAACCTCCGCACAGCACCACGGCGTCGACCTGCTTGAGGGCCTTGTCCTTGTGCCACAGCGCGACCGGCTCCGCACCGGCGAGGCGGATCGCCCGCTGGGTGTCCCGGTCGTCCAGACTGCCCGGGAAAGTGACGACGCCAATACGAGCGGTCACTTCGCGGCCTCCGCGACTTCCTCCACCTTGACGGTGAAGTCCTCGATCACGGTGTTGGCGAGGAAGGATTCGGCAAGATCGTGAATGCGGGCGAGCGCGGCCTCGTCGACCGGCCCGTCAACTTCCAGTTCGAATCGCTTTCCCTGACGTACGTCGGAGATGCCGTCGAAACCCAGGCGCGGCAGTGCGCGCTGCACCGCCTGGCCCTGGGGGTCGAGGATCTCCGGCTTGAGCATGACGTCGACTACGACGCGTGCCACTGGCACTCCCGGTGTGTGGTGCTGAGCAGGTTCCTTCAGACTACCCGCACAAAATTTCTACGCGGGTAGAGTTGTAGGAACCTACGTGAGCGGCATCACGGTCCGGTGTCGAACGGGGTACACCGTGAAAAATTCTGGGAAAGTTACCGGATCGTCCGGCGAACCGTATTGCCCCCGGACACGCGGACGGATTTAGCCGGGCTTCACTTTCCAATGCCGCGCACTGTACAAATGAATTGGCAATAGCCGATACTTTGCCCAATAACAGGCGGACAGTCGACATCTTCCGGACGTCTCGGCACGTCATCACCGGAGAGGTGTCGCACGAAGGGACCGATATTCGTGGCGCAGAAGGTCGTGGTCACTCTCTTTGACGACATCGACGGCTCGGAAGCGGCGGAAACGATCGCCTTCGGACTCGACGGCAAGTCGTACGAGATCGACCTGAACCAGGTCAATGCCAAGAAACTGCGTAAGGCCCTCGAGCCCTACGTGACGGCCGGCCGCAAGCGGTCGAGGTCGGGCAAGGCGTACCGCCAGACGGAGGTCGCCCCCGACCCCGCGGCGGTCCGCGCCTGGGCCCAGGCGAACAAGATGGACGTGCCCGCGCGCGGCCGTATCCCCAAGAAGGTCTACGAGGCGTTCAGCGCGGCACAGTGAGTCCGCCCGCGAGGGGTGAGCCCTCAGGGTCCGTCAGCGGGCCCTGGGGGCAGCCGCGTTGGGTGTCGGGCACCCCCGAGGGGAACCGACTTGCGCAACCCCCCTGTTGTTCAGCTAATGTCTGGAGCACGCCGAAGGGCGAGGCCGAAAGGCCCGAGCCCGACGGAGTACATGCGGGTGTAGTTCAGTAGCAGAACATCCCCCTTCCAGGGGGAAGGCGCAGTGTGCAATTCCTGTCACCCGCTCTGCACCGCCGGTCCTGATCAGCTTGTGGATCAGGTAGGCTGGTGCTCGCACCGATCGGTGGGAGCCGGTCGGGAGCAGTGCGGACGTAGCTCAGTTGGTAGAGCGCAACCTTGCCAAGGTTGAGGTCGCGAGTTCGAGCCTCGTCGTCCGCTCCAGGGAAGCCCCGGTCATACGGCCGGGGTTTTTTCGTTCCCCCGGGCTGCTGACATTTGTCACGCCGGACCATGACACCGCGCACTGCCGCCGCCTCCTGGTCGCCGGGACGCTGAAGGCATGAACAGCGGCGAACACGAGAACGTGATCGAGGTCACCGACCTCCGGCGGGTATACGGGGGCGGGTTCGAGGCGGTACGCGGAATCAGCTTCTCCGTGGCCCGTGGAGAGGTCTTCGCACTGCTCGGCACCAACGGTGCGGGCAAGACCTCGACGGTCGAACTGCTGGAGGGGCTCGCGGCACCGGCCGGGGGCCGGGTGCGCGTCCTCGGCCACGACCCCTGGCGGGAACGGGCGGCCGTACGGCCGCGCACCGGCGTGATGCTCCAGGAGGGCGGCTTCCCCTCCGAGCTGACCGTCGCCGAGACCGCCCGGATGTGGGCGGGGTGCACCAGCGGGGCCCGCCCCGAGTCGGAGGCCCTGGGCCTGGTGGGGCTGGCCGGGAAGGCCGGGGTGCGGGTGAAGCAGCTCTCCGGGGGTGAGCGACGCCGACTGGACCTCGCGCTGGCCCTGCTCGGCGAGCCCGAGGTGCTGTTCCTGGACGAGCCGACGACCGGGCTCGACGTCGAAGGGCGCCGGGACACCTGGGAGTTGGTGCGGGCCCTCGGCGAGAGCGGCACCACCGTGCTGCTGACCACGCACTACCTGGAGGAGGCCGAGGGCCTCGCCGACCGGCTCGCGATCCTGCACGAGGGGCGCATCGCGGCCGCCGGCACACCGGACGAGGTGACCGCCGGCCGGCCTGCGCGGATCTCCTTCCGGCTCCCCGAGGGCTACTTCCTCGGAGACCTGCCGCCGCTCGCCCAACTGGGGGTGTGCGGACACGAGCTGACCGGCCGGGACGTGCGGCTGCGCACCCGGGAGCTGCAGCGCACGGCCACCGCGTTGCTGCTGTGGGCCGAGCGGACCGGGGTCGAACTGCACGGACTCGATGTGCGCTCGGCCTCGCTGGAAGAGGCGTTCCTGTCCATCGCGCGGGACCTGGAGGTCGTCGCATGAGCACCCTGGCCCTCACCCCGACCGCCCGGCGGCTGCGCGCCCTCGCACGGGCCGAGCTCACCCTGCTGGGCCGCAACCGCAGTGCGGTCGTCACGGCGCTGCTAGTCCCGCTCGCGCTGCCGTTCAGCGTGCGGCGGGCGATCGACCGGATCGACCTCAAGGCCGAGGGGCTGACCGCCGGCACGGTGATGCTCACCGCCGCGATCGGCTTCTCCTTCCTCTTCGCCGTGTACACCCCCCTGGTGAGCGCCTTCGTCGCGCGCCGGGAGGAACTCGTCCTCAAACGGCTGCGCACCGGCGAACTCGGTGACGCCGAGATCCTCACCGGCACCGCCCTGCCAGCCGTCGGTCTCGGCCTCGCCCAGTCGCTGCTGCTGGCCGCGACCTGCACGGTGCTCCTGGACACCGGGGCCCCAAAGGCGCCGTATCTGACCGTCCTGGGGCTGCTGCTGGGCCTGGTGCTGTCCGCAGCGCTCGCGGCGCTCACCGCCTCCTTCACCAGGACCGCCGAGAGCGCCCAGGTGACCGCACTGCCGCTGGTGCTCGTCTCCATGATGGGCTCGGGCTTCGCGATCCCGACGGAGGTCATGCCCGACCGCCTCGTCTCCGTCTGCGAACTCCTCCCGCTGTCCCCGGCGGCCCGGCTGGTCCGGGCCGGCTGGACCGGCGAGCTGAGCGCGTACGACGCACTGGGCGCCCTGGCGACCGCGCTGGCCTGGACCGTCGTGGCGGTGTTTGCTGTAGGGCGGCGGTTCCGCTGGGAACCGCGGCGGTGACCCAGGGGGACGGAACATGCGGGGCACAGGGGACACGGGCAGGCCCGCCGGCTGGTGGCGGCGCAAGAGCACGCCGGAGAAGGTCGAGACCTACACCCGCTGGTCGTTGCACCTCTTCGCCGTGATCGAGGTCGCGGCGATCGGGCTGCCGGTGTTCGGACAGGTGAATGCGCGCATTGCGGGCTGGCTGATGGCCATGGTCGCCCTCCACGCGGTGACCGGCGGCGTGACCGCATCCCGGGCGCTGGACTGGACCCGCGGCCGGCGCGGCCGGCCGATACGCCTGTTGTGGGTGCTCGCCACCCTCACCTTCGTGCTGGCGAACGTCGCTCTCGGACTGAAGAGGTACCAGCCCGGGGGACCGGGCATGGCCACCGCCGTCGGCACGGTCTTCGCGGGGATCCTGACCTTCGGCGCGGGCACCATGGCGCTGGGTGTGCGCAGGCGGCGGCGCGTGTTCGCGACCGTGCTCGGAGCCGCGTTCGGCGCGAGCACGGCGTCGTTCCCGTTCGGTGCGCCCCTGGCCGAAGTGGTGGTCACGGCGTTCGTGGTGCTCATCGGCGCCGGATCCCTCGCCACCACCTGCCTCTTCTCCGTCTGGCTGCTCAACGCCGTCTACGAACTCGACGAGGCCCGCGAGACCAGGGCCCGGCTCGCCGTCGCCGAGGAGCGGCTGCGGTTCGGGCGGGACCTGCACGACGTCCTCGGGCGGAACCTGTCCGTCATCTCCCTGAAGAGCGAGCTGGCCGTGCAGCTGGCCCGGCGCGGGCGGCCCGAGGCGGTGGAGCAGATGATCGAGGTCCAGCGCATCGCCCAGGAGTCCCAGCGGGAGGTGCGGGACGTCGTACGGGGCTACCGCGAGGCCGATCTCGGAATCGAACTCGATGGTGCGAAGGGCGTGTTGACGGCGGCAGGGATCGACTGCGAGATCACCGGGGACGCCGACGGGCTGCCCTCCGAGGTGCAGTCCGCGCTCGGCTGGGTGGTGCGGGAGGCGGCGACCAACGTGCTGCGGCACGGGGACGCGGGGCGGTGCACGGTGGGGCTGCGGCTACGGGAGGGGTCTGTGGTGCTGACGGTCGAGAACGACGGGGTCGCCGGCCCCGGCGGGAGCGGCGGCTCGGGGCTCGCCGGGCTGCGGGAACGGCTGGCGGCGGTCGACGGCTCGTTGGAGGCGGGGCCGGTCGGGGCTGACCGGTTCAGGTTGGTCGCGGAGGTGCCCTTGGCCGGTGTGGCCGGTATGAGTGAGGTCGCGTCATGAGTGCTCCGGTACGTCTGCTGCTCGCCGACGACGAGCACCTCATCCGCGGTGCGCTGGCCGCGCTGCTCTCCCTGGAGGACGACCTCCTCGTGGTGGCGGAGGCGGCGAGCGGGCCGGAGGCGCTGGCCATGGCACGGGCGCACGCACCCGACGTGGCGGTCCTGGACCTGCAGATGCCGGGCGCCGACGGTGTGAAGGTCGCCACAGCCCTGCGCACCGAACTGCCCGGCTGCCGGGTACTGATCGTCACCGGTCACGGGCGTCCCGGCCATCTGAAACGGGCCCTCGCCGCGGGTGTGCGCGGGTTCGTGCCGAAGACGGTCAGCGCGCAGCGGCTCGCGGAGATCATCCGTACCGTGCACGGCGGAAACCGCTACGTCGACCCGGAGTTGGCCGCCGACGCGATCTCCGCTGGGGACTCGCCGCTGACCGCGCGGGAGGCGGAGGTGCTGGAGCTGGCCGCCGACGGGGCACCGGTCGCGGAGATCGCGGAGCGGGCCGCGCTGTCCCCGGGGACGGTGCGGAACTACCTCTCCTCGGCCGCGACGAAGCTCGGGGCGGAGAACCGGCACACGGCGGTGCGTCTCGCGCGGGAGCGAGGTTGGGTATAGTTGCTCTCGCGCCACGGCGCAATGCGGACGTAGCTCAGTTGGTAGAGCGCAACCTTGCCAAGGTTGAGGTCGCGAGTTCGAGCCTCGTCGTCCGCTCCAGTGCGAAGGCCCCCGGTTCCCACCGGGGGCCTTCGCCGTTCCTACGACCAGCGGACGCCCGTCAGCCTCTCGTACGCCTCCACGTACTTCCCCCGGGTCGCCTCCACCACCTGCTGCGGCAGCGCCGGCGGGGGCTGCTCGCCCTTGCGGTCCCAGCCGGACTCGGCGGAGGTCAGCCAGTCGCGGACGAACTGCTTGTCGTACGACGGCTGCGCGCGGCCCGGCTGCCACTGGTCGGCCGGCCAGAAACGGGAGGAGTCCGGGGTGAGGACCTCGTCGGCGAGGACCAGCGTGTCGCCGTCGAAGCCGAACTCGAACTTCGTGTCGGCCAGGACGATCCCGCGGTCGCGGGCGATGTCACGGCCGCGGGCGTACACGGCGAGGGTGGCCTGGCGCAGCCGGGCGGCGGTGTCGGCGCCGACCTTGCGCGCGACCTCCTCGTAGGAGACGTTCTCGTCGTGGTCGCCGACCGCGGCCTTGGTGGCCGGGGTGAAGATCGGGGCGGGCAGCTCGGAGCCGTCGACCAGGCCTTCGGGGAGGGCGAGGCCGCAGACCGTACGGGACTCCCGGTACTCGGCCAGGCCGGAGCCGGTGAGGTAGCCGCGGGCCACGCACTCGACCGGGACCATGCTCAGCGCCTTGCAGACCAGGGTGCGGCCCTCCCAGTCGGCGGGCGCGCCGGCGGGCAGCTCGGTGCTCAGCACATGGCTGGGTACGAGGTCGGCGAGCTTGTCGAACCACCACAGGGAGAGCTGGGTGAGGATGCGTCCCTTGTCCGGGATCTCGGTGGGCAGCACCCAGTCGTAGGCGGACATGCGGTCGCTGGCGACCATCACGAGGTCGCCCGCCTCGTTCTGGTACAGCTCGCGCACCTTGCCGGTGTGCAGGTGCACCAGACCCGGAACCTGGATCGGCTCGGGCTTTTCTACGAATCCGGACACGGTTCCTCCCCGTGGGTTGGTCCAGACTCGATTGTCCCGTACCGGACACGGGTCACGGACGGCGGGTCGGGTGCCCTCACGGACAGCCGTCAGTCCCGTTTGCAGATACGGTCCAGCAGATTGGCCGTGGCCCGCTGGATACGGGGGTCGACATGGCCGGGGCGGTCGAGGGCCGGGGACCAGGCGAAGGTGCCCGAGGCGAACACCAGGGCGCCGGAGGTGGCGCGGTACAGGGACGTCTCCTGGTGCCGTAGGACGCCTTCGCCGTCGGTGTACGGGGAGTGGGCGAGCAGGATGCGCTCCTCGTGCTCGGGC
Organism: Streptomyces sp. NPDC001544; assembly: GCF_042894285.1. Taxonomy (NCBI): domain Bacteria; kingdom Bacillati; phylum Actinomycetota; class Actinomycetes; order Kitasatosporales; family Streptomycetaceae; genus Streptomyces; species Streptomyces sp. NPDC001544. Next base: position 101,647 of record NZ_JBIAVN010000019.1, on the reverse strand, counting down.
AGCGGGGTGCGCGGGAAGTACCGGTCGGCCTCGCCGGCGACCATGCCCTCGATCTCCTCGCCCTCCTGCGCGCCCGTCGCCTCCCACAGCCAGTGGTCGGCGTTGCGTACGACCAGGGGGTGCGGCTCGGGGACCCGGCCCGCGTACTGGATGCCGACCAGCTGCTGCTCGGGTCGGTCGATCTCCCGCCAGAGCACGGGCCTGCCCGGGCCCTTGCGTTTGCGGCAGGTCAGCAGGCGGTCGGGGACGCCGGAGGGGGACGGGCCCAGCTCGACCTGCCAGTACATGGTGTTGGCGGAGAGGAAGACCAGCGACGTGCCGTTCTCCCGGGCCAGCTCCACCGTGCGGCGCATCTGCGTCGACCAGTACTCGTCGTGGCCGGGGAAGACCAGGCCCCGGTAGCGGGTGGGGTCGACCCGGCCGGCGTGCAGGTCGCGTGCGTCGGCGTAGGCGATGTCGTAGCCGTAGCGCTCGGCCCAGCGGATGAAGTCGTAGGCGTGACCGACGTGCAGGGGCAGTCCCGCGCCCGCGTAGGGGCGGTCGAAGGACACCGTGGTCGCGGCGTCGGCCTCGCCCAGCAGACGGCCCTTCTCGTCCCAGGCGTGGTAGAGGCTCGCGCCGGTGTGGCCGTCCTCCGGGTACAGGTTGTAGGCCTGCCAGGTGATGTCCGGCAGGAGCAGGAGCAGGTCCGCCGGGTGGTTGTCCCGGACGGTGAACGGCACGTGGGAGCGGTAGCCGTCGGCCGTGGTGAGCACCGCGACGTACGCGCCGATGTTCCAGTACGACGGGATCTGCAGTCGCCAGGAGAGCCACCAGTGGTGGCAGGAGACCGTGCGGTCGGCGGTCAGCGGCTTGGGCTGGACGATGCCGGACAGCCGGGGGCTCGTGGTGATCTTGGAGGCCCCGTCGCCTCCGTAGTGGCCGATGCGGTAGATGTCCACGCCGAACTGCTGGGGCGGGTCCACGGTGATGTGGAAGTCGAGGGCCTCGCCGGGTGCGACCGCGCCGGCGGAGGTGAACCCCTTGATCTGGCGGTGCACGTCGTCGGCGGAGCGGGGACCGCCGCCGGAGGCCCGCGGGGCCGGGACCCGTCCGGCGCCCCGGCCGGCGCCGGTCGTCGGCGGGTGCTGCAGGGTGGTGTCCACGTACCAGGGGACGACGTGTCCCGTGTCGTCGAAGTACGTCTCGCTGCCGCGCAGCCAGGGGACCGGGCCCTGTCCGAAGGGGTCCGTGACGGCGTGCGCGAGTGCTCCCGACTCCCAGCGGCGAATGTGGTCCGAAGCCATGGCCGCTCCCCTCCCTCGTGCCCCCGTGGTCTCGTCCGTGCGTCGTGGTCCGTGCGACTGGTCCGTGCGACTGGTCCGTACGTCGTGGTCCGTGCGACGCGTTCCGCGACGTGTCCGTGCGAACTGGTGTGCCTGGCTTGCGAGTTGTCCTGTGTGCCTGTCGTATGTCGTACGCCCTTGCCATGAGCGCGTTCGGTCCCAGCACAGCACATTCGACACGCGTATGGTCACTATTCGTTGCGAATTGACCTGAACTGGAAGAGTCGATTCCGGTACGACCGTCCGGCCGGCTCGTCAGACCAGCCGTACCGGCTTCTCCGGGCGTATCCCCGACTCCACCAGCCAGGCGCGCAACGGCAGTGGGTCTCCCTCCTCGATCAGGCTGAGCACCCGGGCGGAGAGGTCGGCGGCCCTCTCGCCGTGGACGAGCAGCGAGGGACCGTCGAGCCAGTCCAGCCCCGGGCTCGCGCCCGCCGTGTCGACCGCGGCGCAGCACACCATCGCCGTGACGTGCTCGGCGAGCAGGTCGCGGGCGGTGCGCGGGGGCTGGAGCGGGAACAGGGGCAGCGCGCCGTCGTCCCACAGGGCGGTGTCGGGGCCCTGGCCTGCGCCCGCACCGGCCGTCTGCGCCGGATCCGGCCCGGTGGCCTCCTCGCGGGCCACCTCGGCGCTGAGCCGCGCGGCGAGCGAGGCGCTGCGCTCGTTCAGCGGCTCGCCGTCCGCCGGTGCGTGGCCCGGGTCGTCCGCGGACGCGTAGCGCGGGTCGTCGGCCCGGCAGCCGTCCGGCTCGGCGCCGGCGGGCGGTGGGTGCGGCGGGCACGACAGGTGCTCCAGCACCCGGGACAGCGTCGGGGCGGGGGAGGCGGTGGCGGCGGGGCGGACGCCCAGAGAGTCCAGGACCCGGTGGAGACGGGCCGCCTCGGTGCGCCAGGTGCGGTCGACCACCTCCTCCGGGTACTCCTGCCAGTCCACCGGCGCCCAGTCCGGACCGGACTCGGCGGGGCCGCCGTGGAAGAGACGGGCGGCGAGCAGGGAGGCGGCCTCGTCCACCAGGCCCGGCTCCTCGAGCAGGTCACAGGCGGGGCGCTCGCCCAGCCGGGAGGCGAAGCCCTCGGCCAGCCGGTCCCGCCGGGACAGCTCGGTGAGCGCCGCGACGACACCCGCGTCCAGCCGCGAGGGCCAGCGGCCCATCCGCCAGGCGGGCAGTGCCACCCGGGTCAGCAGCCGGTCCCAGCCCGCGTACGCCAGCCCGACCTGCTCCTGGGCGACGATCCGCAGCCCGTAATCCACAGCCTGTGCACGCTCGGCGGCGGCGGCCGCGACCGCGCGCTCCATCAGGGCCGCGTGCTCCCGGCAGCCGCGCAGCAGCAACCGGGCCACCCAGCCGAGCCCCGCACACACTCCCCGGACCATCCGGCAGCGGCCGGGCGTGGACGCCACCGCCACCGCCGCGTCCAGCCCCCGTACGAAACGGCGGGCGGCCGCTATGTCCGGATGCGCCGAGGGCCCCGTACCGGCCACGACCGGGGCGAGGACCGCTCGCAGTTCGCCGACCCGCATCCACCACAGGAACGGGGAGCCGATGACGAGGACGGGAGCCACGGCCGTACGCCGATGGTGGCGCCGCCCCGGTCCGGCTATCTCGTCGCCGGACTCGGGCGGCGGCGGGCCGTGGGCCGGATGGGTGCGGTCCTCCAGCCAGCTGTCGCAGTCCGGCGTGATCGCTATCGCGGACGGCGCGGGCACGTCGAGGCGGTCGGCGAGGTCGCGGACCATGCGGTACAGGTCCGGCGCGGACTCCTCGGGGACGGACACCGTGGGGCTCACCGCGGGCCGGGCCCGGACGACGACCAGGGCTATCCCCGCCGCGGCGAGCAGCACCACCAGGGCCAGCGCGCTCACCACCCAGCGGGCGACGTCCCAGCCCTGGCCGACGAGATGGCCGCTGGAGTCTCCCGCCAGCAGGATCACGGCGGCGGCCGCGGGCAGCACGGCGACGGCGAGCCCCCGGCCGCGCACCCGCAGCACGGCGAGGGCCCGGGACCGCGCGGCCTGCGCGCCTGCCTCCATACCGATACCGGTCACGACCGGACCTCACCCCCTCCGTGCTGTCCTCGCGCTGTCCTGGCGTTGCTCACTCCCCCACTGTGGCACCCCCCAGTGACATCGCAATGCCGGTGGGCCAAGTGCCGGAACGCTTGCGCCGCACCCTAGTTGGGGCCCGGGCCCCCGTCAGCCGGATAGGGCATCGGTCACTCGATGGAATGGCTTTGGTCAGAGGTGGATGACGCACAGCAACGATCAGGCCCCGGATTCGCATCCGGGGCCTGGTCGTCCGCACAGTGCTGTTGACCGGCGGCTTTACGCGCCTGCCGCCTCCGCCGCGGCGTTCGCCGCGATGTCCGAACGGTGCTGGGAGCCGTCCAGGCGAATACGGGCCACAGCGGTGTAGGCCCGGTCCCGTGCCTCGGCCAGGTCCCTGCCGGAGGCCGTCACGGACAGCACGCGTCCGCCCGCGCTGAGGACGGCGTCACCGTCGCGCCTGGTGCCGGCGTGCAGGACGTAGGCGTGCGGGGCGTCCAGGGCCGTCACCTCGTCGAGGCCGGTGATCGGGTCGCCGGTGCGCGGGGTGCCGGGGTAGTTGTGCGAGGCGACGACCACGGTGACCGCCGCCTCGTCGCTCCAGCGCAGCGGAGCTAGGTCGGAGAGGGTGCCGTTCGCGGCGGCGAGCAGGACCGAGGCCAACGGGGTCTTCAGACGGGCCAGGACGACCTGGGTCTCGGGGTCGCCGAAGCGGGCGTTGAACTCGATGACCCGCACACCCCGGCTCGTGATCGCCAGACCGGCGTAGAGAAGACCGGAGAACGGCGTGCCACGGCGGCGCATCTCGTCGACGGTCGGCTGCAGGACGCTCTGCAGCACCTCGTCCACCAGCTTCGGGTCGGCCCAGGGCAGCGGGGAGTACGCGCCCATGCCGCCGGTGTTCGGGCCCTCGTCGCCGTCCAGGGCCCGCTTGAAGTCCTGGGCGGGCTGGAGCGGGACGACGGTCTCGCCGTCGGTGATCGCGAAGAGCGAGACCTCCGGGCCGTCGAGGAACTCCTCGATGACCACCTGTTCGCAGCCGGCCGCGTGGGCCTTGGCGGCCTCCAGGTCGGAGGTGACCACGACACCCTTGCCGGCGGCCAGCCCGTCGTCCTTGACGACGTAAGGGTCGCCGAAGGCGTCGAGGGCTTCGGCGACCTCGTCGGCGGTCGTGCACACGTACGAGCGGGCGGTCGGCACACCGGCCGCCGCCATCACTTCCTTGGCGAACGCCTTGGACCCCTCGAGCTGCGCGGCCTCCCGCGAGGGGCCGAACACCGGGATACCCGCCTCGCGGACGGCGTCGGCGACACCGGCGACCAGCGGGGCCTCCGGGCCGATCACCACGAGGTCGGCGCCCAGCTCGGTGGCCAGCGCGGACACCGCGGCGCCGTCGAGCGCGTCGACCCGGTGCAGCTCGGCGACCTCGGCGATGCCGGCGTTGCCTGGGGCGCAGTGCAGCGCGGTGACGTCGGGGTCGAGGGACAGGGAGCGGCACAGGGCGTGTTCGCGGGCGCCGCTGCCGATGACGAGGACCTTCACGGGGGCCAGCCTAGCTGGCGTTCCCCATGAGAGCCGGAGGGCGGGGAGGTTGTACGTTCCTACAAGCCCCTGCGGACTCCCGGCGTCACTCGTTGGAGAACTCCTCCACCACCGTCGCTCCCAGCTCCCTGACGATGAGTTCGTGTCCGGACAGGGCCGACTCGTCGAGGTCGGGGTCGTCGTCCGCGGGGATGTCGTCCTCCGGGGATACCGGGGACGGCTCGTGTGCGGGCCCCGGCCGGGAGGCGGGCGCCGGAGAGGCTGCCGGAGCCGAGGGCCGGGCCTGCGGGGCGGCCTGGCTCGGCTGCGGGGCGGCCGGGCGCTGCGGGTTCGCGGCGCCGGAGCCGCCGTAGCCACCACCGGCACCGCCTCCGCCGTACCCGGAGGGGCCGGAGGAGCCGAAGCCCCCGGGTCCGCCGACGGGCGGGGGTGCGGAGCCGCCGGACCCGCCCGAGGGGTCGACGAGGGCCTCGATCTTCCACTGCACGTTGAACTGCTCGGCCAGCGCCTGCCGCAGCACGTCCTCGCTGCCGCTGCTCGCGAAGTTGTCGCGGGCACCGGCGTTGACGAAGCCGAGCTGCAGGGTGGTGCCGTCGAAGCCCGCGACCTGGGCGTTCTGGCTGAGCAGGATCCAGGTGAAACGGCGGCGGTTCTTGACGGCCTCCAGGATGTTCGGCCAGAGCATGCGCGGGTCGGGGCCACCGGCGGGAGCGGGGGCCGAGGGCGCGGGTGCCTGAGGGGGTGCCGCCGGAGCGGGTGCCGGGGCCGCCGGGGCCGGGGCGGGCGCCGGTGCACCGGCCGCCGCCGGTTGTCCGCCGCCTGCCGGGGCGGCCGTGGGCCAGCCGCCGGGCCGCCGGCCGCCACCCGCCGGAGCCGCGGTGGGCCAGGCGCCGCGCGCCGGAGTACCCGCGGGTGCGGGCGGCGGGGCCTGCTCGCCGGGCGGGGGCCCCGCGGGAGCCTGCTGGGGCGACGGTGCGGGCGCGGGCGCGGGGGACGGTGCGGGCGCAGGCGACGGCGCGGGCGGAGCCGCGGGCTCGGCCGGGGGAGCCCCGGCCGCACCGGAGCCGGCGCCCCCCTGCCCCCGCACGGCCGCCCGGGCCGCCGCGGCACCGCCGCCCGGCGGCACCTGCATCCCGCCACCGCCCGTGTGGGCGTCGGGCGCGGGTACGTACCCCGCGGCAGGCGCACCGGCAGGCGCGGCGGAGAAGTTGACCCCTCGCTCCAGCCGGTCCAGCCGGGCCATGACGGAGCGCTCGTCACCGTACGCGGCGGGCAGCAGCACGCGCGCGCAGATCAGCTCGAGCTGGAGGCGGGGCGAGTTGGCGCCGCGCATCTCGGTCAGGCCCTCGTTGACGAGGTCGGCGGCCCGGCTGAGCTCGGCGGCGCCGAAGGTGCCGGCCTGGGCCTGCATCCGCTCCAGGACGTCGGCGGGGGCGTCGATGAGCCCCTTGTCGACGGCGTCCGGCACGGCGGCGAGGATCACCAGGTCCCGCAGCCGCTCCAGCAGGTCGGCGACGAACCGGCGCGGGTCGTTGCCCCCCTCGATGACCCGGTCGACGACCTCGAAGGCGGCGGCCCCGTCTCCGGTGGCGAAGGCCTCGACGACGGAGTCGAGCAGCGACCCGTCGGTGTACCCGAGCAGCGAGGTGGCCATGGCGTACGTCACGCCGTCCTCGCCGGCGCCGGCGAGCAGCTGGTCCATGACGGACATGGAGTCACGCACGGAGCCCGCGCCGGCCCGCACGACGAGCGGGAACACACCCTCCTCGACGGTGATGGCCTCCTTCTGGCACACCTCCGCCAGGTAGTCCCGGAGCGTCCCCGGCGGCACGAGCCGGAACGGGTAGTGATGGGTCCGCGACCGGATCGTCCCGATGACCTTCTCGGGCTCGGTGGTGGCGAAGATGAACTTCAGGTGCTCCGGGGGCTCCTCGACGACCTTCAGCAGCGCGTTGAACCCGGCCGACGTGACCATGTGGGCCTCGTCGATGATGTAGATCTTGTAGCGGCTGCCGGCAGGCCCGAAGAAGGCCTTCTCCCGCAGCTCACGCGCGTCGTCGACACCGCCGTGCGAAGCGGCGTCGATCTCGATGACGTCGATGGAACCGGGCCCGTTGCGCGCCAGGTCCCGACAGGACTGGCACTCCCCGCAGGGCGTCGGCGTCGGCCCCTTCTCGCAGTTCAGGCAGCGGGCCAGGATCCGGGCACTGGTCGTCTTGCCACACCCGCGCGGCCCGCTGAACAGGTACGCGTGATTGACCCGGTTGTTCCGCAGCGCCTGCTGCAGCGGGTCCGTGACATGCTCCTGCCCGATGACCTCGGCAAAGGACTCCGGGCGGTAGCGGCGGTACAGAGCGAGAGACGACACGCTTACGAGGTTATAGGCGCCCACTGACAACGGTCCCCGCCCGAGCCACCCGCGACCGGCCTCCACCGCAACGCAGACGCCCCCCACGCACCCGCCAGAGCCAACCTACCCTTGCTGCCTTCCGGCCCTGGGGGAGTTCAGTCAGATAGCGCCGCGTGAGGGGCTGCGCACAGAGTACCCGATCCCGGCCTGCGCGAACGAGTTCGCGAGCACTCCCCTCGGTCATGTAATGTTTCCGGCGGAGGATTCGCCTAGAGGCCTAGGGCGCACGCTTGGAAAGCGTGTTGGGGGCAACCCCTCACGAGTTCGAATCTCGTATCCTCCGCCAGTGCCTCACCGGGCACGATGCCGAAGGGCCCCACCGCTTGCGGTGGGGCCCTTCGGCGTTGTCCGTCTCAGTTTCCGTCTCAGTTGGTTTCCGGGAGCTCCCAGAGCGCGTCGCCGACCTGCTGCGCGACCTTGCGGAGCATGACCCCCGTCACATGCATGTAGCGGGCGCGCATCCGAGCCGCTCCCCCGGGCTCCCAACCCAATCGAGTCGATCACGGTCGGTGTTCGGGCTCAGCGGCCCGCCGACCGGCGACGCGAAGACGTATCCCTTGCCCTCCCAGTCGGCACCGGCCGCGATCCGCTCCCGCTCCTGGGCTTCCTGGTTTCGGTGAGCGGGCAGCCGGATCTTCTCCTGCCGTGGGCTGGCTCTGTCTTCGTACGGCATCTGCGGATCATGGAACTGCGCCATCCTTGACCTTGGCACCGAAGCGGCTTCGGCCCGCCCGTGACGTTCTCTGCCTGTCGAGGTGCACCCTCATGAAGTCCCGATCGACGCTTGCGACCTGGCTGAGCGAACTCGACCGTTCCCGCCTGGCACGCGTACTCGCCCTGCGGAAGGACGCGGCCGCCTCTCCGGAACCACGCTCGCTGGGGGAACTGTCGGACCGTCTCCAACGTCCGGGGTCCGTGGCGCTCGTCCTGCCGAGCCTCACGCTGCCGTGCTTGCAGGCCGCCGAGGCGCTGGCAGCCTTGGGAGCACGAGCGACCCGCGACAGCCTCGCAGAGTTGCTCGGCTCGACTTCCCCTGCAGCGGTGCAAGCTCTGGACGCGACCCTGGAGGCGCTGTCGGATCGGGCGCTCGTGTGGCACGACGACAACGAGGCACTCCGCATGTCCACGCCCTTGCGGCAGGCGTGGAGCACGCCCCTGGGACTTGACGCCCCGCTGGAGGAGCTGCTGGCCGGCACCACCTCGGAGGAACTGCGCGGCATGCTGGCGGTCCTGGGTATCAAGCCACCCGGCACCAAGCAGCAGCGGCTCGCGGCTCTGGTGGAGCATCACAGTGACGCGGAACGGGTCGCCGCGCTGGTGGCGGGGGCACCGGTGGCCACGCGGAAGTTGCTTGAGCAGAGCGCCAGGTCCACGCCACGTCAGTCACCGTTCGTCGTGTTCGGGGCTCCTGGCCGCGACCTCCAGCCGGGCGCCCGTTGGGCACTCGACCGCGGGCTTCTGTTCCAGGACCGTCACCAGTACGGGCCCGTCCGGATGCCGGTCGAGGTGGCCTTGGCTCTGCGGGGGCCCAATTGGCACGCTCCGTTCGAACCTCTTCCGCCCGTCCCACAGTTGGTGCCCGTCACCTCCTCGGAGGTGGAGCGGGAGGCCGCGGTGGCCGCCACCGCGTTCGCGGCCCAGGCAGCCTCCGTCCTTTCAGCGTGCGCGACCGCCCCACCGGTCCGGCTGAAGTCGGGCGGGATCGGCGCGCGGGAACTGGCCCGGCTCGGCAAGGCCGCACAGGCGGAGGAAGCCGTCGTACGCATCGCCCTGGAGACCGCGTACGCCGCCGGACTGCTGGCCCGCGACGGTGATCGCGTACCTCCCACCGAGGCGTACGACACCTGGGCCGAGCAGGAGCCCGCAGAACAACTCGCCGTACTGCTCCGGGCATGGCGGGACTTGCCGCTCACCCCCGCCCGGGCGCGCGACGAAGACAACAAGGCGCTTCCCGCGCTCGCCGGCGCGCCTGCCTGCGGGGGCTGTCTGCAAGCCCGCCGCGGGCTGCTCTCCGCGGCGGCAGGGCTCCCCGCAGGACAGGGCGTGAAGGTCGCTTCGGAGCTGGGGCCGCTCGTGGCCTGGCACCGCCCGCTCGCCGACGACGCCTCGCCCGAGGACACGGCACCGTTCAGCACCGTGATCCGCGAAGGCGAACTGCTGGGCGTGCTGGCACGGGGTGCGCTGTCCCCGCTCGGTGCCCACCTGGCGGCCCAGGCCGACGAAGAGCTCGACATCACGGCCCGGCGGCTGCTGCCCCCCGCGACCACGACGGCCCGGATCGGCGCCGACCTGACCGCCGTCGTCACCGGCACCCCGTCCGCGCGGCTCTCGGCGCTGCTGGATTCGATGGCCGACCGGGAGACCAGGGGGACGGCGTCGGTATGGCGCTTCAGTGCCGGCAGTATCCGCCGGGCCCTGGACGCCGGCCGTACGCCGGACGACATCGCAGCCGACCTGGCCGGTAGCTCCGCCACGGCCCTGCCACAGCCGCTGACCTATCTCATCGCCGACACCGCGCGAGGTCATGGACGGGTGCGCATCGCCCCCGCGGCCTGTGTCATCCACGGCGACGAACCCGCGCTCCTGGCCGAACTCGCCGCCCACCGCGCACTGTCCAAGCTCGCCCTACGGCAACTCGCCCCCACGGTCCTGGTCAGCGGCAGCCCACCGGCGACGACTCTCGCCACGCTCCGTGCCGCGGGCTACGCCCCGGTCGCCGAGACCGCCGGGGGAACGGTACGTATCGAGAAACGCCAGCCGCAGAGGGCCGCCGCCGTCCCGCCGCCGCGAGGGAACGTCGGGCGGCGTGGCCCCCGGACCACCGCGACCCGCGCCTCGGACGCGCCCACCTGCACCGAGATGGACGCCCTGGCCGACCTCCTGCTCAAGGCCCCGCCGACGGCACCGGAACCCGCCCCGTTCGGCAGTGGGGTGCCGTTCGCGACGGACACCGAGGAGATCGTCGCCGGATACGCGAAGCACCTGTCGTACAGCGACGTCCGCCAGGTCGCCCATGCCATCGACACGGGTGCGGCCATCACGGTCGAGTACATCGCCACTTCGGGCAACCGGACCGTACGGACCCTCAGCGACCTGGAACTCGACCCGCCCTACCTCGACGCCTGGTGCCACCTGCGCGAGGCGGAACGCGTCTTCACTCTCTCCCGCATCCATGGCGTGATGCCCGCGTAGGACTCGACGGTCAAGGCCGGGTGCCCGGGCGCCCAGTGTGCGCATCTTGCGGGCACCTCGCGAGATATACTTGACCCCACATTTGATATCAGGGAGGTCACTAAATGAGCCGGACTGTTATCGACCTGGACGACGAGCTGGTCGCGGACGTGGCCAAAGCCCTCGGGACGAGCACCAAGAAGGAGACGGTCAACACCGCTCTTCGCGAGGTGCTGGAGAGTCGACGTCGTGCCCTGGCTCTCGCCCGGCTGCGGGCCGCGGCCGAGGACGGCGCGTTCGATCTGGAGCTGTTCGAGAGCAAGGGGAACTACCGCCGGTGAACGCGGCCCAATTCCTGATCGACACCAGCGCGCTCGCTCGGTTCATGCGCGAGGACGCGGAGCAGTACGGCTGGGACCAGGCGGCAGCCGCCGGGCTCATCGCCACCTGCCCGATCACCGAGCTTGAGTTCTTCCACAGCGCCCGGTCGGCCGCCGACAGGGCGCGCGGCATCGAGGACATGCGCCTGATCTTCGGTTGGGTTCCCGTCGACGACCGCGCATACGACCGCGCCTGGCAGGTCCAGGAAGCACTCACCAAACAGGGAAAGCATCGCAGTGCGGGTGCGGTGGATCTCGTCGTCGCCGCGACGGCCGAACTGCAAGGGCTCACCCTCCTGCACCGCGACCACGACTTCGCCTGCATCGCGGCAGTGACCGGCCAGGCTCTCCAGTGGTACGGCCCGGAGAGCGGCAAATAGCCGGGCGGTGGTTGCCAGTGCCTCACCGGGCACGATGTCGAAGGGCCCCACCGCCTGCGGTGGGGGTGCAGTCCTGGACAGCTCCACCACACCGGAGGTCTTCGCCATGATCAAGCCCGGCGACTGTCAACAACGCTCGTGATCAATACACCTAGGCGGTGCAGGACCGGTCGTGGTGGACGAACGCGACCGCCCTGGACGTCAACGCAGTGGATCTGTGCCGACGGCCACAGCCAACGGGACGCCACATGGGCCCATACTGAACCATGACAAAGCCCGCTGCACCCAAGCGTCATCTGCCCACCAGCCCCTTCAAGGCCCCGGTCGTCCCGGTCCCCAAGCACTTCGCGGTGGGCGACCAGGTCACCCATGACGTGTACGGCCTCGGCCGGGTTGTCGGCGTCGAGGAGGGAATCGCGGCGCTCGTGGACTTCGGATCGGCGCAGATGCGGATCCTGAGCCCGTACGCCAAGATGACCAAGCTGTAGGACCGCTCTGCCCGGCACGGCGCACCAGGCCGCTGACTTCCGGGACAACGCGTCGCGCCCCGGAGGAGCCCCCGGGGCGCTGTTCCGCGGCAGCCGCTTTTCATACCGCGGCGATGCCCTCCATGGTCGCCCACGAGACTCGGGTGACGGGGGATTTCGGCTCCCCTGTCAGGGTCTCGTAAGAACCCGATGCCCGTCGGCCGGCCGTGGAGCACGGCGTCGGACTGGGTACCCGGGTGTCCGCACAGCGGCAGGGGCGTCACATCCGGAGGCACCGTGGAGGTACGCGCAGCCGAGGACTCGGCGGTCGTCGTCGACGCCGGCGGGCTGGTGCTGGCGTGGAGCGACGCGGCTGAGCGGCTGCTCGGATACGGGGCAGCCGAGATCGTGGGCCGGCCCGCCGGGGAGCTGCTCGCCGGTGAGCTGCCCGGGTCGGCGCGGCGGCGGGTGGCGGACGGGCAGCGGTGGGCCGGTGAGGTGGCACTGCGGCGCCGGGACGGAGACCGTGTCGTGGTGCGGCTGCGGGGGACGCCGCTGGCCGACGCGGGCCCCGGACGGCTCTGGCTGGTGACCGGTGCCGTCCCGGCGGACCTCGCCGTCCAGCCGGAGCCGGAGGGCGCGGAGCTGTGGGACCTGACGCTGGCGCAGCTCCCCGTGCCGGTGGCGGTCTACGACCGCCAGGCCCGGCTGGTGGCCGCCAACGACGTCATGACCCGGCTGATGGGCAGGTCCGAGGCGGACATGCGGGGCCTGACCCTGTGGGAGATCGAGCCCAGAGCGCCGTTCGACGAGTACGACCGCCTCCAGCGAGAGGTCCTGCGCACCGGGAAGACGGTGTTCCACGAGGGGCGCGGCCAGTCCCCCGGTGACACCCGGGAGCGTGCCTGGTCGATGTTCCTGTCGCCGCTGAAGGACGGGACCGGCGCCGTCCGGGGGCTGTCCGCGGCGGTCTTCGACACCACGGAGCAGTACTGGGCTCGCCGCCGTCTCGCGGTCCTCAACGACGCGAGCCTGCGCATCGGCAGCACCCTGGACGTGACCCGGACCGCCGAGGAACTGGCCGACGTGGCCGTCGCCGGCTTCGCGGACTTCGTCACCGTGGACCTGCTGGAGTCCGTCGCACTGGGCGACGAGCCGGAACCGGTGCTGCCGGACGAGCCGGTCACCGTTCGCCGCACGGCGCAGAAGTCGGTCCTGGACGGCTGCCCGGAATCGGTGGTGCCCACGGGCGGAACGTTCCTCTACCCGGTGGGGACGCCGCCGGCGCAGACACTGGCCGGGGGCCGCGGCACACGGCAACGCATGGCGGATCCGGAGATGCGGGAGTGGATCCGGTCCTCCCGGGCCCGGGCGGAGACCGTGGCCAGACACATGATCCACTCGGTGATGCTGGTACCGCTGCGCGCCCGCGGGGTGACCCTCGGTCTGGTGCACTTCCTGCGGCACCGCACGGCTGAGTCCTTCACCGCGGACGACCTGCTGCTCGCGGAGGAGATCGTCGCGAGAGCCGCCGTGAGCGTGGACAACGCCCGCCGCTACACCCGTGAACGCCGCACCGCGCTGGCGCTCCAGCGCAGCCTCCTGCCCGAGCGGCCGCCGGGTCTGGCGGCGATGGAGGTGGCCTACCGCTACCTGCCGGCCGGATCCGGCGCGGACGTCGGCGGGGACTGGTTCGACGTGATCCCGCTGTCCGGTGCCCGGGTCGCCCTGGTGGTGGGCGACGTGGTGGGCCACGGCATCCACGCGTCGGCCACGATGGGCCGGCTGCGGACGGCCGTACGGACCCTCGCGGACGTCGACCTCGCCCCCGACGAACTGCTCACCCAGCTCGACGACCTCGTCATCCGGCTCGACCGGGAGGAGGGCCCGGAGGTACGCGGACGGACCGAGGACGCCTCCGGCGAGGTCGGCGCCACCTGCGTGTACGCCGTGTACGACCCGGTGTCCCGGCGCTGCACCATGGCCCGCGCCGGGCATCCCCCGCCCGCCCTGGTCACCCCCGGCGGCGGCGTACGGTTCCTGGACCTCCCCGCCGGGCCGCCGCTCGGCCTCGGTGGCCTGCCCTTCGAATCCGTCGAGCTGCAACTGGAGGAGGGCAGCCTGCTCGCCCTCTACACGGACGGCCTGGTCGAGGCCGCCGACCGTGACATCGAGGTCGGGCTCGCCCTGCTCCAGCAGGCGCTCGGCGGTCCGGGCGGTCCGCTGGAGGAGACCTGCGACCAGGTGCTGCGCGCCGTACTGGCCGACCGTTCCGCCGACGACATCGTGCTGATGCTGGCCCGGACGTCCGCGCTCGACAGCGCGAAGGTCCGCACCTGGCAGTTGCCGCAGGACCCGGCGGCCGTGGCCGGGGCCCGCAAGGTGGCGGGGACGCAGCTGGCCGCCTGGGGGCTGACGGACACGGCGTTCGCGACCGAACTGATCGTGAGCGAGCTGGTGACGAACGCGGTCCGGTACGGCGAACCCCCGATCATGCTGCGTCTCATCCGCGACGCGACGCTGATCTGCGAGGTCTCCGACGGCAGCAGTACCGCGCCGCACCTGCGCCGGGCCCGCGTCTTCGACGAGGGCGGGCGCGGGCTGCTGCTCGTCGCCCAGATCTCCGAACGCTGGGGCAGCCGCCAGACCGCGACCGGCAAGACCATCTGGGCCGAACAGCCGCTGCCCGTGGAGCCGTCCGCCGGGCCGACCGACCCGCCCGGTGAGGCTCGCTCCCCGGTGTTATGAAGGATGCATGAGGGTGTTTTCCGGGCATTCCCGGAGCCCGACGGCAGGGGTGGGCGCCGGACGCCCGGGTGGGCGCCGTGTCTCCCTGCTGAACCCGCGCAGTACGGCCGGGCAGATGTTCCTGCTGCAGGTCGTGATCGTGGTGCTGCTGGTGCTGGCCGCGGTGGCGGCCGTGGTGCTACAGGCGGCGCGGGACGCGGTGCAGCAGGGGCGGCGGGAGTCGGTCGTCGCGGCCGAGTCGTTCGCGAACGCGCCCGGGACGGCGCAGGCGCTGCGCGGCCCGGATCCCTCCGCGGTGCTGCAGCCCCGGGCCGAGCAGGCGCGGAAGCGGGCGGGCGTGGACTTCGTGGTCGTCACCGACACCCGGGGGATCCGGTACACGTACCCCTACCCGGCGGAGATCGGGAAGAAGTTCGTCGGTGACATCGGCTCCGCGCTGCGCGGCCGTACCGTCGTGGAGCAGGCCGGGGGACCGCCGCTGCCGGCCGGCAAGGGGACGGCCGTGCAGGCGGTGGTACCGGTGACCGATCCGCGGGGCACGGTCGTGGGCGCGGTCTCCGCCGGGATCACGGTCAGGAACGTGGCCCGGCTGTGGATACCCCAGGTGCCGATCGCGTTCGGCACCGGCGCGGTCGCGCTGCTGCTGGCGGGCATGGGGACGACGCTCGCCTCCCGGCGGCTGCTGCGGCAGACACGCGGGCTGACGCCCGCGGAGCTCGCCGGGATGTACGAGCACCATGACGCGGTGTTGCACGCGGTGCGGGAAGGCGTGCTGATCGGCGACGCCGAGGGGTGTCTGGTGCTGGCCAACGACGAGGCGGCGCGGCTGCTCGGGTTGGCGGCGGACGCACTGGGGCGTCATGTGAGCGAGCTGGGACTGCCGGAGCGGCTCACGCGGCTGCTGGAGTCGCCGGAGGAGGTCACCGACCAGGTGTGTCTCGTGGGCGACCGGCTGCTGGCGGTGAACAAGCGGTCCACGTTCCCGCGGAACGGCCGCGGCGGCAGCGTGCTGACCCTGCGGGACACCACCGAGCTGGCGGCGGTCTCCGGGCGGGCGGAGGCCGCGCGGGAACGGCTGAGGCTGCTGTACGAGGCGGGGACGGAGATCGGGACGACGCTGGACGTGGAGCGTACGGCCCGGGAACTGGCCGAGGTGGCGGTGCCTCGGTTCGCCGACCTGGTCACGGTGGACCTGCTGGACGCGGTGCTGCGCGGGTGGGAACCGACGGCGGAGGGCTGGCGGCATCTGCGGCGGGCGGCGATCGCCGGCGATCAGCGGATGGTGCCGGTGTATCCGCTGGGCGAGGTGATCCACTTCTCGACCGCGACCCCGCAGATGCGGACGCTGCAGAAGGGCCGGGGCGTGCTGGAGGCGGACCTGCGTGAGGCACGCGGCTGGCAGGAGCAGGATCCGGAGCGCGCCCGGAAGTCGCTGGAGGGGGGCTTGCGTTCGCTGCTGACCGTGCCGCTGCGGGCGAGGGGCGTGCCGTTGGGCGTGGCGAACTTCTACCGGACGAAGGACTCCCCGGCGTTCGAGCCGGACGATCTGTCCTTCGCGGAGGAGCTGGCCACCCGGGCGGCGGTGGCCATCGACAACGCCCGCAGGTTCGCCCGGGAACACGCGATGGCGGTGACGCTGCAGCGCAGCCTGCTGCCCCGGGGGCAGCCGGAGCAGGAGGCGCTGGACGTGGCCTGGCGGTACCTGCCGGCCGAGGCGGGGGTGGGCGGGGACTGGTTCGACGTCATCCCGCTGCCGGGTGCGCGGGTGGCTCTGGTGATGGGCGACGTCGTCGGGCGCGGGCTGCGCGCGGCGGCGACGATGGGCCGGCTGCGTACGGCGGTGCACAACTTCGCCGCGCTGGACCTGCCGGTGGACGAGGTGCTCTGGAACCTGGACGAGCTGGTCGTACGCATGGACAACGAGGAGGGCGACGGAGCGGACGGCCACGAGGGCGAGGGGGTGTCCGGGGCGACCTGCCTGTACGCGATCTACGACCCGGTGACGGGGACGTGCACGGTGGCCCGGGCGGGTCACCCCGACCCGGTGGTGGTGCGCCCGGACGGCACGGTCGACTGCCCCGGGGTGCCGGCCTCCGCACCACTCGGCCTGTGCGGAGGCCCCTTCGAGACCGCCGAGCTGCGGCTGTCGGAGGGTTCCCAGCTGGTCTTGTACACCAACGGGCTGGTGGAGGACCGTACCCGCGACATCGACGTCGGGCTGGAAGGGCTGCGCGCAGCGCTGGGCGGGGCCGGAGGGCGCGCTCCGGAGGAGACCTGCCAGGCGGTGATCGACGCGCTGAAGCCGGCGCACCGCGGCGACGACATCGCGCTGCTGGCGGCCCGTACCCGGCTGATCCCGCCCTCGCGTGTGGCCGAGTGGGAGGTGCCGCCGGACCCGGCGGTGGTGCCCTCGGTGCGGGCGCGCTGCCGACGGCGGCTGCGGGAGTGGGGGCTGGAGGAGATCGCGTTCACCGCGGAGCTGATCCTCAGCGAGCTCGTCACGAACGCGATCCGGTACGGCTCCGCGCCCATCGGGGTGCGGCTGCTGTGCGGGCAGTCCCTGATCTGCGAGGTGTCGGACGGCAGCAGCACCTCGCCGCGCCTGCGGCGGGCGGCGACCACGGACGAGGGCGGGCGCGGGCTGTTCCTCGTGGCCCGGCTGGCGCAGCGGTGGGGGACGCGGTACACCACCCGCGGCAAGGTCATCTGGGCGGAGCAGACCGTCCAGGACGGCGCGTCCCCCGTCCTGGCCCACACACCGGCCGACGTCCTCCTCGAACAGTTCGGTGACCCGGGTATGTGAGCCGGACGGCGTCCCTGGCCGCGGGCCGGCTACCGCGTGATCCGTACGGTCCTCGACGCGCTCACCTGGTCCACCTCCGACACCCGCACCGTCGCCTTCATCGTCCAGGTGCCCGGGATGGGGAGGTTGAGGGAGTCGGTGCCCCAGTAGCCGCCCCGGTTGGTGACCTTGGCGTCGATCGGGCCGATCTTCTGGGCCGGGAGGGTGAAGGAGAGGCGCAGTTCGGGGACGGTGGAGAGGCCGCCGTCGGGGCCGTAGACCACGGCCTCGACGGAGCGCCGTCCCACCCGTCCGGAGTCCAGGGTGACCTGGACGCTGCCGCGGGCGCCGGGCTTGCCGAGATCGAAGGGGATCAACGTGACGGACGCGGTCGGCAGGCCGCTCTCCGACGCCGCACCGTCCGCCGCCGCCTCGGCCTCCGCCCGGGCGGGCAGCGTGCCCGTGAGGACCGTGGTGACCCCCAGCACGACGACGGCGACGGCCACTTCGGCCAGGACCGAGCGCCGCAGGGCCCGGTGGACACCGAGCGACGGCGAGGCCATCCGGGGGGACTTCCGGTGGGACGCCTGGCCGGGCTCCTCGGCGGACTCCTCGATGGACTCCGGCCCGGACTCCCGTGTCTCCTCCTCGGGTGCCGGAGACGGTCCTCCGACCGTCTCCGGCACCCGTTCCCGCACGCTCTCGCTCACCTCGACCACCGCCAGCCGTGCCGTCCACTGACGGGAGAAGTTCGCCATCAGCAACAGCACCATCACCGCGGCGAGTTTGACGACCAGGAGGCGGCCGTACGTGGTGTCGCCGAGCGCCCGCAAGGACCCGAGACCCCGCCAGGACTGGTAGACCCCGGTGACGGCCAGGACGGTCACGGAGGCGAAGGCGAGGCGGGAGAAGCGGGTCACCGTGGCGGGCGGCACGGTGACGGACCCGGACCCGGCCGCCCCGCGCAGGGTGGTGAGCAGCGCGGTCAGTCCGCCGAGCCACACCGCCATCGCCAGCAGGTGCAGGACCGACGAGGTGATGGCCACCGGTACCTGGATGCCCGCCGAGGCGTGTTCGGCGGCCGCCCAGGTCAGGGCGAGCCCGACGGCGAGCACGGCGCCGGCCGCGAGGACCGGCCGGCCGGGCGCGCTGCTCCTGCGGCGCAGGAGCAGCAGGAAGGCGCCCGTGACGAGCAGCAGGGCGAGGCGGGTCAGCAGGAGCAGGCCCGGGCGGCCGGTCGCCGTGCGGGTCAGCGCGGACCCGTCGAAGGCGGACGCCGGTGCGGCGCCCTCCTCGTACGGGGCGCGCAGCACGAAGAGCACGACGGTGGCCGCGACCAGCGCCCACCAGCCGCCCGCGACCGCCTTCCGCAGCGGCTCGAGGTCGGGCGGGCGGCAGACCGCGGCGAACGTCAGTGTGCCGATCAGCAGCGCCGCCGCCATGTACGCCACGTAGCGTCCGATGTTCCACAGGCTGCCCGTGGCGGGGTCCTCGGTCTGTCCCGTGTCCAGTGGCGCGGTCGTCGCGGAGGGCTTGCCGATGGAGAAGGTGAAGGCGCCGGAGACCGGGTGGCTGTCGGCCGAGACCACCCGCCAGGCGACGGTGAAGGTACCGGTGCCGAGCCGCGCGGGCAGGGTGATCCGGGCGGTGTCGGAGCGGCCCGGGGCGTGCCGGGCCTCACCCGTGGAGACCCGGTGGTTGGAGGGGTCGTACACCCGGAAGGAGTCGTCGAGCAGTCCGACGGACTCGGTGAAGGTCAGGGTGACCTGTCTGGGCGCGGATTTGAGGACGGATCCGTCGGCGGGGTCGGTGCTGCGGACCGCGGCGTGCGCCGAGGCGGGGCCGGCTCCGCCGAAGAGGAGCAGAACCAGCATGCTGCCCAGCAGCACCAGCCCCCGAAGTCGCCGCCTTCCGTCCTGCGTGCCACCGCTGCGTGCGTCTGGCCGTCGTACTTCGCCCACGTCACCGCTCCGTCTTCGGACTCGCGTACTTCCCGGTATGTACGCGGCGGAGGGCGGCCGTGCTCACCACCCGGCAGGGTTCATGGACGGTTCATGGACGGCAGAGTTCCGTGATCCGGGCGGCCTCGGCCGGGTAACGCGCCGTCAGGTCCGCCGCGGCGCCGTGTTCGTAGCCCTCGAAGGTGAATCCGGGTGCCATCGTGCAGCCGAAGAAGGTCCAGGCGCCGCCCGCCGCCACCCGCGCGCCCATCCAGGTGCCCGCGGGCACGGTGAGCTGCGGTTGCTGTCCGGCGAGGACGTCCGGGCCCAGCACCGGGCGGGCGGACGTCCCGTCGGGGGCGAGGAGCAGCAGGTGGAGAGGGTCACCGAGGTAGAAGTGCCAGATCTCGTCGGTGGGCAGGCGGTGCAGGGCCGAGTAGTCGTCCGCGGTGAGCAGGGCGACGATCGCCGTGCCCTCGGGGCGGCCGTCGGCTCTCCCGGGACCGGCCCAGGTCTGCCGGAACAGCCCGCCCTCGCGCGGGATCGGCTCCAGGCCGTAGTGGGCGACCAGGAACTCCGCCGTGACCGGGCCGTCAGGCCGGTCCGGCCCGTCGTGCGTCACCGTCATCCCGGCAGGCTACCTCCCGGGTCAGAAAGGCCAGTTGCGCACGCTTCTCGGGCAGGTGCACGTCGGGGAGGTCGACCTCCGGCAGCACGACCGTCCCGCCCGCCTCGAAGCCCTGCCGGAGGAAGCGGGCGACCGCCTTCTCGTTGCGCACGTCGGGGTCGACCACGATCCGGTGCCGGCCGGTGCCCCGCAGGGCGTACGAGGTGACGGCGGTCAGCAGGTGGGAGGACCAGCCGGTGCACGCGCCGCCGGGTCCCGCGGGGGCGAGCAGCAGGTGGATGCCGATGTCGCCGGGGCGGACGGCGTAGGTCTCGCCGACCCGGTCGGCCTCCGGCTCGTACGTCTGCAGCAGCCCGGCCGGTGCGCCGTCCTTGAGGAGCAGGAAGGCGTGGTGCGTGTCGAGCGAGTCCATGTGGGTGTAGATCTCCGCGACCTGGTCCCGGGTCAGGCCGGTCATGCCCCAGAAGACGGCCCGCTCCTCGCTCACCCAGTCGTGGACCACCCCGGCGTCGGCGTGCGGGTCGAGGGGCAGGACGCGGACGGTGCCGAAGCCGTCGATCACCTGCTCGTGGACGGCCGCGCGGGTCGCGTACGGGTCAGACATCGGTCTCCTTCACGAGCCGGTCGAAGTCGGTGACGACGGGGACGAGGTCCCCGGCGAGCCACAGCGGGAGCTGGTCGCGGTGGTGGGGCGAGCCGGGCACGCCCGACGCGCCGAACGGGACGACCCACCGGCTGCCCTCCCGCCGGGCCAGGTCCCACACGTACCGGGCGGCGGGGCCGCGGGCGCTCCGGTCGGTGAGGCCGGGCACGGCGGAGGTGCACAGCACGCAGTCGTGGTCCCCGGACAGCCCCGGTTCGTCGTCCGGCGTCTTTGGCAGCGCCCGCCAGGGGGCGAGGCGGTGGCTGTCGCCCCAGGTGCCGGCCGGCCCGTCCGCGGCGACCTCCTCGACGGCCGCGCGGACGGCGGCGGGGCGGTCGACGCCGTACAGGTTCTCGGCGGTCAGCAGGTGTTCCAGGGCGAAGCCGACGCGCGGGAGCAGGGCGAGCCAGGGGAGGAGGACCTCGGGGCAGGCGGGCGGTTCGGCGAGGGCGGCGAACGCGGGGTGGGCGGCGATCCGGCGTACGACCGCGCCGCGCACCGCCGCGTAGGCGGCCGCGTCGGTGCTGCTCGCGTCCATGTGGCGGTCCCAGGACAGGAGGCGGTCGCGCAGCTCGGCGGCGGCCGGGGACAGCCCGTCCAGGGCGGCCAGACGGTCCAGCAGCGGGCCCGCGGAGGCCAGGTGGGTGTCCATGTGGAGGGCGGGCATGTCGCCGGGCGACCAGCGGTCCTTCTCCCGCAGCAGGGCGGTGATGCGGTCGGCGCGGTGCGGCGGGGCGAACTCCACGCCGAGCGGGGCCGCGGGGCCGCGCTGGTTTGCCATCACCGCGACGCCGTCGGTGAGTCCGGCGCAGGGCGTCTCGTGCAGGCCGCGCCACTCGTGCCCCGGCTCCCAGGCGGGCACCGGCCGGATCCGGTTGGCCTCCGCCCGTACCGGCACCCGGCCCGCGACCCGGTGCAGGAGACCGCCCTCGGTGTCGGCGGCCAGCACGACGTTCACGGGCTCCGACCAGGCGTCCAGCGCACGGTCCACGTCGGCGACCCGGCGGGCGCGCAGCAGGGGCAGCAGGGCGCTGAAGCCGAGGTCCTCGGTCACCCGGGGCGGGTGGCGCAGGGCGAGGGCGGTGGGCGTCCCGGGGGCGTCGGGTCCGGGTTCGGGTCCGTCGAGGCCCTCCGGTCCCCCGGCGATCACCGGACCGCGCTCCGTCTCGATCACCTCCACCTCGACCGGCTCCTCCCCCGCGACCTCCACGCTCTCGGTGTGCCGGTGGGCGCGGTGCCAGACGCCGTCGGGGCCGAGCGCCTCCACCCCGGCGCCGGTGCGCCTCAGCCGTTCCCGGTACAGGTCCTGGTAGTCGGCCATCGCGTTGGTGATCGCCCAGGCGACCGTGCCGGTGTGGCCGAAGTGGGCGATGCCGGGGACGCCGGGCACGGCCAGGCCGACGACGTCGAACTCCGGGCAGGAGAGGTGGATCTGCTGGTAGACGCCCGGATCCTCGATGAAGCGGTGCGGGTCGCCGGCGATGAGGGCGTGGCCGGTCGTGGTCCGCTCGCCGGCGAGCATCCAGCCGTTGCTGCCCGAGGTGCCGGGGCCGTCGGTGGCGAACAGGCCGACGGCGTCCGCGCCCAGGTGCCGTACGGCCCGCTCGCGCCAGAGCTTGGCCGGGAAGCCCGCGAAGAGGATGTGGGTGGACAGCCAGACGGCGAGCGGGGTCCAGGGCTCCCAGCGGCCGGGGGTGAGGGCGGTAGGGGCGAACTCCGGGGCGTCGGTCCGGGCCAGGCCCTCGTTGACGCCGTCCGCGTACGCCCTCAGCCAGTCCGCCGTCTCCGGGTCGCGTCCGTCCAGGGCCGCGAAGCAGCGTACGGCCGTGTCGGCGAGGCGGGCCCGTCTGGCGAGGACGTCCCAGGAGAGGGCCGGCGCGCCGAGGAAGGAGGCCGACGTGCCCTGCGCCCGGTGCCGCTCGACCTCGAGCTGCCAGGCCCGGTCGCGGGCGGTCACGCGGCCCTGGGCACGGGCGAGTTCGTGTGCGCTGCCGGCGCGCAGGTGCGGGATGCCCCAGGCGTCTCGGTAGGTTCCGGTGTCCACCTTGTGCCGCCACCCCTCGATCGACCTTTAGGTTAGCCTTCCCTAACTCCCTGTCCTGGCGTGATCGTACGCGACGGGCGGAGGGGCGCGGGTGCCCGGACCGGGGGATGATCGGGGTCATGGACGTCACCCTGCACCTCGCCCAGGACCCCGAGGCCGACGAGCTCCTCGGGCGGTCCCCGCTCGCGGCGCTGACCGGCATGCTGCTGGACCAGCAGGTCCCGATGGAGTGGGCGTTCAAGGGGCCGTCGACCATCGCCCGGCGGATGGGCGCCGACGACCTCGACGCGCACGACATCGCCGCCCGGGACCCGGAGGCCTTCGCCGCGCTGCTGTCGGAGAAACCGGCCGTGCACCGCTACCCGGGGTCGATGGCCATGGGGGTCCCCCCGCTCGAGCGAAGCCGAGAGTGGGGGAGGATCCAGCAGCTGTGCCAGTACCTCGTCGAGCACTACGACGGAGACGCCGAGCTCGTCTGGAAGGGCGTCGACGACGGACGGGAACTGCTCCGCCGGCTCCAGGACCTGCCCGGGTTCGGCAAGCAGAAGGCCCAGATCTTCCTCGCCCTGCTGGGCAAACAGCTCGGCGTGCGGCCCGAGGGCTGGCGCGAGGCCGCCGGCCCCTACGGCGAGCCGCAGTCCTTCCGCTCCGTCGCCGACATCACCGGCCCTGACTCACTGGCCAAGGTGCGCGCCCACAAACAGGAAATGAAGGCGGCGAAGGCCTCCGGCAAGTAGGCGGACCCCCCCCCCCGGTCCCTGCCCGCCCGGGCCCCGGCCACCGTTCCAGGAGGCCCCGGAAGCCCCGAGCAAGACCTCGCCGACCACCGGCCACGGATCCCGGAGCACACGCCGGACGCCGAACCCCGTGCCCACACGAGCAACACAGCCTCGGTCCACAGCCTGTGCACAACGATTCGCGACCCGCCCACGACGGGTATGACCCGTATACGGTGTCTTTTCCAACGCCGCGCTGTGTCGCCTGGGCTGCGCCCGGAACGTCGGGACCGGTAGGCTTTCCGTGTGATCTTCAAGCGCATCGGAAACGGCCGGCCGTACCCCGACCACGGCCGGGAAAGCACCCGGCAGTGGGCGGACGTCGCGCCGCGCCCGGTCCGCCTCGATCAGCTCGTGACGACCAAGGGCCAGCTCGACCTGGAAACCCTTCTCGCCGAGGACTCGACCTTCTACGGCGACCTCTTCGCGCACGTCGTGAAGTGGCAGGGCGACCTGTACCTGGAGGACGGCCTGCACCGCGCGGTCCGCGCCGCCCTCCAGCAGCGTCAGGTCCTGCACGCCCGCGTGCTCGAGCTCGACTGAATCGGCCGGCGCACCGCGAATTGCCCCTTTCGGGTTCTGCTGACCGGCGTCGAATGATCATCTAGTAGGAATCGTCGCCCGGGCGCACTACGCTGCGCTCATGAGCATGCTGACTCCCCCCGGCATGGGCGGCCAGTACCGGATCACGGGGGGCAAGTACCCGCGGATGCGCCCTCCCCGCAGGCGCGGCAGGCTCGCCTTCATGGCCGTGGCCGGCGTCGCCGCACTGGGGGTCGCCGGCTGGGGCACGCTGCAGCTCATCGACGTGTTCACCGGCGGCGGGAAGTCCGAGACGGTCGGCGCCAAGAAAGACTGCACGACCAAGGCGAGCCCCGCCGCGCACACGAAGCCGCTGCCCGCGCCCGGGAAGATCACCGTCAACGTCTACAACGCCACGGCCCGCACCGGCCTGGCCAAGGCCACCGCGGACGAGCTGAAGAAGCGCGGGTTCCGCATCGGTGACGTGGGCAACGCGGCCAAGCAGTACGACAAGAAGGTGAAGGGCCCCGGCGTGCTCCTGGGCCCCGCGTCGGCCCTGAACACCTCGCTGCCCGTCGTCGCCGCGCAGCTCACCGGCACCGAGCAGCACACCGACGCCACCCGCAAGGGCGACGCCGTCGACCTGATCATCGGCGACGGGTTCAAGAACCTCAGCAAGCGGGCGGACGCCGACAAGGCCGTCGCCGAGCTGTCCGCGCCCGCGCCGGCGTCCACCGTGAAGAAGAAGGACTGCTGACGGCCTACTCGGCCGCCCCGTACAGCCGGTCGCCCGCGTCCCCCAGGCCCGGCACGATGTAGCCGTGCTCGTTGAGGCGCTCGTCGACGGCCGCCGTGACGACGGTCACCGGGGTGCCCGCCAGCTCGCGCTCCATCACCTCGACGCCCTCCGGCGCGGCCAGCAGCACCACGGCCGTCACGTCGTCGGCGCCGCGCCTGATCAGCTCCTGGATCGCCGCGACCAGCGTGCCGCCGGTGGCCAGCATCGGGTCCAGGACGTACACCTGACGGCCGGAGAGGTCCTCCGGCATGCGGGTGGCGTACGTGGACGCCTGGAGCGTCTCCTCGTTGCGGATCATTCCCAGGAAGCCCACCTCGGCGGTCGGCAGCAGCCGCATCATGCCGTCCAGCATGCCGAGACCGGCCCGCAGGATGGGGACGACGAGCGGGCGCGGACGGGCGAGTTTGACGCCGGTGGTCGTGGCGACCGGGGTCTCGATGTCGACCGCTTCGGTGCGCACGTCCCGCGTGGCCTCGTAGGCGAGCAGGGTGACCAGTTCGTCGGCCAGCCGGCGGAAGGTCGGGGAGTCGGTGCGGCGGTCGCGCAGGGTGGTGAGCTTGTGGGCGACCAGGGGGTGGTCGACGACGTGGAGACGCATGCCCATAACAGTAACCGCGTCACACCACCGCTCGCTCTGGCATCAAACCACCCCTCCGGGGGAAAGTGGAGAGACGGACTGGGGTGGTGTGACTGTGTCTGACCTGCCAGAGAACCAATCCGACATGCCCGAGGACGCCTCCGTGAACGACACGCACACGGCGCAGCCGGAGACGGACGCCGAGCGCCGGCGCCGCCGCGCGCGGTTCCTGCGCGAGCTCGCCGAGGCCCGGGAGCTGCGCGACCGGGTCCAGCCCCGCCGGGCGAAGGTGGCCAGACTCCGCCACGCCATGCGCATGCGCACGTTCCGCTGGTAGGAAGATCCGCCTTTCCTGGGGTGTTCCCGGTAACGCTGTGCGTGGGCGGCGGGAAAAGCCGCGTACGATCCGCAGGTGGCGGCAACGAGTGCGCTGGTGACTCCGTCATGGACGCGCGGATACCCGTATGCGTCCATGCGATCAAAACTGCCGGACACAGGGAGCGGAAGACGTCCCCTGAACGCCTTGTTTCTGCCACGATTCCGAGTGGGTGGGGCTCGGAGCCAGAGCTCTCTCCGCCCAGAACCTCCGCCGGGGGGACCCCCAACCGGCACGCCTATGACCAGTGGGAGAGTCACGGTGTACTTCGCCGCACTGCTCGCGCGCACCGAAGACGGGTGGGAAGCGAGCGACACAGAGCTCGACGATGTGGAGACCCTGTCGGATCTGGCCGACCTGGCCCGGGAAGCCTCTCCCGACGAGGACACGGTGCTCGTTCTGATCGAGCAGGAGGACGCCTGGTTCGGCGTCGTCCGCGTGGACGGCGAGGACGACCCTCGCATCTACGTCTCGGACGCCGCCGCCGCCGCCCGCAGCGCGTACGGCGAGCTGCTGCTCACCGACGAGCTGCTCGGCCGGGAGCCCGGCTCCGACGGCCCCGACCTGGACGCGCTGGACCTCGACGGCACCGAGGAGGGCGAGTCCGACGACGATGACGACGAGGACGGCTCCTCCGCCGACTCGGTGCCGCACAGCCCGGTGGGCGACAGCGAGATCCTCGACGACCTGGGCATCGGCGAGAAGGAGCTGCGCGCCCTGGACGCGGACGACGCGCTGGGCACCATCGCCGAGGCCCTGGGCGCCTCGGAGGTGCTGGAGACCGTCCGCTGACCGCCCCGGACCCGGACGAGGCATCCCGGGACAGGACACCGGACCCGGTACGCGACCGCTGGCGGGCCGCCATGCGGCTCGCCCTGGACGAAGCCCGAACGGCCGTCCGGGGCGGGGACGTTCCCGTCGGCGCCGTCGTGCTGTCCAGGGACGGTACGACGGTGCTCGCGACCGGGCACAACGAACGCGAGGCCACCGGCGACCCGACGGCCCACGCCGAGGTGCTGGCGCTGCGGCGGGCCGCGGCGAAACTCGGGGAGTGGCGGCTGGCCGGATGCACGCTCGTGGTCACGCTGGAGCCCTGCACCATGTGCGCGGGCGCGCTCGTGCAGGCCCGAGTGGACCGGGTGGTCTACGGCGCCCGTGACGAGAAGGCGGGCGCGGCCGGTTCGCTCTGGGACCTGGTCCGCGACCGGCGGCTCAACCACCGCCCCGAGGTCGTCGAGGGCGTGCTGGCCGAGGACTGCGCCCGGCTCCTCACCGACTTTTTCCGGGAGCGCTGAAGCCAGGCCATTCAGGGGCCCCGGAAAGGATTTCGGACCACGGCCCACCTTGCTGTAAGGTCTCCCTCGGTAGCGTGTCCGAGCGGCCGAAGGAGCTCGCCTCGAAAGCGAGTGTGGCGCAAGTCACCGAGGGTTCA
Organism: Streptomyces sp. NPDC001544; assembly: GCF_042894285.1. Lineage (NCBI taxonomy): Bacteria > Bacillati > Actinomycetota > Actinomycetes > Kitasatosporales > Streptomycetaceae > Streptomyces > Streptomyces sp. NPDC001544. Next base: position 74,662 of record NZ_JBIAVN010000019.1, on the reverse strand, counting down.
AATCCCTCCGCTACCGCTTGGAAAGGGCCCCGTCCGTTGGACGGGGCCCTTTGTGCGATTATCAACAGCGCTCAGCGCGGTCAGCAGCGCACGGCACAGTCAGCAGCGCACGGCACAGTCAGCGACAGGGGAGGCCGCGGTGGCGGTGAACGCCAAGAAGATCACCGTGTACGTGCTCGTGGTCTTCGCTCTGTACGTGATCATCACAGACCCGGCAAAGGCCGCCGACTACGTGCAGATAGGCTTCCAGGGCATATCGGATGCCGCAAAGGCCATCGGCGACTTCATGACCTGGGTCGCCGACGGAGCGAAGAACTAGCGGGAAGAGCTGGAGCCCATGATCCGCCACCTGGTCCTGTTCAAGCTCCACGAGGGCGTCGGGCGCGACGATCCCCGGGTCGTCGCGGGCGAGGCGGCCTTCCGCGCCCTGGACGGCAGGATCCCCGAGATCCGCCACTGGGAGCTGGGCTGGAACACCAGCGACCGGCCCATCGCCTACGACTTCGCCATCAACTCCGCCTTCGACGACGCCGAGGCGCTGCGCCGTTACGTGGAACACCCGGACCACCAGGCGGGCGTCGGACTGTGGCGGGAGTTCGCCACATGGGTGATCGCCGACTACGAGTTCTGAACCCACGGGCCCCTGCCTCTTCAGCCCTCCGCCGGTACGGCGGGGGGCTGCGCTGCTTCTGGCGCACTGCTTCTTGCGGGTGGTTTTTGCCCCAACTTGTCCTCAACACGGGGTTATGCGGTGCTTGCACACAGTGCACATGTCTTGTGATGCTATGACCGCCTTTTGACGGAGGACCGATGAAGAGGTGGCGTTGACCGTGTCGGCCAGTACTGCGCCGCCCCAGGAGGAGGCACCCGCTCCGGAGAAGCGCCGCGGCGCCGACACCCGCGCGCTCACCCAGGTGCTCTTCGCCCAGCTCAAGGAGCTGACGCCGGGAAGCCCGGAGCACACCCGGGTCCGCGGGGCGCTGATCGAGGCGAACCTGCCCCTCGTGCGGTACGCGGCCGCCCGTTTCCGCTCCCGCAACGAGCCCATGGAGGACGTCGTCCAGGTCGGCACCATCGGCCTGATCAACGCCATCGACCGCTTCGACCCCGACCGGGGCGTGCAGTTCCCGACCTTCGCGATGCCGACGGTGGTCGGTGAGATCAAGCGGTACTTCCGGGACAACGTCCGCACCGTCCACGTACCGCGCCGGCTGCACGAGCTGTGGGTGCAGGTCAACAGCGCCACCGAGGACCTGACCACGGCCCTGGGGCGCACCCCGACCACCGCCGAGATCGCCGAGCGGCTGCGCATCAGCGAGGAGGAGGTGCTCTCCTGCATCGAGGCCGGCCGCTCGTACCACGCGACCTCGCTGGAGGCCGCGCAGGAGGGCGACGGACTGCCGGGACTGCTCGACCGCATCGGCTACGAGGACCCGGCCCTGGACGGGGTGGAACACCGCGACCTCGTACGCCACCTCCTGGTCCAGCTCCCCGAGAGAGAACAGCGAATTCTGCTTCTGCGCTACTACAGCAATCTCACCCAGTCACAGATCAGCGCGGAACTCGGCGTCTCCCAGATGCACGTGTCCCGCCTCCTCGCACGCAGCTTCCAGCGACTGCGTTCCGCCAACCGGATCGAGGCATAAGCCGAGGCACGGGGGGCGCAGGGGGCGCACCGGAGTGCGCACGGCATCACGCGGGGTATCACGGATAAGACTCGCAAGCAGGATCGAGTCATAACCGGCGCGAGCGAATCACTCACCGGGGAACTTCCCGGCAGTTGTGCCCCGAAAAACCGTCAGACCCCTTTTTTCCAGGGCCGATTCGCTTCCTGTGTGTCGACATGTCACTACAGCGTGTTGCCGACATGTGACATTCTGCGGGAAGCGCGTTTGCCGCGGCTTCGGCTCCGGTATTCAGGTGAGGGCTGCGTTCCTTCGTCAGAGCGCAGCCGCGATCGTCCCGCGACCCAAAGGGGGTGGCATGTCCGCAGAACAGGGCAGCTCGAAGGTGCTCACGCCCACCATGAGCGAGGCAGCACCCAAGGAGCTCGATGTGCTCGACGTGATCGACGACGTCACGCCCCTCGACTCCGCGCAGGCCCCGGCCATCCCGGCCGCCGACACCCCGGCCCTGCCGGTCTCGGCGGACATCGACACCCGCACGCTGTCCCGCTCCCTGTTCCTGCGGCTCGCCGCGCTCGACGAGAACAGCCCCGAGCGCGCCTACGTCCGGGACACGCTGATCGAACTCAACCTCCCCCTCGTCCGGTACGCGGCGGCCCGCTTCCGCAGCCGCAACGAACCGATGGAGGACATCGTCCAGGTCGGCACCATCGGCCTGATCAAGGCGATCGACCGCTTCGACTGCGAGCGCGGCGTGGAGTTCCCGACGTTCGCGATGCCCACGGTCGTGGGCGAGATCAAGCGGTTCTTCCGCGACACCTCCTGGTCGGTCCGCGTCCCGCGCCGCCTGCAGGAGCTGCGGCTGGCCCTCACCAAGGCCAGCGACGAGCTCTCCCAGAAGCTGGACCGCTCCCCGACGGTGACCGAACTCGCCGCCGTGCTGGGCGTGTCCGAGGAAGACGTCGTGGACGGCCTGGCGGTCGGGAACGCCTACACGGCGTCCTCGCTGGACTCCCCCGCCCCCGAGGACGACGGCGGCGAGGGCTCCCTGGCCGACCGGCTCGGCTACGAGGACAGCGCCCTGGAGGGCGTGGAGTACCGGGAGTCCCTGAAGCCGCTGCTGGCCAAGCTCCCGCCCCGGGAGCGGCGGATCATCATGCTGCGCTTCTTCGCCAACATGACCCAGTCCCAGATCGGCGAGGAGGTCGGCATCTCTCAGATGCACGTCTCCCGGCTGCTGACCCGGACCCTGGCACAGCTCAGGGACGGTCTGATCTCGGACTGACCGCAGCCCTTCCCGTCTGACGGAGTGTCAGCCAGTATGGCGTGATGCTTCGCGCGACGGGAGCGACAGGTCCTGCGGGATCGACAGGACCGAAAGAACCGACAGGCCCGACTCATGGCCGCCGGTGCGCCGTCGTCACGGCAGCGTCGGCGGCCGTCGTCCTCCTCGGCGCGGCCCTGTCCGCGTGCGGAAGCGGCGGTGGCGAAGGTTACGCCGCGGTCGGCCCGGTGGGCGGCACGCCGGGCACGTCGGCCACGGGGGCGGGCCCCACGGACGCGGTGACGCTGGTGCCGCTCGACGGCACCGCGAGAGACGGCAGCAGGACCACGGGCCGGAACAGCGGCGCTCCCTCGACGAGCGGCGCCGCGCCGGGTGGCCGCAGTGAGCCGTCCGGCTCCGGACAGGGGCCCGGCCCCACTTCACCCGGTGCCGGCGGAGTCCCCGAGTCCGGTGGACGTACGACCCCGAAGCCGTCCGCCCCCACGTCGGGGCCGTCCTCCTCGGCGCCGGAGCCGCCCTCCTCCACACCCGCTCCCGGCCCGGCCGCTCTCACCTGGGGCGAACCCGCCCGTGCGCCCACGGACAGACGCTGGTGCGAGGACGTGACCGTGGACTTCCACAACTCGGGCGGAACGGCCGTCCGTTCGGGCACGGTGCACTTCGGGACGCACATCGTCGACGCGCTCGGCACCGACTGGGCGACCGTCGGGTCGGCCGAGGACCTGCCGGCGCCGATCGGTGCCGGGGCACACAAGGAGCACACCTGGACGGTGTGCGTCGCCGCCTGGAGGGTGCCCCTCGGCATGCACGTCGAGACGCGCGACGTGGACGTGGAGTGGAAGGAGCCGCGGGCGGTTACATGAGCGCGAGCCAGGCCACCACCGCCACGACGACGATCGCCGCGACGACGCCGACGATCAGACCGACGCGGGGGCCGGACGAGGTGGCCGCCTGCTGCCGCCCCTGGGGGGCCTCGTCGACGAACGCGCGGAACATCTGGGTGCTGCCTGCGGGGTCGTAGTTGCCCTGGGGGCCCTGGGTGTTAGCCATGGCCCGAGACACTAGCGAATCGCGGGGGACGGCCCAAGTGGGGGGCCGGGTGGGAGCCGGCTGGGGCTGAGTGTGGGCGGCATGCACCCAGGAGCCGTGGCCACCTGCTCGTTTACTGACGCAGTACTTGCCTTTGCCAAGTTTTTATGCCGTCGACCCCGATCATATTTGCCTGCAGCAACCAATCACCTTTATGGTTGCCACAAGCAACGAATACGGGAGGTGTGATGGCGCAGCAGACGCAGTTCGAAGAGCTGGCGCGTCAGCTCAGCGCCTTCGGCGCCGTGAAACGGGACCTGGGACGGATCCTGCCGCCCGACTGCCCGGCCGGTTCCGCCGGCGTGCTGACGCTGCTCGGCCGGCATGGGGACATGCGCATGAGCAAGCTCGCCGAGTTGCTGGCCGTGGACATGTCGGTCACCAGCCGGCACGTGACGCACGTCGCCGAGCGGGGCTGGATCGAACGGGCACCCGACCCGGCGGACAAGCGCTCGCGCATCCTGCGTCTCACCCCGGCGGGCGAGGACAAGGTCTGCGAGCTGTCCCGGCGCAGCAGCGAGCTGCTGGCCGAGCGGCTGAGCGACTGGACCGACGAGGAGGTGGGCCAGCTGATCAGGCTCATGACCCGGCTCAGGGCGAGCTTCGGCGACTGCCGGACCCCCCACAGACCGACGGCCGCCACACCCGTACTCGAGACCACCACCCGTACACCCGCATAAGACGTAGGAAAAGGAAGCCCATGGCAACGACCACACCAGCCGGTGTGCGGGCTCACGCCAAGCACGGGGGAGGCGCAGGCGCCGACGCCCCGATGACGCACCGGCAGATCATGGAGGCGATCTCCGGGCTGCTGCTCGGCATGTTCGTGGCGATCCTGTCGTCCACGATCGTCACCAACGCCCTGCCGCACATCATCAGCGACCTCGGCGGCGGCCAGTCCGCCTACACCTGGGTCGTCACCGCCGCCCTGCTGTCGATGACCGCGGCCACTCCCCTGTGGGGCAAGCTCGCCGACCTGTACAGCAAGAAGGCGCTCGTCCAGATAGCCCTGGTCATCTATGTGCTGGGCTCGGCCGCCGCCGGCCTGTCGCAGAACCCGGGCATGCTGATCGCCTGCCGTGTCGTGCAGGGCATCGGCGTCGGCGGTCTGTCCGCCCTGGCCCAGATCGTCATGGCGGCGATGATCTCCCCGCGTGAGCGCGGCCGTTACTCCGGCTACCTCGGCGCCACCTTCGCCATCGCCACCGTCGGCGGCCCGCTGCTCGGCGGTGTCATCACCGACACCTCGTGGCTGGGCTGGCGCTGGTGCTTCTACGTCGGCGTGCCCTTCGCCGTCATCGCGCTGATCGTGCTGCAGAAGACCCTGCACCTGCCCGTGGTGAAGCGGGACGTCAAGGTCGACTGGGGCGGGGCGTTCTTCATCTCCGCCGCCGTCTCCCTGCTGCTGGTCTGGGTCACCTTCGCCGGTGACAAGTACGACTGGCTGTCCTGGCAGACGTACGCGATGGTCGGCGGCTCGATCGTCCTCGGCGCGCTGTTCGTGCTCGTCGAGTCCAAGGCGAGCGAGCCGATCATCCCGCTGCGCCTGTTCAAGAACAGCACCATCACGCTGGCGTCGCTCGCCTCGCTGTTCGTCGGTGTCGCGATGTTCACCGGCACGGTGTTCTTCAGCCAGTACTTCCAGCTCGCCCGCGACAAGTCCCCGACGATGTCCGGCGTCATGACCATCCCGATGATCGGCGGTCTGTTCGTCTCCTCGACCGTCTCGGGTCAGTTCATCACCCGCACCGGCCGCTGGAAGGCCTGGCTGGTCAGCGGTGGCGTCCTGGTGACGGCCGGCCTGTGCCTGCTGGGCGGCATCCGCTACGACACCGACTACTGGAAGATGGCCATCTTCATGGCGCTGCTGGGTCTCGGCATCGGCATGATGATGCAGAACCTGGTGCTCGCCACGCAGAACCAGGTGGCTCCGTCCGACCTCGGCTCCGCCAGCTCCACGGTCACCTTCTTCCGCTCCCTCGGCGGTGCGGTCGGCGTCTCCGCCCTCGGCGCGGTGATGTCGCACCGGATCACGCACTACGTCCAGGACGGCGTCTCCGCCCTGAGCCCCAAGTACCAGGCCGCCCTGGCCGCCGGATCGGGCTCCACCGACAGCATCCCCGACATGGACAAACTGCCGGCGCCCATCCGCACGCTCCTGGAGAGCGCGTACGGCCACGGCATCGCCGACGTCTTCTTCATCGCCGGCGGCCTCGCGGCCATCGCCTTCCTGATCACCCTGTTCATCAAGGAGGTCCCGTTGAAGACGAAGGGCGCGCTGGCGCAGGCCGCCGAGGGCGAGGCCGCACCGGTCGACCCCGCCGCCGCCCCGGCCGTCGCGGAGGCCCAGGCCCCCGCCGCCGAGGTCTTCGAGCCCGCCGCGGAGCAGCGGGTGCCCCGCTGGGCCGACGCCGGCTCCACCACCGAGGCCGGTCCCGAGGGCACGCAGCGCCTCGCCGCCGTCGCCACGGTCGCCGCGCCCGGGCAGTCCGCGTCCGGCGGCACCCCGCTGCACGGCTTCGTCCGCGGCGCCGAGAGCGCCCCGGTCCCGCAGGCCGCCGTCACCCTGATCTCGCTCTCCGGCCGCCAGCTCGGCCGCTCGGTCGCGCAGGCCGACGGCTCCTACACGCTGAGCGCCCCGGGCGCGGGCTCCTACGTCCTGATCGCCTCCGCCGACGGCTACCAGCCGCAGGCGTCCACCGTGGTGGTGGGCGAGGAGCCGGTGTCGTACGACATCCTGCTCAGCGGCACCAGCGGGCTGAGCGGTGTGGTCCGGGCGGCCGGGAGCGCGCTGCCGGTCAAGGACGCCATGGTGATCGTCACCGATGTGCGCGGCGATCTGCTGGCCACCGGCAACACCGGTGAGCAGGGCGACTTCTCCTTCACCGAACTGGTGCCGGGCGTCGTGACCGTCGCGGTCAACGCCGCCGGGTTCCGGCCGCGCGCCCTGCCCGTCGAGATCGGCGCCACCGGCGTCACCCGGCTGGAGGTCGACCTGGACGCCGGCGCCCAGCTCCAGGGTGTCGTACGCGCCCCGCACGGTCCGCTGGCCGACGCCCGCGTGACCCTGGTGGACGCGGCGGGCAACGTGGTCGGCACGGCCACCACCGGGGAGGACGGGGCGTACGCCTTCGCCGACCTGGACAGCGGCGAGTACACCGTCATCGCGACGGGCTACCCGCCGGCCGCCACGGCCCTGACGCTGTCCGGCAGCGGAGTCGACGGCCACGACATCGAACTCGCCCACCCCGGCGAGTAGTCCACGGCCGGCCCGGGGCAGCCCGCGCTGCCCCGGGCCGGCTTCCATGGGCGCGATTCATAGCGCTATTCAGAGCTTTTCAGGGAGTTGACGGGATGGGACTGACCGCGAGGATCCGTACCCGCGACGGTTGGGCCGTGTCGCACGCGGTCGTCACGGTGACCGACATGACGGGCACGCAGGTGCTGCGCGCCGAGGCGGACGCCGAGGGCGCGGTGCGGGACACCACCGAGCTGGCGCCGGGAGCGTACACGGTGATCGTCACGGCCGTCGGGTACGCGCCCGCCGCCGCGAGCGCCCTCGTCACCGCCAGCGGGCGGGCCGAGGTCGGGACGGTGACGCTGGCCCGGCAGGGCGGCACCGAACTGCCCCCGCCCGGACCGTGGACCATCGACCCCGCGCACTCCTCGGTGGCCGCCGTCGCCCAGCACCTGGGCATCTCCAGTGTGCGCGGCCGGTTCAGGGACTTCTCCGGCACGATCGAGATCGCGCCCGACGACGTCACCAAGTCCCGTGTCCAGGCGGTCATCAGTGCCGCCTCCGTCGACACCGGCAACGACACACGTGACACCCATCTGCGCTCCGCCGACTTCCTGGACGTCGAGCGGCACCCCGAGATCACGTACCACTCGACGGGTCTGACGGCCACCGGCTCCGACCGCTGGACCGTGCACGGCGAACTCGCGATGCACGGGATCGTCCGTCCCGTCGACCTCGACCTGGCCTACCTCGGCACCGGCGCCGACCCGTGGGGCGGCACCCGAGCGGCCTTCCGGGCGACGGCTCAGCTGCACCGCGAGGACTTCGCGATGAACTACAACCAGGTCCTGCAGGCGGGCATCGCGGCCATCGGCACGACGCTGAAGGTGGAGCTGGACGTCCAGGCCGTACAGGGCGAGTCGCTGCCGCTCGGCTGAGTCGCTACCGCTCGGCCGAGGACCGCTCCGGCGAGGGCGGCGGGGTGCCGCCGACCCGGGTCACCAGGTCGGCGCACAGGTCGCGGAGCTTGACGTTGCGGTCCTGGGACGCACGGCGCAGCCGCTCCAGGGCCCGCTGGGCGTCGACCCGCTCACGGGCCATCAGGATGCCGATCGCCTGGTCGATGACGCTGCGGGAGAGCAGGGCGACGCGCACGTCGGCGGCGGACTGCTGCTTCCGCTCGATGTGCAGGGCCACGTTCACGGTGTCCGCGGCCCGCTCCGCGAAGCGCCGGGCCTGCTCGTGGCCGGACTCCAGGGCGCCCGGCTCGGCGGCGTAGAGATTGAGGGCCGCGCCCGTCTCCCCCTCGACGTCCAGCGGCATCGCCAGCACACTGCGGACACCGACGGAGAGCGCGTACGTCCGGTACGCCGGCCAGCGCGTCTCCCGGGCCAGGTCCGGCGCGTACTGCTCCTGCCCGGTGCCGGCCGCGTCGACGCACGGGCCCGCGCCGTTCTCGTACTGCCGCTGGTCCAGCCCGCCGGGCATGCCGCCGCTGCCCGCCAGGGTGAGCAGCCGGTCGGCACGGCGCACGGTGATGCTGCACGCCACCACGCCGGGCACCTCGTGCACGGCACGGTCGGCCAGATCGCGCAGCAGCGTGTCGAGACCACCGCTGCGCGCCATCGCCCGGTCCAGCGTGTCAGGGGTCTCAGATCTCATGACGTATCGGATATCCCGTCACCGGCCGCTGAAGCAGGGTGTGGGCCCCTTCACGCCTCCCTCTTGACGGGCCCGTGGGCCTCAGGCCCCTTCCTTGTTGCCCACGATGCGGCGGGCCAGGTCACGCAGCTTGACGTTCTCCCGCTGGGAGGTGCGGACCAGGCTGTCGAAGGCCTCCGCCGCGTCGATGTCCAGGCGTTCCATGAGGATGCCGGTGGCCTGGCCGATCAGGTCCCGGGTGCGCATGGCCTCGGTGAGCTGCTCGCGGACGGTCACCGACTGCAGGGCCAGGCTGACATGGGCGGTGAACAGCCGGCCCACCCGGGTGGTGGCCTCGTCGAAGGCGCGCGGCTTGCGGGAGTAGGCGGTCAGCACGGTGAGCCGGCGGCGGTCGGCGCGCAGCCGCAGGGAGAGGACCGAGCGCAGCCCCAGGTCCGACAGCAGGCCACCGCCGCCGTCGGTCCCGCTGTCCTCTATCCGCGCCACCGGGGTGTTCCACAACTGCTCCCAGTGCGGTGCGCCTTCGGCGCCGTCCGGTGACTGGGCGGTGCGTACCACCTCGTCGGTCCAGGCGATCGTGCGACGCAGGTCGCCGCGCTCGATCTCCGAGATGCCGGCGTGCTCGGCGCCGGGCAGCAGGTGAACCGCCAGATTGACCGCGGTGCGCAGGGTGCCGTGCGAGGTGGTGGTCTCGTGCAGTTGCCGAGCCGCCACCGTGAGTGCCTCGGCCAGCTCGAAGTCAACCGGCAAACCGGGCACATCGGAAAAGTCAGACGCAGCCACCACGAACCTCTTCGGCATGCAAGGCCTCACGGCCATGCGCAGGAGAGCTCCGCAGCACATTCCCGACTGCGAGCACAGGACGTACAGCACTCTAGCTGCTCCGTTGCCGCAAGGTGACCTTCGCCCGACGACCCGGCAGCACGCGCTTCCGTGACCGCACGACGCGTGGTGGAATGGGCCGAGGGTCAGGAAGCGGCCGCGTTCCATTCCGTCAGGAATCCGGACGTCCGTCTGCCGTCAGGTGAGTGCCGTGACCTTCCTCCCGACTCCCCGCGACCCGAGTGGCCTGCCCGGTCGCACCCTGCTCACGCTGCCCCCGGAAATCGACCTCTGCAACGCCGACGCCCTGCTCGCCCATGTGCTGTCCCTCAGCGAGGCACGCGCCGGCCGCCTGCGCGTACTCGTCCTGGACCTCACGGACACCGGCTTCCTCGACTCCCAGGGCGCCCGCCTGATCCACGAGGTACGCCGCCTCCTGCCCCCGGACACCCAGGTACGCGTGGTGGCCCACCCCGAGGAACTCCCCGGCCGCGTCCTGGAACTGACCGGCGTACGCCGCGACGTCCCGGTGTACGACGACCTGACGGAGGCGCTGACGGCGTAGCACCGGCCAATCCGGTGGCGGGCGGCCTAGGCTGGCCGTATGGCACCGAACATCGCGACCAACACCGCCGTCTCCCTCGACGAGTTGCTGGACTTCGTACGCCCCCGCCACCACGCGATCCTGCTGACCCGCCGGGCCGACGGCGGCCCCCAGGGGTCGCCGCTGACCTGCGGGGTCGACGACTCGGGCCGGATCGTCGTCTCCACCTACCCCGAACGCGCCAAGACCCGCAACGCCAAGCGTGACCCCCGGGTAAGCCTGATCGTCCTGAGCGACGACTGGAACGGCCCCTGGGTCCAGATCGACGGCACGGCCGAGGTCATCGACACCCCCGACTCCGTCGAGCCCCTGGTCGAGTACTACCGCAACATCGCCGGCGAGCACCCCGACTGGGACGAGTACCGGCAGGCGATGGTCAAGCAGGGCAAGTCCATCATCCGCATCACCCCCGAACGCTGGAGCCCGGTCGCCACCGGCGGCTTCCCGGCACGACTGGC